>NZ_CP019562.1:1200000-1802500 GCF_001983955.1 Streptococcus oralis | reverse complement strand
ACAATTTTCTAAAAAACAACTCACAGATGAAGAAGAAGCTGCGGTTCTCGAGTTTTCTAAAGACTTACTCACCCTTGCTGAGGAGGGACTGGAGAAAAGAGATAAGCAAGAAATGGTTTATTTAGAGCCTTTGAAGAAAGAATTGGGATTATAATTTCTCTTATAAAGGGAGAATTTTCTGAAAAATCATGATATAATGGAAGAGACTATAGATAAAGGATAGAGATTCATGACATTAGTTTATCAATCAACGCGTGATGCCAATAATACAGTAACTGCCAGCCAAGCTATTTTGCAAGGTTTGGCGACGGATGGTGGTCTGTTTACACCACTTACTTATCCAAAGGTTGATTTGGACTTTGAAACATTAAAAGATGCTTCTTACCAAGAAGTGGCTAAATTAGTTTTATCAGCATTTTTAGATGACTTTACGGCTGAGGAGTTGGACTACTGTATCAACAATGCCTACGATAGCAAGTTTGATACTCCAGCGATTGCGCCATTGGTGAAACTGGATGGGCAATACAACTTGGAATTGTTCCATGGTTCAACGATTGCCTTTAAAGATATGGCCTTGTCTATCTTGCCATACTTTATGACGACAGCCGCTAAAAAGCATGGTTTGGAGAACAAGATTGTCATTTTGACAGCGACATCTGGTGATACTGGAAAAGCTGCTATGGCAGGGTTTGCCGATGTGCCTGGTACTGAGATCATCGTCTTTTATCCAAAGGATGGTGTCAGCAAGATACAAGAGTTGCAAATGACTACTCAGACTGGCGACAATACTCATGTTATTGCTATTGATGGTAACTTTGACGATGCGCAAACTAACGTCAAACATATGTTTAACGATGTAGCTCTTCGTGAAAAGTTGGCTGCCAATAAACTGCAATTTTCATCAGCTAACTCTATGAACATTGGTCGTTTGGTACCACAGATTGTGTATTATGTTTATGCCTACGCTCAGTTGATCAAGTCTGGTGAGATTGTGGCTGGTGAAAAGGTCAATTTTACAGTACCAACAGGAAACTTTGGAAATATCTTGGCTGCCTTTTATGCCAAGAAAATTGGTCTGCCAGTTGGTAAATTAGTCTGTGCTTCAAATGACAACAATGTTTTAACTGACTTCTTTAAAACACGTGTTTACGATAAGAAACGTGAGTTTAAGGTAACAACTAGTCCATCTATGGATATCTTAGTATCTTCAAACTTGGAGCGTTTGATTTTCCATCTTTTGGGGAATGATGCGGTTAAGACAGCTGAACTCATGAACGCCTTGAACACGCAAGGACAATATGAATTGACAGACTTTGATGCAGCGATTCTGGATCTCTTTGTAGCTGAATATGCGACTGAGGAAGAAACTGCGACAGAAATTAAACGTGTTTATCAAACAGATGCCTACATCGAGGATCCACATACGGCGGTTGCCTCAGCTGTTTATAGAAAATACCAAGCGGCTACTGGCGATGCGACTAAGACAGTGATTGCTTCAACAGCTAGTCCTTACAAGTTCCCAGTGGTTGCCGTAGAAGCGGTAACAGGAAAAGCAGGCTTGACTGACTTTGAAGCCTTGGCTCAATTACATGACATTTCAGGAGTGGCAGTGCCACCAGCGGTTGATGGCCTTGAAACAGCTCCCGTTCGTCATAAAACAACAGTGGCAGCTGCTGACATGCAAGCAGCGGTTGAGACTTATCTAGGACTTTAAGAAAGAGGGAGTAAACTCGGTTGGGAAACCAACTGAGTTTCTTTTCATCAGGAGGACAGAGTGTTTAGGAAAAATAAAGACATTCTTAATATTGCATTGCCAGCTATGGGTGAAAACTTTTTGCAGATGCTCATGGGAATGGTGGACAGCTACTTGGTCGCCCACTTGGGCTTGATCGCTATTTCAGGTGTTTCAGTGGCTGGCAATATTATCACTATTTACCAGGCGATTTTTATCGCTCTGGGAGCTGCTATCTCCAGTGTTATTTCAAAAAGTTTGGGGCAGAAAGATCAGTCCAAGTTGGCTTATCACGTGACAGAGGCTCTCAAGATAACCCTATTGCTGAGTGCACTTTTAGGCGCTTTATCCATCTTTGCTGGGCAAGAGATGATAGGACTTTTGGGAACTGAGCAGGAGGTGGCTGAGAGTGGTGGGCTCTACCTATCTTTGGTGGGTGGATCGATTGTTCTCTTGGGCTTGATGACGAGTTTGGGGGCTTTGATTCGTGCAACACATAATCCACGTCTGCCCCTATATGTTAGTTTTTTATCCAATGCCTTGAATATTCTTTTTTCAAGTCTAGCTATTTTTGTACTTGATATGGGCATAGCTGGTGTTGCTTGGGGGACTATCTTGTCTCGCTTAGTCGGTCTTGTGATTTTGTGGTCGCAATTAAAGCTGCCTTTTGAGAAACCGACTTTTGCTTTAGATAAAGAACTATTGATCTTGGCTTTGCCAGCGGCAGGAGAGCGACTTATGATGCGGGCTGGAGATGTAGTGATTATTGCCTTGGTTGTTTCTTTTGGGACGGAGGCAGTAGCGGGGAATGCAGTCGGAGAAGTCTTGACCCAGTTTAACTATATGCCTGCCTTTGGCGTCGCTACGGCGACGGTCATGCAGGTAGCTCGAGCAGTTGGAGAGGATAACTGGGAAAGAGTAGATGATTTGAGCAAGCAAACCTTTTGGCTTTCCCTGCTTCTCATGTTGCCCTTAACTCTCAGTATCTATGCCTTGGGGACACCATTGACTCATCTCTATACGACCGATCCTGTAGCGGTTGAAGCGAGCGTTTTGGTGGCACTGTTCTCTCTACTAGGAACCCCCATGGCGACAGGGACAGTTATATATACGGCAGTTTGGCAGGGCTTGGGAAATGCTCGCCTCCCCTTTTATGCGACAAGTATAGGAATGTGGTGTATTCGCATTGGAACAGGATATCTGATGGGTATTGTTCTTGGTTGGGGCTTGCCTGGTATTTGGGCAGGGACTCTCTTGGATAATGGTTTTCGCTGGTTATTTCTACGTTACCGTTACCAGCGTTATATGAGCTTGAAAGGATAGGAAATGCAAAAAACAGCATTTATTTGGGATTTAGACGGGACTTTATTGGACTCTTACGAAGCGATTTTGTCAGGGATTGAGGAGACCTTTGCTCAATTTTCTATTCCTTATGATAAGGAAAAAGTGAGAGAGTTTATCCTCAGGTATTCTGTGCAGGATTTGCTGGAGCAAGTGGCAGAGGAAAGAGATTTGGATGCGGCGGTTCTCAATCAGGTGCGTGCTCAGAGTCTGTCTGAGAAGAATGCTCAGGTAGTTTTGATGCCAGGTGCGCGTGAAGTGCTAGCTTGGGCAGACCAAGCAGGGATTCAGCAGTTTGTCTATACTCATAAGGGGGGCAATGCTTTTACCATTCTCAGAGCCTTGGGGTTGGAGTCCTATTTCACAGAGATTCTAACTAGTCAGAGTGGTTTTGAGCGCAAGCCTAGTCCAGAAGCGGCTAACTATCTACTAGACAAGTATCAGCTGGATTTTGAGAAAACCTATTATATAGGGGATCGGACTTTGGATGTGGAATTTGCCCAGAATAGCGGTATTCAAAGTATTAACTTTTTAGAATCCTCCTATGAAGGGAATCAGAGGATTCAAGTACTAGCAGATATTCCTTATATTTTTGAGGATAAGTGATGAGAAGATTGTGTCAGTTTTGTGACAGAAACCTAACAAACTATTTCAAGTAATCGAGTTTGTTACAAGGAATAGACAGTTCTGTTAAATAGGCCCGAGAGGGCTTTTTTTCTGCTTTTTTTGTGTTATGATAGACAGGTACTCATTTGAAAGGAATATGAACGAATGAAGAAAAGAATTATTTTAGCCTCAACAGTAGCCTTGTCTCTTGCTCCCACATTAGGAGCGAAAGCTCAAGAAATCTCTTGGACAGCACGTAGCGTTGAGCAAATCCAAAATGATGTGACGAAAAACGAGAACAAAAACAGCTATACAGTTCAGTATGGTGATACCCTGAGCACGATTGCAGAAGCTTTGGGAGTAGATGTGACGGTTCTTGCTAATTTGAACAAAATCACCAATATGGACTTGATTTTCCCAGATACTGTCCTCACTACAACTGTCAATGAGGCAGAAGAGGTAACGGAAGTTGAAATCCAAGCTCCTCAATCAGATGCTAGTGAAGAAGTGACGACTGCAACAGCTGATTTGACGACGAATCAAGTGACAGTCGATGAACAAACAGTTCAAGTAGAAGACCTTTCTCAACCAATTGAGGAAGCTCCAACTGCAACAGAGACTGAAAAACCAGCAGAAGTAGCGCCAAGTTCAGAAGTTTCTGAGACAGCGACAGTTGCTGAAGAGACACCATCTACAGAAACATCTGTAGCTGAAGAAACAGCTGAAACGACTCCAGCGGAAGCACTAGTAGCAGAAACAACTCGCCCAGTTGAAGAAGCTCCACAAGTGGCGACTCCAGCTACCGAAGAAACGGCAGCAACAACTCCAGCAGAAGCCCCAGTAGCAGCTGCTCCAGCAACTGAAACACCTGCTGATACAACAGGATCAAGTGCAACAGAAGAAGCAGTATCAACAGCAACTTCTGACACTGCAACTTCGACTTATCAAGCAGAGCAAAGCCAAACTCCTTCAAGAACATATTCAGCTCCAGCGGCTCCTGACTATGCAGGACTTGCTGTAGCTAAGTCTGAGAATGCTGGTCTTCAACCGCAAACGGCAGCCTTTAAGGAAGAAATCGCCAACTTGTTTGGCATCACATCCTTTAGTGGTTACCGTCCTGGAGACAGTGGCGACCATGGGAAAGGTTTGGCCATCGACTTTATGGTTCCAGTGAGTTCAGCACTTGGTGATCAAATCGCGGAATATGCAGTCAAAAATATGGCTAGCCGTGGTATCAACTATATCATCTGGAAACAACGTTTCTACGCTCCATATGATAGTAAATATGGACCAGCCTATACGTGGAATCCAATGCCAGACCGTGGTAGCGTAACCGAAAACCACTATGACCACGTTCACGTTTCAATGAACTAATCATTAAAATGGAAGTTGGGAACTGATTGAGTTCTCGCTTCTTTTTTTGTGTCAATCCTTTAGGATAAACAAGAAGATTCTTCTGAAGCAAGGTGGGCCTGCTATTTTGACTCTGCTGAGTATGTTACTTTTGAAATAAAAAAACCAGCGTCCTGAACGACGCTGGTTTTTGTAGACTCTTATCCATTTCGACGTTTACGGGCTAGTAGGGCTCTGTAAAAGAAGATGTGATTGTTCTGGATATAGGGAAGGAGTGAAAAGCTAGCAATTCCAAAAGTGATCCAGTTGAGGAAGTACCAAGGGAGTAGTTGTAGGTCGAGGACAAAGCGCTGGAATTTGTAACCTTTCATCAAGAAACGGCTGGTTTTCAGGATTTGACGGGGTTTAGCCTGTCCTAAATCCAGAGTGTCGCAGAGGAGGAATTCTACTTGCGAGTAGGCATAATGTTGCGGTACGTAGAGGATGTTCCCTACAATCATCAAGATGAGACTCGCGAAAAAGTAGAGGCCAAAGGTCATAAGGAACTGCTCTGTTTCAACGGATGAGAGGTCTAATTTTGGAAATTCAGGATGTAGGGCGACAAATCTCCGAGCTAAGAGATTGCTATAAAAGAGAAAATAAACGCCTACTAAGTTTGGAATGCTCCATAAAAAGAGGTAGAAACGTTTGAGGAGCAGAGTTAGGAAGGTTTGCGAGAAGCGCTCTGCAGCAAAGAGGGCCAGGCTTGATTTTACTGAGAGGTTCGTATCAGGATCCTTGAGGAGTCGGAGTGTCGCAAAAGCAGCACCTGCTAGAAAAATCGTGCTCAAAAAAGAAACCACTAGTGGGAAGAGATAGGCTTGGAGTACTTGTGCCAACATGCTGAAAAAGGATTGCTCTAAAACACTTTCTTGGAGACGAGCCAAGGGGTTGAGAAAGCCTGATAAGATGACCAGTATGCTAGGTAAGAGATAGACGAGAAAGAGGCGGGGATTTTCAGCCTGAAACTGCCTCGTCTGCAGACGAATGTTTTTTAAATCAATTTTTGGGTATTTCATTCTCTCATTATACCATAGTTCGTGACAGTTCCTGGTTTTTTTGATAAAATCATACAGTATGCCTTTGGGCACAAAGTATGAACTGGGACTGTTTTTCCCAGCTTCGGAGGTAAAAAATGTCAGATTCACCAATCAAATACCGTTTGATTAAGAAAGAAAAACATACAGGAGCTCGTCTGGGAGAAATCATCACTCCGCACGGTACCTTCCCGACACCTATGTTTATGCCAGTTGGGACCCAAGCTACTGTCAAGACCCAGTCGCCAGAGGAGTTGAAGGAGATGGGATCAGGAATTATCCTCTCTAATACTTATCATCTCTGGCTTCGCCCTGGGGACGAACTCATCGCACGCGCAGGTGGTCTCCACAAATTTATGAACTGGGACCAACCAATTTTGACAGACAGTGGTGGCTTCCAGGTTTATTCCCTAGCAGATAGCCGAAATATCACCGAAGAAGGAGTAACCTTTAAAAACCATCTCAATGGCTCCAAGATGTTCCTATCACCAGAAAAGGCCATCTCTATTCAGAATAATCTGGGTTCAGACATCATGATGTCCTTTGACGAATGTCCTCAGTTTTACCAACCCTATGATTACGTTAAGAAATCAATCGAACGTACCAGTCGTTGGGCTGAGCGTGGTTTGAAGGCTCATCGTCGTCCGCATGACCAAGGTTTGTTTGGAATTGTACAGGGAGCGGGCTTTGAAGATCTTCGCCGTCAGTCAGCTCATGACCTTGTCAGCATGGATTTCCCAGGCTACTCTATCGGTGGTTTGGCAGTGGGAGAAACGCACGAAGAAATGAATGCAGTCTTGGACTTCACAACTCAACTTCTTCCTGAAAACAAACCTCGCTATTTGATGGGTGTCGGAGCGCCAGACAGCTTGATCGATGGGGTCATTCGTGGTGTGGATATGTTTGACTGTGTCTTGCCGACTCGTATCGCTCGTAACGGAACTTGTATGACCAGCCAAGGTCGTTTGGTTGTCAAGAATGCCCAATTCGCTGAAGATTTTACGCCACTGGATCCTGAGTGTGATTGCTACACATGTAAGAACTACACACGCGCTTATCTTCGTCACCTGCTCAAGGCTGATGAAACCTTCGGTATCCGCTTGACTAGTTATCACAATCTCTACTTCTTGCTCAATTTGATGAAGCAGGTCCGCCAAGCCATCATGGATGATAATCTCTTGGAATTTCGTGAGTATTTTGTAGAAAAATATGGCTACAACAAGTCAGGGCGCAATTTCTAAAGTGTAAAAATAGAATGCCAAAATCCTAAGTTTTCTCTTAGGATTTTTCCTATTTTTTTGATAGAATAGGGAGTATAATGGAATGGAAATTAGGTGGTGTTTTGCTTCCTAATTTAATGGAGAATAGACTCGTATGCGTATTAAATGGTTTTCCTTGATTAGGATTACAGGTTTACTTTTGGTGCTTTTGTACCACTTCTTTCAAACGATCTTTCCTGGAGGCTTCTTTGGGGTAGATGTCTTTTTCACTTTTTCAGGGTTTTTGATCACCTCCCTCCTTTTAGAAGAATTTGGGAAGGCACGCCAGATTGATTTACTAGGCTTTTTTAAGAGACGGTTTTATCGTATCGTGCCACCTGTGGTGCTGATGGTTTTGGTGACCATGCCTTTTACTTTCTTGGTTCGTCAAGACTATGTTGCTGGAATTGGTGGCCAGGTTGCTGGAGTTCTCGGTTTTATGACCAACTTCTACGAAATGTTAACAGGGGGCAGTTATGAATCCCAGTTCATTCCGCATCTCTTTGTTCACAACTGGAGCCTAGCTGTTGAGGTTCACTACTATATCCTTTGGGGCTTAGCGGTTTGGTTCTTATCGAAACGTTCAAAATCTAGTAGTCAATTGAGAGGGATGGTCTTTCTCCTTTCTGCGGGAGCTTTTATCATTAGTTTTTTCTCCATGTTTATTGGTAGTCTAATGGCGAGTTCCTATTCATCTGTCTACTTTTCAAGTTTGACCCATGTCTATCCCTTCTTTTTAGGAAGCATTTTGGCGACAGTTGTGGGGGTTCGTCAGACGAGCGATTTAGTCAAGCAGTTTGACCGGATGTGGGACCTTCGTCAAAATCTACTGGTGTTTATTGCGGGGCTTTTGGTGTTAGTGCTCTTGACTTTCTTTGTCAAGTTCACTTACCTGTTTGCGTACTTATTTGGCTTCTTGCTAGCAAGTTTAGCGGCAGTGGCTATGATTTTTGCTGCGCGTGTCTTGCATGAGAAAACGCCTGAGATACAAGAACCTCGGATCATTACATTTTTAGCGGATACCAGCTACGCGGTTTATCTTTTCCACTGGCCTTTTTATATTATCTTTTCTCAGTTGATGAGTAATCTGCCTGCTGTTATTCTGACAATCATCTTTTCTTATTTCTTTGCTATCCTATCCTTCTATATTGTTGAGCCGTTGATTGCCGGTAAATCCAATCCTTTAATACGGAAGATTAGTCGATTGCCTCATATTAAACCAATTAGTGCTGCTGGTGCTGGCATTCTTACCCTGATTGCCTTGATTATCATAGCTGTGGCTCCTCAAGTTGGAGCTTTTGAGACAGGCTTGATGGTCAATGGTTTCAAACAAGCTCAGACCAATATAGGACAAACAAAGACTCTTGCTGAACAAGCTGAACTGAGTCGTTTAGGAATTTCTGAGGGAACAAGCCTAATAGGAGATTCGGTAGCCTTGCGTGCCAATACAGCCTTACAAGAGGCACTTCCTGAAGCGAATATCAATGCCCAGGTTAGTCGAACGACCAAGCAAGCCAATGACATCATGCTCAATAACAGTCAGAACAAGGCACTGCTAAAAACAGTTGTCATTGCAACGGGAGTCAATAATCCTGAAGGCTATAAGAATGATTTGGACAGCATCGTGAACAATCTACCGAAAGGACACCATCTGATACTGGTGACACCTTATGAGGGAGACAAGAGCAAGGACACTTACACATCAGTGGAGCAGTATGCGGCTTATGCACGGGAATTAGCTGAAAAGAATCCTTACGTGAGCATAGCTGACTGGAATAAGGTTGCTAAGGAACACCCTGAAATCTGGGCTGGAACCGACCAAGTCCACTTTGGGAATGACAATAGCAAGCTCGAAGAAGGTGCTAAGCTATACGCAGAAACGATTGCAGCTGCTGTTAAGGCTGCTCAAGAACTGCCTGTAAAATCAAAATAAAATTAAAGAGTTGGAGAAATCCAGCTCTTTTAAAATATCTCTAGAAAATAGGTCTATACCATTTACAAATGAAAAAGAAAGGTTTATAATGTAATTGACATAATAAATTCTAGAATCAATCTATCAAGGAGGTTATCATTATGCCTAATTATATTAAAGCGGATCAGTTTTTCTACCCACACGGAGTTCGTCGTGGCGGTTACTTGGAACTTGTGGATGGCAAGTTTGGCAAACATGTAGAACAGATTCCTGAAGGCTCTGACGTCATTGACTATACAGGCTACAGCATTGCACCAGGACTTGTGGATACCCACATTCATGGATTTGGTGGTGTCGATGTCATGGACAATAACATCGAAGGTACCCTTCATACTATGAGTGAAGGTCTACTTAGCACGGGTGTTACCAGCTTCTTGCCAACGACCTTGACTTCCTCTTACGAGCAGTTGCTTGCAGTAACTGAAAATATCGGTGCTCGTTACCAGGAAGCAAGTGGAGCCAAGATTCGTGGGATCTATTTTGAAGGTCCGTATTTCACAGAGAAATACAAGGGAGCCCAAAACCCTGCTTATATGAAAGACCCTCGTATGGATGAGTTTCGTGCTTGGCAAAAAGCAGCCAATGGCCTGCTCAATAAAATTGCCCTTGCGCCAGAACGTGAAGGTGTAGAAGACTTTGTTCGTACAGTTACGGGTGAAGGAGTGACTGTTGCTCTTGGGCACTCCAATGCGACTTTTGATGAAGCTAAAAAAGCAGTCGACGCTGGAGCAAGCGTTTGGGTACATGCCTACAATGGGATGCGTGGGTTGACTCACCGTGAGCTCGGTATGGTGGGAGCCATGTATGAATTGCCACATACTTATGCAGAGTTGATCTGTGACGGTCACCACGTAGATCCAAAGGCCTGTGATATTTTGCTCAAGCAAAAAGGAACAGAAAATATTGCTCTTATCACAGACTGTATGACAGCTGGTGGCTTGGAAGATGGAGATTACATGTTGGGAGAATTCCCAGTAGTTGTTGCTAATGGAACTGCTCGCCTCAAATCTACAGGCAATTTGGCAGGTTCTATCCTTAAACTCAAAGATGGTTTGAAGAATGTGGTCGAATGGGGCATTGCGAATCCGCATGAAGCAGTCATGATGGCCAGCCTCAACCCAGCAAAATCTGTTCACATCGATGATGTCTGTGGTCAAATCCGTGAAGGTTACGACGCCGACTTTATCGTACTAGATAAAGATTTGGAATTGGTAGCAACCTATCTAGATGGTGTGAAACGTTATCAAGCCTAAGAAGATAAAAATAGGGGTCAATAAAGGACTCCTATTTTTATGATAGGCTGAAAAAGATATTTAAAGAAGTCTTCCTAAAGGGAAAGGCAAGCAAAATCCTTTTCTTGTAATAAAAAATTAGATATAATATACGATACAAAGGAAGTAGTAAGAATGTATCGTGTTATAGAAATGTATGGGGATTTTGAACCGTGGTGGTTCATAGAAGGTTGGGAAGAAGATGTCATCATGAGTCAATCTTTTGACAAGTATTATGATGCTCTAAAATATTATAAATCATGCTGGTTTGAGCTGGAAAAGAAGAATCCTCTTTATAAGAGTCGGAGTGATTTGATGACTATTTTTTGGGATCCTGCCGACCAACGCTGGTGTGATGAGTGCGATGAGTATTTGCAGCAGTATCATTCTTTGGCACTTTTACAGGATGAGCAAGTCATCCCCGATGAAAAGCTACGTCCAGGCTACGAAAAACAAACAGGTCAAGAAAAACACCGTTCTTGCCGTATGAAATGGAGATAAAAAAGTAACTTTTTAAGTTGCTTTTTATTTTTTTTATTTTTTTGCGAATAGTTAGGTAAGGAGGGCGGTATGGTACAAGAAATTGCACAGAAAATTATTGCTACTGCGAAAGAAAAGAAGGCTCAGGATATCTATTTTATCCCCAAGGAAAAGTCCTACGAACTTCACATGCGGGTTGGAGACGAACGGTGTCTAGTTGACTCCTATGAGTTTGATATTTTAGCTGCAGTGATTAGTCATTTCAAGTTTGTGGCGGGTATGAATGTAGGGGAGAAGAGACGTAGTCAGCTGGGATCTTGCGACTATCAGCATGGGGAGAAGGTGTCTTCTCTGCGTTTGTCCACCGTAGGAGATTATCGGGGACATGAGAGTTTGGTCATTCGTTTGTTGCACGATGAGGAACAGGACCTGCATTTCTGGTTTCAGGATATGAACGAACTGGGTGAGCAGTACAGGCAACGGGGCCTCTATCTCTTTGCTGGTCCGGTCGGCAGTGGCAAGACGACTCTGATGCACGAATTAGCCAAGTCTCTGTTTAAAGGACAGCAGGTTATGTCCATTGAAGATCCTGTCGAGATCAAGCAGGAAGACATGCTCCAGTTGCAGTTGAATGAGGCGATTGGATTGACCTATGAAAATCTGATCAAACTGTCTCTTCGGCATCGCCCTGACCTCTTGATTATCGGTGAAATTCGGGATAGCGAGACGGCGCGTGCAGTAGTTAGAGCCAGTTTGACAGGGGCGACAGTCTTTTCAACTATTCATGCCAAGAGTATCCGAGGTGTTTATGAACGCCTTCTGGAGTTGGGTGTGACGGAGGAGGAACTAGCAGTTGTCCTGCAAGGAGTCTGCTACCAGAGATTAATCGGGGGAGGAGGAATCGTTGACTTTGCAAACAAAGACTATCAAGAACACCAGCCAACTAGCTGGAATGAGCAGATTGGTCAGCTTCTTAAAGATGGATATATCACAAGTCTTCAGGCTGAAACGGAAAAAATTAGCTACAGCTAAGCAGAAGAAAATCATCACCTTGTTTAACAATCTCTTCTCCAGCGGCTTTCATTTGGTGGAAATTATTTCTTTTTTGGGCAGAAGTGCCCTGCTGGAAAAGGACTATGTGGCCCAGATGCACCAAGGCTTGTCTCAGGGTAAATCATTCTCAGAAATGATGGCTAGTTTAGGCTTTTCAAGTGCTATTGTGACCCAGTTATCTCTAGCTGAAGTGCATGGAAATCTTCACCTGAGTCTGGGGAAGATAGAAGAATATCTGGATAATTTGTCCAAGGTCAAGAAAAAGTTAATCGAAGTAGCGACCTATCCTTTGATTTTGCTGGGATTTCTCCTGCTAATCATGCTGGGGTTGAGAAACTATCTACTTCCCCAACTGGACAGTAGCAATATCGCCACCCAAATCATTGGAAATCTGCCACAAATATTTCTGGGACTAGTGTTGGTTTGCTCTCTATCTGTACTTTTAGCCCTCACTTTCTACAAAAGAAGTTCCAAGATGCGGGTCTTCTCAATGTTAGCACGGATTCCCTTTCTGGGAATCTTTGTCCAGACCTATCTGACGGCCTATTATGCGCGTGAATGGGGCAATATGATTTCGCAGGGAATGGAGCTGACGCAGATTTTTCAGATCATGCAGGAACAAGGTTCCCAGCTCTTTAAAGAAATCGGTCAAGATATGGCTCAAGCCCTGCAAAATGGCCGCGAATTTTCTCAAACCATAGCGACCTATCCTTTCTTTAAAAAGGAGTTGAGTCTCATCATCGAGTATGGGGAAGTCAAGTCCAAGCTGGGGAGTGAGTTGGAAATCTATGCTGAAAAAACTTGGGAAGCCTTTTTTACCCGAGTCAACCGCACTATGAACTTAGTGCAGCCACTGGTTTTTATCTTTGTGGCCCTGATTATCGTTTTACTTTATGCGGCAATGCTTATGCCCATGTATCAAAATATGGAGGTAAATTTTTAAAATGAAAAAACTCATGACAAATTTAAAAAAAGCCAAGGTTAAAGCTTTCACTTTGGTAGAAATGTTAGTCGTCCTTTTAATCATCAGTGTTCTTCTCTTGCTCTTTGTGCCCAATTTGACCAAGCAAAAGGATGCCGTAGATGATAAAGGAAAAGCTGCTGTTGTCAAGGTCGTAGAAAGCCAGGCAGAGCTCTATAGTCTGGACAAGAATGAAGATGCTAGCCTTAGCAAATTACAAGCAGACGGTCGTATCACAGCTGAGCAAGCTAAAGCTTATAAAGACTACCATGCAAAACAAAAAACAAGTCAAACTGTTGCAGATTAAGGCTTTTACTATGCTTGAAAGTCTCTTAGTTTTGGGACTTGTGAGTATCCTTGCTTTGGGCTTGTCCGGTTCTGTTCAATCCAGTTTTGCGGCGGTAGAGGAGCAGATTTTCTTTATGGAGTTTGAAGAACTCTATCGGGAAACGCAAAAACGCAGTGTAGCCAGTCAGCAAAAGACTAGTCTGAACTTAGATGGACAGACGATCAGCAATGGCAATCAAAAGTTGACAGTTCCTAAAGGAATTCAGGCACCATCGGGACAAAGCATTATATTTGACCGAGCTGGGGGCAATTCGTCCCTGGCTAAGGTTGAATTTCAGACCAGCAAAGGAGCGATTCGTTATCAATTATATCTAGGAAATGGAAAAATTAAACGCATTAAGGAAACAAAAAATTAAGGCAGTGATCTTACTAGAAGCAGTAGTAGCTTTGGCTGTGTTTGCCAGCATTGCGACCCTTCTTTTGGGACAAATTCAGAAAAATAGACAAGAAGAGGCAGAAATCTTGCAAAAGGAAGAAGTCTTGCGTGTGGCGAAGATGGCCTTGCAAACAGGTCAAAATCAGGTAAACATAAACGGAGTGGAGGTTCAGGTGTTTGCTAGTGAAAAGGGATTGGAGGTCTACCATGGTTCAGATAAGTTGCTCGACCTTAAAGAGCAGTAAGGTAAGAGCGTTCACTCTATTAGAATCTCTGATTGCCCTTATCGTCATTAGCGGAGGCTTGCTCCTCTTTCAGGCTATGAGTCAGCTCCTCATTTCAGAAGTTCGTTACCAGCAGCAAAGCGAGCAAAAGGAGTGGCTCTTGTTTGTGGATCAACTGGAGGCAGAGTTAGAGCGTTCGCAGTTTGAAAAGGTAGAAGGCAATCGCCTCTACATGAAACAAGATGGTAAGAATATCTCTATAGGGAAGTCTAAATCGGATGATTTTCGAAAAACGGATACCAGCGGACGGGGCTACCAACCTATGGTTTATGGACTCAAATCAGCTCAAATTACAGAGGAAAATCAATTGGTTCGCTTTCGTTTCCAATTTCAAAAGGGCTTAGAAAGGGAGTTCATCTATCGTGTGGAAAAAACAAAAAGTTAAGGCAGGCGTTCTTTTATATGCAGTTACCATGGCAGCTATTTTTAGCCTTTTGTTGCAGTTTTATTTAAATCGGCAAGTAGCCCATCACAAAGACTTTGCCCTAAACAAAGAAAAGTTGGCAGCTTTTGCCATGGCCAAGCGAAGTAAAGATAAGGTTGAACAAGAAAGTGGAGAACGAGTCTTTAACTTAGGAAAAGTCAGGTATCACAATACGAAAACAGGTTTTGCAACAAGTGTTCGTATGAATAAGGGCAACTATGAATTTCTCTTTCCTCCGATGAAAAACCAAGAAAAGAAAACAGCTAAAAAGGAAGAGGTAGCGACTGATTCAAGCAATCAAGCAGGGAAGAAAAAATCAGAAGAAAAGCCTGAAAAGAAAGACAAATCCTAGTCAATTCAACTTCTTTGTGCTAAACTAAAAGCATGAAACATGATTTTAATCACAAAGCAGAAACTTTTGATTCGCCCAAAAATATCTTTCTTGCAAATTTGGTTTGTCAAGCAGTTGAAAAACAGATTGCTCTTCTATCAGACAAAGAAATTCTGGATTTCGGTGGAGGGACGGGTCTATTAGCCTTGCCCCTAGCCAAGCAGGCCAAGTCGGTTACCCTTGTAGATATCTCGGAGAAAATGCTGGAGCAAGCCCGTTTGAAAGCAGAGCAACAAGACATCAAGAATATCCAGTTTTTGGAGCAGGATTTACTGGCAAATCCCTTGGAACAGCAATTTGACCTGATTGTTGTCAGTCGGGTTCTTCATCATATGCCTGATCTAGATGCGACTCTTGCCATGTTTTACCATCACCTTAGGGAGAATGGACAAGTTCTCATCGCTGATTTTGTCAAGACAGATACCAACCATCATGGTTTTGATTTAGCTGAACTGGAAACCAAGCTCGCTCAGAATGGTTTTTCAAGCATTGGCAGTCAGATCCTCTATAGTGCTGAAGAATTGTTTCAAGGAAATTATTCAGAACTCTTTTTAACAGTAGCCCAAAAATCACTCGCTGACTAAAGCAGTGATTTTTTCTCTTCAGATGGAAAAAAGGAGGGAAATTTGATAAGATAGGAATATGGATTTTGAAAAAATTGAACAAGCTTATACGTATTTACTAGAGAATGTCCAAGTCATCCAAAGTGATTTGGTGACCAACTTTTATGACGCCTTGGTAGAGCAAAACAGCATCTATTTGGATGGCGAGACCGAACTAGAGCAGGTCAAGGAGAACAATCAAGCCCTTAAACGCTTAGCGCTTCGCAAGGAAGAGTGGCTCAAGACCTACCAGTTTCTCTTGATGAAGGCAGGACAAACGGAACCTTTACAGGCCAATCACCAGTTTACACCGGATGCCATTTCCCTCCTCTTGGTACTTGTTGTAGAAGAGTTGTTTAAACAAGAGGAAATTAGCATCCTCGAAATCGGTTCTGGTATGGGGATTTTGGGGGCTACTTTCTTGACTTCTCTCTCTAAAAAAGTAGATTACTTGGGAATCGAAGTGGATGACTTGCTGATTGATTTGGCAGCCAGTATGGCAGATGTGATTGGTTTGCAAGCTGGTTTTGTCCAAGGAGACGCCGTTCGTCCGCAAATGCTTAAAGAAAGCGACGTGGTCATCAGCGACTTGCCTGTTGGTTATTACCCAGACGATGCCATCGCTTCGCGCTATCAAGTGGCTTCTAGTCAAGAGCATACCTATGCCCATCATTTGCTGATGGAACAAGGCCTCAAGTACCTTAAGTCTGATGGCTATGCTATTTTTCTAGCTCCGAGTGATTTATTGACCAGTCCTCAAAGTGACTTATTAAAAGGGTGGCTCAAAGACGAAGTGAGTCTGGCTGCTATCATCGCTCTGCCAGAGGATATTTTCTCAACTGCAAACCAAGCTAAAAGTATTTTTGTCTTACAGAAGAAAAGAGACAAGGAAATAGAACCCTTTGTCTACCCTCTTACTAGCTTGCAAGATCCGTCAGTTTTGTTGACCTTTAAAGAAAATTTTCAAAATTGGAGCAAAGGTAATGAAATATAAAAGAGATTTTGTTATAATAGATGAAAACGCTTAAAAAGAGGTATCATCTTATGACAAAAACAATTGCAATCAATGCCGGAAGCTCAAGCTTGAAATGGCAACTTTATCAAATGCCAGAAGAGAAAGTTTTGGCTAAAGGCTTGATTGAACGTATTGGATTGAAAGATTCAATTTCAACAGTAAAATTTGACGGTCGTTCGGAACAACAAATTCTTGATATTGAAGACCACACACAAGCCGTTAAAATTTTATTGGATGACTTGATTCGTTTCGATATCATCAAATCTTATGATGAGATTACAGGTGTTGGACACCGCGTTGTAGCTGGTGGGGAATACTTCAAGGAATCAACGGTTGTTGAGGGAGATGTGCTCGAAAAAGTTGAGGAATTGGGACTTTTGGCCCCTCTCCACAATCCAGCCAACGCAGCAGGAATTCGTGCATTCAAGGAATTGCTTCCGGATATTACTAGCGTTGTTGTGTTTGATACCTCATTCCACACAACCATGCCAGAGAAGGCTTATCGCTACCCTCTACCAACTAAGTACTACACAGACAACAAGGTTCGTAAATATGGTGCCCACGGGACAAGCCACCAGTTTGTCGCAGGAGAAGCAGCGAAACTTTTGGGCCGTCCTCTAGAAGATTTGAAATTGATTACCTGCCATATTGGTAACGGGGCTTCTATCACAGCTGTTAAGGGTGGGAAGTCTGTGGATACTTCCATGGGATTCACACCACTCGGCGGTGTGATGATGGGAACTCGTACAGGAGATATTGACCCTGCTATCATCCCTTATCTCATGCAATATACAGAGGATTTCAATACCCCTGAAGATATTAGTCGCGTTCTCAATCGTGAATCAGGGCTCATGGGAGTTTCTGGTCAGTCAAGCGATATGCGTGATGTGATTGCTGCCATGGAAGCAGGAGACCATGATGCGACTTTGGCTTATGAAATGTATGTCGATCGTATCCAAAAACATATCGGTCAATATCTTGCAGTCCTAAATGGGGCAGATGCTATTATCTTCACAGCAGGAATCGGTGAAAATGCTGCTTTGGTTCGTGAGGATGTCATTTCAGGTATCTCTTGGTTTGGTTGTGATGTGGATCCAGAAAAGAACGTCTTTGGTGTAACGGGAGACATCTCAACTGATGCAGCGAAAATCCGTGTCTTGGTTATTCCAACAGATGAAGAATTGGTGATTGCACGCGATGTTGAACGCTTGAAAAAATAAGTAAATACACGTAAAATTTGATTGTAAAAAGAAGTTGGGAAAGAGATTTTCCAGCTTTTTTTATGTAGAAAATGTCTAAAACCTTGCTGTTATTGGCTTTTTCAAAAAATATGGTATAATAGTAGTAATTTAATAGATGGAGTTGAGTTTTGAAGAAAAGCTTTCGTGTAAAAAGAGAGAAAGATTTTAAGGCGATTTTCAAGGACGGAACAAGTTTTGCCAATCGAAAATTTGTTGTCTACCAATTGGAAAACCAGCAAAACCATTTTCGAGTAGGACTGTCCGTCAGCAAAAAGCTGGGGAATGCAGTTACCAGAAATCAAATCAAGAGACGAATCCGGCACATTCTACAAAGTGTAAAAGGGAGTTTAGTAGAGCATGTTGATTTTGTCGTGATTGCCCGAAAAGGGGTGGAAACCTTGGAATATGCAGAGATGGAGAAAAACCTACTCCACGTATTAAAGTTATCAAAGATTTACCAGGAAGGAAATGGGAGTGAAAAAGAAACTACAGTTGACTAGCTTGTTGGGCTTGTCCTTGTTTATCATGACAGCCTGTGCAACAAATGGTACAGCTAGCGATATAACAGCAGACTCAACAGACTTTTGGAGCAAATTCGTCTATTTTTTTGCTGAAATTATCCGCTTTTTGTCCTTTGACATTAGTATCGGAGTGGGGATTATCCTCTTTACGATTTTGATCCGGACGATTTTATTGCCGGTCTTTCAGACACAGATGGTTGCCTCTAGAAAAATGCAAGAGGCTCAACCACGCATCAAGGCTTTGCGAGAGCAATATCCGGGTCGTGATATGGAAAGTAGAACCAAGCTAGACCAGGAGATGCGTAAGGTTTATAAAGAGTTAGGGATCAAACATTCATCCTCTCTCTGGCCGATTTTAATACAAATGCCGGTTCTCTTGGCACTCTTTCAAGCCTTGAGTCGAGTAGACTTTTTGAAAACAGGTCACTTTTTATGGATTAATTTGGGAGGAGTAGATACAAGTTTTGTCCTTCCGATTTTGGCGGCAGTCTTTACCTTCTTGAGTAGCTGGTTATCGAATAAAGCTTTGTCCGAAAAAAGTGGAGCTACGACAGGGATGATGTATGGTATGCCCGTATTGATCTTTGTTTTTGCCATCTCCGCCCCAAGTGGTGTAGCTTTGTACTGGGCCGTATCCAATGCTTACCAAGTTCTGCAAACCTATTTCTTGAACAATCCTTTCAAGATTATTGCTGAAAGAGAAGCAGTGGCGCAAGCAGAAAAAGATTTAGAAGGCAAGAAGAGAAGAGCTTTGAAAAAAGCACAGAAAAAGAAAAAATAAGGAGGAATCTGGTAATGGTATTATTTACAGGTTCAACGGTTGAAGAAGCAATCCAAAAAGGATTGAAAGAATTAGACATTCCAAGAATGAAGGCCCACATCAAGGTCGTTTCGAAAGAGAAAAAAGGATTCTTAGGCTTGTTTGGTAAGAAGCCAGCTCAAGTTGATATCGAAGCCATTAGTGAAACGACAGTGATCAAAGCCAACCAGCAGGCCATTAAAGGGGTTCCAAAAGAAGTTAATGAAAAAAATGAACCCGTGAAAACAGTAAGTGAAGCAACTGTTGATTTGGGGCATGTAGTTGAAGCGATTAAGAAGATTGAAGAAGAAGGTCAAGGTGTCTCTGAAGAGGTCAAGGCTGAAATCTTGAAAAATGAAAAACATGCCAGCACGATTTTGGAAGAAACAGGCCATATTTCAATTTTAAATGAATTGGAACCAGAGAATACTACCGAGGAAGTGGAATCTGCTCCAGAAAAAGAAACTGAAACGCAGGAAACAACAAGCCAGTCTTTGGAAGATTTAGGCTTGAAAGTAGAACCAAGTTATGACATCGAACAAGTGGCAACAGAAGTAGCTAGCTACGTTCAAACCATTGTAGATGATATGGATGTTGAAGGGACGATTTCAAGCGACTACAATCGCCGCACCATCAATCTTCAAATTGACACTAATGAACCAGGCCGTATTATCGGCTACCACGGGAAAGTCTTGAAAGCTCTTCAGCTGTTAGCGCAAAATTACCTTTACAATCGCTATTCGAGAACCTTCTATATCACGATCAATGTCAATGATTACGTTGAACACCGTGCAGAAGTCTTGCAAACCTACGCTCAAAAATTGGCGACTCGCGTTTTAGAAGAAGGACGTAGCCAACAAACTGATCCAATGTCAAATAGCGAACGCAAGATTATCCATCGCATTATTTCACGCATGGATGGCGTGACGAGTTACTCTGAAGGCGATGAGCCAAATCGCTATGTTGTCGTAGATGCAGAATAAGCAAAGCAAAATCAGGTTTGTCCTGATTTTTTGCTAGGAAAGGAAAGATTCAGATATGCTGAAAGCAGTTAGAGAATACCTATCATTTGCAGGTGTCCAGTACCGTAATCCTGATAAAGCTGGCGATGAAAGAGAAAAGATGTTGAATTTGCGGCAAAAAGGTCAAGAGGCACGGAAGTCTTTCACAGAATTGGCCAAAACCTTTCAAGCAAGTCATCCAGAATGGCAACTCCAACAGACTAGCCAGTGGATGAACCAAGCGCAACGCTTGCGGCCGCATTTCTGGGCCTATCTTCAGAGAGACGGACAAGTGACAGAACCTATGATGGCCTTGCGTTTATATGGAGCACCTACTGACTTTGGGGTTTCTTTGGAAGTCAGTTTCATCGAGCGTAAGAAAGACGAACAGACCTTGGACAAGCAAGCCAAGGTTTTAGAACTTCCAGCGGTAGAAGGAATTTATTATCTAGTCTACTCAAATGGGGAAAGTTATAAGATGGAGGCTAATGAAGAAAATCGTCGTACTTTACGCGAGAAGCTGAGAAGTCAGGAAGTCCGTAAAGTGTTAGTTAAGGCAGATGTTTCTTTTATAGAAAATCAGTCAGTAGAAGCGATATTAGAGAAGTTAGAAGAGGCTTATGCGCGCTTGCTTCCGTACTATGAAGTGACGAGGGAATAGAAAATCAAATGTGTTAGATGAACGCAAATTGTTTTATTGCTATTCTATGCATTTTTTCATATAATAGTAAAATAGGATGTGTGATTCATTAATCACCTCAAAGAGAAAGGAAATTCTATGTCAAATCTATCTGTTAATGCAATTCGTTTTCTAGGTATTGACGCCATCAACAAAGCAAACTCAGGTCACCCAGGGGTGGTTATGGGGGCTGCTCCAATGGCTTATAGCCTCTTTACAAAGCAACTTCGTATCAATCCAGCTCAACCAAACTGGATCAACCGCGATCGCTTTATTCTTTCAGCAGGTCATGGTTCAATGCTTCTTTATGCCCTTCTTCACCTTTCTGGTTTTGAAGATGTTAGCATGGATGAAGTCAAGAACTTCCGCCAATGGGGTTCAAAAACACCAGGTCACCCAGAATTTGGTCATACTGCAGGGGTTGACGCGACAACTGGTCCTCTAGGACAAGGGATTTCTACTGCTACTGGTTTTGCCCAAGCAGAACGCTTCTTAGCAGCCAAATATAACCGCGAAGGTTTCAATATCTTTGACCACTATACTTATGTGATCTGTGGAGACGGAGATTTGATGGAAGGTGTTTCAAGCGAGGCAGCTTCATACGCAGGCTTGCAAAAACTTGATAAGTTGGTGGTTCTTTATGATTCAAATGACATCAACTTGGATGGTGAGACAAAGGATTCTTTCACTGAAAGTGTTCGTGATCGCTACAATGCCTACGGCTGGCATACAGCCTTGGTTGAAGATGGAACAGACTTGGAAGCAATCCATGCGGCTATTGAAGCAGCTAAAGCTTCAGGAAAACCATCTTTGATTGAAGTGAAGACTGTGATTGGATACGGTTCTCCAAACAAACAAGGAACTAATGCCGTACACGGGGCTCCTCTTGGAGCAGATGAAACTGCAGCAACTCGCCAAGCGCTCGGTTGGGACTATGAACCATTTGAAATCCCAGCTGAAGTTTATGCTGATTTCAAGGAAAATGTTGCAGACCGTGGCGCATCAGCTTATCAAGCTTGGACTAAATTAGTTGCAGATTATAAAGAAGCGCATCCAGAACTGGCTGCAGAAGTAGAAGCCATTATCGACGGCCGTGACCCAGTTGAGGTGACTCCAGCAGACTTCCCAGCCTTAGAAAATGGTTTCTCTCAAGCAACTCGTAACTCGAGTCAGGATGCCTTGAACGTTGTCGCTGCCAAGTTGCCAACTTTCCTAGGTGGATCAGCTGACCTTGCTCACTCAAACATGACTTATATCAAAACGGACGGACTTCAAGACGACGCTAATCGCTTGAACCGTAACATTCAGTTTGGTGTTCGTGAATTTGCAATGGGAACGATTTTGAACGGAATGGCCCTTCACGGTGGACTTCGTGTATACGGTGGTACTTTCTTCGTCTTCTCTGACTATGTGAAAGCAGCGGTCCGTTTGTCAGCCTTGCAAGGACTTCCTGTGACTTATGTCTTTACCCACGATTCGATTGCAGTTGGTGAAGATGGTCCAACGCACGAACCAGTTGAACACTTAGCAGGTCTCCGTGCCATGCCAAATCTAAACGTTTTCCGCCCAGCAGATGCGCGTGAAACTCAAGCAGCTTGGTACCTTGCCGTGACAAGCGAAAAAACACCAACTGCCCTTGTATTGACACGTCAAAACTTGACTGTTGAAGAAGGAACAGACTTTGACAAAGTTGCGAAAGGTGCCTATGTTGTCTATGAAAATGCAGCAGACTTTGATACCATCTTGATTGCAACAGGTTCAGAGGTGAATTTGGCGGTCGCAGCTGCCAAAGAATTGGCTAGTCAAGGCGCAAAAGTCCGTGTAGTCAGCATGCCATCTACAGATGTCTTTGACGCACAAGATGCAGCTTACAAGGAAGAAATTCTTCCAAATGCAGTTCGCCGTCGTGTTGCGGTCGAAATGGGAGCAACTCAAAACTGGTACAAGTATGTTGGTCTTGATGGTGCAGTTCTCGGTATTGATACCTTCGGAGCATCTGCCCCAGCACCAAAAGTATTGGCAGAGTATGGATTTACAGTTGAAAATCTAGTCAAAGTCGTTCAAAACTTGAAATAATCACAAAAATCAGAGTGAAAACTCTGATTTTTTATAAGCATAAAAACAAGGCACAACCTTGTAAAAGTAGCTGAAATTTGATATAGTAGTCCTATGTAAAATACAAAGGAGAAAACAATGGATCCAAATATTACTTTTTTAATCATGCTTGTAGGGATGATGGCCTTGATGTTCTTTATGCAACGTTCTCAAAAGAAACAAGCACAAAAGCGTATGGAAAGCTTGAACAAGCTTCAAAAAGGCTATGAAGTCATTACAATTGGTGGACTTTACGGAACAGTGGATGAAGTAGATACTGAGAAAGGTACAATCGTACTTGATGTAGATGGGGTCTACTTGACTTTTGAATTGGCTGCTATCAAGACCGTTTTGCCACTCAAAGAAGCTGTGACACCAGAAGGAACAGTTGTTGACGAAGGCGGAGCAATCGAAGAATAAAACGGGACCTGTCACTCCCGTTTTTCTATGAGATGAGAGGAAAAGGGATGAAAAAAATAGTATTTGTGTGCTTAGGAAATATTTGCCGTAGCCCCATGGCAGAGTTTGTGATGAAGTCCATGACGAGTGATTATCAAGTTGAGAGTCGTGCAACTTCGTCTTGGGAACATGGTAATCCGATTCATAAGGGAACGCAAGGGATTTTCCAACAGTATCAGATTCCTTATGACAAAGACAAAACATCGCTTCAGATTGGCAGAGAAGACTTTGAGTCGTTTGATTATATTATCGGTATGGATGCTTCAAACCTTTCAGATTTGCGACAAATGTGTCCTCAAGAACAAGAGCACAAGATTTATGCTTTTGCATCTGAAAGTGTCCCAGATCCTTGGTATACAGGAGATTTTGAGGAAACCTATGCTCGTATTACAAGTGGATGTCAACGCTGGCTAGATCGATTAGAAAATGAGACTGACAATGGAAAAGCTTAAACAATTTTATGAGAAGTGTAGAGTTTACCTAACTCGTCCTAGGTTAGAACTCATTGCAGTTGTCGTAATGGTACTCTGTGCTCTTTCGATATTTCTGCTAAATACGCCTAAAAAGGGTGTCCTGACACTTGATGGTGGAGCTCTTGTTTATGATGGCACCTTGGTACGAGGGAAAATGAATGGTCAAGGGACCCTGACCTTTGAAAACGGAGACCAATATACAGGTGATTTCAATAATGGAGCCTTTAACGGGAAAGGAACTTTCCAATCAAAAGATGGCTGGAAATACGAAGGTGATTTTGTAAACGGTCAGGCTGAAGGTCAAGGGAAGTTGACGACAGAGCAAGAAGTTGTTTATGAAGGAATCTTTAAACAAGGCGTTTTTCAACAAAAACAGTAGTCTCCTAACTTGGAGACTATTTTCAAAATCTAAAAAGAAAACGCTTTCTGCTTTTGGATTCGATAACTAACTCTCAACTAGAAAAACTTTGTGAAATAAAAAAATTTTTTCCATAATTTCACAATCGTCTAAGCAAAACTCTGTTGCGTAGCCATATTGAGAAAAAAATCACAATCTTGGGGAATTTCTTTGTGAAATGTTTATGAAACTGTTTACAAAGCATAAAAAAAGAGTTATAATAAACTTGTGAAAAAATTAACAAAGGATAAAATCCTTAAAGGCTATGGAGGATAATATGGCTGATAAAAAAACAGTAACACCAGAGGAAAAACAACTTGCTGCTGAAAAGCATGTCGATGGTCTCGTGAAAAAAGCCTTGGTTGCGCTTGATGAAATGCGCAAGTTGAACCAAGAGCAAGTTGACTATATCGTGGCAAAAGCTTCGGTTGCAGCACTTGACGCACATGGTATCCTTGCACAACACGCAGTTGAAGAAACTGGTCGTGGAGTATTTGAAGACAAGGCGACAAAAAACCTATTTGCCTGTGAGCACGTAGTGAACAATATGCGTGGAGTTAAAACAGTTGGAGTTATCGAGGATGATCCAATTACAGGTTTGACAAAGATTGCGGAGCCTGTAGGGGTAATCTGTGGTGTCACTCCGACAACAAACCCAACTTCAACAGCGATTTTCAAATCCTTGATTGCTTTGAAAACACGTAATCCAATCGTGTTTGCCTTCCACCCATCAGCTCAAGAATCATCAGCACACGCAGCACAAATCGTTCGCGATGCAGCGATTGCAGCTGGTGCTCCTGAAAACTGTGTTCAATGGATTACAAAGCCATCTATGGAAGCAACTGGAGCGTTAATGAACCACGAAGGTGTTGCAACTATTCTTGCAACTGGTGGGAATGCTATGGTTAAAGCTGCATACTCATGTGGAAAACCAGCACTTGGGGTAGGTGCCGGAAACGTTCCTGCCTATGTAGAAAAATCTGCTGACCTTCGTCAAGCTGCTCATGACATCGTTATGTCTAAATCATTTGATAATGGGATGGTCTGTGCATCAGAACAAGCGGTTATCATTGATAAAGAAGTATATGACGAATTTGTAGAAGAATTCAAATCATATCACACTTACTTTGTAAACAAGAAAGAAAAAGCGCTTCTTGAAGAATTCTGTTTCGGAGTGAAAGCAAACAGCAAAAACTGTGCTGGTGCTAAACTAAACGCAAACATCGTTGGTAAACCAGCAGCATGGATTGCAGAACAAGCAGGATTTAGTGTTCCAGAAGGAACAAACATCTTGGCTGCGGAATGTGCAGAAGTAGGACCGAAAGAACCATTGACTCGTGAAAAATTGTCACCAGTTATCGCTGTCCTAAAAGCTGAAGATACAGAAGACGGTCTTACAAAAGCTCGTCAAATGGTTGAGTTTAACGGACTTGGTCACTCAGCAGCCATCCATACAAAAGACGAAGCTCTCGCTAAACGCTTTGGTACAGAAATCAAAGCAATGCGTATTATCTGGAACTCTCCATCTACTTTCGGTGGTATCGGTGACGTATACAATGCCTTCATTCCATCATTGACACTTGGATGTGGTTCATATGGACACAACTCAGTCGGTGATAATGTGAGTGCGATCAACCTTCTAAACATCAAGAAAGTAGGGAAACGTAGAAATAATATGCAGTGGTTTAAAGTTCCTTCAAAAATTTACTTCGAACGCAATTCTATCCAATACCTTCAAACATGTGAAGATATTGAACGCGTTATGATTGTTACAGACAAATCTATCGAAAAACTTGGCTTTGTTCAACGTGTTATCGATCAATTGAACGCACGTAGCAACCGTGTAACTATCCAAGTATTCTCAGATGTTGAACCAGATCCAGACATCACAACTGTAGAACGTGGTGCTGAAGTGATGAAAGCATTTGAACCAGATACAATCATCGCTCTTGGTGGTGGTTCTCCAATGGACGCGGCCAAAGTAATGTGGCTCTTCTACGAACAACCAGAAATCGACTTCCGTGACTTGGTTCAAAAATTCATGGACATCCGTAAACGTGCCTTCCGCTTCCCATCACTTGGTAAAAAAGCGAAGTACATCGGTATCCCAACAACTTCAGGTACAGGTTCAGAAGTAACACCATTTGCCGTTATCTCTGATAAGAAAAACAACCGTAAATACCCATTGGCTGACTACTCATTGACACCAACTATTGCCATTGTTGACCCTGCTTTGGTTGAGTCAGTTCCAGACTTCATCGCAGCTGATACAGGTATGGACGTCTTGACTCATGCTACTGAAGCCTACACTTCAAACTTTGCTAACGACTACACAGACGGTATCGCCCTTCAAACAATCAAACTTGTCTTTGAATGGTTGGAAAAATCTGTTAAGACAGCTGACCCGGAAGCACGTGAAAAAATGCATAATGCGTCTACAATGGCTGGTATGGCTTTCGCCAATGCCTTCCTTGGTATGAGCCACTCAATGGCCCACAAGATTGGTGGTGTTCACCATACTGTTCACGGACGTACAAATGCAATCTTGCTTCCATACGTTATCCGTTACAACGGTACTCGCCCATCTAAGACAACTACATGGCCTAAGTACAACTACTGGAAAGCTGATGAGAAATTCCAAGACATCGCGAAAATGCTTGGATTGCCTCACTCAACTCCAGAAGAAGCGGTTGAAGCGTATGCCAAAGCAGTTTACGATCTTGGTGAAGCAGTTGGAATCACAATGAACTTCAAAGGCTTTGGAATCGATGAAAAAGCTTGGAAAGACAGCTTGCATGAAATTGCCTTGCTTGCTTATGAAGACCAATGTTCACCTGCTAACCCACGCTTGCCAATGGTAGCTGACATGGAAGAAATCATGGCAGATGCTTACTATGGTTATGCAGAACGACCAGGACGTCGTAAATAATCGTTTATCAGCCTAGAGACAGGAGTTATCCTGTCTCTTTTTTTGTAAACTCTTAAAGAGTTGAAATTGGGGTTTCACCTTGATAATGAAGAGAATATGCAGATATTATAAAAGATTCTAGAGATATGCTTTGGAAATAAAAGAATGGATGAATAAAAAGGGGGAGAAAAAGTAGAAAAGCAGGAGAGAAAATCAACGCCCGTACTTGCAATTAAACTCAAATAGTTATATAATAGGTTTGTTGAAAGGTGATTTGTAGTGATTCAAGTTACTCTTTTCACAATAAAATTTTCATGATTTTCATAAGGAGGAAATCACTAATGGTAGTTAAAGTTGGTATTAACGGTTTCGGACGTATCGGTCGTCTTGCTTTCCGCCGTATCCAAAACGTAGAAGGTGTTGAAGTTACTCGCATCAACGACCTTACAGATCCAGTTATGCTTGCACACTTGTTGAAATACGACACAACTCAAGGTCGTTTCGACGGTACTGTAGAAGTTAAAGAAGGTGGATTCGAAGTTAACGGTAAATTCGTTAAAGTTTCTGCTGAACGTGATCCAGAACAAATCGACTGGGCTACTGACGGTGTAGAAATCGTTCTTGAAGCAACTGGTTTCTTTGCTAAGAAAGATGCAGCTGAAAAACACCTTAAAGGTGGAGCTAAGAAAGTTGTTATCACTGCTCCTGGTGGAAACGATGTTAAAACAATCGTATTCAACACTAACCACGACGTTCTTGACGGTACTGAAACAGTTATCTCAGGTGCTTCATGTACTACAAACTGCTTGGCTCCAATGGCTAAAGCTCTTCAAGACAACTTCGGTGTTGTAGAAGGATTGATGACTACTATCCACGCTTACACTGGTGACCAAATGATCCTTGACGGACCACACCGTGGTGGTGACCTTCGCCGTGCTCGCGCTGGTGCTGCAAACATCGTTCCTAACTCAACTGGTGCTGCTAAAGCTATCGGTCTTGTAATCCCAGAATTGAACGGTAAACTTGACGGATCTGCACAACGTGTTCCAACTCCAACTGGATCAGTTACTGAATTGGTAGCAGTTCTTGAAAAGAACGTTACTGTTGATGAAGTGAACGCAGCTATGAAAGCAGCTTCAAACGAATCATACGGTTACACAGAAGATCCAATCGTATCTTCAGATATCGTAGGTATGTCTTACGGTTCATTGTTTGACGCAACTCAAACTAAAGTTCTTGACGTTGACGGTAAACAATTGGTTAAAGTTGTATCATGGTACGACAACGAAATGTCATACACTGCACAACTTGTACGTACTCTTGAATACTTTGCAAAAATCGCTAAATAATTCTTGAGTCGATAAAAGCAAGGCCTTCTGGTCTTGCTTTTATTATATAGAAAAATGGATGATGCTATCATCCATTTTGTTTTAATTCTGTTTCGAAAGTATCTGAGAGGGCAGTAAAACTCAATTGTTCTAAGGTGAGTGGATGAGTAAAAGAAAGTCGAAAGGCATGAAGCATGAGCCTGCTTACTTTTGATCTAGAGTTATAGAGAGGATCGCCCAAGATAGGATGCTTGTGATGAGAAAGGTGAACACGAATCTGATGCGTTCGACCGGTCTTTAGTTTGCAACGGACAAGGGTAGTCTTGTTTGGAAATTGCTTTAATCGACTGATATGTGTTTCAGCATATTGTCCATTTTTGGCATCGACTATTCTTTTTCTACGATCGTGTCGATCACGACCAATTTTATCTCGAAAGACAAGTTCTTTACTCTCTACTCGCCCTTCTATAAGTGCCCAGTAATCACGAGCGATTTCCTTTTTTTCCAACAAACGATTGAGGATAGGTAAGATAAAAGGATTTTTAGCAAAAAGCACTAAACCGCTTGTTTCCATATCCAAGCGATGAACGACATAGCAGGTTTGGTCAACGTAGGCAGAGACGTGGTTGAGAAGGGCAATTTCACCAGGTTGATTTCCGTGAGTTTTCATTCCCTCTGGCTTGTTGACGATAATGAGATGTTGGTCTTGATAAACCTCTTGAACGAGGTCTGGGTTGCCCCAAAGGATTTCTTTTTTGGGATAATCTTCCTCGTCAAAAGTCAACTGACAAATGTCCCCTGGCTTGACTATCTCGTTCCAGTGAACTTCTTTGTGGTTAATTAAGATGTTCTTCTTTGTTCTCAAAAAATGGCGAATTTTTCTAGGGATGAGGAGTTGTTCCTCTAAAAATTGTTTGACCGTCATTTGAGGCAAGGATTCGGGTAGTGTAAATGTGAATTGCATACAGATATTGTAACAAAAAAAGCCCTATTTGGATAGGGAGTAGCTAAATTCTTGAGTTCCTATGGTGAAGATGATAAAATAAACGCATGAAATTAGATAAATTATTTGAGAAGTTTCTTTCTCTCTTTAAAAAAGAAACGAATGAATCAGCGGAGTCTGATTCGACTAGCATGCGTCGTTCACGGAGCGATAGAAAAAAATTGTCCCAAGTAGGCCCAATTCGGAAATTTTGGCGTCGTTATCATCTGACAAAGATCGTCATCATTTTAGGGTTAAGTGCAGGTTTGCTAGTAGGAACCTACCTATTTGCGATAGCCAAGTCGACCAATGTCAATGACTTGCAAAATGCCTTGAAAACGCGAACTCTGATTTTTGACCGCGAAGAAAAAGAGGCAGGAGCCCTATCAGGTCAAAAAGGAACCTATGTTGAACTGACAGATATCAGTAAAGACTTGCAGAATGCTGTCGTCGCGACAGAGGACCGTTCCTTTTATAAAAATGATGGGATTAACTACGGTCGTTTCTTTCTAGCCATCCTTACAGCAGGCCGTTCTGGAGGGGGGTCCACCATCACTCAACAGTTGGCAAAAAATGCCTACCTTTCTCAGGACCAGACCGTTGAACGGAAGGCCAAGGAGTTTTTCCTTGCCTTAGAGTTAACAAAAAAATACAGCAAGGAACAAATCCTTACTATGTACCTCAATAACGCCTACTTTGGAAATGGGGTATGGGGTGTTGAAGATGCAAGTAAGAAATATTTCGGTGTATCGGCTTCACAACTAACGCTTGATCAGGCGGCCACTCTGGCAGGGATGCTCAAGGGACCAGAATTGTATAATCCATTAAATTCTGTTGAGACTTCGACCAACCGTAGGGATACTGTTTTGCAAAATATGGTTGCAGCAGGCTATATTGATAAAAATCAAGAAACCGAAGCGGCTGGAGTAGATATGGCTTCTCAACTGCAAGATAAGTATGAAGGCAAGGTTTCAGATTATCGTTACCCGTCCTATTTTGATGCAGTTGTCAACGAAGCAGTTTCCAAGTACAATCTTACAGAAGAAGAGATTGTCAACAACGGCTACCGAATCTACACAGAGCTTGACCAAAACTACCAAGCAAACATGCAGGTTATTTACGAAAACACTTCGCTATTTCCAACAGCAGAAGACGGAACACATGCCGAATCAGGTAGTGTCGCTCTAGAACCCAAGACTGGTGGAGTGCGTGGAGTTGTTGGTCGTGTAGCTAGTGATGACAAACCAGGTTTTCGCAATTTCAACTATGCCACTCAGTCTAAGCGTAGCCCAGGCTCAACCATTAAACCTTTAGTCGTTTATACACCCGCAGTAGAAGCAGGGTGGGCCTTGAACAAGCAACTGGATAATCATACGATGCAGTACAACAGTTATCAAGTAGACAACTATGCAGGTATTAAGACATCTCCAGAAGTGCCTATGTATCAGGCCTTGGCGGAATCACTCAACCTGCCAGCTGTTGCGACTGTAAATGAATTAGGTATTGACAAAGCTTTTGACGCTGGGGAGAGATTTGGTTTGAATATGGAAAAAGTTGACCGAGTTCTTGGAGTTGCCCTTGGTGGAGGTGTGGAGACGAATCCTCTCCAGATGGCGCAAGCCTATGCAGCCTTTGCCAATGGAGGTCTAATGCCTGAAGCACATTTCATCACTCGTATTGAAAATGCCAGCGGCCAGGTCATCAAGAGTCATAAAAACTCCCAAAAACGAGTGATTGATAAGTCTGTAGCTGATAAAATGACCAGCATGATGCTAGGAACATTTACCAATGGTACAGGAATTAGTTCGTCACCAGCGGATTACGTTATGGCTGGTAAAACAGGTACGACTGAAGCTGTTTTCAACCCGGAATATACCAGTGACCAGTGGGTGATCGGCTATACTCCAGATGTTGTAATCAGCCACTGGCTAGGCTTCCCAACAACAGATGAGAGTCATTATCTAGCAGGTTCGACCTCAAATGGAGCAGCCCATGTCTTTAGAAGTATGGCTAATACCATTTTGCCTTACACTCCAGGTAGCACTTTTACAGTTGAGAATGCTTATAAACAAAATGGGATTGAACCTGAAAATACGAAAAAGCAGGTTGTTGAAAATGAGACAAACCAATCTGAGGACCCGATAGGAGATATTCGTAGTCGTGCACAAAATCTTGTAGATGAAGCAGGCCGTGCGATTTCAGAAGCTAAGATAAAAGAAAAAGCCCAGACAATATGGGACTCAATCCTTAATCTATTTCGTTAAGAGGCTTGTCAAAGCCTAGGTTTCTTGTTATAATAGATAAGATGGAGGCGTTATGGCACTAAAAAAAGCAAGCCTAGCTTGTGCAGTTTGTGGTTCAAGGAATTACTCAATCAAAATTAGTGGGAACCCCAAGCCAACACGACTAGAAGTAAATAAATTTTGTAAACATTGTGGAAAATATACGACACATAGAGAAACGAGATAGGAGAGAACGATGGGTTTTATTAAGGATATTTTTAAACTTCTTAAAGAAACAACTTGGCCAACTCGCAAAGAAAGCTGGAGAGATTTTCGCTCTATTATGGAATATACAGCCTTCTTTGTGGTCATCATTTACATTTTTGACCAGCTGATTGTATCAGGTTTGATTCGATTTATTAACATTTTTTAGAAGAAAAGTGGAGAACTTCTGCTAGCTTTCTTCTATATATGTATGAAAGGAAATATCATGGATAGTTTTGACAAGGGATGGTTTGTTCTACAAACTTATTCTGGCTATGAAAATAAGGTAAAAGAAAATCTATTGCAACGTGCGCAAACATATAACATGTTGGATAATATTCTTCGCGTTGAGATTCCAACACAAACCGTGCAAGTTGAGAAAAATGGAAAGAAAAAGGAAATTGAAGAGAATCGCTTTCCAGGTTATGTCCTTGTAGAAATGGTCATGACCGATGAAGCATGGTTCGTCGTTCGAAACACACCTAACGTAACAGGATTCGTCGGCTCACACGGTAACAGATCAAAACCAACTCCACTTTTGGAACAAGAAATCCGTGATATTCTGGTTTCAATGGGACAAACTGTTCAAGAGTTCGATATTGATGTTGAAGTTGGCCAGACAGTCCGCATTATTGATGGCGCTTTTGCAGACTACACAGGTAAAATTACTGAAATTGATAACAACAAAGTGAAGATGATTATCTCTATGTTTGGTAATGATACGATTGCAGAAGTGAATCTCAACCAAATTGCAGAATTATAACCCCAGAGAGGCTGTGCCTCTCTTTTTATGTGCCGTTGAGGGAGGAAGAAGTATAAAACAGAGGAAGTAGACCCATGGACTCGCGCATTTTGCTAAACTAAATGCAGAAAGGAGAGGTCTATGAATCTAAAAGACTTATATGAAGAAAGTAAGGGAATCGTCCATAAGTGTCGCAAAGATTATCATTTGCATCTGTGGGAGAAAGAGGACTGGGACCAGGAAGGCATGTTATGTCTGTATGAGCTGGTGAGTCGCAATCCAGAGTTACTAGAGGGGGAGCGCCATCGACTTTATGTCTGCTTTAAAACAAAGTTTAGAAATCGTATCCTAGATTACATCCGTAAACAGGAAAGCCACAAGCGCCGTTTTGACAAAGAACCCTATGAAGAGGTGAGTGAGATTAGCCATCGTCTAGGAGAAAAAGGACTCAGGTTGGACGATTATTATCTCTTTCACGAACTTCTAAAGAATTACAAATCAAAGCAGAGTATGGAAAAACAAGAATTAATAGACCGTCTCATGGGAGGGGAAGTCTTTAGAGGACGTAAAGCTCTCCTGAGAGAACTTTCCCCTATCTTTTCAGAATTTCGGTAAAGAGGAAAAAAGTCCTTGACAAAGGTAAAAAAGTAGGTATAATAGAAAGAGTTGAAAAGCTCAGGTCCGTTGGTCAAGGGGTTAAGACACCGCCTTTTCACGGCGGTAACACGGGTTCGAATCCCGTACGGACTATGGTGTATTGCGGTTAAAAAAACTTGAAAAAAGTTTAAAAAATCTGTTGACAGAGACAGGTAGCTGTGATATACTAATATAGTTGTCGCTTGAGAGAGAATGAGTGACAAAGACCTTTGAAAACTGAACAAGACGAACCAATGTGCAGGGCACTATAACTGAGGTTATAGTACTGAACAATGAAAAAACAATAAATCTGTCAGTGACAGAAATGAGTGAGAACTCAAACTTTTAATGAGAGTTTGATCCTGGCTCAGGACGAACGCTGGCGGCGTGCCTAATACATGCAAGTAGAACGCTGAAGGAGGAGCTTGCTTCTCTGGATGAGTTGCGAACGGGTGAGTAACGCGTAGGTAACCTGCCTGGTAGCGGGGGATAACTATTGGAAACGATAGCTAATACCGCATAAGAGTAGATGTTGCATGACATTTGCTTAAAAGGTGCAATTGCATCACTACCAGATGGACCTGCGTTGTATTAGCTAGTTGGTGAGGTAACGGCTCACCAAGGCGACGATACATAGCCGACCTGAGAGGGTGATCGGCCACACTGGGACTGAGACACGGCCCAGACTCCTACGGGAGGCAGCAGTAGGGAATCTTCGGCAATGGACGGAAGTCTGACCGAGCAACGCCGCGTGAGTGAAGAAGGTTTTCGGATCGTAAAGCTCTGTTGTAAGAGAAGAACGAGTGTGAGAGTGGAAAGTTCACACTGTGACGGTATCTTACCAGAAAGGGACGGCTAACTACGTGCCAGCAGCCGCGGTAATACGTAGGTCCCGAGCGTTGTCCGGATTTATTGGGCGTAAAGCGAGCGCAGGCGGTTAGATAAGTCTGAAGTTAAAGGCTGTGGCTTAACCATAGTACGCTTTGGAAACTGTTTAACTTGAGTGCAAGAGGGGAGAGTGGAATTCCATGTGTAGCGGTGAAATGCGTAGATATATGGAGGAACACCGGTGGCGAAAGCGGCTCTCTGGCTTGTAACTGACGCTGAGGCTCGAAAGCGTGGGGAGCAAACAGGATTAGATACCCTGGTAGTCCACGCCGTAAACGATGAGTGCTAGGTGTTAGACCCTTTCCGGGGTTTAGTGCCGCAGCTAACGCATTAAGCACTCCGCCTGGGGAGTACGACCGCAAGGTTGAAACTCAAAGGAATTGACGGGGGCCCGCACAAGCGGTGGAGCATGTGGTTTAATTCGAAGCAACGCGAAGAACCTTACCAGGTCTTGACATCCCTCTGACCGCTCTAGAGATAGAGTTTTCCTTCGGGACAGAGGTGACAGGTGGTGCATGGTTGTCGTCAGCTCGTGTCGTGAGATGTTGGGTTAAGTCCCGCAACGAGCGCAACCCCTATTGTTAGTTGCCATCATTCAGTTGGGCACTCTAGCGAGACTGCCGGTAATAAACCGGAGGAAGGTGGGGATGACGTCAAATCATCATGCCCCTTATGACCTGGGCTACACACGTGCTACAATGGCTGGTACAACGAGTCGCAAGCCGGTGACGGCAAGCTAATCTCTTAAAGCCAGTCTCAGTTCGGATTGTAGGCTGCAACTCGCCTACATGAAGTCGGAATCGCTAGTAATCGCGGATCAGCACGCCGCGGTGAATACGTTCCCGGGCCTTGTACACACCGCCCGTCACACCACGAGAGTTTGTAACACCCGAAGTCGGTGAGGTAACCTTTTAGGAGCCAGCCGCCTAAGGTGGGATAGATGATTGGGGTGAAGTCGTAACAAGGTAGCCGTATCGGAAGGTGCGGCTGGATCACCTCCTTTCTAAGGATAAGGAACTGCACATTGGTCTTGTTTAGTCTTGAGAGGTCTTGTGGGGCCTTAGCTCAGCTGGGAGAGCGCCTGCTTTGCACGCAGGAGGTCAGCGGTTCGATCCCGCTAGGCTCCATTGGTGAGAGATCACCAAGTAATGCACATTGAAAATTGAATATCTATATCAAATAGTAACAAGAAAATAAACCGAAACGCTGTAGTATTAAAAGAGTTTATGACTGAAAGGTCAAAAAATAAGGTTAAGTTAATAAGGGCGCACGGTGGATGCCTTGGCACTAGGAGCCGAAGAAGGACGTGACAAACGACGATATGCCTTGGGTAGCTGTAAGTAAGCGATGATCCAGGGATTTCCGAATGGGGGAACCCAACAGGTACTACCTGTTACCCGCATCTGTTAAGGATGTGAGGAGGAAGACGCAGTGAACTGAAACATCTAAGTAGCTGCAGGAAGAGAAAGCAAAAGCGATTGCCTTAGTAGCGGCGAGCGAAACGGCAGGAGGGCAAACCGAAGAGTTTACTCTTCGGGGTTGTAGGACTGCAATGTGGACTCAAAGATTATAGAAGAATGATTTGGGAAGATCAGCCAAAGAGAGTAATAGCCTCGTATTTAAAATAGTCTTTGTACCTAGCAGTATCCTGAGTACGGCGGGACACGTGAAATCCCGTCGGAATCTGGGAGGACCATCTCCCAACCCTAAATACTCCCTAGTGACCGATAGTGAACCAGTACCGTGAGGGAAAGGTGAAAAGCACCCCGGGAGGGGAGTGAAATAGAACCTGAAACCGTGTGCCTACAACAAGTTCGAGCCCGTTAATGGGTGAGAGCGTGCCTTTTGTAGAATGAACCGGCGAGTTACGATATGATGCGAGGTTAAGTTGAAGAGACGGAGCCGCAGGGAAACCGAGTCTGAATAGGGCGCCTTAGTATCATGTCGTAGACCCGAAACCATGTGACCTACCCATGAGCAGGTTGAAGGTGCGGTAAGACGCACTGGAGGACCGAACCAGGGCACGTTGAAAAGTGCTTGGATGACTTGTGGGTAGCGGAGAAATTCCAAACGAACTTGGAGATAGCTGGTTCTCTCCGAAATAGCTTTAGGGCTAGCGTCGACATCAAGATTCTTGGAGGTAGAGCACTGTTTGGGTGAGGGGTCCATCCCGGATTACCAATCTCAGATAAACTCCGAATGCCAATGAATTATGGTCGGCAGTCAGACTGCGAGTGCTAAGATCCGTAGTCGAAAGGGAAACAGCCCAGACCACCAGCTAAGGTCCCAAAATAATTGTTAAGTGGAAAAGGATGTGGGGTTGCACAGACAACTAGGATGTTAGCTTAGAAGCAGCTATTCATTCAAAGAGTGCGTAATAGCTCACTAGTCGAGTGACCCTGCGCCGAAAATGTACCGGGGCTAAAACAATTTACCGAAGCTGTGGATACCTTTATAGGTATGGTAGGAGAGCGTTCTATGTGTGAAGAAGGTATACCGTGAGGAGTGCTGGAACGCATAGAAGTGAGAATGCCGGTATGAGTAGCGAAAGACAGGTGAGAATCCTGTCCACCGTAAGACTAAGGTTTCCAGGGGAAGGCTCGTCCGCCCTGGGTTAGTCGGGACCTAAGGAGAGACCGAAAGGTGTATCCGATGGACAACAGGTTGATATTCCTGTACTAGAGTATGTAGTGATGGAGGGACGCAGTAGGCTAACTAAAGCAGACGAATGGAAGTGTCTGTCTAAGCAGTGAGGTGTGATATGAGTCAAATGCTTATATCTATAACATTGAGCTGTGATGGGGAGCGAAGTTTAGTAGCGAAGTTAGTGACGTCACACTGCCAAGAAAAGCTTCTAGCGTTTAAACATACTCTACCCGTACCGCAAACCGACACAGGTAGTCGAGGCGAGTAGCCTCAGGTGAGCGAGAGAACTCTCGTTAAGGAACTCGGCAAAATGACCCCGTAACTTCGGGAGAAGGGGTGCTGACTTTAGGTCAGCCGCAGTGAATAGGCCCAAGCAACTGTTTATCAAAAACACAGCTCTCTGCTAAATCGTAAGATGATGTATAGGGGGTGACGCCTGCCCGGTGCTGGAAGGTTAAGAGGAGTGCTTAGCGTAAGCGAAGGTATGAATTGAAGCCCCAGTAAACGGCGGCCGTAACTATAACGGTCCTAAGGTAGCGAAATTCCTTGTCGGGTAAGTTCCGACCCGCACGAAAGGCGTAATGATTTGGGCACTGTCTCAACGAGAGACTCGGTGAAATTTTAGTACCTGTGAAGATGCAGGTTACCCGCGACAGGACGGAAAGACCCCATGGAGCTTTACTGCAGTTTGATATTGAGTGTCTGTACCACATGTACAGGATAGGTAGGAGTCTATGAGATCGGGACGCCAGTTTCGAAGGAGACGTTGTTGGGATACTACCCTTGTGTTATGGCCACTCTAACCCGGATAGGTTATCCCTATCGGAGACAGTGTCTGACGGGCAGTTTGACTGGGGCGGTCGCCTCCTAAAAGGTAACGGAGGCGCCCAAAGGTTCCCTCAGAATGGTTGGAAATCATTCGCAGAGTGTAAAGGTATAAGGGAGCTTGACTGCGAGAGCTACAACTCGAGCAGGGACGAAAGTCGGGCTTAGTGATCCGGTGGTTCCGTATGGAAGGGCCATCGCTCAACGGATAAAAGCTACCCTGGGGATAACAGGCTTATCTCCCCCAAGAGTTCACATCGACGGGGAGGTTTGGCACCTCGATGTCGGCTCGTCGCATCCTGGGGCTGTAGTCGGTCCCAAGGGTTGGGCTGTTCGCCCATTAAAGCGGCACGCGAGCTGGGTTCAGAACGTCGTGAGACAGTTCGGTCCCTATCCGTCGCGGGCGTAGGAAATTTGAGAGGATCTGCTCCTAGTACGAGAGGACCAGAGTGGACTTACCGCTGGTGTACCAGTTGTCTTGCCAAAGGCATCGCTGGGTAGCTATGTAGGGAAGGGATAAACGCTGAAAGCATCTAAGTGTGAAACCCACCTCAAGATGAGATTTCCCATGATTTTATATCAGTAAGAGCCCTGAGAGATGATCAGGTAGATAGGTTAGAAGTGGAAGTGTGGCGACACATGTAGCGGACTAATACTAATAGCTCGAGGACTTATCCAAAGTAACTGAGAATACGAAAGCGAAGGTTTTCTTGGTATTTGATAGATATTCAATTTTGAGTAGGTATTACTCAGAGTTAAGTGACGATAGCCTAGGAGATACACCTGTACCCATGCCGAACACAGCAGTTAAGCCCTAGAACGCCGGAAGTAGTTGGGGGTTGCCCCCTGTGAGATATGGAAGTCGCTTAGCTCGAGGGAGTTTAGCTTAGTTGTAATTGAGAGGAAATCGAAATTACAATCGGCGGATGAGAGAAACGAAGTTTCTTACCGTTGGCTGAGCTAGACTCCGCCCTTTGGGAGTTTAGCTCAGCTGGGAGAGCATCTGCCTTACAAGCAGAGGGTCAGCGGTTCGATCCCGTTAACTCCCATAGGTCCCGTAGTGTAGCGGTTATCACGTCGCCCTGTCACGGCGAAGATCGCGGGTTCGATTCCCGTCGGGACCGTTTAAGATAACGGAAGTTATTTTAGACTCGTTAGCTCAGTTGGTAGAGCAATTGACTTTTAATCAATGGGTCACTGGTTCGAGCCCAGTACGGGTCATATTTGCGGGTTTGGCGGAATTGGCAGACGCACCAGATTTAGGATCTGGCGCTTAACGGCGTGGGGGTTCAAGTCCCTTAACCCGCATAATAGAAATCAGCCGGCTTAGCTCAGTTGGTAGAGCATCTGATTTGTAATCAGAGGGTCGCGTGTTCAAGTCATGTAGCCGGCATTTTTTTATATAGAATAAGAGGTCGATGCGAACGTAGTTCAGTGGTAGAACACCACCTTGCCAAGGTGGGGGTCGCGGGTTCGAATCCCGTCGTTCGCTTAGAGAGGCCGGGGTGGCGGAACTGGCAGACGCACAGGACTTAAAATCCTGCGATTGGTAACGATCGTACCGGTTCGATTCCGGTCCTCGGCATATATTGATGAGCACCCTTAGCTCAACTGGATAGAGTACCTGACTACGAATCAGGCGGTTAGAGGTTCGACTCCTCTAGGGTGCATTTTTTTATTTAACGCGGGAAGTAGCTCAGCTTGGTAGAGTACTTGGTTTGGGACCAAGGTGTCGCAGGTTCGAATCCTGTCTTCCCGATTGATTACGAGGATACTTAAGGGTATCTTTTTTTTTATTTACTAAGGAGATTCTGAGAGTCTTCTTTTTTTGTTTACGGAACAAATTTGTGTAAACTAGCAGTGCTTAAGGAATGGTACTAGTCATATATTTTCTTTAATTATGGTAAAATAGTAAGAGAATAATGTGAGGAAAATGAATGGCAAGTAAGTTTGAAATTTTAATGAATCAACTAGGAATCTCTGATCAATTGAGACGGGATCCTGCTCTTGTTGATGCCAGAATTGAGCGTGTTGTGGTTCATAAAATTAGTAAGATTTGGGAATTTCATTTTGTATTTTCTAATATTTTACCGATTGAAATCTTTTTAGAGTTAAAGAAAGGGCTTGGTGAAGAATTTTCTAAGACAGGAAACCGAGGTGTTTTCGAAATCAAGGCTCTTTCTCAAGAATTCTCTAATGAACTCTTGCAGGCCTACTATAGAGAGGCTTTTTCTGAAGGTCCATGTGCAAGTCAGGGGTTTAAATCTCTTTACCAGAATTTAAACATTCGTGCGGAAGGAAATCAACTCATTATTGAAGGCTCAGAGGCGATTGATAAGGAGCACTTTAAGAAGAATCATCTTCCTAATCTTGCGAAACAACTTGAAAGATTTGGTTTCCCAGTCTTTGTATGTCACATAGAAAAAAACGACGTCCTTACACAAGAGCAGAAGGAAGCCTTTCATACGGAGAATGAACAGATTGTTCAAGCTGCCAATGAGGAAGCGCTCCGGGCTATGGAGCAACTGGAACAAATGGCTCCTCCTCCAGTAGAAGAGAAGCCAGCCTTTGATTTTCAGGCTAAAAAGGCTGCGGCCAAGCCTAAACTAGATAAGGCTGAAGTTACCCAGATGATCGACGTGACGACTGAGGAAAATCGTCTGGTCTTTGAAGGGGTTGTTTTTGATGTGGAGCATAAAGTGACCAGAACTGGTCGCGTTTTGATCAACTTTAAAATGACAGACTACACTTCAAGTTTTTCAATGCAAAAATGGGTTAAGAATGAAGAAGAGGCTCAGAAGTTTGACATCATTAAGAAGAATTCTTGGCTCCGTGTTCGTGGAAATGTGGAGATGAATAACTTCACACGCGATTTGACAATGAACGTGCAGGACGTGCAGGAAGTTGTTCACTATGAGCGGAAGGATTTGATGCCAGAAGGGGAGCGTCGCGTTGAGTTTCATGCTCATACTAACATGTCGACTATGGATGCTCTACCAGAGGTAGAGGAGATAGTTGCGACAGCTGCTAAGTGGGGACACAAGGCGGTTGCCATCACGGACCATGGGAACGTTCAGTCCTTCCCACATGGCTACAAGGCAGCTAAGAAAGCTGGAATTCAACTGATCTATGGAATGGAAGCCAATATCGTGGAGGACCGTGTCCCTATCGTTTACAACGAAGTGGAGATGGACTTGTCGGAGGCAACCTATGTGGTCTTTGACGTGGAAACGACGGGACTTTCAGCTATCTATAATGACTTGATTCAGGTTGCGGCCTCTAAAATGTACAAGGGGAATGTTATTGCCGAATTTGATGAATTTATCAATCCTGGGCATCCCTTGTCAACCTTTACTACTGAGTTGACAGGTATTACAGATGATCATGTCAAAAATGCCAAACCGCTAGAACAAGTTTTACTAGAATTCCAAGAATTTTGCAGGGATACAGTCCTAGTTGCCCACAATGCTACCTTTGACGTTGGCTTTATGAACGCTAATTATGAGCGTCATGGTCTGCCTAAGATTAGCCAGCCAGTCATCGATACGCTCGAGTTTGCTAGAAATCTCTATCCTGAGTATAAACGTCATGGTTTGGGCCCTTTGACCAAGCGTTTTGGTGTTGCACTGGAACACCACCACATGGCCAACTACGATGCGGAAGCGACTGGTCGTCTGCTTTTCATCTTTATCAAAGAGGTAGCAGACAAACATGGTGTGACCGACCTAGCTAGACTAAACATTGATTTGATTAGTCCTGATTCTTATAAAAAAGCTCGAATCAAGCATGCGACTATTTATGTCAAGAATCAAGTTGGTCTAAAAAATATTTTTAAACTAGTTTCTTTGTCTAATACTAAGTACTTTGAAGGAGTTCCACGGATTCCGAGAACAGTTCTAGATGCCCATCGAGAAGGCTTGATTTTAGGGTCAGCTTGCTCTGAGGGTGAAGTTTTTGATGCTGTCGTTTCCCAAGGTGTGGATGCGGCGGTCGAGGTGGCCAAGTATTATGACTTTATCGAGATTATGCCACCAGCTATATATGCTCCTTTGATTGCCAAGGAGCAGGTTAAGGATATGGAGGAACTCCAGACTATTATCAGGAGTTTGATAGAGGTTGGGGACCGTCTTGGCAAGCCTGTTCTAGCTACTGGAAATGTCCATTATATCGAACCGGAAGAAGAGATTTACCGTGAAATTATTGTCCGTAGTTTGGGACAGGGGGCTATGATTAACCGAACCATCGGTCATGGTGAACATGCCCAACCAGCACCGCTACCGAAGGCTCATTTTAGAACGACTAATGAGATGTTGGATGAATTTGCTTTCTTAGGAGAGGAGCTAGCACACAAGCTAGTTATTGATAATCCCAATGCCTTAGCAGAAATTTTTGAACCTGTTGAGGTGGTTAAGGGTGACTTGTACACTCCTTTCATTGACAAGGCTGAAGAAACGGTTGCTGAGCTGACCTATAAGAAAGCTTTTGAGATTTATGGAAATCCGCTGCCAGATATTGTTGATTTGCGGATTGAGAAAGAATTAACATCCATACTGGGGAATGGATTTGCTGTGATTTATCTGGCTTCGCAGATGCTAGTGCAACGTTCCAATGAACGGGGTTACTTGGTTGGTTCCCGTGGATCTGTTGGTTCTAGTTTCGTTGCGACTATGATTGGGATTACGGAGGTTAATCCTCTCTCTCCTCACTATGTCTGTGGTCAGTGTCAGTATAGTGAGTTTATCACCGATGGTTCTTATGGTTCAGGTTTTGATATGCCTAATAAGGACTGTCCAAACTGTGGCCACAAACTCAGCAAGAATGGTCAGGATATTCCGTTTGAGACCTTCCTTGGTTTTGATGGAGATAAGGTTCCCGATATTGACTTGAACTTCTCGGGGGAAGACCAGCCTAGCGCCCACTTGGATGTGCGTGATATCTTTGGTGAGGAATATGCCTTCCGTGCAGGAACGGTTGGTACGGTAGCTGCTAAGACCGCTTATGGCTTTGTAAAGGGCTATGAGCGGGACTATGGGAAATTTTATCGTGATGCAGAAGTGGAACGCCTTGCTCAAGGCGCTGCTGGTGTTAAGCGGACAACAGGACAACACCCAGGAGGAATCGTTGTTATTCCTAACTACATGGATGTCTACGACTTTACTCCTGTTCAGTATCCAGCGGATGACGTGACGGCTGAATGGCAGACCACTCACTTTAACTTCCACGATATCGATGAGAACGTCCTCAAACTCGATGTGCTGGGTCATGATGATCCGACCATGATTCGGAAATTGCAGGATTTGTCTGGGATTGACCCTAATGAAATTCCTATGGATGATGAAGGCGTGATGGCCCTCTTTTCTGGGACGGATGTGCTTGGCGTGACGCCGGAGCAAATCGGGACGCCGACGGGTATGCTGGGGATTCCAGAATTTGGAACCAACTTTGTACGTGGGATGGTAGATGAGACGCATCCAACGACTTTTGCGGAGTTGCTTCAGCTGTCTGGTCTGTCCCACGGTACCGATGTGTGGTTAGGAAATGCCCAGGATTTGATTAAGCAAGGGATTGCGGACCTATCAACTGTTATCGGTTGTCGGGACGACATCATGGTTTACCTCATGCATGCTGGTCTCGAGCCTAAGATGGCCTTTACCATCATGGAACGGGTACGTAAGGGCTTGTGGCTGAAGATTTCCGAAGAGGAGAGAAATGGCTATATCGAAGCCATGAAGGCCAATAAGGTGCCAGAGTGGTATATCGAATCTTGTGGAAAAATCAAGTATATGTTCCCCAAAGCCCACGCGGCAGCCTACGTTATGATGGCCTTGCGTGTAGCCTACTTCAAGGTTCACCATCCCATTTATTATTACTGTGCTTACTTTTCAATCCGCGCTAAGGCTTTTGATATCAAGACCATGGGTGCGGGCTTGGATGCCATTAAGCGTAGAATGGAAGAAATCGCTGAAAAACGGAAGAATAATGAAGCCTCTAATGTGGAAATTGACCTCTATACAACTCTTGAGATTGTCAATGAAATGTGGGAACGTGGTTTCAAGTTTGGAAAGTTAGACCTATATCGTAGTGATGCGACTGAATTCATCATTGATGGAGATACCCTCATCCCACCATTTGTAGCAATGGATGGTCTGGGAGAGAACGTTGCTAAGCAGTTGGTGCGTGCGCGTGAAGAGGGTGAGTTCCTCTCTAAGACAGAACTGCGCAAGCGTGGTGGACTGTCATCAACCTTGGTTGAAAAGATGGATGAAATGGGGATTCTCGGCAATATGCCAGAGGATAACCAGTTGAGTTTGTTTGATGATTTGTTTTAAATAAAATTAGAAAAATAGCAATGCTTTTAAAAAGTTAAAGCTGGTAAGATTAACTATCTTGATTGAGGGGGCTTGAAAATGATGGGAATTGAGGACTTTGGAGTGTGTGATAGAATCAGAATTTGTTAACTAGCTTGATGACTTTAGGAATATTGATATATTTGTAGTGGTTGTTTTCTAAAGGCTATTATTTTAAAAGTGGAGTAAGATACAAGAGAAATTAATAGAGTTGAAGGATAAAGTAATGAATTATGATAGGCGAAATGCCACTTCAAGTTGGAGTGGGTATAACCATCAAGGAAAAGTTGGGATATTTTTGGCACTAACTGAACTTAGAAAACTTGTAGAAAAAGAGGAAGACTATAGCTCATATGAATTAATCCTTGAAAAAAATGGCGGTGAAGATGTTGAGATTTTTCAAGCTCAAACAGTAGTATCAAGACATCAAGTAAAAGCCAAAAAAGCTGGAAAGTATCCGAATGATTATGCTAATGTTAGAACAATAAATTCTAGACTTCATCCTACAGGATATCAAACCTCGGGTACGAACAGAAATAATAGATTTTTACATGTAATTTGTGAAGTTCGAGGCTGGGATATGGATAAGCAAACATTTCAGCAAACATATAAAAGAGCAGCTTATGTCCCTAATCAGAGTCAAGTTCAACTATATACCTATCCTGATGGTAAAAAATATTGTGATTTAGTAGTAGAGAATCAATCGCCTATTGATAATTTTTGCAAAAATGAAATTAAGGAGATTTTGAAATTTTCTAAAAGTTCTTTAGTAGATGATATTGAACATATAGAGGAGACACTGTCTGAGATTAAAGATTTAATTTCTAGACAGATTGTGCAATCACATAGTAATGGGAATGGTGCCTATTCGGTAATATCTTTTCAAGAGATTTTCAACATTATTACTTCGCAAGCGAAGCGCCAGAGACAATCTATTAGGAGAGCAAAGTTAAGTCTTGAAGTGTATTGGAATAACATTGTTGAAGATGATGTTGATACGACTGTTATAAATCAGATATTAAATTTACCTGATGACAAATTTGAACAATTGCTGATTGACTTGCATCCAGATGGCGATATTTCTGGTTCAAAAAGGCTGAACGATATTGGTAGATTAATTGATGAAATTAGCATTGAATATATTTTATATAATTTTCTTAAAACTTGTAAACAAGAAAGGCTTTCGTTAGACAGTTTACGGTATAATTTAAATCATGAGTCGCTCAGACTTAGCATGATTCATGCTCCTAAGGGCACAGAGAGTAGAGTTCGAGATAAAATTATGACTAATGAAAGCTTTATAAGAGCTAGCTTTGATACTGACTATTTGATTAATCTGTGTATCAATGGACAAAAGTTTTTTGAAGAGAAGCCAATTCATGAAGATGGAAAAGAAAAGTTGCTTGCAGAAGCCCTTGGAGAGGAAAAAAATAGAATATTTTCAAATAATTTAGAATATATTGATTATGTGAATACTGTTGAAAAATTGAAAGAGGATTGAAATGAATAGTTTTTTGCAACAAATCTTAGGACAACATAATTTTCATAAATGTGATGAACATTTAGAATTGTGGGGAGGGGACGGAAATGAATTTTTCCTTATTCAAGAATATAATAGGGAGGATTTTAAATCTAGCAGCGAAGGAGGGGTAGATTTTTTTACTTGTGAGCAAACAAATAAGTTGATATCTTGCTTTGAAGAACTTAATGATGAAAAAATTAAGAAAAATACCTCTTTATTTGTAACTATTAAAGTTGATGAACTGAAGCAATCATATGAAAGTCTTAGAAATATGATTATGAAAGTTGAGGAAGATGAATATTATTTTAGAAAATATGTCATCTTATATACCGAGGAAGGATTGAGTAGACTGAACTCGAATATTGAAGATTTACTAAATTATATTCAGTCTACATCTCCTGAGGGTGAGTCTTTATTTGATAAATTTGAGAGTGATATGTTTTTTGATACTGCTTACTTCATTGCTATACAACTAATTATTAAATTACCATTTGCTTCTCATCCTCATTCTGATAATCATTTTGAAATAGTTGAAAATAAAATCCAATCACGAATTGAAATGGAAGGTTTAAATGATCATAAAAAGCAGGTAGATGATATTTTAGAAATTTTTAATGGAGTTGATATTAGGAAACAACTTGAAAATGAAGCTAGTTTTTTGCTGGATAGTTTAAATCAAATTTTAGGAGACTGAACTTGTGAAGATTAGGAAAATTTTACTTTATAATTTCAAAAACTTTAGAAATGAAACAGTTATTGACTTTAGTGATGGGATAACATTTTTAGTGGGACCAAATGGTTATGGTAAAACAACGATTTTTGATGCAATTGAGTTAGGATTGACTGGTAATCTTTCTCGCATTAATAAAGTTACTGCTGAAAATATTGTATATAATAAGCCCTTCTTTCAGAATGAGATTGGTCAGCCGGTAATTATAAAATTGTGGCTAGAAAAAATGAATGGTGACCAACTTGTAATTGTAAGAAAATTAGTAAATAGTTTTACTGAAAGTAAAAACATATTTGCACCTTTAAAGTCTGCTAGTCAGTTTAAGTTATTTAGACAAGTGGAAGTGAGCGAGTCAAATTTTAGATCTACAGATAATATTAAGCTTGAAGACATTACTCAAAGTTCTATTGATACATTTTTAGGTATTAATGGGAAATATGAGATAGAAAAAATTTTCAATCTATTTAATTATATTCAACAGGAAGAAACAACTTTCTTTCTAAAGCAAACGGAATATGAAAGAGGCGATAGTTTATCTTTTTTAGTAAAAACGGATAAAATAGAGAAGAAAATAGAAAAGATTAATACAGTAACAAACGTTATTAGAAAAAAGATTAGTGATTTCAAGGGGCAATTACAAAACTTAAAACAGCAAGAACTATCAGATGTCTCTTATCATAGATTATTTAATCATAGGGAATTTGTATTTGATCGTGAAACTCCTTTTTCTATTGCTAATCTTGACAAATTATTAACTTATCAAAATACTTTACAAAATATTATTGATTTTAAGAAGAATTTCTCAATAGGGGAGTATAATAGAAAGACGGAAAGAGATAAAAGAAAAAAAGATATTGCTGGTGATAGGGCTATTAAACAAGCATTATATTTTTCAATGTTATCTCCAAATATTCTTAAATCAAATTCTCAATGGCTTTGGGAAAAGTATTCATTAGACAATCCAAAATTATTTGAATATGTGCTTTTAGAGAATTACCTACAATCATATGAGAGAGTTGTTCATGATTGCAATCGAAGAAAGCAACTAAATACCTACTTGACTAATTTATCATCGGATATTACTGAGATGACAGAACAGTCCATTACTTATACTCAAAATGATAGATTGTCAGGTGATTTTGAATTGCTTAAAATACAAGTGGTTAAATTCCAAAGTCTGAGGAATAATGCTAGCCAGGTAGACAAAAATTTAAGTGAACTACGACAATTAAGGAGTAACTTAGGCAATAAGTTTGACGAGTTGAGACATCGACATATTGATGAAAACAAATGTCCATTCTGTAATTCACAGTTCCAAACATTTGAAGAATTGAAGCAAGCTTATGATAGTTATAAAAATTATCTAACTGAAATTTCGTCTCAAAGTAGTCTGCAATTGCAAGAAGCTCAATTATTGCTGAATGAACGGATCCAGCAACTGAAGCAGAAAATCATTGATGAAATAAATAGCCTTTCAATAGATGTAGATAAAAATTTATTAGATAGATTACAAAAATTAAAAAATTCGTATCAAAGTTATTCTCAAAATGTCGAAGGTTTTAAAACTTTTATTCAGTCGTACACAATTATGGTGCCATATGAGTTGGGAAGGTTAGAATTTAAAGACTATAACCAGCAGCACCAGTTAAACTGGCAAGAATTTCAATCTAAATTAGTAGTTGATGATGATGTTTACAGTTTGCTAGATAATAATAGTTTGAGAAATATAAAGGAAGAACTGGAGGTCTTAAGGGAAGAATTTCCTGAACTGCAGTTTGAAACATACCAATTAGAATCAAGTTCATATTCGAAAATAAATATTGCGATGATTGATAGTCGATTGCTTGAATTAAAAAATGCTATTCACTCGGCAGTTGATAATAAATATGCTATTAATGAGAATCTGATAGCAGACACTGAGAACATATTTCCTACATATTTTCAAAGTAAAGTGGAAGTATTAGAGGATATTCGTATTGGAGATTTAGAGAATAAGAAACTTTATCTTGATAGACAGCATAAACTAGTTCAAAATCAGCAACTTCAAGATTTATCAAGTCAGATAGAAACATTGAGAATAACTGTGGAACGATTAGAAGAAATTAATACTATATATAAAGAAGAGGTAAAACAGTTCAAAATAGATATTGTTAAAAAGCTACGTATCCCATTCTTTATATACTCAGCAAAAATGTTACAAAATTATCAACAAGGTTTGGGAATTTTTCTAACGTATAACAAAACAACAATTGATAAAGAAGAAACGACGACTGATGAGGCAACAGGTAATCAAGTAAAAACGATTAAAAAGATAACAAAGACAATTATTAGGTTCAAGTCGGATTCTAATAATGATCATGATGCAATTAATCAACTAAGCACTGGTCAGTTAGCGGTTGTTTCACTAGCATTTACTCTTTCACTGAATACGATGTTCAAACTATCTGATAATTTGAATTTCTTAATGATAGATGATCCAGTTCAAGACATGGATGCTATGAATGTACTATCTTTTATTGAAATTTTACGTCATGGAATTATAGATAAGTATCAGATCATTTTATCAACTTATAGCGATTTAAATGCTTTGTTTATGGGTTATAAATTTGCAAATTCAAATTCGGAAGTAAATATAAAATATGAAAAGGTTAGTGACTTGCAAGTATAATATGTAAAACTCTTATTCTTTGTCTTGTTTTCTATGTGAATATTTTAGACTATCCTAATAATCAATGTTAAGAAAGCTAATGTATATCTAATAGATTTACATAAGCCTTCTTTTTTGTTAAAATAATAAATAGAAAGAAGGTGGGAATATGTCAAAGACGAGCATGAGTATTCGTTTGGATAGTGAGGTTAAGGAGCAGGCCCAACAGGTTTTTAATCATTTAGGAATGGATATGACAACAGCAATCAATATTTTCCTTCGTCAGGCAATTCAATATCAGGGTTTGCCTTTTGATGTTAGACTAGACGAGAATCGGAAGTTGCTTCAAGTATTAACGGATTTAGACCAAAATCGTAATATGAGCCAATCCTTTGAATCAGTCTCTGACTTGATGGAGGACTTGCGTGCTTAAGATTCGTTATCATAAACAGTTTAAAAAAGATTTTAAGTTGGCTATGAAGCGTGGTTTGAGGGCAGAATTATTAGAAGAAGTTTTGAATTTTCTGGTTCAAGAAAAAGAACTTCCTGCTAGATATCGTGATCATCAATTAACGGCATCTAAGCATTTTCAAGGAGTTCGTGAGTGTCATATCCAGGCGGATTGGCTCCTGGTCTATAAAGTAGACAAGGAAGAATTGATTTTAAACTTGCTTAGGACAGGTAGTCATAGTGATTTATTTTAAGATATTTTAAGGAGTTCAAGATGAAACTTAGAATCTTTGCGGAAGATAAACCTGCTGAAAAGATTTTTGACTATCAGCTAGAGCTGGCAGATGAAACAATTATTCTATCGACAGCACTCCTTTCAGGTGCTATTGCTTTGGCAGGATTATTTTCTGCTTTGAAAGAAAAATAAAAATAGAAAAGGGAAACACAAATGGTTTTACCAAATTTTAAAGAAAATCTAGAAAAATACGCTAAGCTTTTGGTTGCAAACGGTGTGAATGTGCAACCGGGTCACACCTTGGCTCTCTCTATCGATGTGGAGCAACGCGAGTTGGCTCACTTGATTGTCAAAGAAGCCTATGCACTGGGTGCACATGAGGTTATCGTTCAGTGGACAGATGATGTGATTAACCGTGAGAAATTCCTCCACGCGCCGATGGAGCGTCTGGACAATGTACCAGAATACAAGATTGCTGAGATGAACTACCTCTTGGGAAACAAGGCTAGCCGTCTAGGAGTTCGTTCATCTGATCCAGGTGCCTTGAACGGAGTGGATGCGGACAAGCTTTCAGCTTCTGCCAAAGCTATGGGACTCGCGATGAAGCCAATGCGCATCGCAACTCAATCCAACAAGGTTAGCTGGACTGTAGCAGCCGCTGCTGGACTTGAATGGGCTAAGAAAGTCTTTCCAAATGCTACGAGCGATGAAGAAGCAGTTGATCTTCTTTGGGATCAAATCTTCAAAACTTGCCGTGTCTACGAAGAAGATCCTGTTAAAGCTTGGGAAGAGCATGCTGCTATCCTTAAGAGCAAGGCAGAAATGCTTAATAAAGAGCAATTTTCAGCCCTTCACTACACAGCGCCAGGGACAGATTTGACACTTGGCTTGCCTAAGAATCACGTTTGGGAATCAGCTGGCGCTATCAATGCACAGGGAGAAGGATTCTTGCCAAATATGCCGACAGAAGAAGTCTTTACGGCTCCTGACTTCCGTCGTGCAGATGGCTATGTAACCTCTACAAAACCACTTAGCTACAACGGAAATATCATCGAAGGCATTAAAGTAACTTTCAAGGATGGACAAATCGTTGACATTACTGCTGAAAAGGGTGATCAGGTCATGAAAGACCTTGTCTTTGAAAATGCTGGTGCGCGTGCCTTGGGTGAATGTGCCTTGGTACCAGATCCAAGCCCAATTTCACAGTCAGGCATTACTTTCTTTAATACCCTTTTTGATGAAAATGCTTCAAACCACTTGGCTATCGGTGCAGCTTATGCGACCAGCGTTGTTGGTGGGGCAGAGATGAGCGAAGAAGAGCTTGAAGCTGCAGGACTGAACCGTTCAGATGTTCACGTGGACTTTATGATTGGTTCGAGTCAAATGGATATCGATGGTATCCGTGAGGATGGAACACGTGTACCACTCTTCCGCAATGGAGACTGGGCAATTTAAGGAGAAGCTATGCTTGGAAGTATGTTTGTTGGTCTCCTAGTGGGACTCTTGGCAGGTGCTTTGACCAATCGTGGAGAAAGTATGGGATGCTTTGGGAAAATGTTTCTCGGCTGGATTGGTGCTTCTTTGGGGCACCTGCTCTTTGGGACTTGGGGTCCAAACCTAGCGGGGATAGCTATTGTTCCAGCTGTTTTAGGTGCTATGGTTGTCTTAGCTATTTTCTGGAGACGAGGAAGTTAATTTCTTAAATCTGATACTCAATGAAAATCAAAGAGAAACTAGGAAACTAGCCGCAGGCTGCTCAAAGCACTGCTTTGAGGTTGTGTATAGAACTGACGAAGTCAGCTCAAAACACTGTTTTGAGGTTGCAGATGGACGTTGACGCGGTTTGAAGAGATTTTTGAAGAGTATGAAACGAAAAGGAGGTTGGTCATTGTACCAGCCTCCTTTTGAGTATGATATAATAGTTCTATGAGATTAGATAAATTTTTAGCTGCCTGCGCTGTAGGGAGTCGGACGGAGGTTAAAAACTTGCTCAAGGCTGGACGCGTGACGGTAAATGGTAAAAAAGAAAAGTCAGCTAAACTGCAGATTAATGAAGAAAGAGATGAGATTCGCTTTGATGGCCAAGTGCTGGAGTATGAAGAGTTTGTCTACTACATGATGAACAAGCCCCAAGGAGTCATTTCAGCGACTGAGGATTCTAAACACAGAACAGTGTTGGACTTGTTGGATGATATTGCTCGGACCAAGGAAGTTTTTCCAGTAGGGCGCTTGGATATTGACACGCATGGCCTCCTGCTTTTGACCAATGACGGCCAGCTTGCCCATGTTCTTCTTTCACCAAAACGTCATGTGGATAAAACCTATCTGGCTCAAGTCAAAGGTATTATGACCCAAGAAGATGTGGAGACATTTGCCAAGGGCATTCCGCTCAAGGACTTTACCTGCCAGCCAGCTAAGCTGGAGATTGTGTCGTTAGATTCAGTAAAGAATCAAAGTCTGGTTCGTGTGACCATTGCTGAAGGGAAGTTCCATCAGGTCAAGCGTATGGTGGCCTACTGTGGCAAGGAAGTGGTGGACCTACAACGTTTGACTATGGGAACTTTAGTCTTGGATGAGAACTTAGAACGAGGAGAATGGCGTCGCTTGACCAAGGAGGAGTTAGAGGAGCTCCTTGCTAGTATTGCTTAGTTTGGATTATGTTAGAAAAGGTGAGGAGAATGTCCTTACCTTTTTCGTTTTTCAGTTGCTTCCTTTGTGAAAAGAGTTATAATAGACAGTAGAATAAAAGGAGGAATCTATGAACGCAATTCAAGAATCATTTACTGATAAACTATTTGCTAACTATGAAGCAAATGTCAAATACCAAGCGATCGAAAATGCTGCCAGCCACAATGGGATTTTTGCAGCTCTAGAACGTCGCCAAAGCCATGTAGACAATACACCTGTTTTCTCATTGGATTTGACCAAGGACAAGGTTACTAACCAGAAAGCATCTGGTCGTTGCTGGATGTTTGCAGCTCTCAACACCTTCCGCCACAAACTCATCTCTCAATACAAACTGGAAAACTTTGAGTTGTCACAAGCCCACACCTTCTTCTGGGACAAGTATGAGAAATCAAACTGGTTCTTGGAGCAAGTCATTGCGACTGCAGACCAAGAATTGACGAGCCGTAAGGTTAGCTTCCTACTCCAAACTCCACAACAAGATGGTGGTCAATGGGATATGGTAGTGGCCCTCTTTGAGAAATACGGTGTCGTTCCTAAGTCTGTTTATCCTGAGTCTGTTTCATCTAGCAGCAGCCGTGAGCTCAATGCCATCCTTAACAAATTGCTTCGCCAAGATGCCCAAATCTTACGTGACTTGCTCGCTTCTGGTGCAGACCAAGCAACTGTTCAAGCTAAGAAAGAAGACCTCTTGCAAGAAATCTTTAACTTCCTTGCTATGTCACTAGGACTTCCACCACGTAAATTTGACTTTGCTTATCGTGATAAGGATGACAATTACCAAAGTGAAAAAGGAATCACACCACAGGAATTTTACAAGAAATATGTCAATCTTCCTCTAGAGGACTATGTTTCTGTTATCAATGCCCCAACTGCTGACAAGCCTTACGGCAAATCTTACACAGTTGAGATGTTGGGGAATGTGGTTGGTAGCCGTGCAGTTCGCTACATCAACGTTCCAATGGAGCGCTTGAAAGAATTGGCGATTGCCCAAATGCAAACAGGAGAAACTGTTTGGTTTGGTTCAGATGTCGGCCAGCTCAGCAACCGCAAAGCAGGAATCCTTGCGACAGATGTTTATGATTTTGAATCAAGCATGGATATCCAACTCACTCAAGACAAGGCTGGACGTTTGGATTATAGCGAAAGCTTGATGACCCACGCCATGGTCTTGACAGGTGTGGACTTGGACGAAAATGGCAAGTCAACCAAGTGGAAAGTTGAAAACTCATGGGGAGACAAGGTCGGTGCAGATGGTTACTTTGTTGCCTCAGACGCTTGGATGGACGAATACACCTATCAAATTGTTGTCCGCAAAGAATTGCTGACAGCAGAAGAACAAGCTGCCTATGAAGCAGAACCAATCGTACTTGCACCATGGGATCCAATGGGAGCCTTGGCAGAATAAAGCATAGAGAAAAGAGGTTAGGAAAATCCTAGCCTCTTTTTAAGTCCTTCTTAAAGTGGCGATAGATGATGCCTGCCAAGGGAATTCTTCTTATTTTGAGTCTTTAAGTGACAGAGAAAAAGATATGTGTTATTATAGTAGTACAAAAGGATATCGGAGTAGAAATGAAGTATTTAAGCAGTCAAGACATCAAGGATCGCCAACGAAACATCAGCGACATTAAACCCTACAAAACAACCAAGGAAATTGTCGTTTCAAATATTTTTACCTTTTTTAATGCCATGAACTTGGCTCTGGCAGTTCTAGTAGCCACAACCTTGCGATTCGAAAATATGCTCTTTTTAGGTGTGATTGCTATCAATACAGCCATCGGTATTTTCCAAGAAGTGCGTTCAAAAAATGCTTTGGAAAAGCTGAGTTTGCTTGGTAAGAGTAAGTACAGGGTCAATCGAGATGGTCAAACGATCGAGATTGATCCGGAGGATATTGTTTTAGGGGAGTACCTGCATCTCAATCTGGGAGACCAGGTACCTGTTGATGCGGAAGTCCTTGAAGGGAATATTGAAGTGGATGAGTCCTTGCTGACTGGTGAGAGTGATTCGGTCTTTAAAACAGTTGGTGACAAGCTGATGAGCGGAAGTAATGTCGTCAGCGGTACTTGTCTGGTTACGGCAACGGCTGTGGGTCCAGATAGCTATATTAACAAACTCGCAAAATCCAGCAAGGAATTTAAAAAATACCCTTCTCAACTACGCGATTACATGGATAAGATTTTAAAAATCGTTTCCATCTTGCTGGTGCCAGTTGCCATTCTGCTCTATGTAAGAGGTTTTAGTCTAGGACGGTCTTATGTTGAGATTGTCTTGGGAAGTTCAGGCGCCTTGGTCGGCATGATTCCAGAGGGTTTGATTCTCTTAGTCAGCGTTTCTCTAGCAGTAGCGGCCATGAAGCTGGCTAAAAAGAAGGTTCTGGTGCAGGAGCTATACTGTGTGGAAACTTTAGCGCGAGTAGATGTTCTTTGTTTTGATAAGACAGGTACCATCACGACTGGTAATATGAAGGTTCAAGAAATGGATGCTAATGTAGAAGAGAAACTGTCTTCTTATCTAGCCTATTTTGACGATGAAAATGCAACTTCCCGAGCTCTGAAGACTTACTTAACCTGTGAGAAAAAGTGGGAAGTTCAAGAAGTCGGTGCCTTTTCAAGCAAAAACAAGTATTCCTTTGTTCAAGTAAAAGATGGTGGGACCTATTTCTTCGGAGCCTATGAATTTCTAGGCTTTACCCAGCCGATGGATGCCTACTATGAGCATCTGAAACAGCAAGGTTTTCGAATCTTAACACTCGCTCATAGCAAGGACCAGATTACGAGTCCAGCTAATATGGAACTACTAGGCCACGTCGTTTTGTCAGATGAGATTAAGGACAATACCAAGGAAACCTTTGACTATTTCGAATCTCAAGGTGTTGAAGTGAAGATTATCAGTGGTGATAATCATGTAGCTGTATATGGGGTGGCTCGTAAGGCAGGTTTTAAGGAAGAAGCCCGTGCGATTGATATGACCAAGGTGAGTGAACAAGATTTTGAAAGAGTGGTCTTGGAACACGAAATCTTTGGACGTGTTACACCTGAACAGAAGCAAAAGATGGTATCTATTTTGCAAAATGCGGGTAAGACAGTTGCCATGAGTGGTGACGGGGTCAATGATGTTCTGGCTCTCAAGAAAGCAGCTATCAGTTTTGCTATGAATGGTGCTACTAGCGCAGCCAAAAGTGTATCCAATATTGTTTTTTTGACCGATGATTTTGCGGTATTTTATGATATCTTGATGGAAGGTCGCCGGGTCATCAATAACATCCAAAAGGTAGCCTCTCTCTTTCTGACAAAGACCTTCTTCTCCATCGTGTTTGCCATTTTGAGTGTGGTATTTGGTTTGGAATTTGCCTTTATCCCCATTCAGTTTACAATCATTTCAGCCATTACGATTGGGATTCCATCCTTCTTTCTAACTTTTGAGTCCAATAAAGAAAAGGTCAGCACACATTTTATGCGAGATATTTTGACCAATGCTGCGATTGGTGGTGGCATTCTAGTCGCTAGTGTACTCTTGACGAACTTCTTTATCACTGTCCCTGGTCAGGTCAAATTTATTTGCTTCCTACTAGCTTTAATCAATGGTCTGTGCCTAGTTGCCAAGGTCAGTCTGCCATTTAATCGATACAAACTAGTCTTGCTCATACTTTTGAGCCTTGCAGCCCTTGTTGGATTGCTTGTCAATACCTTTATCCTGCAAGGAGCGTCTGTGCCTTTAGAAACTACCCAAGTCGTCTATGTAGCCATCCTAGCAGTGGTGATTGGAGGCTTGCATTATCTGACTAGAAGAAAAAGTTGATACACAAAAAGAATCAGGTTTATTACCTGATTCTTTTTTATTTATATTCTCGATGGTTTACATGATACCGAAGTAACGAGCTGCGATACCTACTGCAAAGAGAGCAAGGATGATTAGGATTGGAGATACTTTTTTCTTAAGCAACGACATGCAAAGGAAAGTAAGGAGAAGTCCCATCAATCCTGGGATCAATGAGTTCAACTGACCTTGAAGGGTTTGTGGTTGAATCTTATCTAGGCTCAATCCTCCAAGTGCATCAGCAAGAATTCCTTTCAATTCAGCACCAGTAACAGCACCTTCTGGGAAGTTGATGTAAGCTCCTTCAGCCAATTGTTTACCTGGAAGGTTCACAGTAAAGTTGATAGATACCCAACGTTGTACAAGAACGGCAAGGATGAACATACCAAGGATAGATGCCCCTTTAGTGATGTCTTTCAAGATACCACCAGACATGTCTTTAGTGATTTCAGATCCAGCCCTGTAACCAAACTCTTGTGTTTGCAATAGGAAGGCCATACGGATTATATTCCATCCAAAGAAGAAGAGAAGGGGACCAACGATGTTACCAGTTGCAGCGAGTGATGCACCAAGAGCACCAAGGATAGGACGAACTGTGAACCAGAATACTGGGTCACCGATACCAGCAAGAGGTCCCATCATACCGATCTTAACCCCTTGGATAGCCGCGTCATCGATTTCAACACCGTTAGCGCGTTCTTCTTCAAGTGCAAGCGTAACCCCCATGATAGGAGCAGCTACGTATGGGTGAGTGTTGAAGAACTCAAGGTGACGCTCAAGAGCAGCGGCTTGTTCTTCTTTAGTAGTGTACAATTTTTTGATAGCTGGAATCAATGAGTAAGCCCAACCCAAGTTTTGCATACGCTCATAGTTCCAAGAACCTTGAAGGAATTGTGAACGCCACCAAACTTTTCGACGATCTGATTTTGTTAATTGAATTTTTTCAGCCATGATTGTTCCCCTTTCTAGTAGTCTTCTAGGATATCACCGATTGGGTCGTTAGAAGTCGCAGCTCCTCCGCCACCGTTTCCACCTTGTTTAGAAAGGTTAAGATAGATGAAGGCAAGGGCAACACCGATGACACCAAGGGCAATCAAAGTCAATTGTGAAATCGCTGCAAGAGCGAAACCGATTGCGAAGAATGGCCATACTTCACGAGTTGCCATCATGTTGATAACCATAGCGTAACCAACGGCAACGACCATAGCACCACCGACAGCCATACCACCGTTCAACCATTCTGGCATCAATTTAAGAGCATCTTGGACAGCAGAAGCTGGGATAGCGATAAGGAAGGCTGCAGGGATTGCGATACGAAGACCTTGAAGAACAAGAGCAAAGTAGTGAGCGCGTTCAACGGCAGCAAAGTTTGCGTCTTTAGCAGCAGCATCAGCTGAGTGAACCAAGACAACTGAGATTGTACGAACAATCATTGTCAAGAAAAGTCCAGCTACGGCAATAGGGATAGCTGTTGCAGTTGCAACAGCGATACCTTCAGTAGTAAAGTTTCCACCTTTGATCAAGATGATTGCTGCAGCAACAGATGCAAGAGCAGCGTCAGGAGCTACGGCAGCTCCGATGTTTGCCCAACCAAGGGCGATCATTTGAAGAGATCCACCAAGCATAACACCTGCTTCGAGGTTACCAGTTGCAAGTCCGATAAGGGTACATGCGACGATTGGTTGATGGAATTGGAATTGGTCGAGGATACCTTCAAGACCTGCAAGGAAGGCAACAACTACAACCAAGATAGCAGAAATGATTGAAATATCTGACATGGTTTTATTCCTTTTCTATTTAGTTTTAATAAAGTATTTAATCCTGTTTTCAAAAATGCTCGAAACAGATTAACATTATTGAACGTTTGCTTTCTTAATCAAGTCAAACAAATCTTTTTTCGTGTCGTTTGGTACTTTACGTACGTCAAATTCAACACCGAGGTCACGCATTTTTTCAAAGGTTGCAACGTCTTCTTTGTCCATAGACAAAACGTTGTTGATCATTGTTTTACCTGTTGAGTGAGCCATAGAACCAACGTTAAGGGTCTTGATTGGTACGCCACCTTCGATAGCACGAAGTGCATCTTGTGGAGTTTCAAACAAGATAAGGGCATGAGTTTCGCCGAAACGTGGGTCTTTTGCAACGTCGATCAATTTTTGAATTGGGACAACGTTGGCTTTTACTCCGTTTGGAGCTGCTTGTTTGATCAATTCTTTACGCAAATCGTCGTTTGCAACGTTGTCTGAAGCAACGATAATACGATCCGCTTTTGAATCTGGAGTCCAAGCAGTGGCAACCTGACCGTGAAGGAGACGAGTGTCTAGACGAGCAAGGTTGATTTTCAGTTTACCGTCACCGATAACTGTTCCTTCTGGAATAGCAGCTTGGGCAACTGGAGCAGCTGCAGTAGTTGCAACTTCCTCAACTGGGTTAAGCTCTTCTGGAAGAGCCTTGATGCCATCTTTGGCTTCTTTAATGATATTCGCAGCGACTTTATCCACACCTGCATTCGCGTCCATAAGGCGCTCTGTGTAGGCTTGGATCAACATCGGCAAGTTCAGTCCTGTGATGATGGCAAACTTACGTTCTGGATTTTCTCCCATTACGCGGCTAGCTTGGTTGAATGGAGATCCACTCCAAAGGTCAGCCAATACTAGAACCTCATCTTCTGCGTCAAATGCAGCCACAGCGTTGTTGAATTTAGCGTAAAGGTCATCTGGACCTTCATTTGGCATAAAGGTTACAACTTGAACCTTTTCTTGTTCACCAAAGATCATAGATCCTGACTGATGAATACCCGCAGCAAATTCGCCGTGGCTCGCAATAATGATTCCGATACTCATTATTGTCATTCCTCCTTATAAAATGTTTGACTGTATGTTTAAGAAAACTTTAAGCCTAACTTTAAGTATAAACCGTTTTCATATAAAAATCAACTACTTTTTCTAAAAAGATGTAAAAGTTTTCATAGAATGACTTTTTAAAAATATTAATATATCAATGTTTTTGAGAGATAAATGAAAATGGTAATAGAAAATTTAATATAAAAATACAGAAAACGAGGTGCTTTTGTGAAAACAGAATGAAAACAAAAAGGAAAGATTGCGACCATGCAATCTTCCCTTTTATAGGAATAAATTTTGTAAAGCGTGGGCAACTCCATCTTCTTCGTTGGTCAGAGGAAGTTGTTCGTCTGCATAGGGAAGCAAGTCCGGATTGGCGTTTTTCATAGCATATCCCTTGCCTGCAAATGCCAACATTTCAGTGTCATTATGCTCATCACCAAAGGCGATTAAGTCTTTTTTATCACGATTCATCACATTGAGCAAGTACTCTAGAGCAAAGGCCTTGTTTACCCCTTTGGGAGTACACTCGAGGATGTTGAGGGGGCCTCCCCAAGTATTGATGGATAGTTGGTGTTGATAAAAACGATTCATCTCGTCTGCCAGAGCGTATTTATCCTCAGCTCTTGTTTGCAAGAGGATGCAGTTGGGGTCCTTGGTCACCAGTTCAGGCTTGAATTGATTTTCTGGTTGGAAATTTTCCACACCAAATAATTTTGGATCTGCGATTTCTTTATTAGGAGCTGTAATGTAGAATTTCTTACGGTATTCTCCAGCAATAAAGTCAGCTTGGATATCCTCTTTGCGTTGGACCATGTCCAAAAGGTATTTTTTATCCAAGGTCAAGCACTTTTCATGCGCCCAAGTCTGTCCTGGTAGATGGGTAAGAGAACCATTAAAGTTAATCATGGGAGTATGCAATTCTAGTTCACGGTAGAAATCTTTTGCCATACGATACGGACGGCCTGTCGTGATGATGACATGGTGCCCTTTTTCTGAAATTTTTTTGATCGTCTCTTTGGTGAAATCGGAGAGCTTGCTTTCACTATTCAGCAGGGTTCCGTCCAAATCGACTGCGATAATTTTTTTAGTCATATAAACCTTCCTAGTCGTTTCCAGATAAGATGTCTTCTATTATATCAAAAAGAAGGAAGAAAAGCAGATAAGAACAAAAACTACAGTTGCTTTGATTTATTAAATAAATCAAACAAATATATTGAAAAGGTGAATGATAAATGATATAATACTAATATTGTTCGTAAAAAACAAAAGGAGATTAAAAATGGACAAACTATTTAAACTAAAAGAGCACGGGACAGATGTCCGTACAGAGGTGCTTGCTGGTTTAACAACATTCTTTGCAATGAGTTATATTCTCTTTGTAAACCCTCAAATGCTTTCCCAAACGGGTATGCCTGTTCAAGGTGTGTTCTTGGCAACGATTATCGGTTCTGTAGTCGGTACCTTGATGATGGCTTTCTATGCTAATTTGCCATACGCACAAGCACCAGGTATGGGACTAAATGCCTTCTTCACATTTACAGTTGTATTTGGGATGGGCTATACTTGGAAAGAAGCTCTTGGTATGGTCTTCATTTGTGGAATTATTTCACTGATTATTACCTTAACAAATGTTCGTAAAATGATCATTGAGTCTATTCCTACAACACTTCGTTCAGCTATTTCGGCTGGTATTGGTGTTTTCCTTGCCTATGTTGGAATTAAGAATGCTGGTCTCTTGAAATTCTCAATCGATCCAGGTACTTATACGGTAGCAGGTGAAGGAGCGGACAAGGCTCAAGCTGCACTTACTGCAAACTCAGCAGCTGTTCCAGGATTGGTAGACTTCAATACTCCAGCAGTATTGGTGGCTCTTGCAGGTCTGGCTATTACCATCTTCTTTGTTGTTAAAGGCATCAAAGGCGGAATCATTCTCTCTATTTTAACAACGACTGTCCTTGCCATTGCTGTTGGTGTTGTCAAATTATCAGGGATTGACTTTGCTAGCAACAATCTTTCATCAGCGGTTAATGATTTAGGAACTTTGTTTGGTGCCGCTCTTGGTTCAGAAGGTTTAGGATCTTTGATTTCAAACACTTCACGTTTACCAGAAACCTTGATGGCTATTCTTGCCTTCTCACTAACAGATATTTTTGATACAATCGGTACTCTTATCGGTACTGGTGAAAAAGTTGGTATCGTTGCGACAAGTGGGGAAAACCATGAGTCCGCTAAATTGGACAAGGCTCTTTACTCTGACTTGGTGGCAACTTCAGTAGGTGCCATTGCAGGTACTTCAAACGTTACAACCTATGTTGAGTCTGCGGCGGGTATTGGCGCTGGTGGACGTACTGGGTTGACAGCCCTAGTGGTTGCAATCTGTTTTGCTCTATCTAGCTTCTTTAGCCCACTTCTAGCGATTGTTCCGACAGCTGCAACAGCACCAATTTTGATCATCGTCGGAATCATGATGCTTTCTAACTTGAAAAATATCCCTTGGGATGATATGGCTGAAGCGGTTCCTGCTTTCTTCACATCTATCTTTATGGGATTCAGCTACTCTATCACACAAGGGATTGCTGTTGGTTTCTTGACATACACCTTGACAAAAGTTGTCAAAGGTCAAGCCAAGGATGTGCACGTAATGATTTGGATTTTGGATGCCTTGTTTATCCTTAACTATATCAGTATGGCGCTATAAATGGTATAATAGAAAAAGGGGAGTCTCCCCTTTTTCTTATAAGGAGGTACATCATGAAAGATAAGACAATTTGGCAAGAGATTTTGAACAGAGGAATGTGGGTCCTCATCCTTTTAGTGGCTTTAATTCTAGCGCAAGTTCCTTTAGGGCTATCTTTTTGGCTAGCTTCTAAACAATTTCCTCTTTTACAGTCAGGGCTCTTAGTCGGTGCCCTATCCATTGTTATTTTGGCTGTCTTTATTTTAGGTGCTAGAAAAACACAACTTGCTACTTTTAATCTGTCCTTTTTTAAGGCCAAAGACTTGGCTCGTTTGGTGTTGAGTTACCTAGTGATTTTTGCTAACAATTTGTTTGGTGCAGCTTTGCTTCGCATGACGAATGAGACGACAACTAGCAATCAATCAACTATTAACGGTCTGGTTGAAAATAGTTCCTTGATTGCCACTTTTTTCATACTAGTCTTGATTGCGCCGATTTGTGAGGAAATTTTGTGTCGTGGGATTATTCCTAAAAAAATCTTCCGAGGTAAGGAAAAACTTGGCTTTGTTGTTGGTGCAATCGTCTTTGCCTTACTCCATACTCCAACCAATCTACCTTCTGTACTTATTTATGGAGGGATGTCAACAGTTCTAACTTGGACAGCCTATAAGACAGAACGTTTGGAGATGTCCATTTTGCTTCATATGATTCTCAATGGTGTAGCCTTTTGTTTGATAGCTATATTAGTATTGATTAGTAGAAATCTGGGCCTATAATTCTAGACCATTGGCCTACTTGGAAAAGATGAATGCTTGCGTATCCATCTTTTTCTTTTTATGGTAAAATAGAGAAATAATGTGGTGAAAAACCTTGAGGAGTGACCCTATGTCAACTAAAGTAAATCATGCAAAGACAGCTATTTGCGGAATTATCAATGTAACCCCAGATTCCTTTTCGGATGGTGGTCAATTTTTTGCTCTTGAGCAGGCACTCCAGCAGGCTCGTAAATTGATAGCAGAAGGAGCCAGCATGCTAGATATCGGTGGAGAATCAACTCGCCCTCGCCCGGGCAGTAGCTATGTTGAGATAGAAGAGGAAATCCAGCGTGTTGTTCCAGTGATTAAAGCAATTCGTAAGGAAAATGATGTCCTTATTTCTATCGATACTTGGAAGAGCCAGGTGGCAGAGGCTGCTTTGGCTGCTGGTGCTAATCTAGTTAATGATATCACTGGTCTTATGGGTGATGAGAAAATGGCGGATGTGGTTGCTAAGGCTGGTGCGAAAGTAGTCATTATGTTTAATCCAGTCATGGCGCGACCTCAGCACCCTAGCTCGCTCATCTTCCCTCATTTTGGTTTTGGTCAAACCTTTACAGAAAAAGAGTTAGCTGACTTTGAAAAAATGCCAATTGAAGACTTGATGGAGGCTTTCTTTGACAGAGCCCTATCGAGAGCGGACGAAGCTGGAATCGCACAAGAAAATATCCTGTTGGATTCAGGAATCGGCTTTGGTCTGACCAAGAAAGAAAATTTGCTTCTTTTACGGGATCTGGATAAACTCCATCAGAAGGGCTATCCAATCTTTCTTGGAGTGTCGCGTAAGCGGTTTGTCATCAATATCCTTGAAGAAAATGGCTTTGAAGTTAATCCTGAGACCGAACTTGGTTTCCGCAATCGAGACACAGCTTCGGCTCATGTAACCAGTATCGCTGCGAGACAGGGTGTGGAAGTGGTACGCGTGCACGATGTAGCCAGTCACAGGATGGCAGTTGAAATTGCCTCCGCTATTCGTTTGGCAGATGATGCAGAAAATCTAGATTTAAAACAATATAAGTAAGATGAACGAAATTCAAAACAATCAGTGGATTGCCCACTATCGGACGGACCAACCACATTTTGGTTTGGAGCGAATGGTAGAACTCCTAGCTTTACGTGGCAATCCCCATCTCAAACTCAAGGTTATCCATATCGGCGGAACAAATGGTAAAGGTTCGACCATTGCTTTTTTGAAAGAGATGCTGGAAAAGCTAGGCCTGAGAGTAGGGGTGTTCAGCTCGCCCTATCTCATTCATTATACAGATCAGATTAGCATCAATGGGGAATCTATCCCCGAGGCTAGACTAGAAGCTCTCATGGCAGACTATGAGTCTTTGCTTGAGGGGGAGAAGAGCGCTGTTTTACAAGGAACGACCGAGTTTGAGATTATCACTGCCCTAGCCTATGATTATTTTGCTGCTGAAAAAGTTGATGTGGCCATCATGGAAGTCGGCATGGGTGGACTTCTGGATAGCACCAATGTCTGTCAGCCCGTCCTGACAGGAATTACGACTATTGGCTTGGACCATGTAGCTCTACTTGGTGATACTATAGAGGCCATAGCAGAACAGAAGGCTGGTATTATCAAACAAGGCATTCCTTTGGTGACAGGTCGCATTGCTTCAGAAGCCTTGGCTGTTATTGACCGCATTGCGGAAGGGAAAGAAGCACCGAGAATACGATATGGGAAAGATTATCAGGTCAGTTACCAAAAGAGTGTGGTGACAGGCGAAATCTTTGATTATACCAGTTCTGTCAGACAAGGTCGTTTTCAAACAGGTCTGCTTGGCTTGCATCAGATAGAGAATGCGGGGATGGCGCTTGCCCTCCTAGACACTTATTGCCAGGAGACTGGGCGAGAGTTAGCAAGTAATGACTTAATTGCTCAAGCTTTGAAAGAGACCAGATGGCCAGGGCGTTTGGAGGTCGTGTCTAGCGACCCCTTGTTGCTTTTGGATGGGGCCCACAATCCTCATGCTATCAAGGCTTTATTAGCAACCTTGCAAGAACGCTTTGCGGATTATCATAAGGAAATCCTCTTTACGTGTATTAAAACCAAGGCTTTGAAGGATATGCTGGATTTGCTAGAAACGGTGCCGGATAGCCAGCTGACTCTGACTTATTTTGATGATAGTCGGGCGACGGATGAAAGCGTGTTGAAAGGGACAGCCAAGTCTAGAAATCTCAATTACCAAAGTTGGCAGGATTTTCTAGAGCAGAAATTGACAAATAAAAATGAAGAGAAACAAACAGTTAGGATTGTCACAGGTTCCTTGTATTTCTTGAGCCAAGTGAGAGCCTATCTGATGGAGAGGAAGAACGAGAATGGATACACAAAAGATTGAAACGGCTGTAAAAATGATTATCGAGGCTGTCGGTGAGGATGCTAACCGCGAGGGCTTGCAGGAAACACCTGCTCGCGTAGCCCGTATGTACCAAGAGATTTTTTCAGGTCTTGGCCAAACTGCTGAGGAACACCTGTCAAAATCCTTTGAGATTATTGATGACAATATGGTAGTGGAAAAGGATATTTTTTTCCATACTATGTGTGAGCACCACTTCTTGCCATTTTATGGGAGAGCGCACATTGCCTACATTCCAGATGGACGTGTAGCAGGCTTGTCCAAGCTAGCTCGTACGGTTGAAGTTTATTCTAAAAAACCACAGATTCAAGAACGGTTGAATATTGAAGTGGCCGATGCCTTGATGGACTATCTGGGGGCCAAGGGAGCCTTTGTTGTCATTGAGGCGGAACATATGTGTATGAGCATGCGTGGTGTCAGAAAGCCAGGAACGGCAACCTTGACGACAGTAGCTCGTGGTCTATTTGAAACAGATAAGGACCTAAGAGATCAGGCTTATCGTTTAATGGGACTATAAAAAGAATCCGCTTTGGGCGGATTTTTCTAGAAAGGACAAGTTATGGATCAACTGCAGATTAAAGATTTGGAAATTTTTGCCTATCATGGTCTTTTCCCTAGTGAGAAGGAATTGGGGCAGAAGTTTGTTATTTCCGCAAGCTTATCTTATGATATGACCCAGGCGGCAACAGAATTGGATTTGACAGCTTCTGTCCATTACGGAGAATTGTGTCAGCAGTGGACGACTTGGTTTCAGGAAAGCACTGAGGATTTGATTGAAACGGTAGCCTACAAACTAGTTGAACGTACCTTTGAGACTTATCCTCTTGTCCAAGAGATTGAGTTGAAACTAAAAAAACCATGGGCTCCAGTGCATTTACCATTGGATACCTGCTCGGTGACCATTCGCCGTCGCAAACAACGGGCCTTTATCGCTCTGGGAAGCAATATGGGGGATAAGCAAGCAAACTTGGAACAAGCTATTGACAAACTGCGAGCTCGAGGTATCCATATTCTCAAAGAGTCCAGTGTCTTGGCGACAAAGCCTTGGGGTGGTGTGGAACAAGATAGCTTTGCCAATCAGGTGATTGAAGTAGAAACCTGGCTACCAGCACCAGTCTTGTTACAAACATTATTAGCCATTGAGTCAGAAATGGGACGGGTGAGAGAAGTGCATTGGGGGCCTCGCTTGATTGATTTGGACTTGCTCTTTGTGGAGGACCAAGTCATCTATACAGACGAGCTCATCTTGCCTCATCCTTATATAGCAGAACGCCTCTTTGTTCTTGAGCCGTTAGTGGAAATAGCTCCCCATTTTATTCATCCAATCCTAAAGCAACCAATTCGTTACTTGGTTGACCAGTTGGAGCAAGGAAATGCCTAAGCTTTCCGAGACCTATAGCAAGTGGAAGAGTATCGGGGAGGGACTACTTGCTATTGTTTTAGGGCTTCTCTTGATCCGATTTGGACAAGTTATTCCGCGAATGGGGTACCAGTTGCTGATGGGCTACTTTTCCTTGTCAGCAGTTTGGCACTTGTTGACTCGCTGGTTTCAAGATAAAAAACGTCGGGAAAATATCTTTGTAACCTTGGGCAAGCTGGTGGTTGCGGCTCTGGTGTTTGACTCTATCATCTTGCAAGACCTTGCCCTCTATCTCTTGGTCTTTATCATTGCGAGCTATCAGCTGTTTACGGGCATCATTAGTCTTGTGACATGGTCTCTCTATCGAAAAAATGCTATTCATCCTCGGCTCCATCATCTCTTCGATGCTGTATGGATGATAGGATTCGGTCTTTATAGCATCTCTCCGTTTCACGATGCAGCGAATTTTGAATTGTTCTTGCTTGGATTTTACTTGCTCATGCTAGGAGCCAGTAGCCTCCGGGACGGTTTCTTTTTTGAAAGGATAGAAAACAATCCCAAGCTGAAACGACGAATGCGAATGACTCTGCCAATCTTTGTGACAGCGCTGATCCCTATCAGCACCTTGCGCAAACTAAATGAGTGGCTGGCAAATCATGAAAGTCAAGAAGGAGAAGTTCATTCAGAAAGAAAAAACGATCAAACAGTTGATCTGGAAATTTTTGTCCATACCTCAGAAACCTCTTTCTTCCTTGCTATGGGACATGTGGATATTTGTTATCAAGGGATAGTTATTTCCTATGGTTCCTATGATCCCCACTCGGAGCGTTTATTTGGCATGGTCGGAGACGGTGTTCTGTTTAAGGCCAATCGGGAAAAATACATTGAACTCTGCAAGAGGGAAAGTCAGAAGACCTTGTTTGCTTACGGTCTGAGTTTGACGGACCAACAGAAAACAGCTATCCAAGCTCGTTTATCGGAGATAGAAGACCTGTTAATTCCTTGGGAACCAAGCTCGCAGTTGATGAAAAGAAGAGAGGGAGAGGTAAAGCACACCTACTCTTACCAACTAAAAGAGGAAGCAGATGCGACCCTCTATAAATTCAGCTCATCTGAGTTTAAGACCTACTTTGTTCTCAGTACCAATTGTGTTTTGCTGGCAGACTCTATCGTGGGAAAAGCTGGAACTGATATATTGAGTCCTCAAGGTTTCATTGTGCCAGGGACTTATCAGGATTACCTTGATTTAGAGTACACAAAACCCAATGGTCTAGTTGTTAGTCGCTCCATTTATTAGAAAAAGAAAACTCTAGTTCCTCAGCAGTTTACGCCAAGAAGCTAGAGTTTTTAAAATAGGTCATTTTCTTCAGGAAGGAGGATAGTTTCTTTACCATTCATGTCTAAAACAAGGACCCTAGGAGGGTAAAGGGGATCGAAAGGATGATTGAAATCAAAATCGATGCTAGTCGGAAGGTTTTGACTAGAGAAATGGAAGGTAATGGTCCCCGTATTGTTGAGCAGTTGAAACTCAAGTTCTTCTTCTAATTCAAAGACATTTTTCAAAAAATGATCGATAATGAACCATAAAGAGTCGATAACATCGTCGGGTAGACTGGTCACAACACCAAAACTGGCGGAACGTCTCTGTGTATTTGTAAAAGCCATGTTTCCTTCCTCCTTTTATTTTTCTTATCATACAGTAAAAAAGCTGAAAAATCAAGGAATTCTGCTTGTTTTTTCAAAATGGGAATAAACTGTGAAATTTTTTCAAAGTTTCTCTAAAAAATACTTGAAAGTGTTTACAATAAGTGATAAAATGGAGTAAGCAGATGCGTGAAAGCGAAATTTTCAATATAGAAAGGAAACGGAATGAACACAGATGATACAGTAACGATTTATGACGTTGCCCGTGAAGCAGGAGTTTCAATGGCAACAGTTAGCCGTGTCGTTAATGGCAACAAGAATGTTAAAGAGAACACTCGAAAAAAAGTCCTCGAAGTGATTGAACGCTTGGACTATCGTCCAAATGCGGTCGCTCGTGGTTTGGCTAGTAAGAAAACAACGACAGTCGGAGTTGTGATTCCTAACATTACCAATGGTTATTTCTCAACGCTTGCTAAGGGGATTGACGACATTGCTGAAATGTACAAGTATAACATTGTCCTTGCAAATAGTGATGAGGATGATGAAAAGGAAGTTTCAGTGGTTAACACTCTCTTTTCAAAACAAGTCGATGGGATTATCTTTATGGGCTATCACTTGACTGAAAAGATTCGTTCAGAGTTTTCTCGTTCACGGACACCGGTTGTTCTTGCTGGTACTGTGGATGTCGAACACCAACTTCCAAGTGTCAATATCGACTACAAACAAGCAACGATTGATGCTGTGAGTTACCTTCTCAAAGAAAATGAGAAAATTGCTTTTGTGAGTGGACCACTCGTCGATGATATCAATGGCAAGGTTCGTTTGATCGGTTACAAGGAAGCCTTGAAAAAAGCAGGACATTCTTATAGCGAGGGATTGGTCTTTGAATCAAAATACAGCTATGACGATGGTTATGCCTTGGCAGAACGCTTGATTTCATCACAAGCTACAGCCGCAGTTGTAACAGGTGATGAATTGGCAGCAGGTGTGTTGAATGGTTTGGCTGACCATGGCGTATCTGTGCCGGAAGAGTTTGAAATCATTACGACAGATGACTCTCAGATTGCACGATTCACTCGTCCAAACTTGACGACAGTTGCCCAACCTCTTTATGATCTAGGTGCTATCAGCATGCGTATGTTGACTAAGATTATGCATAAGGAAGAGTTGGAAGAACGTGAAGTTCTCTTGCCTCATGGTTTGACAGAACGTCGCTCTACACGAAAACGTAAATAGAAAAAATCAGGGAATCGCGAAGATTTCCTGATTTTGCGTTCTAGAGAAGAGGTTTATCCTTCCATATAGTCTTTCAAAGCCTGTCCTTTTAGTCCAGCATTAAGGGCAATTAATAATTTGAGGCGCGCTTTTTGAGCGTTGAGTTCTTTGACAAAGAAAACACCAGCTTGTTGCAACTGTACCCCTCCACCTTGGTAGGCGTAGACAGGTTCAGCAATGCCATTAAAGCATCGTGAGACCAAGGCGACTGGAATCCCTTTTTGGAGGAGATTTTCCAGCTTTTGAGCTGTTTCTTTGGGAATATTGCCTGCTCCAAAGGCCTGAATGACTAAGCCATCCAGCTGTTCCAAGTCTAACATATCAATTAGCTCGTCTGTCATACCTACATAGGCTGAGATGATGGGAACCAGACCTTGAATATGCTCAAGATCAAACCGGACACGAGGTTCAGCCGTTTTGAAGTAGAGGATTTCTTGCTTCATGATGAGGCCAAGTGGTCCATGTGTTGGGGTTTGAAAGGTGCTGACATTGGTCGTATGAGTTTTGGTAACATACTTGGCTGCGTGGATCTCGTCGTTCATGACGACCAGCACACCCTTGTCGGCTGCTTTGTCATCGCTGGCAACTCGCAAAGCGCTCAGATAGTTATAAACACCATCGCTACCAAGTTCGTTTGAACTACGCATGGCCCCTGTTAGAACGATGGGGATGGGCGGGATTTTCATGGTATCAAGGAAGTAAGCTGTTTCTTCTAAGGTATCTGTACCATGTGTGATGACAACTCCATCGTAGTTATCAGCTTCCTCTTTAATCTTATGATAGAGTGCAAGCATATGCTTGGGTTTGATATGAGGGCTTGGAAGATTAAAAAAGTCTAGGGCATGAACCTCAATCCCTTCAAGAGGATTGGACACATGGTTCATGGGATTGTCCTGACTAGTTACAACGGCACCAGTGGCGTCTGCTTGCATGGAAATAGTCCCACCTGTATGTAAAACAAGGATTTTCTTAGGCATGATTTAGTCACTCTTTCTGAAATGTGGTATAATCATTGTAACACAAAAGGGGAGAATGGGACAGGATGGAAGTCAAGGCTGTTTTTTTTGATATCGATGGAACGCTAGTCAACGATCGCAAGAGTGTTTTGAAATCCACTAAGGACGCGATTAAGATTGTCAAAGAGCAAGGAGTGCTTGTTGGAGTAGCGACAGGACGAGGGCCGTTTTTTGTCAAGGAATTGATGGAAGACTTAGACCTAGACTTTGCGGTGACCTACAATGGCCAATACATTTTTAATAAAGAAAAGGTGCTCTTTGCGAGTCCGATTGCTAAGTCAAGCCTGCGTCAACTGATTGCTTACGCTAAAAAGGAGCGTAAAGAAATCGCTCTTGGAACCGAGCATGCCGTTGTTGGTTCGAAAATTATGTCATTTGGTCTCGGGTCCTTTTCTCAACTGGTTAGTCGTTTTATTCCGACTGTGCTGACAAGAACTGTTAGTCGCTCTTTTAATCGGATGGTCAGCAAGGCAGTTCCTCAAAAGGAAGACGACTTGCTTAACTTGATTAATCAACCCATTTATCAAGTTTTGATGCTGATGACGCCAGAAGAATCTGAGAAGGTAGCAAGTGATTTTGACGACTTGAAATTAACTCGAAGCAATCCTTTTGCAGCAGATATCATTAACCAAGGAAATTCCAAACTAGAAGGCATTCGCCGAGTCGGGAAAGAATATGGTTTTGATCTCAACCAAGTCATGGCCTTTGGTGATTCAGACAACGATCTGGAAATGTTGGCGGGCGTTGGTATGTCGGTTGCTATGGGAAATGGCAGTAGCAGTGTCAAAGAAGTTGCCAAGCATATTACGGCAAGTAATCAACAAGATGGTATCCACAAGGCGCTCGAGCACTTTGGTGTTTTGGCTTCAGAAAAAGTGTTTGTCAGTCGAGACTACCACTTTAATAAGGTCAAGACCTTCCACCACATGATGGATGAACGAACTCAAGAAGAGCCACAGGCATGGGATGTTGAAGGTGCAACCCACCGCGCAGACTTTAAAATTGAAGAATTAGTAGAGTTTGTTCGCGCAGCAAGTTCTTCGGAGGAAGAATTCCAAGACTCCCTTGCAAGCATGCATGAGGCACTTGATAAAGCGGCAGAGAAAGTGGCGAAAAAGACACCTGCTAAGCAAAACTTGGTCGGTCAAGTGGATGCTTTGATTGACACACTGTATTTTACATACGGTAGTTTTGTTTTGATGGGAGTAGACCCAGAACGCATTTTTGATATTGTCCATGAAGCGAATATGGGGAAGGTTTTCCCTGATGGAAAAGCTCATTTTGACCCAGTTACACACAAGATTTTAAAGCCAGATGACTGGGAAGAAAAATATGCTCCAGAACCTGCCATCCGACAGGAACTACAACGTCAGTTTAAAGCTTATGAGCGACATAAAGAAAGAAAAAAATAGAAACAAAAAGGAGCCAGAGGCTCCCTTTTTTAATGATTACAATGTTTTTTCACTTTCTCTCACGACCAGCAAATCGACTTTTGCATGGCGGAGAATGTACTCAGATGAAGAGCCAACCAAGAGGCGTTCAAAGGCATTGAGCCCTGTTGCACCAACGAGAATCAGGTCAACATTTTCTGCGTCTGGAATAGTACGAGCAAGGAGGGTTTTTGGATTTCCCATTTCGATGACGATGTGAATATCGGTTACGCCAGCATCTCTTGCGCGCTTTTCGTACTCCTTCATCAGACTTTCAGCGTCGACTTGGAGTTCTTCGTAAACTTCAGCATCAAAGGTAGACACGCTTTGAAGAGCGCGTGTGTCAATAACATGGGCAATGGTGAGCTTGGATTCGTTGCGTAGAGCAGTGTAAACACCTTTAACGAAAGCCAAGTCCGCTTCTTTAGAACCATCAATTGCGACCATAACATTTTGGTAACGTTGTGCCATAATGAAACCTCCTGAAATTTTCTTACTGTTATTGTAACCCTTTTCACTAAAGAAGTAAAGTAAAAATCATATTTAAATAAATATTATCGGAGATTCGATTTGGTGGAGATATGTTACAATAAAAGAAAACGAGCTAGTAGGAAACACAGTAAAGGGGATGAGAAAGTATGAAAGGAACTGTTCAAGCTTCTAAAAAAATAAGTTTTCTTTATCATGGAATTATCCTTTCGTCGCTTGTAGGAGAAGTAGTGATGCTTTGGCAACTGGAGAGAGTCGTGTCCGTTCTCTATCCAGGTTTTATTGGATTTCTTCTCTTTCACCTAGTCTACGACATCATTTTATTTGTGATTGCAAAGAGAAGTGGTCGCTTGGACTATTTGGTCACGTGGGGCCTCTTTCTCATGTTTAATCTTTTGTATGACTCTTTTATAGCGCTGATCTTTCTAGGTTTGTCTTTTGGTATGTGAGAAAATACTTCTGTATTCTAGTTGTTTAGACGGTGAGAACCTAGTCGTTGTGATTTTTTTTCTTTGCTTGCTCATTTCAGGAAACTTGTCGCAATCCCTTTCTAGTGGTATAATGTTACTATCTCGATGAATTGAGGAAACAAGATGAAAGAATATAATAAGTCTAGTAAGTTAGAGCATGTTGCTTATGATATCCGTGGCCCTGTTTTGGAAGAAGCTATGCGGATGCGAGCAAACGGAGAAAAGATTTTACGTCTGAATACAGGAAATCCAGCAGAATTTGGCTTTACAGCGCCAGATGAGGTCATTCATGACTTGATTATGAATGCGCGTGATAGTGAAGGGTACTCTGATTCCAAGGGTATTTTTTCAGCGCGTAAGGCTATCATGCAGTATTGCCAACTGAAGAAATTCCCTAATGTGGACATTGATGATATCTACCTTGGAAATGGTGTCAGTGAGCTGATTGTTATGTCCATGCAAGGGCTTTTGGATAATGGCGATGAGGTCTTGGTGCCTATGCCAGACTATCCTCTCTGGACAGCCGCGGTCAGCCTAGCTGGGGGAAATGCCGTTCACTATATCTGTGATGAGGCTGCAGAATGGTACCCAGATATTGACGATATTAAGTCAAAAATTACTTCCAATACCAAGGCAATCGTCCTTATCAATCCGAACAACCCAACTGGAGCCCTTTATCCTAAGGAACTCTTGTTGGAGATTATTGAGATTGCTCGTCAAAACGATTTGATTATCTTTGCGGATGAGATTTATGACCGCATGGTGATGGATGGGCATGTGCATACGCCTGTGGCGAGCTTGGCACCTGATGTTTTCTGTGTCAGCATGAATGGTCTGTCAAAATCTCACCGTATCGCTGGTTTTCGTGTAGGCTGGATGGTCTTGTCTGGTCCTAAGCACCATGTCAAGGGTTATATCGAAGGGCTCAATATGCTGTCAAATATGCGCCTTTGCTCCAACGTTTTGGCCCAGCAAGTCGTACAAACATCACTAGGTGGGCACCAGTCAGTGGATGAATTGCTCCTCCCTGGTGGACGGATTTACGAGCAAAGAAACTTTATCTATAATGCCATTCAAGATATTCCAGGTTTATCTGCAGTCAAGCCTAAGGCGGGTCTTTATATCTTCCCTAAAATTGACCGTAATATGTACCGCATTGATGATGATGAACAGTTCGTTCTTGATTTCTTGAAGCAGGAAAAGGTTCTCTTGGTTCATGGTCGTGGTTTTAACTGGAAGGAACCAGACCATTTCCGTATCGTTTACCTTCCTCGTGTGGACGAATTAGCGCAAATCCAAGAAAAGATGACACGTTTCTTGAGTCAGTATCGTAGATAAGGCTTTCATAGGGAAAAGCAGGAAACATTTCCTTAGAGCTATTGACAAATAGGTCAGAATCAGATAGAATAGTAAAGTATGTTTAGTAACTGATCACTTTATAGCCGGCTAAACGAATACAAAATCTATGAGGAGGTATTCATCGTGAAACGTACTTATCAACCAAGTAAACTTCGTCGTGCGCGCAAACACGGATTCCGTAACCGTATGTCAACTAAAAACGGTCGTCGCGTATTGGCAGCTCGTCGTCGTAAAGGACGCAAAGTTTTGGCTGCATAATCCAAACGAATTCAACAAAGAAGTCAGTAGGAACTCGAGTCTACTGACTTTTCTTTTTATCTTAAAGGGTGCATTGTCCTTGAAATCGGTCATTTCAGATGAAATTCATGGAGGGCTCGTTTAAAAGGTCACATACAAAAAACTCAAAACCAGATATAAGTTACTGATTTTGAGTTTTTGTTTATTCTTTTAAGTGATAAGAGTAGCTAGCGATAACGACGTCTTCATGCCATCTGAGAGCGTATTTTAGTTTGAGGCTCATTTGATTGTGCAGGATATTTTGCCAAGGCTTGTTAGGGATAAACTGTGGGACAAGGACTGTAACAGTGTAGTTTTTTTGCTTAGCTTCTTGGGCGATTCGTTTGACATACTTAACGCTAGGGGTGATGATGTCGCGGTAGCTAGTATTGATATTCTTCAGAGTGATATTTGGGAAGTAATCGGCAAATTCCTGAAGAATTTCTTGGTCTTTTTCGGCCGTTTCTTTAGTAGAAATGTGCATGGCCAACACTTCGTCACCGATACTTTGAGCGTAGTTAATGGCTCCAACACTTACTCGAGTAACATTTCCTACTAGGACAAGGACAAGATTGCCGTCGTAAGTGCGCTTTTCAATTCCTTCGTAGAGTCGTAGTTGTTTTGCCACTTTTTGGTAATGGCTGTGAATGGACAAAAAGAGGAAAGTTAGAACTAGGATAATTGGGAAGAATGGCCAGATATCACCCAGTCTGAAGAGGAGTAAAATGAGGACAATAGCATAACAAATGATGGCCCCAAGGATATTAGCAAAGGCAGGTTTTAAGAAATTTGCTTCTTTTTCCTTTTTCCAATGACGAATCATCCCAGTCTGAGAAAGGGCAAAGGGAACGAAGACCCCGATAGTATAAAGAGGAATCAAGCGTTCAGTATTCCCGTTAAAAATGAGAAGAAGGATCATAGCTCCAAAAGCCAGAGTTAAGATACCGTTGGAGTAGCCAAGGCGATCCCCTTTTTCCATAAAGAGATGGGGCATGTACTTGTTTTTAGCCATATTGTAGGCCAACATAGGGAAGGCTGAAAAGCCAGTATTTGCAGCTACAGCTAGAATCAAGGCTGTTGAGAACTGGAAGAGATAGTAGCTAGCATGACCAAAGAATGAATCACCAAGAATGCCCTTGGCCATTTGCGAGAGGATGGTTTCTCCATTTTGAGGTGTGATGCCCATCCAGTAGTTTAGGAAGGTGATGCCTGCAAAAAGAAAACCTAAAATCAAGGACATGATGGTCAAGGTCTGAGCAGCATTCTTTTCTTTCGGAGTTTTGAAAAATGGTACCGCATTTGAAATAGCCTCAACCCCTGTCAGAGAGGCAGAGCCACTGGTAAAGGCTCTCAATAGGAGAACGATGGAAAGGCTCGGAACGGTTTGCCCAATGGTTGAAGTCGCCTGATAGTTTAGGGAACCTGTAAATAGTTGAAAGAACCCATAAAGCAAGAGAAAGACGGTACTGAAGATAAAGAGGTAGACGGGAATCATCAGAGAGCTGGCAGATTCTTTCAATCCTCTTAAATTCAAGAGCATGAGCAGGCAGACTAGGAAAATAGAGATATGAAGATTATAGGGATGGAGGGCAGGGATGGCTGCAGTAATAGCATCAGCTCCAGAAGCAACGGATACGGCTACTGTCAGCATATAGTCAACAAGGAGGCTGCCCCCTGCAATCAAGCCTAGTTCAGAGGAGAGATTTTCCCGAGTGACCATATAAGCCCCACCACCTTGAGGATAGGCGTGGATGATTTGACGATAGGAAATGGTCAAACTAGCGAGGAGTAAGAGAACAAAAATACCGATAGGGAGGCTCCACCAAATAGCGAGAGGAGAGAGACTGACTAAAACGAGAATGACTTGTTCAGGTCCATAGGCAATAGAAGACAGGGCATCACTGGATAACATTGCAAGTGCCTGCATTTTTCCAAGTAATCCCCCTTCACCATCTGTGAGAGACTTGAGTGGTCGACCGATAAAGGTATATTTTAATTTTCTAAACATTTTCTTTTCCTTTGATGAAAATTTCAATAAGTGTTATTATACTGCTTTGAAAAAAGGCAGTCAAGGGAGAATGATCGGTATTAGAATATTTTTACAAGCCGGGGGATGCTATTTTTGGTATAATAGATGGAAGAAAATGAGGTTAGAAGAGATGATTTTTGATACGCATATCTAGAGTGTTTGGAGTACAGTTTAAGGACTCTTGACATTATTAAGGTATAAATTAACCATAAAACTAACCAAAGGAAAGTTAAAGTAGCATAACGAAGAGGGAGATAAATCTCTCTTTTTATTTCACTATAATATTTGTAGATACTTGAAAACTTACTTTGCATAGAGTAAAATAATAATAGTTGGTTTTAATTTGAAGGGGAATTATATGTTGAAGTATGGTGAAGATTATCCAGATGCTTGTCCGCCATCTGAAGCAAAAGAGATGGAAGGTTCGTTTTATAGATTATGTAATAGTGAGGTTCCTGAAAAAGATGACTTTAAAACCCACGTAGATTTAGGTTTGAATTTTCCGCCCCCAAAATTATGTGAGGCCAAAGCTTTATCGTTTTTTGCATCAGAGCAAGCAATTGAAGAACTAAAAAAACGTTATCCTAAATTTAAAGATAAAGTTGCTGTGTTGATAAATATTTTACCTAGTCATGGTGTGGGACTGTTAGAAGGAGAACATTTAAATTTGTGGGAGTTTCAGGATGTGAATTTTCTTGATGCTCAGGAAGGAGGTATAGAAAATGAGTAGTATTTTGGATTTTGAATCAGTAGAATATCTTTATATTTTTGATTACTATGATATTCCATTGTCATTTATTACTAAGAAGATCGATGATAAATATTATTTTGTATATGCAATTGATTTTGATACATTTTTTGTAAAACCTCTTTCTATTAAGAATTTGAAAACTCTATTTTCTGATATTTCTACGAATACACTTCTTCAAGAGTTTTATTTAGAAGATGACTTTTCCATTCTAAAAAGAGAAAATAATAATAACTTTGTTAAATATGGTGTTAAAATTTTCGAATTAGAGAATAACATTAATGCGAGTGAGTATTTCCCTGAGGACGATTCAAAATTTGAGCGGGATTTGATTAGTGGAAAAAGTTTTAATATGCTATGTAGTGAATATGCCACAACATTTTCAGATATTTTAAATAATAAACAACTGACAATAAAGCTAGTTGATTCTTATAATTCACACTCAGCAGATTTAGATGTCGTTGCTAAAGCGATAAATTTGATGGAAAATTTTATAGAGGGATCAAAAGTATTTTTAAGGGAACATAATATATTTACTAATGGGAAACTTGTACTAACACCATTTACCCCCGGTTCATTCAATATAAATTTTGAAATAGTTCGTCCGGAAGAGGTTACTCTTTTTGAGGATGAATTTGAACTTTATTTTGATGACTTTATTGTTTTTACAGAATCTATAAATTACAAAGAGGCGTCGGATGTCTACTCAGATGTAATTTTTGAGAATAATAAAATAGTAAAATCTTTCGTTGAATTTTATAATGTCATAAAAGAAAACGGCCTTACTGTAACTTTGGAAAAGGACAAGAAAAAGTTATCCACTATTATTGTTAATGAACAAAGTGATAAATTTATTCAAGACTTAAATTCTCTAGTTCAAAAGCAAGATGATGCGGAAGTGTTTTCAGAAGAATTCGATTTTGAAGGAATAGTATCTAGTGCATCCAATGCTCGAAATAATGTCTCTATAAAAACTTTATCTGGAATAGTAAAGGCAAAGTTTTCTAGTGAATTATTTAGGGAAATTAAAAGAATGGATAGAACCATTTCGGTGTCAAGTGAAATACGAGGACGGTGGATAAAGCAAACTTTTTTGGATGAAAATAGAAATGTAATCTCTGAAAAATATGAAATTTTAAATTTTAATCAGAATAGTTAGAATCTATAAAGTAAAAAAGCTAACCAAAGGAAAGCTAAAGTAGCATACAAAAAGAGGAATTCATTGAGAGTTCCTCTTTTAATCTATATTTTTGACAATTTCATTGAACAAAGAAATTATTTTTAATTTTTTTGTGTGAGATAAATCTGAGATGTTATCAATCAATGTAGTTATAGGGACGTAATTATTTGAGAGTGGAAAATTAAAGAAGTCTTCTACGGTCAGTCCTAAAGCAGTAAGCACTTTTTCAAGTGTGTGTATTTTAAAATCATATTTCATATTCTCAATGTTTTGTATTGCTTTAACACCTAGTCCGGCTTGATTGGATAATTGTTCTTGGCTGAGATTCTGTTCTTTTCTACATTCTCTTATACGTTCTGCTATGTATTTTTGTAATTGATTAGCTTCCATCTGTAATTTCCTCTTTTGTACTATTCTACTATCCTTTATATGATTTTTTAAGTACAGTTAACTGTCCAAAATATCAATATAGTATAGCGAACGATACAATTTTGTGTTAAAATGGATAAAAAACAATACAATAGGAGTAGTGATATGACAGAAGAAATAGCTGTGTATAAATTACAAGAATGGGACATGGGAAATGGTGAGAAGAAATATTCTCAGTTAGGTAGCTTAGAAGCTCATTATTATTTTGCAAAAAATAATGGTGGAAAAGTTTTATTTACGACAAAAGACTTGTACCAGAGAAATGTTAGTTATTTGTTACTAACATTACCAAATGGAGAATACGGATTTCTTTCTAAAATTATTGAAAAAGGAATCTATCCTAAACTTCCAGAAGACCCCTCGTATATGGTTCCCACAGAGTGGAAAAATATAAATGAAACAATAGAAAAACAGTCCAATTTTAAATGGATTGCCTTAGAAGTTGTTTCAAATATTATTGAAAATATTGAGAATATACCTGAAATGCCTAGTCCTCAGTATATGTCAAAAGATGAATTTAAAAAATATATAAATAACAAAGATAATTAAGAGCTAAACACTGATTTTGTTTAAACAATAGAAAAAGTACGGAGAAGAGATATTATGAACAAGAAAAAAATTGGAAAAGAAAAAAAAGAAAATCAGAATGATAAGAAAACTAAAAAATTTAGTCTAGTGAAAGTTATATTACTTACGATTGTTATATTGGGAATCTTTGCTGCTGCAGGTATAAGTATATCTAATTATTTTTCTGAAAATTCATCAAGTGATAATTTATTTGATAAGAAGTGGGGTTCAGTAGGGCTTAAAACTAGTGTTTGGGAATTTTCAGGTTCAGAAAAATTAAAAATTGATTATATGCTAAAAAATAATGAAGTATTTAATTATGATGTAACTATTCATGATTCATATTCTGATTTTAAAAATATCACAAAAACTAAACTTTCGGAAGAAGATATAGTCAAATCATTTAAGGAAAATTTCGAGATATTAAAAAATAGCGATATCAAAAAAGAAGATTTGAAGTTTATTTCATTACTTGATAATAAAGACCAAGAACGTTACGGAAGAATCCTGTATAAGATAGATCAACATAAGATGGTATATCTTGATATAATTGGTGAGAATACATCTGTACCATATGAGTTAGTGCCATTAGTAAACACAAAAATTAGCGGAACTTATCGTGTTACGAAGGTTTATGGAACTAAAGGATCTGTGGAAGAAGATCAAAAAAATATAGATAGATTACCTAATATTAAATTTTCAAGTGATAGAATTATTGTAGGAGATAAGGTGATTTATTTAACTTCATATGAGTCATTTACTAATACTGTTAAGAATTTGAAAACAAAAGAACAAATTATCGCAATCATGGAAAGTAGAGGATATAAGATAAAGGATACAGAAAAAATATATGTTGATTTAGATAGAGTGCAATTCTATATCCCGGTTGAAAATGGTAAGAAAGTATTCATAGGATTTTTGAAGAATGATACCTCAAATGAAGAAAATAACGCAGTAATGGAACTAGAAAAAGTAGAACTAAAAGAATAATTGAATAAAAAAATAAATAGAATATAGATTTGGCTCTAAAAAATGCATAGCAGTTATACGATTTTGTATAACTGCTATTTTTTATACATCTGACTGTTTTTATCTAAAATGACTACTAAGTTTTTTCCACTGACGGTAGCGTGAGAAGACAAACTCTGTATGGTTGGTAAATCCCCAGGAGGTACCAACATATGGTAGATTTAACAAAAGTAGAACAACGTAGAGAAGAAGCAATTAAAAAAGCTGTATTATCTGGTGATTGGGCTAAGGTAGATAACTTATTAAACCAGTCCTATGAGAATTCATGTAGAAAAGATCGATCTTATGGTCTTTGTAGTTTAGATAGTAGATCAGGTGACACAGGTTCTTTATTAGATACGATAGCAGATTATAATGACCCATTGTCTTTCTTAATAAAAAAAGAAGAAATTGCTATTATAAACGATACTATTAAGAGTTTGCTGAGTGAAAGAGATAGAAAAATTCTATATGGAGTGGTTGAAGGTAGATCGTACTTAAGTCTTGCAAAGGAGGTTAGACTTAGTGACAAAACTGTAAAAAGACACTATGAGCGTATTGTAGAGATTCTACGAAAAGAATTAAAAAATTTATAATCTCCTCCGATTTCTGTTGAAATTTCTCCTAATAGATAAGGAGGTGTAATTTCAAACGTTGTTATCTGTAATCGTCACAGTGTTTATTTGATTAAAAGTAGACGATTTGCTTTTAAGTCTAGCTAGAAAGAAGGTTTTAATTATGGCACTTAAAAATTTATCACATTTTACTGAGTTTAATGCTCAGTTGTTTCTTTCTCTCAAAGAGTTACGCTATGTTTCTTCCACAAGGTGGACAGAAAAAAGTGAGACTGGTTCAGAAATTGAAAAAGGAGTAAAAGTGGGAGTAATTATCTTTTCTGATGAAAGCGACTATCCAAACGAAAAAAATAATATTGGAGAGCAACTCACTGTAAAAGTTCCACTTGCAACGATGAAGGATTATGACTCGTTTCAACCAATGCTGACATCTGTAGAAATTGTAGACATTGAGAAAGCAATTGTATACGGAGAATATCGTAACCAGCTTAGTTTGACTGCAAAAGTCATTGAAGTTGTTGCACTTTAAAGGAGGCAAATATGCCATCGATTATCGAAGAATTACCTATGAAGATTTTTGAAGGTGCTAAGGAAGTTTATCATCTTTGTAGTAGAAAACTTCAGGAGTACCAGAGGAAAGTCCAGATAGAAGAAAATCAAAAAAACTGGAATAGATTTCTAGATTCTACGCAAAATGTATTGGTAGAATTAGTGAAAGAAAATATTCAGGAAAATCAGTTTGCATATACACTAGTTCCAATTTACGAAGCTCAGGAAGTTGTTCAAGCCGATGGAAGCAAGTCGGTCCAGAGAGTGCACGTAGCAGATGAAAGAGTTCCTTTATGTGCAATTGATAACCATGGGATTCGAGAATTCGGAGTTAGTTGTGTAGTTTTTCGGTTTCAGGTTTTTGGAGAGATAGATTCAGACGTTCTATTAAGAATAAAAGATACTTGGATCTTTCATTTGCACAAATATTCTCTTCATGGTATCGCTGATCTATATGTAAAGAATGGGTTGCGCTATCTAGTATTCATCATATGTAATGAATCAGATAGACGAACGATTAAAGGGGGGTTGTTCAAATTGAAACATCCGTGGTCTTAGATGGTTAAATTCTTTATGCCGTGAAAGTTGTTGACAGTAGGCTAAGATAGATTAGACTGGTTGGGGCGGTGCGGTCGAACTTTGTTCGCCGTGCCGACACAATCAGTTTTATAATCTTAGGGTCCCTATTGTCAATAAATCATGGAATAAATCTGAATTTAATCATCGATAGTGCGACGCCTTAACTTGATAAGCGTCAAACAAAAGCACAATGAAAGGAGACATTATGAATCAAATTTTTCCCAATAAATTGGTTAAAGCATATGTTTATGGTGATACCGTAGAAATGACTACAGCCAACGGCCAACAAGAACAAATTATCAAAGTGATTGAAGGCAAGCGTTACGTAAATCTTGAGACCGGAGAAATTCACGCTATGGATACTTCCAGTAGTACACGACTCGATAATTTGAAGTCTACTAAACAGACTATGAAAAAACTACGCCGTCTAGTATCTCATAATTTTACGGGAGGTATCAACCAGTTATGGATAACGTTGACTTATCGAGACCATGTTACCGATCCGGCTATAGTTTACATGGATTTCAAAGCGTTCATTCGACGCATTCGTAATCAGTTTGGAAATGTTGATTATATTACGGTCATTGAACCACAAGCTAGTGGAAGGTGGCATTTGCATGTGTTATTAAAGAACGATTCCGAACTAACAATTCCTAACAATGACCTTGCTAAGATGTGGGGGAAAGGTTTTACAAAGACCAAGAGGTTAAAGAGAGCTGATAAGGTTGGGAATTATTTGATTGCTTATTTATCTAATTTGCAGATAGGTGATGAGGGTTCACAAAATAAATCTATTGTAAAAGGAGCTCGTTTATACATGTATCCAAAAGGAATTCGTATTTATCGTACAAGCAGAGGAATTGAAAAGCCTTTAGAAATTACAACAACAAAGGCTGAACTTATGAAGACTTATAAAATTAACAGTCCTCCAACTTTTTCACGTACCACAAAACATGAAACTCATTATGGCGTGAAAGAATATACTACCGAGTTTTACGATAACATAAAAAGCTTGTCAGACACTTTTGGCGGAGCAACTGACAAGCTAAGTAGGTAATAAAAGAGAATGTCTTTTACCATCCCTATTATATCAAAAATAGGAGAAATTTATGAAAAATATATATAAAAGCAAGAAAGGGATTACGGAATTATTTGATGTTCCGTTAAAAACCTTAAACAATGATCTAACAGAAATGCGAAGAAATGAAAAATTCCAAGGATACATTTTGAAGCCTTCTCATAAGAGAGTATATATAAACGTTGAAGGTTATAAGGAATTTCTGCTTTATAAACAAAAGAAATATGAGGAAGCTATGTAGTTATGTTATAATTAAGCTATGCTACATAGCTTTCCTTTGCTTTAAAAGTACAAGGAGAAGAAATGTTTTTTAAAAAATTGGATAATGGGAAATACCGTTATTATGAGAAATTCTATCATGAACGAGAGGGAAAGTGGAAGCAAGTCTCTGTGACTCTAAAATCAAAATCTAGAGTTTCTCAAGCAGAAGCAAAACGTCGTTTAGCGCTAAAAATCGAAAAACTTCTAACCGCCCCTACAAAAGAGGAAGTTGAAAAGAAACAACTAGAAGAAATGATTTTTAGTCAACTATTGGAAGCATGGAAAACGATTCGTTCCAGTGAGATAAAATCTTCTAGTTATAGAAGTGAGATGAAAAGTTTAGAGCTTTTCATGGGAGCAGTAGGAAATTTGAGAATATCAGATTACACTACTCAGATAGTTCAAACATATCTAATGAATTTGAATGTTCAAAATTCAACAAGAAAAAATCGAAAAATATACTTGAATGGTATCTTTGATTATGCTGTAAAGGTCGGATATATTTCTGACTCACCAGTTAAAGGGGTGGTAATTCCGAAGCAGAAAGCGGACTATGAGAAGTTGCAAAAAGCAAAGGATAATTTCATTAGTAGAGAGGAACTAGGACAGGTTTTATCGTATTGTGAAAGTCACAATAAAGATAAGCGTTATGCTTTGGCAATGGAATTTATCTTTTTAACTGGTCTTCGTTTTGCAGAGTTTATAGGGGTTCGCTATCAAGATGTAAACTTCAAAGAGAATCTTTTAACAATTGATCATACAATAGATTATGTTGCTCATGGATATGATGAGAGAATCTTACAGACAACGAAAACAGTAGGTTCTGTCAGGACGATAGTACTAAGTGAACGTTGCTTGGATATTATCGAGTACTTTCGTAGTAACTGTTTTGATGATGAGTTCATCTTTGTGACTGAGCAAGGTAACATTATGAGACAGCCTTTGTTATATAGATTTATCAAAAATATTTGTGAAGTAGTGTTGGGTGGGCACAGATCCTATAATATTCACATGCTTAGACATTCGCATATTAGTTTATTGGCTGAACTAGGGATACCCATAAAGGCTATTATGGAGCGAGTTGGACATAGAGATGAATCTATCACTTTAAGGATCTATAGTCATGTAACAAAAAATATACAAGATGAATTGAGAGAGAAACTTAATCAAATTCATCTGTAGATGCTAACCATAGAACTAACCAAGTACTAACCAAAGTGAATAGAAACTAGAGGAAATATAGGGAAGTATGGAAGAAAGAAATTCTTTTCTTCTGGTAGTTAAGGAACATTGAGGAAAGAGAAGGAAAAATAGTATGGATATTTTTGATACGCACACACATTTAAATGTAGAAGAATTTGCAGGACGTGAGGCAGAAGAAATCGCCTTGGCTGCTGAGATGGGTGTGACACAGATGAATATTGTTGGTTTTGATAAGCCAACCATTGAGCGAGCCCTAGAGTTGGCAGATGAGTATGAGCAACTCTACGCAACTATTGGCTGGCATCCGACGGAAGCAGGGACTTACACAGATGAGGTCGAAGCTTACTTGCTTGAAAAGCTAAAACATCCCAAGGTTGTTGCCTTGGGGGAGATTGGTCTGGACTATCACTGGATGACAGCACCTAAGGAAGTACAGGAGCAGGTTTTTCGTCGTCAGATTCAGCTGTCTAAGGACTTGAATTTGCCCTTTGTGGTCCACACTCGTGATGCGCTAGAAGATACTTATGAGATTATCAAGAGCGAGGGCGTTGGTCCTCGTGGTGGAATTATGCATTCATTTTCAGGCTCTTTGGAGTGGGCTGAGAAGTTTGTCGAGCTTGGCATGATTATTTCTTTCTCAGGTGTAGTGACCTTTAAGAAAGCGACGGATATTCAAGAGGCTGCTAGGGAACTTCCTTTGGATAAAATCCTCGTTGAGACAGATGCCCCTTACCTAGCTCCTGTTCCTAAACGTGGCCGTGAAAACAAAACAGCCTATACTCGCTATGTGGTGGACTTTATCGCCGACTTGCGTGGGATGACGACAGAAGAATTAGCTGCTGTGACAAGTGCCAATGCCGAGCGTATTTTTGGATTGGAAAAACAATCATGAAAGAGAAAATTTCCCAAGTCATCGTGGTCGAAGGACGGGATGATACAGCCAATCTCAAACGTTACTTTGATGTAGAGACCTATGAAACACGAGGTTCCGCAATAAATGACCAGGATATAGAGCGGATTCAGCGCCTGCATGAATTGCATGGAGTCATTGTCTTTACAGATCCAGATTTTAATGGGGAACGCATTCGACGCATGATTATGACGGACATTCCAACAGTGCAGCATGCCTTTCTCAAGCGAGATGAGGCTGTTCCCAAATCCAAGTCCAAGGGGCGTTCTCTGGGAATTGAACACGCCAGCTATGAAGATCTAAAAACAGCGCTGGCTCATGTGACAGAGCAATTTGAAAACGAGAACGAGTTTGACATCAGTCGTGGTGACTTGATTCGCCTAGGTTTCCTAGCGGGAGCAGACAGCCGTAGGCGCCGAGAGTATCTAGGCGAACAGCTCCGCATCGGTTATTCCAATGGGAAACAGCTGCTCAAGCGGTTGGAGTTGTTTGGAGTAACTTTGGCAGAAGTGGAAGAGGTTATGGAAAGTTATGAGAAAGACTCTAAAGTGTAGAGAATTATGTTAAAATGAAGGTAGTGTATTTAAGTTAATAGGAGGCTGTATGAAAAATAAGGATGGTAAATTATTGTTGAGTTTTGCTGCAGTCGGAGTTGTGATTGTTGGTATTATTTTATATATGAATAATCTTTTTGAGGGTAAGAATTTAATTCTTAATAGTTTATCCCAAGGAGAAGTATTAGCGGGCATAGTTATTGCGTTGCCGACATTAGTTACTTGGAATCAAGCTATTGAACAAAGTAAAGAAAATAAGAAAAATACTGTGTCTGATAATGTTAGAGACACTGTGAAGTATTATGATAAGCAACTTACAGAACTTGTTGCAGATATTAGTAAGACCAAAGAGTTACCCTTTTATAAGGCGGGAAAAATTGAATATATCATTGATACGTATAATAAATTATTAAAGGAATGGAATGAGATATTAAAATTAGATATTTCTCTTGACTTTGTTCAAGTATTGTCTACAATTTGTTCAATAAAATATCCAAAAGGAATAGAGAATCCTGGGAATGAGTTGGCGGAGAACTGGAAATATAATTTGAGCACAGCACTGAAACCAGTTATGAGAGAAATAATATCTTTGAAAAAGGAAGAAATATTTGGTTCCAAGGAAGTTAAATATTTCAGTTATGTTGAATTTGGTGTTACTGGATATGAGATTGAAAAAGTAAAGTTTAAAGACAAAAGCTTTGTAGAGTGTACTTTTTCTGCTGATTTTTTTGCTTCAAATTCATTTGAAGCATGTGAATTTATCAACTGTAGTATCAGTACTGGTGAGTTATCTGAACAAAAAGTGAAAGAATTACTAAGTGATAGTAATACGATTATAGGAACATTTAAAGACTCTAATGAGGATGATTTTGCTGAGCAATTTTATTCTACATCTGTTTCAGAATATGGAACTGTATTTGATGCCCGAGAAGGGATTATAGCTGATAACTATATTTTAGGAAACAAGTTTTTTGAAATTGATTCTAAGTCAGAAAATAGGGAAGAAATTTATAAGGATATTATTAATGGGTTGGTATCGTACGGCATAGGAGTTGATGAAAAAAGAAATAACAAAAAAATAAGTATCAGTAAAAATTATATAACGGAGGAAAACAAATCCAGCTATATTGCTGGAAGTTTATTCTCTGGTTGGAATAGTCTATTTTCAGAGAAAATACAAAAGTCTAATAATTTCAAATATTATATATTTTGTATAAAGAATGAAAATGTTTATAATACAATAGTTTTTGAAAATGATAGCTTTACTAGATTTTTAAAGAAAAAGAATATAGATAAGGCAGGAAAGTATAATTTTTATTTTACTGGTTTTAATAGTAATGTGGAAAAAGAGTAGATAAATGAGAATTGCAGATTATAGCGTGACCAAGGCAGTGCTGGAGCGTCACGGTTTTACCTTTAAAAAATCCTTTGGGCAAAATTTCCTGACGGATACCAATATTCTTCAAAAAATCGTGGATACAGCTGAGATTGATGATCAGGTTAATGTCATTGAAATCGGTCCAGGAATTGGTGCCTTGACAGAATTTTTGGCTGAGCGTGCGGCAGAGGTCATGGCTTTTGAGATTGACCACCGTTTGGTACCGATTTTAGCGGATACCCTGCGTGATTTTGATAATGTGACCGTAGTCAACGAGGACATTCTCAAAGTTGACTTGGCGCAGCATATCCAGAATTTCAAAAATCCAGACCTGCCCATTAAGGTGGTAGCCAACTTGCCTTACTACATTACGACGCCTATTCTCATGCACTTGATTGAAAGTGGCATTCCTTTTAGTGAGTTTGTCGTTATGATGCAAAAAGAAGTGGCAGATCGTATCTCCGCTCAACCCAATACCAAGGCTTACGGTAGTTTGTCGATTGCTGTCCAGTATTACATGACAGCCAAGGTTGCCTTTATCGTGCCTCGTACGGTCTTTGTGCCAGCCCCAAACGTGGACTCGGCTATCCTGAAAATGGTACGCCGTCCAGAACCAGCCGTAGCAGTGAAAGATGAACAATTTTTCTTTAAAGTTTCCAAGGCTAGTTTCACTCATCGTCGCAAGACCTTGTGGAACAACTTAACAGGCTACTTTGGCAAGACTGATGAAGTCAAGGAAAAGTTGACCAAGGCTTTGGATCAGGCAGGCTTGTCTCCATCTGTGCGTGGGGAAGCACTTAGCTTGGAAGAATTTGCCAGTCTGGCAGATGCGCTTAAAGGACAAGGACTCTAAGATGCAGGGACAAATTATTAAAGCCTTGGCAGGATTCTACTATGTAGAGAGTGGTGGTCAAGTTTACCAGACACGTGCGCGTGGGAATTTCCGTAAAAAAGGGCACACGCCCTATGTTGGGGATTGGGTAGACTTTTCTGCCGAGGAAAATTCTGAAGGTTATATCCTTAAGATTCATGAACGGAAAAACAGTCTGGTCCGTCCTCCTATTGTCAATATTGACCAAGCCGTGGTGATCATGTCCGTCAAGGAACCTGATTTTAATAGCAATTTGCTGGATCGGTTCTTGGTTCTTCTGGAACACAAGGGCATCCATCCTATCGTCTATATTTCCAAAATGGACTTGCTGGAGGATAGGGGAGAACTGGATTTTTACGAACAAACCTATCGTGCCATTGGTTATGACTTTGTGACCAGTAAGGAGGAACTCCTGCCCCTGTTGACAGGAAAAGTGACGGTCTTTATGGGGCAGACAGGTGTTGGAAAATCAACCCTCCTCAATAAAATCGCACCGGACCTCAATCTTGAAACAGGAGAGATCTCAGACAGTCTAGGTCGTGGTCGCCATACCACTCGAGCTGTTAGTTTTTACAATCTCAATGGGGGTAAAATCGCGGACACGCCAGGATTTTCATCACTGGATTATGAAGTGTCAACGGCTGAAGACCTCAATCAGGCCTTTCCAGAGATTGCCAGTGTCAGTCGAGACTGTAAATTCCGTACTTGTACCCATACCCATGAACCGTCCTGTGCGGTTAAGCCAGCTGTAGAAGAAGGAACCATTGCAACCTTCCGTTTTGACAACTACCTGCAATTTCTCAGTGAGATTGAAAATCGCAGAGAAACCTACAAAAAAGTCAGCAAAAAAATTCCAAAATAAGGAGAAACAGATGTCTCAATACAAGATTGCTCCGTCAATTCTGGCAGCAGATTATGCCAACTTTGAACGAGAAATTAAACGTCTAGAAGCAACTGGGGCTGAATATGCCCATATCGATATTATGGATGGTCACTTTGTACCACAAATCAGTTTTGGTGCCGGTGTGGTTGAAGCTCTTCGCCCCCATAGCAAGATGGTCTTTGACTGCCACTTGATGGTCGCTAATCCAGAGCATCATTTAGAGGACTTTGCGCGTGCAGGTGCAGATATCATCAGTATCCATGTGGAAGCAACGCCTCATATCCATGGGGCTCTTCAAAAAATTCGTTCTCTTGGTGTCAAACCTTCTGTTGTCATTAACCCTGGTACGCCTGTGGAGGCAATCAAGCACGTTCTTCACCTAGTTGACCAAGTCTTGGTCATGACAGTGAATCCTGGCTTCGGTGGGCAAACTTTTCTGCCTGAAACCATGGACAAGGTTCGTGAGTTGGTTGCCCTTCGTGAGGAAAAAGGTTTGAACTTTGAGATCGAAGTCGATGGTGGGATTGATGATCAAACCATTTCTCAAGCTAAAGAAGCTGGTGCTACAGTTTTTGTAGCAGGGTCTTATGTCTTTAAGGGAGATGTCAATGAACGAGTGCAAACTCTCAGAAAACAATTGGACTAGGGTTGCCGTTTTTGCCGGCGGGGATCGCGGTCATTATCGGACGGATTTTGATTGCTTTGTCGGTGTGGATCGCGGTTCGCTCTGGGTCTTGGAAGAAGATCTGCCTCTCACTCTAGCAATTGGGGATTTTGATTCGGTGACTGCAGACGAACGCCAGTTGATTCAAAAACGTGCCCAACATTTTGTTCAAGCTCAGCCAGAAAAGGATGATACGGATCTGGAATTGGCTCTCTTGACCATCTTTGAGCAAAATCCTCAAGCCCAAGTGACCATTTTTGGGGCTTTGGGTGGTCGTATTGATCATATGCTGGCTAATGTCTTTCTGCCTAGCAATCCCAAGTTGGCACCCTATATGCGCCAGATAGCGATTGAGGATGGGGAAAACTTGATTGCCTATTGTCCAGAAGGGAGCAGTCAGCTTCAACCCCGTTCAGACTACGATTATCTAGCCTTTATGCCAGTTCGGGATAGCCAGCTGACTATTCTTGGTGCCAAGTACGAATTGACAGAGGAAAATTTTTTCTTTAAAAAAGTGTACGCTTCTAACGAATATATAGATAGGGAAGTTTCGGTAACTTGCCCAGATGGCTATGTCGTCGTGCTGCATAGCAAGGACAGGAGGTAGGATGGAGACTGTATTACTACTATTATTAATTGCCAACCTAGCTGGACTCTTTCTGATTTGGCAAAGGCAGGATAAGCAAGACAAGTACCTAGCCAAGAGTTTGGAGGATCAAGCAGACAATCTTTCAGATCAACTGGATTACCGCTTTGAACAAGCCAGACAAGCCAGTCAGCTGGATCAAAAAGATTTGGAAGTGGCTGTCAGCGACCGTTTGCAGGAAGTGCGAATGGAGTTGCACCAAGGCCTGACGCAAGTCCGTCAAGAAATGACAGATAATCTTTTACAAACTAGGGACAAGACCGACCAACGCCTTCAAGCCTTGCAGGAGTCCAATGAGCAACGTTTAGAACAAATGCGCCAAACGGTCGAGGAAAAGCTAGAAAAGACCTTGCAGACGCGCTTGCAGGCTTCCTTCGAGACAGTTTCCAAACAACTGGAGTCGGTCAACCGAGGTTTGGGAGAAATGCAGACAGTTGCCCGCGATGTCGGTGCACTTAACAAAGTTCTCTCTGGAACCAAGACGCGAGGGATTCTGGGCGAATTGCAACTGGGGCAAATCATCGAAGACATCATGACACCTGCCCAGTACGAACGAGAATTTGCAACGGTTGAGAACTCCAGTGAACGAGTAGAGTATGCCATCAAGTTACCTGGCCAAGCCGATCAAGAATATGTCTACTTACCGATTGACTCGAAGTTTCCACTGGCAGATTATTACCGCTTAGAAGAAGCTTATGAAGCAGGCGATAAGGACGAGATTGAACGTTGTCGCAAGTCACTCCTAGCCAGTGTTAAGCGATTTGCCAAGGATATCAAGAGCAAGTACATAGCGCCACCTCGGACGACCAATTTTGGAGTCTTGTTTGTTCCGACAGAAGGACTTTACTCAGAGATTGTTCGCAATCCGGTCTTCTTTGATGATTTGAGACGGGAGGAGCAGATTATTGTCGCTGGTCCAAGTACCCTATCAGCCCTGCTTAACTCTCTATCAGTTGGCTTCAAGACTCTCAATATCCAAAAGAGTGCCGACCATATCAGCAAGACTCTTGCCAGCGTCAAGACCGAGTTTGGCAAGTTCGGAGGCATTCTGGTCAAGGCACAAAAGCATCTCCAACATGCCTCTGGCAATATTGATGAATTATTAAACCGTCGTACCACAGCTATCGAGCGGACGCTCCGTCACATTGAATTATCAGAAGGTGAGCCTGCGCTTGATCTACTCCATTTCCAAGAAGATGAGGAAGAATATGAAGATTAGTCACATGAAAAAAGATGAGCTGTTTGAAGGCTTTTACCTGATCAAGTCAGCTGACCTGAGACAGACGCGTGCTGGGAAAAACTACTTAGCCTTTACCTTCCAAGACGATAGCGGCGAGATTGAAGGGAAGCTCTGGGATGCCCAACCTCATAACGTTGAGGCCTTTACCGCAGGGAAAGTCGTCCACATGCAGGGACGTCGAGAAGTTTATAATAATACACCTCAAGTCAATCAAATTACTCTTCGCTTGCCTCAGCCTGGGGAACCCAATGATCCAGCTGATTTCAAGGTCAAGTCGCCGGTTGATGTCAAGGAAATTCGTGACTACATGTCGCAAATGATTTTCAAGATTGAAAATCCTGTCTGGCAGCGTATCGTTCGTAGTCTCTACACCAAGTATGATAAGGAATTCTACTCCTATCCGGCTGCCAAGACCAACCACCATGCCTTTGAAACGGGTTTGGCTTTTCACACGGCAACCATGGTGCGTTTGGCAGATGCCATTAGCGATATCTATCCTCAGCTCAACAAGAGCCTGCTCTATGCTGGGATTATGCTACACGACTTGGCTAAGGTTTTAGAACTCAGTGGTCCTGATCAGACGGAGTACACAGTGCGAGGCAATCTCCTTGGCCATATCGCCCTCATCGATAGTGAAATTACTAAGACAGTCATGGAACTAGGCATCGATGATACTAGAGAAGAAGTGGTGCTACTGCGCCATGTCATCCTCAGTCACCATGGCTTGCTAGAGTATGGAAGTCCAGTCCGTCCACGCATTATGGAGGCAGAGATTATTCATATGATCGATAATCTAGATGCCAGCATGATGATGATGACAACAGCTCTTGCTTTGGTGGATAAAGGAGAAATGACCAATAAAATCTTCGCTATGGACAATCGTTCCTTCTATAAACCAGATTTAGATTAATGATTTAAGAAAAACGAGCATTTTTTACGCAATAATGTTCGTTTTTTTATGTGAATGTGGTATAATGGATAAAATATCAAAATTAAATGGAATGGTAAATAAAAATGAAATTAAGAAGAAGTGATCGGATGGTTGTCATTTCCAACTATTTGATTAATAATCCATACAAACTAACAAGTCTCAACACCTTTGCAGAAAAGTACGAATCTGCTAAATCATCTATCTCAGAGGACATCGTGATTATCAAGCGTGCCTTTGAGGAAATCGAAATCGGCCATATCCAGACTGTGACTGGAGCGGGTGGTGGTGTTATCTTTACACCATCAATCTCTAGCCATGAAGCCAAAGAAATGATCGCAGACTTGCGTGACAAACTTTCAGAAAGTGACCGTATCTTGCCAGGTGGCTATATCTACCTGTCTGATTTACTCAGTACGCCTGCCATTTTGAAAAATATTGGACGCATCATTGCCAAGAGCTTTATGGACCAAAAAATCGATGCCGTTATGACAGTAGCAACTAAAGGGGTTCCGCTTGCAAATGCAGTTGCCAATGTCCTCAATGTTCCATTTGTCATTGTGCGTCGTGACTTGAAAATTACCGAAGGTTCAACGGTCAGCGTCAACTATGTTTCAGGTTCAAGCGGTGACCGCATAGAGAAAATGTTCCTTTCAAAACGTAGCCTCAAGGCAGGCAGTCGTGTCTTGATCGTGGATGACTTCTTGAAAGGTGGGGGAACTGTCAATGGGATGATCAGTCTCTTGCGTGAGTTTGATTCGGAACTAGCTGGTGTCGCAGTTTTTGCAGACAATGCCCAAGAAGAACGTGAAAAGCAGTTTGATTACAAGTCACTCTTGAAAGTAACCAATATTGATGTTAAGAACCAATCCATCGATGTTGAGATTGGAAATATCTTTGACGAAGACAAATAAGAGATAGAACTAAAGGTTGGAACGATTGTCCCAGCCTTTCTTTGCAAACAGAATAGAAGGAAGCTTATGAAAACACCATTTATCAGCCGAGAAGATTTAGAAACGATTGTTGCAGAGTTCCCGACTCCTTTTCACTTATATGACGAGAAGGGAATTCGCGAAAAAGCAAGAGCGGTCAACAAAGCCTTTTCCTGGAACAAGGGCTTTAAGGAATATTTTGCAGTTAAGGCTACTCCAACCCCAGCCATCTTGAAAATTCTCAAAGAGGAAGGTTGTGGTGTGGACTGTTCTAGTTATGTGGAGCTTTTGATGAGCCATAAACTGGATTTTCCTGGTTCTGAGATCATGTTCTCTTCTAACAATACCCCAGACCAAGAGTACGCCTATGCGCGTGAATTAGGTGCAACCATTAACTTGGATGCTTTTGAAGACATTGAACATCTGGAGCGAGCGGCAGGCATTCCAGAAATCATCTCTTGTCGTTACAATCCTGGTGGCGTTTTTGAACTGGGGACAGACATCATGGACAATCCTGGAGAGGCCAAGTTTGGCATGACCAAGAATCAACTCTTTGAAGCCTTTGCGATTTTGAAGGAAAAAGGAGCTAAGACTTTTGGGATTCACTCTTTCCTAGCATCCAATACTGTCACCCATCTCTATTATCCAGAGTTGGCACGTCAGCTCTTTGAATTGGCTGTTGAAATCAAGGAAAAGTTGGGCATTTCGCTAGACTTTATCAATCTTTCTGGTGGTATTGGTGTCAATTACCGTCCAGACCAGGAGCCAAATGATATTGCGATGATTGGTGAAGGTGTGCGTAAGGTTTATGAAGAAGTCCTTACGCCAGCAGGTCTTGGTCAGGTCAAGATTTTTACCGAATTGGGTCGTTTTATGTTAGCCCCTCACGGAGCTTTGGTCACAAGAGTCACTCATAAGAAAAAAACTTACCGTACCTATCTAGGTGTGGATGCATCAGCAGTCAACCTCATGCGCCCAGCCATGTATGGAGCCTACCACCATATCACCAATCTGACCCATACAGATGGACCAGTTGAGGTGGTAGATGTGGTTGGTTCACTCTGTGAAAACAATGATAAATTTGCAGTGAACCGCGAACTGCCTCATACAGAAATCGGTGATTTGCTAGTGATTCATGATACAGGTGCACATGGATTCTCCATGGGTTACCAGTACAATGCCAAACTACGCTCGGCAGAAATCCTCTATACCGAAGAAGGCAAAGCCCGCCAAATCCGCCGTGCAGAGCGCCCTGAGGACTATTTTGCAACCTTGTATGGTTTTGATTTTGAATCGGATCAGTAAAAGAAATTGAAAATGAAAGTGAAAAACAGATTGCTTTCTAAAAAATAGACAAAAAAACCTTGTTTTTCACCTTACTCGTGATATAATAAAACTATAAAACGGTTTCAAGGAAGGTGACGATATGTCTGAAGAAACAATTGACTATGGACAAGTGACAGGAATGGTGCATTCGACAGAGAGTTTTGGGGCGGTAGATGGCCCTGGGATTCGGTTTATTGTCTTTTTGCAGGGCTGTCACATGCGTTGCCAGTACTGTCATAACCCCGATACATGGGCTATGGAGACCAATAAATCACGCGAACGGACAGTAGACGATGTCTTGACAGAAGCCCTTCGCTACCGTGGTTTCTGGGGAGACAAGGGAGGAATCACTGTCAGTGGTGGAGAGGCCCTCTTACAGATTGATTTCCTAATTGCCCTCTTTACCAAGGCCAAGGAAAAAGGAATCCACTGTACCTTGGATACCTGTGCCCTTCCGTTCCGTAATAAACCACGTTATCTCGAAAAGTTTAATAAACTCATGGCGGTGACAGACTTGGTTCTCCTGGATATCAAGGAAATTAACGAAGAACAGCACAAGATTGTCACAAGCCAAACCAATAAAAACATCTTGGCCTGTGCCCAGTACCTATCAGATATTGGGAAGCCTGTTTGGATTCGCCATGTGCTGGTTCCGGGATTGACAGATAGAGATGACGACTTAATCGAACTCGGTAAATTCGTCAAAACCCTCAAAAATGTTGACAAGTTTGAAATCCTACCTTATCATACGATGGGAGAATTCAAGTGGCGTGAACTTGGGATTCCTTATTCGCTCGAAGGGGTCAAACCTCCAACAGCAGACCGTGTTAAGAATGCCAAGGAGTTGATGGATACAGAAAGTTACCAAGATTACATGAAACGTGTTCATGGATAAAAAAAGAAGCCCGATGGAGACATCGGGCTTTTGTGATGCATAAAAAGCCTAGCCTCTCAGCTAAGCCTTTTTCTTATTTTCTAGAATGTTGTTTACCAGCATTGCGTTTTTTATGTTTCTTATTAGTCATGATCGCAGTTGCTTGGTTTGGAGTGACATCTTTACGTCCGCCTCCAGTTGAAAATGAACTTGCTTTTGGTGGATTTTTGGCAAATTCTTCACGAACTTTTTTGCGGAGTTTTGGACGAACAACATAGTTAACGATGAACTGTTGGAGAATCATCATGAAACCACCGACAACCCAGTAAAGCGTCACACTGGCTGGTGCGAAGAAGGAGAAGAAGACAATCATGAGTGGGCTCATGTAAATCATTTTCTTGAGCTGTTCTCTTTGCATTTCATCTTCTACTCCGTGAAGTGAGAGGAGCGATTGAAGATAGTAAAGGACACCAGCACAGGCAACCAAAATCATACTTGGAGACCCTAGAGGAATTCCTAGGTAGCTTGCTTGAGCAACTCCATCAGTATGTTGGGCAGCAAAGTAGATAGCAGAGAAGAAAGGCATTTGAATGAGGATAGGGAAACATCCTACACCACCGAGCATGCTGATACCATGTTCTTTTTGGGCAGCAAAGAGAGCTTGTTGCGCTTCTAGTTTTTCTTCCTGAGTTGTTGCTTCTTTGAGACGGGTTTGATGTGGTTCAAGCACATGTTTGAGAGCGTTCATCTTTTCAGAGTGAAGTGTCGCCTTCCATGATTGGTAGATACCGAGTGGCAAGATAATCAAACGAACGATAATGGTGACGATAATGATAGCGACCCCGAAGCCTAGACCTTTATCAGTAGCGAAGTACTTGATAGCTTCTCCCATCGGAGCACCCAAGAAATCCCAAACGGGACCAATTGGCTTACCTGTTGCATTATCAATCTGAACGCAACCTGTCAAGACGAGTAGCATAGCCACTCCCATAGCAGAGAGGGCAAAACGTTTAATAGATTTCAATGTTTTCATTCCTTCTTTAAAAATTATACCTTTCTATTCTACTGTTTTTTTGTAAAATATACAATAGTTCTAGAGACCTAATTTGCGACTTTGAAGTCCGAATAGGATGAAAAGTTGCTCATTTGTACATCTAGATAGGTAACTTTTGAAAAAGGTGTCGGACCTTTTCGGATTTCTTGGATAAATTTTGCCATAGTGGCAGAAGAGTCTGCCTGAGCAAGAATTTCCACTGTGCCATCGTCGTTATTCCAGACACGACCAGTTATGCCACCGATTTCAAGAGCTAAAGTAACAACACCCCAACGGAAACCAACACCTTGCACCCTGCCTTGGGCAATCATTCTAACCTTTTGCATACCAAACCCCTTTGATTGTGTTATAATATTTCTATGACTATTATAACCTCAAAAGCCAATTCTGTGGTAAAAAATGCCAAGAAATTGCATCAAAAAAAATATCGAAAGTCTACCTATTTGATTGAGGGCTGGCACTTGTTTGAAGAAGCTGTTCAAGCAGGGGTGACGATTGAAAAGGTCTTTGCCCTAGAAAGTTACCTAGATCAGCTAGCGGCTTTTCCACAAACAGTCTGGGTTTCAGAGGAGATTTTGCTGGATTTGGCAGATACGCAAACTCCTCAAGGGATTGTTGCAGTGATTCAAAAAGAAGAAGTGGGTCTGCCTGATTTTCGTCAGGGCAAGTATCTATTTTTAGAGGATGTTCAAGATCCTGGGAATGTAGGTACCATGATTCGGACTGCGGATGCTGCAGGTTTTACAGGGGTTATTGTCTCAGACAAGTCAGCAGATATCTACAGTCTCAAGACTCTGCGTTCCATGCAAGGAAGTCATTTTCACTTGCCTATCTATCGTATGCCTGTTGCCACCTTTGTAGTAGAGGCAAAAAAGAGCAATTTGCCCTTTCTAGCAACGACCTTATCGAGAGATTCAAAGGATTATCGTGAGCTTTCTTCACTAGAGAACTTTGTTTTAGTCATGGGAAATGAAGGGCAGGGGATTAGTTCTGTCATGGCTGAGAGTGCTGATCAGCTGGTTCATATAGGCATGAAAGGCCGAGCAGAAAGTCTCAACGTGGCAGTTGCAGCAGGCATTTTGATGTTTTATTTCAGCTAATTTATAAAATCTTTGTTATAATCAAGACATATTTATAAAAAAAGGAGAATCAGAATGAATCAAACGATTATTCAAGAACGTTCAGGCCTCAATCAATTTTACGCCAAGGTTTATGCCTTTGTGGGACTTGGGATTGGTCTATCGGCTCTCGTGTCAGCTTTGATGTTGACAGTCTTTCAGGCTCAATTGGTCTACTTTTTAATGCATGGCCGTCTCTGGTTGATGATTGCAACTTTTGCAGAACTTGCTCTGGTCTTTGTTGCAAGTAGCATGGCTGCAAAAAATAGCCCAGCAGCTCTCCCAGTATTTTTAGTTTATTCTGTTTTAAATGGCTTTACGCTCAGCTTTGTCGTAGCCTTCTATACACCTGGGACCGTCTTATCAGCCTTTGTATCCAGTGCCCTTCTATTCTTTGTCATGGCGGCAATCGGGATTTTCACTAAGAAAGATTTGAGTGGAATGGGCCGAGCTTTGATGGCGGCGCTTGTTGGTCTCATCATTGCTATGGTTGTGAATCTATTTTTAGCCAATAGTTTCTTTGACTACATGATTAGTATTGCCATGGTCTTGGTTTTCTCAGGTTTGATTGCTTGGGATAACCAAAAGATTCGCTATGTTTATGAGCAGTCAAGAGGACAAGTAGCGACAGGTTGGGTCATTTCAATGGCGCTCAGCATCTATCTAGACTTTATCAACCTCTTCCTTAGCATCTTACGAATCTTTGGTCGAAACGATTAATGAATAACTGAGTCAGTGTTCAAAAGAGCACTGACTTTTTCTTATTTACTCTTTTCTTTTCTTGGAAATAGGTGTATAATGCTTTTAACTAATTTTTGAGGAGCTGTTTATGAAGAAAAGTTTTATTCATCAACAAGAAGAAATTTCCTTTGTGAAGAACACTTTTACCCAGTATTTGAAAGATAAGTTAGAAGTTGTTGAAGTTCAAGGTCCTATCTTGAGCAAGGTCGGGGATGGGATGCAGGACAACCTGTCAGGTGTCGAAAATCCAGTATCTGTCAAGGTTTTGCAGATTCCAGATGAAACTTATGAAGTCGTTCACTCACTTGCCAAATGGAAACGCCACACCTTGGCTCGTTTTGGTTTCGGTGAAGGTGAGGGTCTGTTTGTTCACATGAAGGCCCTTCGTCCAGACGAAGATTCGCTCGACGCGACCCACTCAGTTTATGTGGACCAGTGGGATTGGGAGAAGGTTATCCCAAACGGTCAACGCAATATCGCCTATCTCAAAGAAACTGTTGAGAAGATTTACAAGGCTATCCGTCTGACAGAGCTAGCCGTAGAAGCCCGCTATGATATCGAATCCATCTTGCCAAAACAAATCACCTTTATCCATACAGAAGAGTTGGTGGAACGCTATCCAGACCTAACACCGAAAGAGCGTGAAAATGCGATCTGTAAAGAGTTCGGTGCAGTCTTCTTGATTGGTATCGGTGGCGAGTTGCCTGACGGAAAACCTCATGATGGCCGTGCACCTGACTACGATGACTGGACAACAGAGTCTGAAAATGGCTACAAGGGGTTGAATGGCGATATTCTCGTTTGGAACGAATCTCTTGGTTGTGCCTTTGAACTTTCCTCAATGGGGATTCGGGTAGATGAGGATACCCTTCGTCGCCAAGTGGCTCTTACAGGAGACGAAGATCGTCTTGAGCTGGAATGGCATAAAGCCTTGCTTAACGGCCTTTTCCCACTGACAATTGGTGGAGGTATCGGACAGTCTCGTATGGCCATGTTCCTTCTTCGTAAGAAACACATCGGAGAGGTTCAGACCAGTGTCTGGCCTCAAGAAGTCCGCGATACGTACGAAAATATTTTGTAGAGAATCGAACCGCAAGGTTCGGTTTTCTTTCTCTTTTTGCCTATAATTTGGTATAATAAACGGTATGAAAATCGTATCAGGAATCTACGGAGGGCGTCCCCTCAAGACGCTAGAAGGCAAGACGACGAGGCCGACATCAGATAAGGTGCGTGGAGCTATCTTTAACATGATAGGTCCCTATTTTGAGGGTGGTCGTGTCTTGGATCTCTATGCTGGCAGTGGTGGTTTATCCATTGAGGCAGTCTCGCGTGGGATGTCCCATGCTGTCTTAGTGGAACGGGATCGAAAGGCGCAAGCTATCATCGCTGAAAACATCCAAATGACCAAGGAAGTTTCCAAATTTCAGCTCTTAAAGATGGAGGCTGAACGGGCCTTGGAGCAAGTGAAAGGTCCCTTTGACCTGGTCTTTTTAGACCCGCCCTATGCCAAGGAACAAATCGTTGCAGATATCGAAAAAATGGCAGAAAGAAACCTTTTCTCCGAAGAGGTCATGGTTGTCTGCGAAACCGATAAGTCTGTAGAACTTCCAGAAGAAATCGCCTGCTTAGGCATCTGGAAGGAAAAAATATATGGGATTAGTAAGGTGACAGTCTATGTCAGATAAAATTGGATTATTTACAGGTTCATTTGATCCGATGACAAATGGACATCTGGATATCATTGAACGTGCCAGCAAACTCTTTGATAAGCTCTATGTCGGGATTTTCTACAATCCCCACAAACAAGGCTTTCTCCCTGTTGAAAATCGCAAACGAGCAGTCGAAAAAGCGGTGGCGCATTTAGATAATGTAGAGGTGCTGGCTTCTCATGACCAACTAGTCGTCGATGTTGCAAGAAGACTGGGTGCTAAGACCCTTGTCCGTGGCTTGCGAAATACCACCGACTTGCAATACGAGTCTAGTTTTGATTACTACAATCATCAACTGGCTCCAGAAATCGAAACCATTTACCTATATAGTCGCCCAGAGCATCTTTATATTAGCTCTTCGGCCGTGAGAGAACTTCTGAAGTTTGGTCAGGAGATTCAGCAATATGTCCCAAACAGTGTTGTGGAGGAATTAGAACATGAAGAAAAAAACTAGATGGCCCTTATATGTCATCCTAGCACTAGTATTGACTTTTTTAGCCTTTGTAGTACCTTTACCATACTACATAGAAGTTCCAGGTGGAGCGGAAGATATTCGTCGCGTTTTGAAAGTCAATGAAACAGAAGACACAGAAGCAGGAGCTTACCAGTTTGTGACAGTCGGTATTCGACACGCAACCCTATCGCATCTTGTCTATGCTTGGTTAACGCCTTTCACGGATATTAGAAGTGCCAAGGAGACTACGGGTGGCTCTACTGATGCAGAATTTATGCGGATCAATCAGTTCTACATGCAAACGTCCCAAAACATGGCCAAGTATCAAGGATTGAAGACGGCTGGAAAGGATATCGAACTCAAGTATCTGGGAGTTTATGTCTTGACCGTGACGGACAATTCAACTTTTAAGGGCATTCTGAACATTGCAGATACCGTGACGGCTGTTAATGACAAAACATTTGACAGTTCAAAAGACTTGGTCGACTATGTCAACTCTCAACAATTAGGGGATACGGTCAAGGTAACCTATGAAGAAGACGGAAAAGTCAAGTCTGCAGAAGGTAAAATTATCACTCTCGAAAACGGGAAAAACGGGATTGGGATTGGCTTGATTGACCGTACGGAAGTGACCAGTGATGTTCCAATTCGCTTTTCAACAGCTGGTATCGGCGGACCAAGTGCCGGTCTCATGTTTAGTCTAGCTATTTACACCCAGATAGCAGATCCAGGACTTCGTAATGGTCGCGTCGTTGCGGGAACGGGAACCATTGATCGCGATGGAAATGTTGGCGACATCGGTGGAATTGACAAAAAAGTGGTTGCAGCCTCTCGTCAGGGAGCCAACATCTTTTTTGCTCCTGACAATCCAGTCACTGAGGAAGCAAAAAAAGCAGATCCAAATGCGAAAAGCAACTATGAAACAGCCCTAGAAGCTGCTAAAACGATTAAAACAGAGATGAAAATCGTTCCCGTTAAGACTTTGCAGGATGCAATTGATTACCTTAAAAACAATCCCTAATTCGTAGAAAAATCGAAAACTAGCGCGCAAGCGGATAAGATGGTATAATAGTCAAATGGTTCAATTATTATTCACTCTAAGTAGTCATATACTCTTTATTTATTTGAGTTTTTACCTTTTGAAGGATCTTGTGAGATGGGAAAAGGTGTTAAAAGTAAGTGCTACGAATACAAAAAAAGTTCGTTTGTTGGTAGGCTTCTTTAGTATTGTAATGGGCTACATATTGAGTTCATTCTTTATTAGTTTGTACCAACTGTGGCAAGAAGCACTTAGAGGACTATTATAAAATCAAAAGTAAAGGAAGCAACTATGGAAAAAATTGTGGTTCAAGGCGGTGATAATCGTCTGGTCGGGAGTGTGACCATTGAGGGAGCAAAGAATGCCGTCTTGCCCTTGTTGGCAGCGACTATTCTAGCAAGCAAGGGTAAGACAGTCTTGCAGAACGTCCCGATCTTGTCAGATGTTTTCACCATGAATCAAGTGGTTCGAGGTCTGAATGCCAAGGTGGACTTTGATGAGGAAGCACATGTTGTCGAGGTCGATGCGACTGGTGATATAACGGAGGAAGCTCCATACAAGTATGTCAGCAAGATGCGTGCATCGATCGTTGTCTTGGGACCAATCCTTGCTCGTGTAGGCCATGCCAAGGTATCCATGCCAGGGGGCTGTACCATCGGGAGTCGTCCCATTGACCTCCACCTCAAAGGTTTGGAAGCTATGGGGGCAAAGATTACCCAGACAGCTGGTTACATCGAAGCCAAGGCAGAACGCCTGCATGGTGCTCATATCTACATGGACTTCCCAAGTGTTGGCGCAACACAAAACCTGATGATGGCAGCGACTCTAGCTGATGGTGTGACGGTCATCGAAAATGCTGCGCGTGAGCCGGAAATTGTTGACCTTGCTATTCTCCTTAATGAAATGGGAGCCAAGGTCAAGGGAGCTGGTACCGAAACCATCACAGTGACTGGTGTTGAGGAACTCCATGGTACGACCCACAATGTGGTACAGGACCGTATCGAAGCCGGAACCTTTATGGTGGCTGCAGCTATGACTGGCGGAGATGTCCTCGTTCGCGATGCAGTCTGGGAACACAATCGCCCCTTGATTTCAAAACTCCTTGAAATGGGCGTTGAAGTGACAGAGGAATCAGAAGGCATTCGTATTCGTTCTCAACTTGAAAATCTCAAGGCTGTTCATGTAAAAACCTTACCACATCCAGGATTCCCAACAGATATGCAGGCGCAATTTACAGCTCTTATGACAGTCGCAAAAGGGGAATCCACCATGGTGGAAACGGTGTTTGAGAATCGCTTCCAACACTTGGAGGAAATGCGCCGTATGGGCTTGCACTCAGAGATTATCCGTGACACAGCTCGTATTGTTGGGGGACAGGCTTTACAGGGGGCAGAAGTTCTATCAACGGACCTTCGTGCTAGTGCGGCCTTGATTCTGACAGGTCTGGTAGCGCAAGGAGAGACAGTTGTTGGTAAATTAGTCCACCTTGACAGAGGTTACTACCGCTTCCATGAGAAGTTGGCTCAGCTAGGAGCGAAGATTCAGCGGATTGAGGCAAATGATGAAGAAGAATAAAAATATACGTTATGTACTCCGTCGCTTACTGTTGATTTTTATTGTACTCTTGCTGGGATTCCTTGCCTTAGGAATCGGCTTGATGATTGGCTACGGGATTCTAGGAAAGGGACAGGATCCATGGGCGATTTTGTCTCCAGCGAAATGGCAAGAATTGATTAGTAAATTTACAGGAAATTAGACTGGGAGGCCAGTCTTTTTCTAGAGATATAAGGAGAAAAATGGACAAAAAAACAAGACAAGCTCTGATAGGGTTACTTCTATTCTTACTCTTGGCTGCTGGAAGCTACTACATCAAGCAGATGCAGACAGCGCCAAACACCCCTAGAACCAAGGTTAGTCAGAAAAAACAAGCTTCAGAAGCTCCCAGTCAGGAGCTGGCTGAAAGTGTCTTAACTGAGTCAATCAAAAATCAAATCAAGGGGGGGCTCGAGTGGAATGGAGCAGGGGCCTTCATTGTCAATGGCAATAAAACCAATCTAGATGCCAAGGTTTCCAGCAAACCCTATGCGGATAATAAAACAAAGACAGTGGGAAAAGAAACAGTTCCAACTGTTGCCAATGCCATCTTATCCAAAGCGACTCGGCAGTATAAGAATCGTGAAGAGACTGGAAATGGCTCAACCTCTTGGACGCCACCAGGATGGCATCAGGTTAAGAATCTAAAGGGAGCCTACACACATGCAGTTGATAGAGGACATCTGCTGGGCTATGCCTTGATAGGTGGTTTGGATGGTTTTGATGCCTCTACCAGCAATCCCAAGAATATTGCAGTTCAGACGGCTTGGGCAAACCAAGCACAGGCTGAAGATTCGACAGGTCAGAACTACTATGAGAGTTTGGTCAGAAAAGCCTTGGACCAAAATAAGAGAGTCCGTTATCGGGTGACGCTCCACTATGCGACAAATGAGGACTTAGTTCCATCCGCTTCACAAATCGAAGCCAAGTCTTCAGATGGCGAATTGGAATTCAATGTCCTAATCCCCAATGTTCAAAAGGGAATCCAGCTTGATTACCAAACGGGTCAAGTAACAGTGACGGACTAGAAACAATAGATACTATAAAAACAGCTCCTTTGTCTTCTAGAGGCAGGGGAGTTGTTCTTTAAATGAAAAATAATGTGAATCCTGAGGGATTTTATGATATAATGGAACACAAGATACTATTTTAGGAGAAGGACTATGGAAGACCCGAGCAGTCAGAATTTGTTGCTACAGTTTGTATTGTTATTTATCTTGACCTTGTTAAATGCTTTTTTCTCAGCCACTGAAATGGCGATGGTGTCACTAAACCGTTCCCGAGTGGAGCAAAAGGCAGAAGAGGGAGACAAACGTTACATTCGTTTGTTAAAGGTACTTGAAAATCCTAACCACTTTTTATCAACCATTCAAGTCGGTATCACCTTAATCACGATCTTATCAGGGGCAAAATTGGCAGATACACTTGGACAAGTAATTGCATCTTGGATGGGGAATGGAGAAACAGCTTATGCCATTGCAAGTTTCCTCTCTTTGGCATTCTTGACCTACATCTCTATTGTTTTTGGTGAACTCTATCCTAAACGGATTGCCCTTAATCTAAAAGATGCCTTAGCCATTCGCTCTGTTCCGCTTATCATTGGGCTTGGGAAGGTTGTCAGTCCCTTTGTCTGGTTGTTATCTGCTTCAACCAATCTCTTGAGTCGTTTAACACCAATGACCTTTGATGATGCGGATGAAAAAATGACTCGAGATGAAATTGAGTACATGTTGACCAAAAGTGAGGAAACTTTGGATGCAGATGAGATTGAAATGCTACAGGGAATCTTTTCACTAGATGAACTGATGGCTCGTGAGCTAATGGTGCCTCGTACAGATGCCTTTATGGTAGATATTCAGGATGACAGTCAAACGATTATCCAAAGTATTCTAAAGCAAAATTTCTCACGTATCCCTGTTTACGACGGGGATAAGGACAATGTGATTGGTTTGATTCATACCAAGCGTTTGCTAAACGCCGCCTATGCAGATGGCTTTGAAAATATTGTCTGGAAACGAATCCTCCAAACACCACTATTTGTGCCTGAGACCATCTTTGTGGACGACCTCCTTAAAGAGCTTCGAAATACCCAAAACCAAATGGCCATCTTACTAGACGAATACGGTGGTATGGCTGGTTTGGTAACTCTGGAAGATCTTCTAGAAGAGATTGTCGGTGAGATCGATGACGAGACGGATAGGGCAGAAATCGAAGTCCATCAAATCGGTGAGGACACCTATATTGCACAGGGAACCATGAATCTTAACGACTTCAATGACTACTTTGGTGTCGAACTAGAAAGCGATGATGTGGATACCATCGCCGGCTATTATTTGACGGGTGTTGGTACGATTCCAACAACTGAAAAAATCAGTTATGAACTGGTCAGTCAAAACAAACAAATCGTCCTGACCAATGATAAGGTGAAAAATGGACGTGTTACCAAGGTAAAAGTTCAAATTACAGAACTAGAACCTGAAGAAGAAACAGAATAAAGCAGTGACTTGAGTCACTGCTTTTTGTAAATCTATATGGTAGGTACAGTTATCCCCACTTATTAGGAATAACAAAAAGCCCGATTTTACGGGCTTTTCATTTGGTTAATTCCTGTTAATTCAGGTACTGAAAGGCGGTAGACGGATTTGAACCGACGATCAAGCTTTTGCAGAGCCGTGCCTTACCACTTGGCTATACCGCCTCAACGTTTATTATTATACCTTGAAAATCATTTCCCGTCAATAGTTTCTTATTCTAAAATCCAATTTAGGAAAACAGATGATGATCGAAGAAGTGAGAAAAAGCTTTTAAAAATCCCGTTCTAAAGAGGGTCGGACTAGAAAGTATTTCTTGCAGAAACAAACAAAGAATGCAAGAATTTTGACAAATAGAAGTTTTTTGAAGAAATGCGCCTAAATATTCTGAAAATTCGTTTACTTTTTAAAAGATATATGTTATAATTTCCAATAAGCCTAAATTTTTCAAAGAGGAGTTAACAATATGAAAAAAAGTAGAGTATTTGTCGCAGCAGGAATTGCCCTATTAGCAACTGGCGTTTTAGCTGCTTGTGGTTCTTCAAAATCATCTGATTCTACAGCGCCAAAAAATTATGGCTATATTTATTCAGCTGACCCAGAAACTTTGGATTACCTCATTTCAGGGAAACAAAGTACTAAGGTTGCCACTTCAAATGGTATCGATGGTCTTTTCACAAACGACAAGTATGGGAACCTAGTCCCTGCAGTTGCAGAAGACTGGTCAGTTTCAAAAGATGGTTTGACTTATACCTACAAGATTCGTAAGGGTGTCAAATGGATGACATCAGATGGCGAAGAGTATGCTGAAGTGACAGCTAAAGACTTTGTAAATGGCTTGAAACACGCAACTGATAACAAGTCTGAAGCACTTTATCTAGCAGAAGATTCAGTTAAAGGTCTAGCTGACTATAAAGCTGGAAACAATAAAGATTTTGCTTCAGTCGGTGTAAAAGCAGTTGATGATTATACCCTTGAATACACTTTGAACAAACCAGAACCATACTGGAACTCTAAGCTAGCCTACTCAATCTTCTGGCCATTGAACGAAGATTTTGAAAAATCAAAAGGGGCTGACTTTGCCAAAGCAACTGACCCTACATCATTGCTTTACAATGGTCCGTTCTTACTGAAAGGTTTGACTGCTAAATCTTCTATTGAATTCGCTAAGAATGAAAATTACTGGGACAAAGATAATGTTCACATTGATAAAGTAACCCTTGCTTTCTATGATGGATCAGACCAAGAGTCAATTGAACGTAACTTTACAAGTGGAGCCTATAGCTATGCTCGTCTCTTCCCAACAAGTTCAAACTACTCTAAGGTAGAAGAAACATACAAAGACAATATCTACTACACTCCATCAGGACCTGGTATTGCTGGTTTGGGTGTGAATATTGACCGTCAAGGTTACAAATACACTTCTAAAACAACTGATGAAGAGAAGACTTCTACCAAGAAAGCCCTTCTTAACAAGGACTTCCGTCAGGCTTTGAACTTCGCCTTTGAGCGTACTTCTTACTCAGCACAAATTAATGGTAAAGAAGGTGCTCCTCTTGCAGTTCGTAACCTCTTTGTGAAACCAGGTTTTGTCTCTGCAGGTGAAAAAACTTTCGGTGACTTGGTAACTGAAAAGATGGCTGCTTACGGTGATGAGTGGAAGAATGTTAACTTTGCGGATGGTCAAGATGGACTCTTCAACGCCGATAAAGCCAAAGCTGAATTTGCCAAAGCTAAGACTGCTTTGGAAGCAGAAGGTGTGAAATTCCCTATCCACTTGGATATTCCAGTTGACCAAACAAATAAGGGTCTTATTGCTCGTATTCAATCCTTCAAACAATCCGTTGAAACAGTACTTGGTGAAGGAAACGTAGTCATTGATATTCAACAAATTTCTAAAGATGAGTTGCACAATATCACATACTATGCCGCAAACGCTGCAGCAGAAGATTGGGATCTCTCAGGAGCAGTTGGATGGAGCCCAGACTATGAAGATCCATCAACTTACCTTGATATCTTGAAAACAACTAACAGCGAACAAACAAAAACTTACATGGGTTATGATGATCCAGCAAATGCAGCAGCTGCCCAAGTTGGTTTGAAGGAATACGATAAGTTAGTTGATGAAGCTGCAAAAGAAACCAATGACTTGAATGTGCGTTATGAAAAATATGCGGCTGCTCAAGCTTGGTTGACAGACAGCTCCCTCTTCTTGCCAGCTATGTCATCAAGTGGTGCTGCACCATTCATTTCTCGTGTTGTACCATTCACAGCATCATACAGCCAATCTGGAGATAAGGGCTCAGACGTATACTTCAAGTATATTCAGTTACAAGATAAGGTTGTAACAAAAGCTGACTATGAACAAGCTCGTGAAAAATGGCTCAAAGAGAAAAAAGAATCAAACGAAAAAGTTCAAAAAGAATTGGCTAATCACGTTAAATAAATAACTCTCAAGAGAACTTTCTCTCCATGAGGAGAAGGTTCTTTTGGGATTTTAAAAGGAAACGATATGAAGAAATATATTTTTATGCGTGTATTGCGTTCATTGTTGTCTATTTTCTTGGTGACAACCTTGACCTACACAATTATTTATACGATGGTTCCTCGAAAACTGATTTTCAAGCAGGATACCAACTATAACAAGATTGCAACGACGCCGGACAAGCGGGATAATTATGAAAATACCGTTTATGAACGGATGGGCTATATCGAGTACTACGATACCAAAGAGTTGCAAGAAAGAGCGAGCACAATGGACTCATCTGTAACAGTGGATGCCAATGATACCAATAAGGCAATCTATGAAAAATACATCAACCAACTAGGAAATGGTTGGACACTCGGTGTGTTCTCAGAAAGTGGTCAATTCTATGCTACGCGTGAAATTCCAATTTTTGAACGTGTTTTCAAATTCTATTCCAACTTGATTGATATTGATCATCCAAACAAGATTCAAGACCCTGAAAATCCAAACTTGCAACGTTATCTTCGTTTTGAAAATGATCCTGCTATTGGTTGGTCATTGGTTGGTTCAGGTACAAAACATAAATACCTTTTGTATTTCAACAATCAATTCCCATTTGTACACCAAAACTTTGTGAACATTAACTTGGGAGATTCTTACCCAACTTATGCAAACACACCAGTGCTTCAAGTTATCACACAAGGTCAGGGACAAACTAAGACATCAGAAGTTCAATTCCCTATGGGTAAAAAGACTTCATCTGTAGATATTTACTCTCGTACCTACAAATCTCCAAGTCAAGCAGATGCGCGTGAAGTAGCCAACTATGGTAAAGACGATCCATATACAGCTACAGAAAGCAATTACCAATATCCATCAATGATTGCAAGCTCAGCGGTTGCTGGTTTGATCGGTTTGATTATTTCGTATGCGATTGCGATTCCACTTGGATCTGCTATGGCTCGCCACAAGAATACTTGGATTGATAGCTTCTCGACAGGTGCTCTAACCTTCTTGCTTGCCCTTCCAACGATTGCCTTGGTTTACATCGTTCGTTTGATTGGTTCATCTATTGGTCTGCCTGACTCATTCCCTATTTTGGGTGCTGGAGATTGGCGTTCTTATGTCTTGCCAGCAGTCATTCTAGGTTTGCTGGGTGCACCAAGTACAGCTATCTGGATTCGTCGTTACATGATTGACTTGCAATCCCAGGACTTTGTACGTTTTGCTCGTGCTAAAGGTTTGTCTGAAAAAGAAATTTCAAATAAACACATCTTTAAAAATGCCATGGTTCCATTGGTTTCAGGTATTCCTGGTGCCGTAATCGGAGTTATTGGTGGTGCAACATTGACAGAAACAGTCTTCGCTTTCCCAGGTATGGGTAAAATGTTGATTGACTCTGTTAAGGCATCAAACAACTCAATGGTAGTTGGTCTCGTCTTCATCTTTACATGTATTTCTATCTTCTCACTCTTTGTAGGAGATATCTGGATGACCATGCTTGATCCACGTATTAAATTGACAGAGAAAGGAGGCAAATAATGTCAACAATCGATAAAGAAAAATTTCAGTTCGTAAAACGTGACGATTTTGCCTCTGAAACAATTGATGCTCCTGCCTATTCATACTGGGGTTCTGTATTTAGACAATTTCTAAAGAAAAAATCAACCGTCTTTATGCTAGGAATTTTGGTTGCCATTATTTTGATGAGCTTTATTTACCCAATGTTCTCAGATTTTGACTTCAACGATGTAAGTAAGGTCAATGACTTTTCTGCTCGTTTTATCAAGCCCAATGCTGAACATTGGTTTGGTACAGATAGCAATGGTAAATCCTTGTTTGATGGGGTTTGGTTTGGTGCGCGTAATTCAATTCTTATCTCTGTAATTGCCACTTTTATCAACCTTGTGATCGGGGTTATTGTTGGTGGAATTTGGGGTATTTCAAAATCCGTTGACCGCGTCATGATGGAAGTTTATAACATTATTTCAAACATTCCATCTCTCTTGATTGTCATTGTCTTGACTTACTCAATTGGTGCTGGTTTCTGGAATTTGATTTTTGCCATGAGTGTGACAACTTGGATTGGGATTGCATATATGATTCGTATCCAAATCATGCGTTACCGTGACTTGGAATACAACCTTGCTTCTCAAACACTTGGAACACCAACCTTTAAAATCATTGTTAAAAACATCATGCCACAATTGGTATCTGTTATTGTTTCTACAATGACCTTGATGTTGCCAAGCTTCATCTCTTATGAAGCCTTCCTTTCCTTCTTTGGATTGGGATTGCCTGTAACAGTGCCAAGTTTGGGACGTTTGATCTCAGATTACTCACAAAACGTTACGACCAACGCTTACTTATTCTGGATTCCATTGACAACCTTGATCTTGGTATCCCTATCTCTTTTCGTTGTTGGTCAAAACCTAGCGGATGCTAGTGATCCACGTACACATAGATAGGAGTAGACATGACAAAAGGAAAAAATGTAATTTTGACTGCTCGTGATATTGTCGTGGAATTTGACGTTCGTGACAAAGTTCTGACGGCTATCCGAGGAGTTTCTCTGGACCTGATTGAAGGAGAAGTTCTTGCCTTGGTAGGTGAGTCCGGTTCTGGTAAATCTGTTTTAACAAAAACCTTTACAGGGATGTTAGAAGACAATGGACGTATTGCCCAAGGAAGCATCGACTATCGTGGACAAGACTTGACTGCTCTTACTTCTAACAAGGAATGGGAGAAGATTCGTGGAGCTAAAATTGCGACCATCTTCCAAGACCCTATGACAAGTTTGGACCCAATCAATACAATTGGTAGCCAAATCACTGAAGTAATCGTTAAACACCAAGGAAAAACAGCCAAGGAAGCCAAAGAGATGGCAATCGACTATATGAACAAGGTCGGAATTCCAGACGCTGAAAAACGTTTTGATGAGTATCCTTTCCAATATTCTGGAGGGATGCGCCAACGTATCGTTATTGCGATTGCCCTTGCCTGTCGTCCAGATATCTTAATCTGTGACGAGCCTACAACTGCCCTTGATGTAACCATTCAAGCGCAAATCATTGATTTGCTTAAAACCTTGCAAAATGAGTACCACTTTACCATTATCTTTATCACCCATGACCTTGGTGTGGTAGCAAGTATTGCCGATAAGGTAGCGGTTATGTATGCTGGTGAAATTGTAGAATACGGTACTGTTGAGGAAGTCTTCTACGATCCACGTCATCCATATACTTGGAGTCTCTTGTCTAGCTTGCCACAGCTTGCTGATGATAAAGGGGAATTGTACTCTATCCCAGGAACACCACCGTCTCTTTATACTGAGTTGAAAGGTGATGCCTTTGCCCTTCGTTCAGATTATGCGATGCAAATTGATTTTGAAGAGAAAGCACCTCAGTTTTCAGTCACTGATACCCACTGGGCTAAGACTTGGTTGCTTCATGAGAATGCTCCTAAAGTTGAAAAACCTGGAGTCATTGCAGATTTGCATGACAAAATTCGTGATAAAATGGGCTTTGCTCATCTAGAAGACTAGGAGGAAGGAAATGTCTGAAAAATTAGTAGAAATTAAAGATTTAGAAATTTCCTTCGGTGAAGGAAGTAAGAAGTTTGTTGCGGTTAAAAACGCCAACTTCTTTATCAATAAGGGAGAAACATTCTCTCTTGTAGGTGAGTCTGGTAGTGGGAAAACAACGATTGGTCGTGCCATTATTGGTTTAAATAATACTAGTAAAGGTGAAATCATCTTTGATGGTCATAAAATTAATGGGAAAAAATCTCATAAGGAATCATCAGACTTGATCCGTCGTATCCAGATGATTTTCCAGGACCCTGCAGCTAGCTTGAATGAGCGTGCGACAGTTGACTATATCATCTCTGAAGGTCTTTACAACTATCACTTGTTTAAAGATGAAGAGGATCGAAAAGAAAAAGTTCAAAAGATGATTCATGAAGTTGGACTTTTGAAAGAACACTTGACCCGTTACCCACACGAGTTTTCTGGTGGTCAACGTCAGCGTATCGGGATTGCCCGTGCCCTTGTGATGGAGCCTGATTTCGTTATTGCGGATGAGCCAATTTCAGCCTTGGACGTATCAGTACGTGCGCAAGTCTTGAACTTGCTCAAGAAGTTCCAAAAAGAGTTGGGATTGACTTATCTCTTCATCGCGCATGACTTGTCAGTTGTTCGCTTTATCTCAGATCGTATCGCGGTTATCTATAAGGGAGTAATCGTCGAGGTGGCGGAGACAGAGGAGTTGTTTAACAATCCTGTCCACCCATACACTCAAGCACTTCTATCTGCTGTACCGATTCCAGATCCAATCTTGGAACGCAAGAAGGTCTTGAAAGTTTACGATCCTGACCAACATGACTATGAGACAGATAAGCCATCTATGGTAGAAATTCGTCCAGGTCACTATGTTTGGGCCAATCAAGCAGAACTTGCTCGTTACAAGAAAGCTCTTAAAGAATAAACAAATTAAGAGAGGACCGAAAGGTCTTCTCATTTTTAATAGAAAAATTCCCCTTCTACGAACTTGTAAAAGGGGGATTGTATTATCATTAGCGTTTAGACCAGGTACGTTTCATAAAGAGTAGCAAAATGGGGTATATCTCTAAGCGACCTGCAATCATTGCAAAGGAGAGGAGGATTTTAGAGATAGGACTAAAGATGGAAAAACTCGAGGTTGTACCTAGAATAGGTCCGATATTGTTAAAACAGCTGAAGACCGCACTGGTTACGACTAGAAAATCATTGCTATCAAGACTGACGATAAAGATGAGAGAGAGAATAATCATCATATAGATAGCAAAATATTTAAGAATTTTGTGCTGGGTATCCTTATCAATCACAGTTTTATTGACGTGTAGAGTCAAAACACGGTGAGGGGATAAAGTGGACAAAATCTGATTTTTTGCGATTTTAGAGAGGATAAGTCCTCTGATCACCTTAAGACCACCTGCAGTTGAGCCAGCTGATCCACCGATTCCCATGAGGAAGAGGAGGATAAATTGGGAGAAGAGGGGCCAGTTGGTAATATCTCCGTAACCAAAACCTGTTGTCGTGATGATATTGGAAACCTGGAAGAAGGCCATTTCAACACTCTTAGAGACACCTTGATAGAGGTGGAGTGTATTAAGCGTAATCAAGCCGGTAGAAACTAGAACAATGATGATATATGCTCGTAATTCTTCATCTCCAAAGAAAGCCTTAACCCGACGGAGCATGAGGTAGTAGTAGAGATTGAAGTTAACCCCAAAAACCAGAACGCCGATACTAACTAGATAGGTGATGAGTGAGCTACCGTAGTGGGCAATTCCGTCGTTATAGACGGTAAAGCCCCCAGTTCCTGCCGTTCCCATAGCGATGACAAAACTATCATAGAGAGGCATGCCTGCTAGATAGTAGATAACCACAAAAAGGGAGAAGAGAGCCAGATAAAGCAGATAGAGAATCTGGGCAGTGTTTTTTAGCTTGGATACGACCTTGCCAAAGACAGGTCCAGGGACCTCAGCCTTCATCACCTCCAAGTGACTATTCTTGGCATTGTCCATAATGGCAAGTGCAAAGACGAGTACCCCCATCCCTCCGATTAAGTGGGTGAAACTTCGCCAGAAGAGGAGGGAACGAGTGAGAACGGAAACATCGTTCAGAATAGTTGCTCCTGTAGTCGTAAATCCAGAACTGATTTCAAAGAAGGCATCAATAATGCTGGGGATTTGTCCTGAAAAGACAAAGGGGAGGCCTCCAAAGAAAGACCAGAGAATCCAACAGAGGGCAACAATTAAGACCCCTTCCTTGGCATAAATCCGTTGATTTTTCGGTTTCCGTAAAACGCCTAGACCACCGAGAAGGACTAAAATGCCAATCGTAGAAAAGAGAGCGATAAATACTTGACTGGATTCTTGGTAATAGATCGCTACACTAACAGGAACTAGGAGAAGAACAGCCTCAATCAAGAGAAGTTTTGAGAGGAGGTAACGAATCATACTTTTATTCATTTTTTACCTCTCAATCAAATCATAAATTTTGGTGATATTTGGCAATAAGGTCGTCACGAGTAACTTGTCTCCCACCTCAAGCATATCCTCTCCAGTAGGGAAGATTGTTTTTCCTTTTCGGATAATAGCTGCGATGAGAACCCCTTTTTTCAATTTCAACTGTGATAGAGGTTTGGCAGTCATTTTATTAGCTTCCTTGATTTGGAATTGGAGAGTTTCAATTTGACCGTTTGCTAGATGGTGCATGGCTTGAAGGTCTGAATACTGAGCGTTTACTCGACCACGGATAAAGTGCATAATGGTATCCACTGCGATGCTTTTTGGTGTGATGATACTTGAAAAATCAGGCGCGTGGATAATCTCTAAAAGGCTTGTTCGGTTGACCTTGGTGATATTCTTATGGACACCAACTCGGTCAAGAAACATAGAGGTGATGATATTTTCCTCATCAACTCCAGTCAAGGTTGCGACTGCATCATAGTGGGGAGCACTTTCTTCCAGCAAAATGTCTTTTGCAGTTCCATCTCCTTGGACAATATAGAGATTGGGAAACTTTTCACTGAAGAAACGAGCTCTTTCAGGATTGATCTCGATAATCTTGGTATCAATGCGACTGTCTTTTAAAATTCCGAGTAGATAATAAGCGATCTTTCCAGCCCCGACGATAAGCAAGCTTTTCACTGTACGAGATTTAAAATAGTTATGGAAAAGCATCATATCTACACGATTTCCCGTAACAAAAATCCTATCCTTGTCTTGGATAGTAACATCACCACTTGGAATCATCAGTTGATGATCTCTCTCCATAGCACAGACGATAACATTACCAAATTTTTTACGGAAGTCTGAGATTGGCATTTGACAAAGACCGCTAGAATCCTTGACAACAAACTCCATGAGACTGACCCGGCCTCCAGCAAATCGTTCGACAGAGAGGGCATTAGGGAAATCAATGATATTTGAGATCGCACGCGCTGCTAGGAGTTCTGGATTAACAATAAGTGAGAATCCAAGAATATTTTTCTCTTTAAAATAGGCATTGGAGTATTCAGGATTTCGTACCCGAACGATGGTTTCTTTAGCGCCCATTTTTTTAGCAAGTACCGCTGAAATCATATTTACTTCATCGTATTCGGTTAGAGCGATAAAGATATCACACTCTTGAACACCGGCTTGCTCCAAGATGGCAAAGTCAGCACCATTTCCAAGGAGACCTATGATATCAAAGCGACTGACAATGTGATTGAGGACAGCCTCATCTTGTTCGATGAGGACAACGTCATGGTTTTCTGCAACCAGTGAACGACAGAGGGCGAAACCAACTTTCCCTCCGCCAACAAGGACAATTTTCATATAAAAAACCTACTTTTTCATGATGTAACTATCATACCCTTTTTTAGCAAAAAATGCACTTGCTAAGGCGATTTTTAAGGGAAGAAAGGCCTTTTTCACGTTTTGAAGATACATTTGCTTAATTTCTATAACGATGTCTCCGATTTGGAGTGATATTACTCTCTTACTATCCCTTTTCAGAAAGGGAATGACCAAACATGAAAATATCATTAAAAAAAGTAAAAAAATCAAGTCATTTCTATTGACAATGATTCTGAAAGTGTTATACTAAGGAAGTAGTTTCGCTGATTTACTTCAAACCTGTTGTGAGGTAAGTTAACGATGCCTTAACCACGCTGTTTGCTGAGCTTGACTCCGGGCAGTGTGGCTATTTTTTTGCAATGATAAAAGGAAGCCAGTCATGACAAATCACATTGTATTATTTGAACCTCAGATTCCACAAAATACAGGTAACATCGCGCGTACTTGCGCTGCGACCAATTCTCCCCTCCACATCATCAAACCGATGGGATTTCCGATTGATGACCGCAAGATGAAGCGAGCTGGTTTGGACTACTGGGATAAGTTAGAGATTTATTTTTATGACAGCTTGGAAGATTTCATGTCTCAGATGAAGGGGAAACTCTATCTGATTTCGAAATTTGCTGAGAAGGTGTATTCTGAGGTAGATTTATCGACTGACGAGGACCATTATTTTCTCTTTGGACGTGAAGACAAGGGCTTGCCTGAGGACTTTATGCGAGACCATCCTGAGAAAGCTCTCCGTATTCCTATGAACGATGAACATGTCCGCAGTCTCAATGTTTCGAATACCGTCTGCATGATTGTTTATGAAGCCCTCCGCCAGCAGAACTTTGCAGGTCTTGAGCTTGTTCACACCTATGAAGCAGATAAATTGAAATAAACAAAATGCTTGCACTTGCAAGCGTTTTTTGTTATGATAAAGGGGTCTTCAGGGCTGGGTGAGATTCCCGACCGGCGGTGACTTTAACTAGGAAATGATCTTTTCCTTTTATACTTTGTTGACAAGCTTTGCCTAACCAGAAGTTATGCCTACAGCTTGTCGCCTAGTCTAAAAGAAAAATCTCAATTTCCATTCTCTTAAAGAAGTCCGCGAGCGCAAGCTGATGTGGTGCGATTCCACAACCGACAGTATAGTCTGGATGGGAGAAGACGAAAGAATGGCCTTGTCTGTTCGGATGAGTTTATAGATGAATTGCAACCGCTTGCTCAAAAGAGTGAGAGGGAACTTTTGGGATATAAAAAGTGAGAATAGATAGAGGGATCCTTTCCAACTTCTTCTGATTTTATAGAAAATTGGAGGAACCTGTTATGACAAACACACGTCGAATTTCGACCATTGCGATTTTATCAGCCATTTCATTTGTGCTGATGTACTTTGACTTTCCGCTCTTGCCAGCGGCAACCTTCCTCAAGATCGAGTTTAGTATCTTGCCAGTCCTTGTAGGCTTGGTGGTGATGGATTTGCCAGCTGCTCTAGGAATTCTCTTGATGCGCTCACTCTTGAAGTTGCTTCTGAATAGCCAAGGAGTGAATACCTACATTGGCTTGCCAATGAATATCGTAGCTTTGGGAGTTTTTGTTATCGTCTTTGGTTTGATTTGGAAAAAGGAACGTAGCACCCTTCGTTTCCTACTAGCATCTCTAGCGGGAACTATCGGCTTGACTTCTGCCATGTTGGTTCTCAACTATGTCTATGCGGTTCCTTTATACGCGCAGTTTGCCAACTTTGATATTAGAGAAATTATAGGACTTTCTAACTACTTGATGACCATGGTTTTACCTTTTAACCTGATTGAAGGTTTAATCTTTGCCGTTTCATTCTGGTTGTTATATGTCCTCTTGAAACCAACCTTAAAACATTATGAGAGATAAACAAACATTTTTAATGAAGGGCAGTTTTGCCCTTTTACTTTTCGTCCTTCTTGGCTATATGGTTAAGTTCTATCCTGAAACGCTGGTCGGTTTTGATCAACCGCTTCAGACAGCTATTCGTGGGGACTTGCCAGATTATTTGACAGTTCTGTTCCGAGCCCTTACGCATTTGATTGATATCCCAGTAATCATCACCTGGGTTGCCATCGCAGCCTTTATCTTTTATCGTAAGCAGTGGAAGATAGAAAGCTACTTCATGGCGGGTAATCTAGCCTTAGCTGGTCTTTTAATCGTGACCTTTAAAAATATCTACCAGCGCCCACGGCCAGCTATTTTACACTTGGTAGAGGAGAAGGGATTTTCTTTTCCAAGTGGGCATTCTCTGGCGGTGACGCTGATGGTAGGGACTTTGATTGTCATTCTCAGTCAACGGATTAAAGATCCGGTTTGGAGAAAAATTGTGCAAATCGTCCTTGGCTTCTACCTCGTCAGTGTACTGTTATCTCGGATCTATCTGGGAGTTCATTACCCATCAGATGTTCTTGCCAGTCTCTGTGTGGGCTTGGGAGTCTTGTTTATCGAATTTCCTTTCTATGACAAGCTTCGCTTCCAATGGCGATTTAAAGGAAAGCAGAAGTGAGATAGGTCTTGCAAGAATGGTAAAAATCTGATAAACTAAGTAGTAATTGAATAGGAATCCGCAAGACTAGTAACTCAAGGGAAGTATATCAGGGAGGAGAGCCGTGACTGCAAGCTCTCTATATGAAAGCTGGGTGAATTCACTTGCGCATGGATTTAGAAATGAAGGTCTGACTTGTCAGATGAAAACGGATGGTACCGCGTGTCAACGCTCCGAGTGGAGTTTTTGGCATGTGGTTTTCTTTTTATCTACGAGAGACTGATGGAGGAATTATGTCAACTATTGAAGAACAATTAAAATCGCTTCGCGAAGAAACGCTGGCTAGCTTGAAGCAGATTACTGCTGAAAATGAAAAAGAGATGCAAGATTTGCGTGTCTCTGTCCTTGGTAAAAAAGGGTCGCTTACGGAAATCCTCAAAGGGATGAAAGATGTCTCTGCTGAGATGCGCCCAATCATCGGGAAACATGTTAATGAAGCTCGTGATGTTTTGACCGCAGCCTTTGAAGAAACAGCTAAGCTCTTGGAAGAAAAGAAAGTTGCTGCACAATTAGCAAGCGAGAGTATCGATGTAACGCTTCCAGGCCGCCCTGTTGCGACTGGTCACCGTCACGTTTTGACACAAACCAGTGAGGAAATCGAAGATATTTTCATCGGGATGGGTTACCAAGTCGTGGATGGTTTTGAAGTGGAGCAAGACTACTACAACTTTGAGCGTATGAATCTTCCAAAAGATCACCCAGCTCGCGATATGCAGGATACTTTCTACATCACAGAAGAAATCTTACTCCGTACTCACACGTCACCTGTTCAAGCGCGTGCTATGGATGCTCATGATTTTTCAAAAGGTCCTTTGAAGATGATCTCACCAGGACGTGTGTTCCGTCGTGACACAGACGATGCGACCCATAGTCACCAATTCCACCAAATCGAAGGATTGGTTGTTGGAAAAAACATCTCTATGGCTGACCTTCAAGGAACGCTTCAGTTGATCGTCCAAAAGATGTTCGGTGAAGAGCGTCAGATCCGTTTGCGTCCATCTTATTTCCCATTCACAGAGCCATCTGTTGAGGTGGATGTTTCCTGCTTCAAGTGTGGTGGAGAAGGCTGTAACGTATGTAAGAAAACAGGTTGGATCGAGATTATGGGTGCCGGTATGGTTCACCCACGTGTCCTTGAAATGAGTGGTATCGATGCGACTGTTTACTCTGGCTTTGCCTTTGGTCTTGGACAAGAACGTGTCGCCATGCTTCGTTACGGAATCAACGATATCCGTGGATTCTACCAAGGAGATGTTCGCTTCTCAGAACAGTTTAAATAAGATTGAAACCTGAAATACACTCCTAGTCATTTTCTCTCGATGAGAATGGTGAGGACTGACTCGAAGAAAAAGAAAGGAATTGAAAAGGTCTTACTCGGTGAGATCTTACAATCAGAATTATGCTTGTATCTTATAAATGGTTAAAAGAATTGGTGGACATTGATGTGCCATCACAAGAGTTGGCTGAGAAAATGTCAACTACAGGGATTGAGGTCGAAGGTGTCGAATCACCAGCTGCCGGTCTCTCAAAAATTGTCGTCGGTGAGGTCTTGTCTTGCGAAGATGTGCCAGAAACACACTTGCATGTCTGTCAGGTTAACGTTGGCGAAGAAGAAGCCCGTCAAATCGTTTGTGGTGCCCCAAATGTGCGCGTAGGCATCAAGGTTATGGTGGCTCTTCCAGGTGCTCGCATTGCGGACAACTACAAGATTAAAAAAGGAAAAATCCGTGGTTTGGAATCACTCGGAATGATCTGCTCACTTGGTGAATTAGGGATTTCTGACTCCGTTGTACCTAAGGAATTTGCAGATGGGATCCAAATCTTGCCTCAAGATGCTGTTCCTGGGGATGAAGTCTTCTCTTATTTAGACTTGGATGATGAAATTATTGAACTTTCCATCACGCCTAACCGTGCAGACGCTCTTTCTATGCGTGGGGTAGCTCACGAAGTAGCAGCTATCTATGACAAGGCAGTCAACTTTAAGGAATTCAGTTTAACAGAAACAGACCAAGCCGCAGCAGATGCCCTTTCTGTCAGCATTGAAACAGACAAGGCGCCTTACTATGCGGCCCGTATCTTGGACAATGTGACCATCGCACCAAGTCCACAATGGTTGCAAAACCTTCTCATGAACGAAGGGATTCGTCCGATTAACAATGTCGTAGACGTAACCAACTACATCCTGCTTTACTTTGGTCAACCGATGCATGCCTTTGACTTGGATACCTTTGAAGGGACTGACATCCGTGTGCGTGAAGCGCGTGCTGGTGAAAAATTGGTGCCCTTAGATGGTGAAGAGCGTGACTTGGAAACAAATGACTTAGTCATCACTGTCGCTGACAAACCAGTAGCCCTTGCAGGTGTCATGGGGGGTCAAGCAACAGAAATATCTGAAAATTCTAGTCGTGTTGTCCTTGAAGCGGCTGTTTTCAATGGTAAATCCATCCGCAAGACTAGCGGACGCCTTAACCTTCGTTCGGAATCATCTTCTCGCTTTGAAAAAGGGATCAACGTGGCAACTGTTAATGAAGCCCTTGATGCGGCGGCTAGCATGATTGCTAATCTTGCAGGTGCGACAGTGCGTAAGGGCATCGTTTCAGCAGGAGCGCTTGATACTTCTGATGTGGAAGTTTCTTCGACTCTTGCAGACGTCAACCGTGTCCTTGGTACGGAACTTTCATATGCTGATGTCGAAGATGTCTTCCGTCGTCTTGGCTTTGGCCTTTCTGGCAATGCTGAAGCCTTTACAGTCAGCGTACCCCGTCGTCGTTGGGATATCACCATCGAAGCGGACCTCTTTGAAGAAATCGCCCGTATCTATGGTTATGATCGCTTGCCAACTAGTCTTCCAAAAGATGATGGTACAGCTGGCGAATTGACTGCGACACAAAAATTGCGCCGTCAAGTTCGTACCATCGCTGAAGGAGCAGGTTTGACAGAAATCATCACCTACGCTCTGACAACTCCTGAAAAAGCAGTTGAGTTTACGGCTCAACCAAGTAACCTTACAGAACTCATGTGGCCAATGACAGTGGACCGTTCTGTCCTCCGTCAAAATATGGTCTCAGGTATCCTTGATACCGTTGCCTACAACGTGGCTCGTAAGAACAAAAACTTGGCTCTTTACGAGATTGGAAAAGTTTTTGAACAAACAGGCGATCCAAAAGAAGAATTACCAAACGAAATCAACAGTTTTGCCCTCGCCTTGACAGGCTTGGTTGCTGAAAAAGACTTCCAAACAGCAGCAGTTCCAGTTGATTTCTTCTATGCTAAGGGAATCCTTGAAGCGCTCTTTACTCGCTTGGGACTAGAAGTGACTTATACAGCAACAGCTGAGATTGCTAGCCTTCACCCAGGACGTACAGCCGTGATTTCACTCGGTGACCAAGTTCTTGGTTTCCTTGGCCAAGTGCATCCGGTCACTGCCAAGGCTTATGATATTCCAGAAACGTATGTAGCGGAGCTCAACCTTTCAGCCATTGAAGCTGCCCTTCAACCAGCTGATCCATTTGTGGAAATCACAAAATTCCCAGCAGTCAGCCGTGACGTGGCCCTACTTCTCAAGGCAGAAGTCACTCACCAAGAAGTTGTAGACGCAATCCGAGCTGCCGGCGTGAAACGTTTGACAGATATCAAACTCTTTGACGTCTTCTCGGGCGAAAAACTGGGAGTTGGCATGAAGTCAATGGCCTATAGCTTGACCTTCCAAAATCCAGAAGACAGCTTAACGGACGAAGAAGTCGCACGCTATATGGAAAAAATCCAAGCATCACTCGAAGAAAAAGTCAATGCAGAAGTACGTTAACTCATCAATCCATCCTTCGGGGTGGGTTTTTTAGTAGAAAAAATCATCAAGCTTTAGCCTGATGATTGAATCAAATTGACGGGGAAACAACTCCTTTTTAATACTGTTACAAGATGATCAGACATCGATATTTTTTGTCATCCAATCAGCTATGAAGTGATAGGTATCGTTTCGATTATTCTCGTTTAGAATTTCGTGACGAGCCTCTTCAACTAATCGGAGACTTACTTTCGAATGTGAAGCCTTTAGGAGTTTTACAAATCTTTCTATACCTTTACCATTTTCGCCTAGAGGGTCTTCTTGTCCCGAAATCACAAGAATTGGGAGTTGGGTTGGAATCTCATCGATTACTTGTTTACTCGCTACTTGGTTAGAAAAGTAAAAAATAGATCGGTACATGGGAATAGTAGGTATGAATTGACAGAATGGATCCTTCAGATAAGCTTGGTTGGATTCTTCATTTTTTGAGAGCCAATCGACAGATGTTTTAGGATTTTTAATAGTTCGATTAAAGCTATCAGTTGATAGATAAGTCAAGAGTTTACTACGGTGTTTATTCCCTTTTATAAGTCGAATGCATTCTGTTAAGATAAGAGCGAATCGAGTCAGAAATTGAGGTTGTTGGCCAGTTCCCATGATGATCAAGGCATTGATAGGTGGTTTTCTTTTAGCTGCATAATAGCGACACATAAGAGACCCCATAGAATGCCCTAAAAGGACGATTGGGAGTCCTGTATAACTTTCTTGAATGAAGGAGGTCACTCTTTCAATATCATCGATGAGTTCCTCGGGAGATTCAGGAAAGACTCCGAGTTGACTTGGATTTTGAGCAGTATAGCCGTGGCCGAGATGATCATGGCCGATAACAGTAAAGCCTTCTTTATTCATAGCTAGAGCAAATTCTTCATATCGTTCTACGTATTCTACCATGCCATGTACAATCTGAAGAACGGCTTTTGGCTGTTCAGCTTCCCAAATGATTAAGTTATTGTTGTTTGGTTCGAGTTTAAGTCTTTTTTTCATATCAGATTCCTAGCCTATGATAATCTATAGTCTATCAAAATTATACAATAAAATAGTACGATAAGCTAGGCAGAATGATGAAGATTAGTAGCAACAATTCGGGACTAAAAATGAACATTTGAGGACATAGCCAACGGATTTATCAAGAAATGAGTATAATAAATTTATCACTTAAAATCTGGAGGACTAAAATGCTTGGTGATAAGCTAATAAAGTTCCTATCCAGAAAATATCCTTCTTGAAATCAAAATTTAAAAATGGACATAAATCGTTGTAAAGGCTATCAAAAAGGAGTATAATAAGTGCAACATATTTCGGAGGTGGAAGATGCTAGAAGTAAGAAATCTAGAGAAAAGTTTCGGTTCCAAGCAAGTCTTGTTTGGTGTCGATTTTCAGGCAAGTCCAGGACGAATTCTAGGGCTGGTCGGAAAAAATGGTGCTGGGAAAACAACGATTTTCCACAGTATTTTGAAATTTTTGGAGTACCAAGGAGAGATCAGTCTGGATGGGCAGGAGATTCGTCAGGAAACCTACGCTCGGATAGGTTATTTGCCTGAAGAACGCAGTCTCATGCCCAAGTTGACAGTCCTTGAGCAAGTTCGCTACCTGGCTACTCTGAAAGGCATGGATGCCAAGGAGGTCAAGGAAAAACTCCCTCAATGGATGGAAAAACTAGAAGTTAAGGGGAAATTAACAGACAAGATCAAGAGTCTCTCAAAAGGGAATCAGCAGAAAATCCAACTGATTATTACTCTAATCCATGAACCAGACTTGATTATTCTGGATGAGCCTTTTAGTGGACTGGATCCAGTCAATACTGAGTTGCTCAAGCAGGTCATCTTAAAAGAAAAAGAGCGTGGTGCAACCATTATCTTTTCAGACCATGTCATGACCAATGTCGAGGAGCTTTGCGATGATATTCTCATGATTCGAGATGGGCGTGTAGTCTTGCATGGACCGGTCCAAGAAGTTCGCAATCAATACGGGAAAACGCGTCTCTTTGTTTCAAGTGAACGAAGCAAGGAAGAATTGGAAAATCTTCCTCATGTCAAACAGGTGAGCTTGACCAAGCAAGGTAGTTGGAAATTGATCCTAGATGATGAAAGTGCTGGAAGGGAACTCTTCCCAATCCTCACTCAAGGTCAATATATTGCGACCTTTGACCAACAGGCTCCAACAATCGATGAAATCTTTAAACTAGAATCAGGGGTGGAAGTATGAGAAATATGTGGGTTGTAATGAAGGAAACCTATCTTCGACATGTCAAGTCGTGGAGTTTCTTCTTTATGGTGATTTCGCCGTTCCTCTTTTTAGCCTTATCTGTAGGAATCGGCTTTCTCCAAGGGTCTTCTATGGCCAAGAATAGCAAGATAGCAGTAGTAACAACTGTGCCATCTGTGGAAGAAGGGCTCAAGGGTACCAATGGTATCAACTTTGATTATAAGGATGAAGCCAGTGCCCAGGCTGCTATCAAGGATGAGAAAATCAAAGGTTACCTAACCATTGACCAAGAGGACAGTGTCCTCAAGGCCGTCTATCATGGTGAAACTTCTCTTGAAACAGGCATCAAACTAGCAGTAACCAATAAGTTAAACGAACTGCAATACCAACTCAATCGTTCGGCAGCCAATTTGTCTCAAGAACAGGAAAAACGCCTGAGTCAAACTGTTGATTTTACTGAGAAGATTGATGAATCTAAGGAAAACAAAAAAATTGTTCAAACCATTGCGGCCGCAGGGCTTGGTTTCTTCCTTTATATGATTTTGATTACCTATGCTAGTGTCACTGCTCAGGAAGTAGCTAGCGAGAAAGGAACCAAAATCATGGAGGTGGTCTTCTCTAGTATCCGAGCTAGTCATTATTTCTACGCTCGCATGCTAGCTCTACTTCTTGTGATTTTGACTCATATTGGCATTTACGTCGTAGGTGGACTTGCTGCCATTCTGCTCTTTAAAGATATCCCTATCTTGGCACAATCTGGGATTTTAAATCATCTAGGAGAGGCCTTCTCGCTCAATACCTTATTGTTTGTCTTGGTTAGCCTCTTTATGTACGTTGTTTTAGCAGCCTTTCTAGGCTCTATGGTTTCTCGCCCTGAGGATTCAGGAAAGGCCTTGTCGCCATTGATGATCTTGATTATAGCAGGATTTGTCGGAGTGACTGCTCTAGGTGCTGCTGGGGATAATTTAGTTCTGAAAATTGGTTCCTATATTCCTTTCATCTCGACCTTCTTTATGCCATTTAGAGCTATAAATGGGTATGCGAGTGGTCTAGAAGCTTGGATTTCCCTTGCTATAACGGTTGTCTTTGCAGTTACTGCGACAGCCTTTATCGGCCGCATGTATGCTAGTCTAGTCCTTCAAACAGATGATTTGGGAATCTGGAAAACCTTTAAACGTGCCTTAGCTTATAAATAGGAGATCCTCGCAAAAGCGAGGTTTTTCTAGATGTTAAACACTGAAATCGGCAAAAATATTTTTCATATCTATTGACTTTTAGTAGTAAAATTTGGTATGATAGTAGACGGTATTGTTTACCCCATTTGTAAGGCCCCGGAACCTTTCAAATACCCCGCGGACCGGAACATCCGCCCTGTAAACAAAAACGATATTCATATAGGAGAAATCATGAACAAAACTACATTCATGGCTAAACCAGGCCAAGTAGAACGCAAATGGTACGTTGTTGACGCAACTGATGTACCTCTTGGACGCCTTTCAGCAGTTGTTGCTAGCGTACTTCGCGGAAAAAACAAACCAACATTCACACCACACACTGATACAGGTGACTTCGTAATCGTTATCAATGCTGAAAAAGTTAAATTGACTGGTAAAAAAGCAACTGATAAGATCTACTACACTCACTCAAACCACCCAGGTGGATTGAAACAAATCTCTGCTGGTGAACTTCGTTCTAAAAATGCAGTACGTTTGATCGAAAAATCAGTTAAAGGTATGCTTCCACACAATACTCTTGGCCGCGCTCAAGGTATGAAATTGAAAGTATTCGTTGGAGCTGAGCACACTCACGCTGCACAACAACCAGAAGTTCTTGATATTTCAGGACTTATCTAAGGAAAGGAACAATAAAGTATGTCACAAGCACAATATGCAGGTACTGGACGTCGTAAAAACGCTGTTGCACGCGTTCGCCTTGTTCCAGGAACTGGTAAAATCACTGTTAACAAAAAAGATGTTGAAGAGTACATCCCGCACGCTGACCTTCGTCTTGTTATCAACCAACCATTCGCAGTTACTTCAACTGTAGGTTCATACGACGTTTTCGTTAACGTTGTAGGTGGTGGATACGCTGGTCAAGCAGGAGCTATCCGTCACGGTATCGCTCGTGCCCTTCTTCAAGTAGACCCAGACTTCCGCGATTCATTGAAACGCGCAGGACTTCTTACACGTGACTCACGTAAAGTTGAGCGTAAGAAGCCAGGTCTTAAGAAAGCTCGTAAAGCATCACAATTTAGTAAACGTTAATTCGAGAGAATTACTATACTTACAGAGAGCACCTTCCGAGGTGCTCTTTTTTTTATACTTTCTTACTAAATTGGTGCAATTGACACAGTTGTTGCGACTTTAGTCGCTTACAAATGTGGCTGCAATCTGACAAAGTCAGTTGCCTCAAAACGTTAATCAATACGATACTATCAACGTTTCAAAGCACTCAAGAGTTATCTCTTGATTTTTTTAATGATTGCTAGTTTAGAATTATAATAATTGAATTATCGGAGTAAAATAAAAATTACCTTCCAAAAGTCAGATATAAAAATCTAATTTCTGGAGGGTAAATTCACTCTGAAAATCTATTTTAAATTATCTACCTATATAATCACAAACATTATTAATCTGCTTATGAATATCAGATCCAAATTTTTCTTCAAAAAATGCACTGCCAACTGTAAAGGCCCATGGATTCGTTTCTATTACTTCATCCAAACGTTCATAACAATCAATACTTCCAGCTAAACAAACTGGTGCTTGAATTTCTTGGACAAAAGCTTTACTCAATGCTACTGGATCACCAGTGTATCGATAACCTAGCAAATCGATACCGTAGACACCTTTTTCAAGGTATTCTCTCGCTTGTGCAATCATACTTTCTATGGAACCTTCAAGAACAGATGGACGTCCAGTGATTTGGCCAACAAATGGCATATATTTGATTTGGTTATCTTTGCAAAACTGGTTGATAGAATCAAAGAAAACTGTTCCCATCAACACATCACACCCACATTCTTTTGCAATCTGTGCACCGTGAAGTCCACTTTCTTCATCATACTCAACAACTTCAAGAAAAGTAGTTTTACCACAAGCCTTCATTTCTGAAAATAGAGCCTTCATTTCTGAAATTGGGAGAGGTCTTTCTTTAAAACCCCAACATTGAGCCTTAGAATTCTTACATACTTCGAAGATGTCACGTGCATTTTCAATAGTGTGATCATTATGCGTCAGCATAACAATTAATTTAGGTGAGTTCATAAAAGTTCCTTTTTAACTTTTAATCTGAATACTATAGATTGGAAAATAAAAGGATTCAGATTATTGTTTAATCATTTCTTTAGGGATAAGATCAGGATCATACATTACTTTTGAATGATTTTTCAGAACAAGCTCTTTTTCCAAAGTCTGTTCAGTGATACGGTCCAGTTTTTCACGATAAATCAAAGAGTTACGATAGTAATGGTCCCCTTCTTTTTTGAAGTGGTGATTTTCTTCAACAATTTGATAAGTGAAGGGGAATTGTGATTCGCTACGTAATTCTCCAAATAGAATTTCATTTTCTACCCATATTCGTAGCTGAATGATTTGTTCAGTGTTGTTTTTGAAACGATAGTCCTGATGATTATATTGAACAGACGTTCCGTTAGAAAATGGTTTTCGTGTGTCCTTGTCTGGATCCAGTGCATCCGAATGAGCATGGAATTCCGTAATTTCCATAGGGCTATGGACGATTAAAAGATGAAGTAGGTTAGCTAAATTGCATAGACCTCCTCCAATGCCAGATTGTACTTTCTCGTTGACAATTACTCGTCCCTCTTGGTAACCTTTTCTCTTTGTTATATTTCCAACTAAACTCCAAAAAGAAAATTCTTCTCCAGGATAAATCATAATATGATTTAAAGTTTGGGCTGCAATTTGAATGTTAGTTGCTTTCCCTTTTTGAAGGTTGATATCAATACCTGGGCCATGTTTTATTAACTGAGTAGAGTATGATGATACCAAGTTAGGTAGAAGTTTTTCTTGACGTACTTTTGAAAATTTTTTACCTTGCTTGAAGTTTTGAATATGTCGTTTGAGATTTTCTTTCTTGAGAGAAATTTTATATGTGATGGGACTAATCTCACAAAACAAAAGATCTTTATTCCAAAAAACCATGTGGATTCTCCTTCTTGAGTAAATCTAGATCTGTATTTTTTTGTCTTAAAAGAGGATAAGTCGATAGTAGAAGTTTTTCCACCCATCGTTTTTTACCAATTCCTCCCTCTTTAGGATCATATAAAAAATCAACTAAGATAGTAGGTATATTAGCTCGGCTAGCACCTAACACATCTGTAAAAAGTTGATCTCCAATCATCACTGTTTCAAAAGACTCTAGATTCATAATTTCAAGAGCTTTTATGAAGTTTTTTGGATTGGGTTTTTCTGATATAGGAATATAAGGGACGGCAAGATGTTGATTGAATTCGGATATTCTTTCTTCGTCGTTATTTGACAAAAGAAAGAGATGGAAACCAAGGTTTTTCAGTTTTTGGAAAAGTTCAATAACCTGTTCTGTTGCAGGAGCGCCATGCATCACAAGAGTTTGATCTATATCGAAAATTAATCCTTTAAAACCAATTTGATATAATCTTTGATAGGGAATATCAAAGACGGTTTTTGCTCTTGCTGCAGGCATAAATGGGAACATATAGTGCATAGCCTCTCATTGTGTTTATATATTAATAATTCTAGCACATATGCTTCGGGAGGTCAACCAGTCTAGAAGTAGCCGAGTTTGGTTTTTAAGCTTTATATGATACAATTAAGGAAAAATAATATAAAGGTGTTAGAAATGAAAATAGGAAAGATAATTAAAAGAACTGAAGATACTGTTTATATTGGTTATAATAATGGAAGTTTTCAAAAGTCTGCTATTGAGAATTGTGAATTTGAGCCCAAAATCGGGGATATTGTTCATATCTATGAGGATTTAGTTGTAAAACTTGAAGCTAAAAATGCTGCTTTTACTTATAAACCGAAGCATAAGATCATTAGTATTGAAGATGGGCTTGCTAGAATACAGCTGAATACAGGGGATGAACTACTTATTCCAATTCGTGAGCTGAATTTTCAACCTAAATTAAATCAATTAGTTGAGATTTATCAGGATGCTGATGAAATTATTGTTCTACGATCGAAAAAAAAAGGCATCAACTGGCTGTTGCTTTTGTCATGTTCCTTAATTCCTATAGTACTGATAAGTTTTATGTTCTTCTTTAATCATAAGAAGCAAGATACAGAAGCAGTAAGTACTACAACAGAACAGGTTTCTACTAGTAGTACGACAACGACAAGTACAACAAGTGCAACAACGACTACTAGTTTAACAACTACTCAAGATAGTGTTACGACTACGGAGGAAAAACCTTCGACACAAGAAGAGCAAACGAATGCTGAGTCACAAAAAATAGATGAGCAAGCCATTCTAAATGGAGATTTCTCTACTCTAGTCGGAACTTGGAGAAATGAGCTTGGACAAGAGTTTACATTCGATAAAAATGGATTAGTAAACAGTGGAAATATTGAGAAAGTGAGCATGGGTAACGATGGAAGTATTAATTTCAGTATTAGAGCAGGTTCCTCAGGGTATGGAATGAGTATTTATCCTGCAGGGAGCACTATGAAGTGGGTTGATTCTGATTCAAGTAAAAACAGGCTTATTGCTGGGCAAGCTGCTCCAACTAGCTCAGAACAAGTTTTTTATAAAGTAGACTGAATGATTAACCATCTCATCAAATTTGAGATGTTTTTCTTCTTTATTTGTAAGTCATGATCATTTTATGAAGCTGAAGCAAGTAGGGTTTAAAGTGGGATTTTCCCACTAGACAATCGTCCACTTTTTTTATATAATAAAACTAAACCGAATTGGTTGAGTTTTAGAGATGTAAGCTTAACCGTCGATTTGTTTTTCTAAGAGAGATATTCTCAATAAAACATCACACTAGGGGGTGAATCATGTACCAACCAGAAAAACTCAAGGCTCGTAGGAAAGAGCTAAAACTGACACAAAAAGAGATTGCAGAGGAATTAGGGATTAGTTTTCAGGCTTACTCGGCTTGGGAACGTGGAATTAAGGAACCATCCAAGGAGAAGGTTGCCCAGCTAGAAAATATTTTAAAGGTGGCAAAGGGATATTTCACTCAGATCGAGATTGTTCGCCTCTACAATAGCCTCTCCAAGCAAGGGAAGGACAAGGTTGTGCTCTATGCTCGCAACCTGGCTCAAGAAGAACAAACTCAGAAGGTGGCGACCATGCCAGAGCGCCTCTACGAGTATCGTGTCTATGAACGCATGTCAGCAGGGATCGGGGCTTCGGTATATGACGATAGAAATTTTGATACCGTTTACTTTAATGAAGAACTAGCCCACGATTTTGCTTCCTGGGTGGCTGGGGACTCTATGGAACCTAAATATCAAAATGGTTCCGTGGCTTTGATTCGAGAGACCGGATTTGATTATGATGGGGCGGTTTATGCAGTGGTTTGCAACAACCAGACCTATATTAAACGGGTCTATCGGGAGGAAGATGGTTTGCGTCTGGTTTCTATCAATCCTAAATACAAGGACATTTTCATCTCCTATGAGGAAGATCCTCGGATTGTGGGGATTATCGTTGGGAATTTTGTGCCGATGGAGGGTTAGCCTATGGGCTACTTTGATTATTCCAGAGAGCCCAAAAGTGATATTGCCTTTGTCGATATGAAATCTTTTTATGCTAGTGTTGAGTGTGTGAAAAGAGGCTTGCATCCGCTGAAGACCTCGCTTTGTGTCATGAGTCGCGCGGATAATTCTACCGGCCTTATCCTAGCTTCCTCTCCCATGTTTAAGAAGATTTTTGGCAAGTCCAATGTTGGCCGGGCCTATGATCTGCCTTTTGATATCAAAACGCGCAAATTTTCTTATTACAATGCTCGAAAGCAAGGCTTGCCTACTGACTCAGACTATGTTCGCTACATCGAAGATTGGGCTCAAGTGACTTTGGTTGTGCCACCTAGGATGGATGAATACATAGCGGTCAATATGGAAATCCAGCGAATCTTTCAAAATTATGGCAGTCCAGATGATATTTATCCCTACTCTATCGATGAGGGCTTTATCGATCTGACCAGTTCGCTCAACTACTTCATCCCAGACAAGAGTCTCTCTCGCAAAGACAAGCTGGATCTGCTTTCTGCTCGCATCCAGAGGGATATTTGGAGGCAGACAGGGATCTACTCTACAGTGGGTATGTCCAATGCCAATCCCTTACTGGCTAAATTGGCTCTGGATAATGAGGCTAAGCACACCCCGACCATGAGGGCCAACTGGTCTTACCAGGATGTGGAAGAGAAGGTTTGGGCCATTCCCAAGATGACGGACTTTTGGGGGATTGGCAGGCGGATGGAGAAACGCTTGCATGCTCTGGGGGTTTTTTCCATCAGAGAATTGGCCACCAGTAATCCAGACCAGCTACAGAAAGCTCTCGGTCAGGCTGGCCTGCGTTTGTGGTTTCATGCTAACGGGATTGATGAGAGCAATGTTCACAGGCCCTATAAAGCCAAGTCTCAAGGGTTAGGAAATTCTCAAATCTTGCCGAGAGACTACGTGAAGCTACGGGATATCGAAATTATTCTTCGAGAAATGGCGGAGCAGGTGGCTATTAGACTGAGAAGGGCGGGCAAGAAAACAACTCTTGTCTCTATCTATGTTGGTTTCTCTAAGCAGGAGGTCAGGCCGTCTATTCACACACAAATGAAGGTCGAACCGACCAATAATACAGCTGTCTTAACGGATTATGTTTTGAAGCTATTTCATAATAAATACACTTCTGGAGCAGTCAGAAGTGTCGGAGTCAACTATTCAGGATTTGTGGACGAGTCCTTTAGCTTGATCTCCCTCTTTGATGATGTTGACAAGTTAGAAAAAGAAGAAAGGCTCCAGACGGCTATTGATGCCATTCGGGAACAATTTGGTTTTACCTCCCTCTTAAAGGCCAACGCACTGGAAGAAGCCTCTAGGAGTCTTGCCAGAAGCAAGCTGATTGGGGGGCATTCTGCTGGAGGATTAGATGGACTAAAATGATTGATCGTTCTTATTTACCCTTTCAATCTGCGCGTGACTATCAAGATCCAGGGATGCAGAAGTGGATGGGCTTTTTCCTCTCAGAGCATACTAGTTCACTCGGTGAAGAAAGAAATCGGGTTGCTTTTTCGACAGATTTGAATTCCGTTGAGAAGTTACTCTTGCTTTCGCAGCTGTATGTCGGGCAACTAAAGGGATACTTTGTGGTCAAGGAAAAGAAGCAGAAAACCACGATCATCGGCGAGGTGAGTGAATTATCACCTCAAACTCTATCTATTAGGACCAATGAGGGCTATAGGCTGGTAGAGGTAGCAGATGTCCTCGAAATTCGACTGTGGGAGGAGGGAGTGTATGACTAGAAAAGAGTTGTATGAAAACAAACTGCAGATGAATTATTTTTCAGAAGCCTATATTCGTTTTGAAGAGGATTTTCAAAAATACTCTGCTATGAATGTGCCTTTGACTTTTTTGATCGATGACATCCTACGAACCATGGCGATGAATCAGAAAAACTACTTTGTCTTAAACAAGGAAAATGCCAAGGATGGGCGGGAGCATCGCTTTTATTTTAGGGTAGTGACGGAAAAAGAGTGTCCCAGAAATCGAACCTATGCATACGCTGGACTCAAAAATAGTAGTCAGTGACTAGGTGTGGAAGAGGGAAGTTTGATTTAGGAAAGATGGCTTGTGAACGTCAGAAAATCTCATGGTATTGGAATTCGAAATACCATCTTATATTTGTGGAGTTCTTGCAGAAACTTATGATGGTAGTTCTGATGAGATAAGACAAGGGGACTCTCTTTTTTGGATGAGCGTTTATTTGAAATTGTAGTTGACTTTGAAAATACCTATCCTCAATGATAACCTTATTTTAGAATTTTATACTAAAACATCCATGTATATTTGTGGATGTTTTTTAATTTTACAGATAGAAAAAGAGAAGACCAAATGGTCTTCTCAACGGGGGAACTGAATCATTAGAAAGAATCAATCAAAGAGGGTTATTAGTCTTTGAAATTCTTTTGGAAGATGAGGAGAGACAAGATAGAAGTAATGGCTGCCAAGAAGAGGAAGGCACTTGCTTCTTGTTCCCCAGTTGCAGGGAGTAGTCTTTCCTTGTCTTCTTTGACTGTAGCTGTAACAGGAGCTTTTTCATCTTTTGATGATGAATTATCTGTTACGGCTGGCGCAGGTTTTTCAGTCTCTCTTGGTAGAACATACTCAGGAAGAGTCACAACTGGTGGCGCTTCTGTTCCAACTGAGCTTTGTTTGCTACCTACCTCAATCACTCGATCTTGAGCTGGAGTTGCTTCTGTCTGGAGAACCTTGCGATTGTCACCGTCCACTTCAACATACTCGACTAAGAGACCGTCTTTCCCTTCTGATAGAACTTGCACTTTTCCTTTGTCTAATTGTGGGTTTTCGCGACGAATCGTCTTGAACGGTACGACCTTATTGACGATTTCCAAGTTTGGAAGTGTAAAGACAAGGTCTTTAACCCCTTCCTCAGGAGTTGAAGAAGTAATTGGTTTCTCAGGTTGCGCTGGAGTTTCCGGTTGAGTCGGTTTCTCAGGTTGAGTCGGTTTCTCAGGTTGCGCCGGTTTCTCAGGTTGAGTCGGATTCTCAGGCTGAGCTGGCTTTTCAGGTTGAGCAGGTTTTTCGGGCTCAGCAGGTTTCTCAGGTTGCGCTGGAGTTTCCGGTTGAACTGGTTTCTCAGGCTGAGCCGGTTTTTCAGGTTGAACTGGATTTTCAGGTTGCGCCGGTTTCTCAGGTTGAGTCGGATTCTCAGGCTGAGCTGGCTTTTCAGGCTCAGCAGGTTTTTCGGGCTCAGCAGGTTTCTCAGGTTGCGCTGGAGTTTCCGGTTGAACTGGTTTCTCAGGCTGAGTCGGTTTTTCCGGTTGAACTGGCTTTTCAGGCTGAGCCGGTTTTTCCGGTTGAACTGGTTTCTCAGGTTGAGCTGCTTCGAGTTTGTTGATTTGTTCGAGAGCGGTTTCTAGTGCTTGATTGACTGCTTCCTGAGTTTTAGCTTCTTGGATGGCAGCAATGGCTTGGTCGGCAATTTCTAATAATTTCTTCTTAGCTTCCTTGTTGGATCTAAGCTCAGCGACTTTTTTCTCGATAGCTTTTGTCAAGCTGTCCATAGCCTTATCGTACTCAATTTCCGGTTGTTTTGGTTGAGCTGGTTGTTCAGGCTGGTCAGGTTTCTCAGGTTCTTCTGGCTGTTCTGGTTGCTCTGGACTAGGCTCCTCTTGGCCTCTTTGATAGTTCTCATCCTTGGATAGGATATCTTGTAGGGCACTGACCGTCAACATGACTTCTTGAACATCCACTGCATCAGTACTGAGTTGGTTTCTCAATTTTTCTAGATTTGCTTGGAAAGCTTGGCGTGCAGTAGCCGTATTTTTCAAGCCTGCTGGGTCAAAGTTGGACAAATCATCCTTCCATTTAGAGATAGACTGGATGATATCTGCCTTGCTGTAGAGTTCGCTGCCTTCGCCACGAGTGATAAATTGGTCTACCTGAATACCGATATTTCGAGACAAATCGTTTCGATCAGGATCGAGTTGAAGGGTGACTGCGTGCAAGTTTTCGTCCAGACCTTTTAGGCTAACCAGCGTTTGATTGCCTTGGCGTTGGGTTGCATGACCGCTAAAGTATTTCTTGCCCTCAATAGTTGACGCATTTCCCATGCCCTCTTGGTAAGGAACTTCTTTGCCATCTAGGAAGACTTTGTAGATACCATGATTTGGATCGACATAGCCCTTGATATCAAGTCCAGTACCGTAGAAGTAGGCTGTGACAGTTGTCTTTTTCTTTTGCTCATCAGTTAAGCGACCAAAGGAAGCCCAAGACTCAGTCTTTTGGTACTTGTCTGCCGAATTGGTTTCATGGTGCCAGCCAGGACTGTAATCCAACTGACTAGCTTGGTCATCATAACTTGTTTGATCCTTGATCAGCAATTCAGCTTTCATCACTTGGATGGTTGCATCGGTAGCAAAACCGAGCAAGGCACCATCAGAAACAGAAGTGAGCTTGGCTTTGAAGTCAAAGACAGAGTCGGCTTGTTCTGTAAAGTCAATCGTTGGGATGGTAACAGTCTTTTCTGTTTCTCCATCTTTAAAGGTCACATCTTGAGTTGTATCTTGGTAAACTTTACCGTGAACCCCAGTTCCAGGTTCTGTGATGAAGCGAACAGTAGCAGCCCCCTTGCTTCCACCAACACGTTTAATCTTAACAGTGACTGGTTTTCCTTTTTCGACTTCGTAGTTGGTAGACTCGAGTTCAAACATTCCTTTGCTATCATTGTTTAGGGTGTAGATTCCTTCTGTAGCAATTGGTTCGCCTGTTTTGTTTACAAGAGTAATAGTGTGTTGGCCTGGTGCTAAATCGCCTGTCTCAAAGACTTTTTGGCTGCGTTTACGGCTAGCATTCTTAGTTTGGACATCGGCAACCTTTTGACCATCAACGTAGACGGACATTTCTCCATGACCAGGATCGACTGTAGAGACGACATAGGCCTTGGTTCCTGTGAAGGTATAGCTTACTTTGGCATCTTTTTGATTGGTCCACATAGAAGTGCCACGAACACCTTCAGATTCATTGTACCAAGTTGTTCCGGCTGTATCTGCCGTTGTGTTTGAGTGGTATTCCAGTCCAAGAGGGTAGCCATCTGTCTTTTCAATGCTGCTTGGTGTCTTGTAGACTGAGAAGTTGGTCAAGATTGGAGTTGCTTGAGCACCAGTGATGGTTACACGAATTTTTTGTGCCTCTACAGGCTTGCCTTGAACCAAGCGACGGTAACCAACGGTCGAACCTTCGCCGTAAGTCACCCAACGTCCGTTGATTTCAACTTCAATCTTGAAACCTGAGATACGTTGACCTTTGGCAATATCTTCCTTGAGTTCAACGACGTCAAAGCGTCTCTTTTGCCCCAAATCGACTGTAAAGCTACCGGTTGTGGCATCATTTGAGAGCGCCCAGCTGGTGTCATCTTTACCGTCTGTGAGGTGGCTTTCCTTGTAAAGGTGGTTTTGACGAGTCGAACTTGCTGTTACGGTGGCACCTTTGGCAAAGTCAGTCGCATACATTTGATCTAGGGTTGCCTTGAATTCCTTCAAGCGAGCCACATCTGCATCTGCGAATTTCCCTTCTTTATTTGGTGGAATATTGAGAAGGAGCGGGGTTCCACGACCAACGGACTTGAAGTAGATATCCATCAACTCTTTGAGTGATTTCGGCTGTTGATTGTCATGGTAGAACCAGCCTGAACGGATCGAAACGTCAGCTTCCCCTACAGAGTACATATCACCATCTGGGTCACCATGGTTGAGGTATTCGTTTTTCACATCGTCTGTGATGTTAGCTCTCTTGACTTTATGCCATACAGGGTCGCCTGCTATACCTCGTTCATTTCCGATCCAGCGAACGCTTGTCGGTTGAGCAGAGAAGATAGCAATATCTCCTTCGGCTTCTTTGATGTATTTGAACCATTCATCAAAGGTATAGGTCACTTTTTGGGCACCGCTACCACGTGCACCGTCCATCCAAACCTCGATAAATTTCCCTTTATTACCGTATTTCGGATTACCAAGGATTTCTTTCAGTTGGTTGAGATAGTATTGGTTGTATTCCTTTTCGGTTGCGACATGGTATTTAGGATGGTTGGCATCCCATGGTGATAGGTAAACACCCATGTTCATGTCGTACTTGCTAGCAGACTTGGAAACTTCTTCGAGAAGGTCACCCTTTCCATCTTTCCATGGGCTAGCAGCTACGGTATGGTTGGTGTACTTAGATGGATAAGCAACGAATCCGTCGTGGTGTTTAACAACCATAATGGTTCGTTTGAAGCCCGTTTCCTTCAGAGTGCGAATCCACTGGTCAGTATCCAAGTTGGTTGGATTGAAGTATCGGGGGTCTTCTTTCCCATTTCCCCATTCAGAATTGGTATAGGTGTTCATTCCGTAGTGGATGAAAGCTGCCAATTCTTCCTTGTGGTAATCGAGTTGAGCCTTGCTTGGAAGAGGTCCATGGTTGCCAATCTCAGTTTCTTTATCTTCTGGATGAGAGACTGGTGGGGTCGGAGTCGTTGGATTAGCTGTATCAGCGACTGGCTCGTATTCAAAGACGACTTCATTCACCCCTTTTTGCTGGATCCTTGCTTCCAAGTTAGCCTTGACTGGACGGTAGCCAGCTATTTCTTTAGCTTGGAAAGTATGTACGAAGGAAACGTCGTATTCTTGACCTTCATTGTTATCAACTGTTACTTCAGCTAGTTCAGTTGTTGTTCCTTTTTGACGGTAGTAAACTTTGAAAGAGCCTTTGTTGACTTTATAGACCACCTTGATGACACGTGTACCGGCAGGCGCTTTGCTGACAACATTGTGATCTTCAGCCCAAGTATCTTTTAGCTGTTTATTGACTGCTACACCATCGATAGATACAATTTCGTATTTGTCTTTATTCTTCTGATAGAAGTCCGTTTTCTCGATTTCTTTTTTGAAATTGTAGTCAAATGGAGAATCAACAGTTGTCTGTTCGATAAAGGTGTCATTATCTTTGACAGGATTTCCTTCTTCGTCTTCGTGTTGGATAACCACACGGCCGTACTCAACTCCCTTGGTCAAGGTAGCAATCCCATCTTGGTTGAAGGAATATTCGTTGCTTCCAATAACAGCTGTTTCGTTCCGAAGCATACGCCCCTCATCAGTAAAATAGTAACGATTTCCGTTATCTCCTTGGTACCAGCCTTTCACACCATATTTGGCAATCATGTCCTTAACCCATTTCAGTTGTTCAGGTGAAAGGACGAGTCCGCCACCAAAGCGATTCTTTTCAGGAACACCATTGTCAACGGTTCCGTGTTGGTGAACCCCCAGAACTTTTCCTTGGCTATCGACAATCCCGCCACCAGACAAACCAGATACAGAAGTGGTTTTGTAGGTGATACCAGTCGTTCCCTTATCATCATAGGACTCAACAGATCGGATGGTCCCATCTGCCTTGTAAAGCTGACCAGCTAGGATAGGTTGTTTCAGTTCTTTTGAGCTCGAGTCAGTTGGGTAGCCAATCGTACTGATGGCTTCTCCCGGCTGATGTGTCTTGTGCTCCGCTAAAGGCGCAAAGGTTGCTGCTTTGTTTGGACTAGCAATCGGAAGAGGAATAGGAGCTTCTACAAGAGCAAGGTCATTCTTATAGCCTTTTCCAAACTCTTTCTTGTTCCAGAAATGGATGTCCTTTTCTCTGAATAAAACCGTAGTTCCAGAAGATGGAAGTGAGTTTTTCTTTTCGCTGTTTGAACCAACGTTATAGTAGAACTGGGCAGATTTTCCACCACGAATGTGACCTTCGCCAGTTTCTTTATTGGCCTCTAGGAAGTTATGAGCAACGGTAAGGATTAGATTAGGAGCTACAAAGATACCAGATCCTGAAACGAGGTAGCGTTGTTCTCCTGCGTTGTAAGTGCTGTAAACCATAGTAGCAGCAGTAGCAGGTTGTCCCTCGTAGTTGATATGTTTGAGGTCTTGACCACCGTTAATGATAGCACGGTTTCCGTTCTCAGTTTCTTTTGGAGCTTCTTCCTTATCCTTTAGAATGCTCTTAGTTTCTACTTTTGGACTAGCTTTTTTGTCAACGATAGTTGTCGTGTCGAGTTCTTTGACAGGTGTGTCTGGATAGGCACGGTCTTGAATTTCTTCAGGGAGCAAATCAGCACTGCTGGTATCGGCAGCAGGTGTTTCTTGTTTTTCAGCTTCTACACGGTCTTCTTCTTTGACTGGTTCAGCCTTGGTCTCTTCTATATCTGCTACTTGTTTAATTTGCTGATCTAAATTGGATGTCGTGGTAGGAGACGTTTCGTCTGCACGCACAGTTCCAGAAGCAAAAAATGCCAGTCCGACGATAACAGAGGCCACTCCTACAGTCAACTTCCGAATGCTAAAAGTTTGCCCTTTTTCAAAAAGGTATCGATTCATAATATACTCCTAGTTTTTAGAAAGGCAGTCAGCTACTGCCCAAGCCCAAGTCTGACTTGGTTACAACTTGATTTAATGAAAAAACTCTCTGATAATTTGTAAGCCACCTTACCTCCTGTTTATAAAGCGCTTTCATTTTAAGATAAAAAAATTTAAAAGGTCATTTCTCCCTTAAAATGACTGAAAACTTTTAATATAACAAATATACTAAATTAATGAAAGAATTGCAAGAGCAAAAAGCAAAAAAATAAATATAAATTAAAGAAAATCAGTTACTTTTTAAAGAAAAAACGCATCCTTTCATGGCTCAAACTAAATGAAAGGATACGTTTTAAAAAGAAATTAGAGTATTTTTTGGAGAGAATCTTGGATGGTTTGGGGGTCTGTTTTGGAAGAGAAGCGCTCAAGGACTTGCCCATCTCGACCAATGAGAAACTTAGCAAAATTCCATTCGATTCGTTTTCCTAGCGGGCCAGACTTCTGGTCTTTTAGCCAAACATAAAGAGGATCTGCTTCCTTGCCGTTGACCTTGATCTTGGCAAAGCGAGGGAAAGTGGTCTGATAGTGTAGGCTACAGAAACTATTGATTTCCTCTGCGCTGCCGGGTGCTTGTCCCATAAACTGATTGCAAGGGAAATCTAGGATTTCAAAGCCCTGATCTTGATAGCGTTCATAGAGTTCTTGAAGCCCCTGGTACTGGGGCGTTAAACCACATCCTGTAGCAGTGTTGACAATCAAGAGAACCTTGCCACGATAGCTCTCCAGGGGAGTTGCTTGGTTGTTTTGGTTCAAAACGGAAAAATCATATACGCTGGTCATGAGAGCCTCTTTTCTTTTTCTACATTGTAACAGTTTTTACCCTTTTCGTCGAGTTGGATGAGAGAAGTTGTTGAAAAAATACACAATTGTAGATAAATCAGGACAAAATGATGCTCCTTTTATGAAACATGGTATAATAGGCCTATATAGCTAAATGGAGTGTACTTATCACTAGGGAATCAGAAAAAGGATAAAACAGCCATGTCAACAGTAAAAAGTGATATAAATCTTGCGCAAACATATGCGACTCAGCTTAAAAATGCTTGTCAATCGTTAACAGCGATCGCTGCGGCTAGTCAGGATGACTTAACGACCCTTCAAGGGAATAACAAGGCTCATCAATGTCTGACAAAGGATCAAAATCTAGCTAGTCAGATAACAGCCGCTGTCACCCTAACTTCCGAACGACTTCACTCTGTAGCGAGTGATTTTGAAGCGCTAGATAAGGCTGCGGCCAATGGTTTTGGGAGTCATACATGAGCACGTTAGATGAGTTGAAGAAAAGAGAGCGAGAACTCTTGTACCAGCTAGAAGACAATGGAAAAGAGAAATACCGCACTAAAGAACTGATAGAAACCTTTGAAGGATATGATAGAGCTAGCCACCGTTATCAAAGTGATTTGTGGGAGGCAGCCTATCAGAGCCGATACGCAGGACAGTTGGAAGAAACGCTCCTGCAAAGAAATCAACTCAAAAACCAAATCTTTGAGGACCTCACCTACCACATGGATGATTTGAAGAAAGAAAAGTTCCGATTAGAGGGAGACTTGGATGCGGTTTACTATGAAAGGCGCAAGGAACTAGAAAGAGAGGAGGAGACGCGTCATGGGCATTGATATGTATTTGGAACAATCGCAACTACAAAGTTCAAGTGTAGCGACCATGTGTCAATCTCAGGTGGAGGCTTATCAAGCCTTGCAATCAGCCATCCAAAAGTTTTCAGAGGATAAGGAAAGTCTAAAGGGCGACGCTTATGATTCGGCTAGAAGTTTTTTTGCAAGTGTCTTATTGCCCTTGAGCAAAGGGGGACAACTCTATGCAGAAACCTTCTCTCAAGCTATCAAGAAATTACCAGAAGACTACCAAACGATGGTCGACAGCAAGAGTTGGCGTGAGGATGATCTGCTTGATAAGATCCGCCAGGAAGAGCAAATGATCGCCTATCTGGATGAAGTCAACCAATCCCTTTCTTCCTTGACCATGGATAGCGAAGAAAAAGGGAGATTGAGACGTAGTAATGTGGAACTCATGCGAGGACACCACGCGAATAAACGTGTCTATGAAACAATCTTGAGAGACCTGCGTGCCTATGATAGCTATTCAGGAGGACTGTTCGATGAACTAGACAGTATCGATGTGCAGTTGAGTCGTGGGCTGGCCCAGATCGAAACGAGCTGGGATGCCAAGACAGGCGTCTTTAAAGTCCCATCTGACCTGACTTGGGCAAACTACCTGACTGCCTATTCTGATACAAAGGACTTGAAGCTCAGTCGCCAAGAGAAGGCCTTTGTCCAGACCATGATGGCAGAATACGGCTTTGATGCAGAGACAGCCCAACAGCTCTTGACCATCAAGCAAGGGATAGATAAGAAATTCCCAACCTCAAGTCAAGAGTTCCGTGACTATATCTTTTTGCGTGTCGTCGGTGCCGCCTACTATAATGACTTTAAGTGGAAGGAAACAGCGGGCTATTTAAAAAATTATTTTTTTGATGAGGTTGTTAGCAGTCCATCTACAGTTGAAAAAATGAGAGTAGAAAAACCAATTCTTGAAATCTTTAAAGAATTAGGATTGAAAGAAGAAAAGGCCAAAGAACTGTATTATAATCTTAGACTGCAACACGAGATGGCGGGTGGGGAATCTGATAACATAGAAAAAATTAAGGATGATGATCAAAAAAATGGGACTAACCATTATGATTCCTATAAAAGTACTTATGAAGGGATTTATGGTGATAAGGGTAACTTTGACGAATTTTGGGACAGCAAACTAAAGTCATACTCTAACAATGGAGCGGGCCATGCAGACTTTACCCACCAGTCCATTACTATGGCGACTCATCTTAATCCTAACCAAGCTCAGTTATCCGATCTCTATGGCGGTAGAGAGCGTGTCAAGGACCTTTCTGGCTGGGAGGGAGATACGACCTTTAATGCAAACGATATGAAGCCAAGTATCGGAGAGGATGACTACAAGGCGGATTTGGACTCGGTCAACCTTATCGGCCGTATGCAAAATGGGCAATCCTATGACCAAGCAATCTCTTCTTACTATGCTGACCTTCAAAAAGACTCCTCTCAGAGAGAAAGAGAATTCCTAAAAAATAAGGATTGGGATACAGTCAGAGATACTATTTATGATAGTTTGCGACCAACGGATATTAAGTTAGATGGAGAGGATGCTCTTAAAGCATATATTGAAAGAAAATATCCAGGAGTGTTCAAGTTTTTAAACCGCTTGGAAGCCGTGGCGGACTAGGAGGAAGTCTATGAAGAAAATTCTAGGTGTTTTAACAATAGTAGTATTACTTGTATCAGTTTGTTTTTACTTTTTTCCTAAACAACCTAAAAATATTTTTGATGAAATTTACCAAGAAACGGAGAAAACCTATCGGTTAAATAATATTTTAAGAAACATAGATGGGTTTAAAATCAGACCCGATTGGCCTAACGATGGAGAATATTTTGCATACACCCCTTCAGGGAAGTATCAAACTCATCCTGAAGGTTATAAAGACATAAATATTAGCTTTAATTTTGGAGAAGGTATTAAAGGGATGACGATACGTTTTGAAAAAAGGATTAATTCGGATATTACCCTATGGTATTCAGCACACTATAATATGCAAAAGAAAGTGCTCAAAAAAGGGCTTGCGATTTTTGAAGAGCCAAGGCAACCAGGTCAATATCTTAATGATGAAGAAAAAGTAAGAGACTATTTAAAAAAATACAACATAACCAAAGAAGAATTAGAGAAAGACTTCGACGAAATCGTCAATCAGAAGGTTTTAAAAGACTGGTGTTCCATCTATGACAGCAAGTACTCGCCAAGCAACTATGGCGATGTCAAGATTGAAACCCAGTGGGAGAATTGGTGACAGGCCACGCAGACTTTACCCACCAGTCCATCACTATGGCTACTCATCTTAATCCTAATCAAGTCCAGTTAACTGATATCTATGGCGGTAGAGAGCATGTCAAGGACCTTTCAGGCTGGGAGGAAGACACGACATTTAATGCAAATGATATGAAACCAAGCATCGGCGAGGATGATTACAAGGCTGATTTGGACTCGGTCAATCTTATCGGCCGTATGCAAAAGGGGAATCCTATGACCAAGCCATATCTTCTTACTATGCTGATCTTCAAAAAGATTCCTCTCAGAGAGAAAGAGAATTCTTAAAAAATAAAGATTGGAAGCATGTCAGAAGTACTATTTATGCTAGTATCCTCCCATTAGAGATTATGGAAAAAGGTGAAGATACCATTAAAGCATATATTGAAAGTAACTATTCAGGTGTATCCAAGTTTTTAAACCGCTTGGAAGCCGTGGCGGACTAGGAGGAAATCTATGAAGAAAATTCTAGGTGTTTTAACAATAGTAGTATTACTTGTATCAGTTTGTCTTTACTTTTTTTCTAAACAACCTAAAAACATTTTTGATGAAATCTATCAGGAAACAGAGAAAACCTATCGCACAAATAATATTTTAAGAAATATAGAAGGTTTTGAAATCGATGATGTCTGGCCAAGTGATGGAGATTATTTTAAATATAGCCCTTTAGGAAAGTATAAGACTCCTCCAGAGGATTATCTTGAACTGAGAGTTGGATTTAATTTTGAGAAAGCGTATAGTAAACTGTTTGTTTCATTTGAGAGAAAAATAGCTGATGGTACGAAGCTATGGATGGTCAACAAATATAATCCAAATACTAAAACAATCACAAAGTCAATTCAGATTGTGATATCAGGAAATGAGGATAGTTATATCGAAGACGAAGCTCAGGTGAAATCCTACCTAGAGCAGTACGGTATCACTGCCAAGGATTTGGATTCTTACTACGACGAAATTGTCAATCAGAAGGTTTTAAAAGACTGGTGTACCATCTATGACAGCAAGTACTCGCCAAGCAACTATGGCGATGTCAAGGTTGAAACCCAGTGGGAGAATTGGTGATAACATGAAGAAAATCCTCGGTTTAGTAGCTTTAGTCTTACTAGTTGTATTATTTTTCTTTTACTTTTTTCCTAAACAACCTAAAAACATTTTTGATGAGATTTACCAAGAAACAGCAAAAAATTATTTGGTCCATTATAACTTCAAAGACTTAAAAAATGTGACAGTAAAAAATCGAAAGCTTTATGATTCGAATATGAATGAAACGGATAAGTATGAATCAATAATAACATACGATGATTCTTCTCTTGGAAGCGATGTGAAGAATTTAGAACTACGGTTTAATTTTGATGGTAGTAGTAAAGGTGTAAATATTTGGTTTGAAAGATATGCTAACTCAGGAGAAGAAATTAACTTTGTTATTCATTACGAATTTAAGAAAAATTATTAGTTAAAAAAATTATGATTTATGAAATTAGATCAGAAACATACATTAAAGATGAGGCTCAGGTAAAATCTTACCTAGAGCAGTACGGTATCACTGCCAAGGATTTGGATTCTTACTACGACGAAATCGTCAATCAGAAAGTCTTGAAGGACTGGTGTTCGATTTATGACAGCAAGTACTCGCCAAGCAACTATGGCGATGTCAAGGTTGAAACCCAGTGGGAGAATTGGTGACAATATGAAGAAAATCCTAGGCCTAGTAGCCTTATTCGTGATAATCACATCATCCTGTTTTTACTTTTTTGTGCGTCAACCTAAAAACATTTTTGATGAAATCTACCAAGAAACGGAGAAAACATATCGTACAAATAATATTTTAAGAAACATAGATGGCTTTAAAATCAGGGCCGGTTGGCCAAGTGATGACCCAAATATTTCGTATACTCCTTTTGGAAAGTATGAAACTCTACCCAAAGGCTATAGTGATATAACCATTGACCTTAATTTTGGAGAAGGTATAAAGGGGGTGTCGATTCGTTTTGAAAGGAAGACTAATTCGAATATTACCCTATGGTATTCGGCACACTATAATCTGCAAAAGAAAGTGATCAAAAAGAAACTTGCGATTTTTGAAGAGCCAAGGAAACCAGGCCAATTTGTTGATGATGAAGAAAAAGTAAGAGAATATTTAAGAAAGAATAATATTTCTAAAGAAGATTTAGAGAAGGATTACGACGAAATCGTCAACCAGAAAGTCTTGAAAGACTGGTGTACCATCTATGACAGCGAGTACTCGCCAAGCAACTATGGCGATGTCAAGGTTGAAACCCAGTGGGAGAATTGGTGACGAGGGTCAGTAGATATTTTGGAAAATATCCTATGAATTGAAGTGGAAATCCCACCTAGAACGAACTAGGTGGGATTCTTTGACTATAAAATGAGAAATTAGCGAATCTTGCTCTATTTTTTAACGTGTTCCGATAAAAAGGCATAGGTCATGGTTCCAAAGATGGCACCAATTCCCAAACCCAAGACTAGTAAAGGGAGCGTTTTATCGAACTGGGAGAGATTGTCCCAAAAGGTGTCGAGTGGAAGATGCTGAACAAAAAGTTTATGAAAGATTAGTAAGAGGAAGAGACCAAGCTGAATACTGATGAATACACCCCAACTACGAACTTGGATTTGACTTTTGCTGTAGCTTTTGTGATGGATTTCGGACGGGTCATCCTTGTCTAAATGTAAGTTGCGAACTGCTAGTCTCGCCCTAGATGCGAGGACGAAGATAAGTCCAAAATAGAGGTAGGGCATGGCATCTCGAACCAACTCTATGAAGCGTCCAAATAGGAGATAGAACAAGAAGAGTAGGAGGGAGGAGTAAACGATTTGGATCAAGGAACGGGCACAAGCCTTGTAAATCATCTCTTGACGGCATTCATCAAAAGGCCCTTGTATGTGAAAGAATAGTTTGAGTAAGCGAGTGGTGAAATCTTCTTTTTTCATGGGAGTAACCTCCTAAATGAGCGATTTTTGATTGACTTCTTTAAAGAGTTGATAGAGAGTATAGAAGTAAACCAAACTAAAAGTGATACAGATTATTAGAAATACCAGGTATCTCCAATCCGTAGGATTTGTTAAAAGTTGTGGAAAGGATACGAGGATAAAACAGAGAGATGCATTTAGAAGACGTATTTTTTTTGATTGGATTTTCTGGAATCTCTGTCCCTTGTTCAATACAGGAAGGAATAAAAGAAAGATAATCAAGAAAGGATGCTCAATATGTCCAGAAAGTAGGAAAAAGGTAACAAAGATACTGATAAAAACATGACTGATCAGTAGTTTAGCTAGTGATTTCATAAGGAACCTCCTAGTCGTTTTCTTGGTCTTTCTTGGCTTTTCGAATGCGAAGAGAGACGATAATTTGTATGGTCACTCCGAAGAAGAAAGTAGCTAGGATAGTTGATACAAAATGTCCTGTATTTAAAAGAGAACCAAGATAATCCTTGCTATCATCGGTTAGGACATTCAGAAGCGGTATTCCAAAGAACATGCCCATGCCATAGATCAGACCAGCTTTTAGACCAGGAAAATGTAGCTGTTTACTTTCTTTCTTACTTAACATTTCGGGATCAATAGCTGTGATGCCCGTTTTTTTGGTTTGAGAGACCACATAGAGGGCAGCCATCATCGAAATACCAAACACCACGAGAGGATAGCCGATAGCGACAATTTGCGGGTATTTATAAGCAAGGACAAAGGGGATGAGGTTGCCAAATATCATGAGATAAAAGAGAACGATAAAGACCTGATTCCCGATACGATCGGCCTCGCGCCGTTTGTGTTCGTCAAGGGGACCAGAAATGCCATATGTGCGTTTGATAAGTTTGCCAGTGAGAGTTTCTTTTTTCATTTGTTTGCTCCTTTTCTAAAAATCGTCTTCCCAAAAGAGACTGTTAAGGTCAGTTTGGAGGCTGCGGGCGAGATTGAGACAGAGTTCCAGGGTTGGATTGTACTTGTCGTTTTCAATCATGTTGATAGTCTGTCTCGAGACACCGATATCTTTGGCGAGTTCGAGCTGGGAAATGCCCAGTTCCTTGCGGAATTCTTTCACACGATTCATAGGGGCTCCTTTCTGGTATGTCGCATATATTTGACTATATTATATTCTTTTGGAGATGAGGTGTCAAGTATATATGACATATTTTTGAGAATTTTTTTCGAAGAAACTTAGCCTTGTCTGACAAGTGCAAGCTGGTCAGATTTGTGGTAAAATAGATAAGATATGACAAAAGAATTTCATCATGTAACGGTCTTGCTTCATGAAACGATTGATATGCTTGACGTAAAACCTGACGGTATCTACGTTGATGCGACTTTGGGTGGAGCAGGCCATAGCGAATATTTATTAAGTAAATTGAGCGAAAAAGGGCATCTCTATGCCTTTGACCAGGACCAGAATGCCATTGATAATGCGCAAAAACGGTTGGCACCCTATATCGAAAAGGGGATGGTAACCTTTATCAAGGATAACTTCCGTCATTTGCAGGCACGTTTGCAGGAGGCTGGTGTCCAGGAAATTGATGGAATTTGTTATGACTTGGGAGTGTCCAGTCCTCAGCTAGATCAGCGTGAGCGTGGCTTTTCTTATAAAAAGGATGCGCCACTGGATATGCGGATGAATCAGGAAGCTAGTCTGACAGCCTATGAGGTGGTCAATCATTATGACTATCATGACTTGGTTCGGATCTTTTTCAAGTATGGTGAGGATAAGTTTTCTAAACAGATTGCTCGTAAGATTGAGCAAGCGCGTGAGGTGAAACCAATTGAGACAACGACGGAGTTGGCAGAGATTATCAAGTCGGCCAAGCCTGCCAAGGAACTCAAGAAAAAGGGGCACCCTGCCAAGCAGATTTTCCAGGCTATCCGAATTGAAGTCAATGATGAGCTGGGTGCGGCAGATGAATCCATCCAGCAGGCCATGGACATGCTGGCTCTGGATGGTAGAATCTCGGTCATTACCTTCCATTCGCTGGAAGACCGCTTGACCAAGCAGTTGTTTAAGGAGGCTTCAACAGTGGAAGTTCCCAAAGGCTTGCCCTTCATTCCAGATGATCTTAAGCCTAAGATGGAATTGGTATCCCGTAAGCCAATCTTGCCAAGTGCCGAAGAGCTAGAAGCCAACAACCGTTCGCATTCAGCCAAGTTGCGCGTGGCCAGAAAAATTCACAAGTAAGAGGAAAAACATGGCAGAAAGAATCGAAAAAACAAGCCAGTTATTGCAATCGAAGTTTAAGGGTTTTTCACGTGTGGAAAAGGCCTTCTATGTTTCGATTGCTGCAACAATGATTATCCTGGCAATTAGCGTTGTGTTTATGCAGACCAAGCTACTACAAGTTCAGAATGAATTGACCAAGGTCAATGCTCAAATCGAAGAAAAGAAAACCGAGCTAGACGATGCCAAGCAAGAGGTCAATGAATTGATTCGTTCAGAACGTTTGAAAGAAATTGCAAATTCCAAGGATTTGCAGCTAAATAACGAAAATATCCGAGCAGCGGAGTAAGAAATGAAACAGTGGAAAGAAAAAATCATCCGTTATGCCGTTCGTAACCGTAAATCTCCAGAAGAAAATCGTCGAAGAGTAGGGAAAAGCCTGAGTTTATTGGCTGTCATACTCTTCGCTGTCTTTTTGGTCAACTTTGCGGTCATTATCGGAACGGGTAAAAAATTTGGTAAGGACTTGGTTCAAGAAGCAAACAAGGTCCATCAAACAACCAAGACGATTCCTGCAAAACGGGGAACCATCTACGATCGTAATGGAACGCCTATTGCAGAGGATGCGACTTCGTATAATATCTATGCCGTTATTGACAAGACCTACAAGTCAGCAACTGGCAAGATACTCTATGTAGAGGATTCTCAATTTAATAAGGTAGCTGAAATTTTCCATAAATACCTAGATATGGAGGAGTCTTATGTCAAAGAACAGCTTTCTCAACCAGATCTGAAACAGGTATCTTTTGGAGCCAAGGGGAATGGGATCACCTATGCCAATATGATGGCCATAAAAAATGACCTCAAAACAGCTGGGGTTGAAGGGGTTGACTTTACAACTAGCCCTAACCGCAGTTATCCCAATGGACAGTTTGCTTCTTCCTTTATCGGTTTAGCACAACTTCATGAAAATGAAGATGGCACCAAAAGGTTGATTGGAACCTCTGGTCTAGAGAGTTCTTTAAATAACATTCTGGCGGGTACAGATGGGATCATCACCTATGAGAAAGATCGTCTGGGAAATATTGTTCCGGGTACAGATCAAGCTTCCCAACAAACGGTAGATGGAAAGGATGTATACACAACCCTTTCTAGTCCCTTGCAATCCTTTATGGAAACGCAGATGGACGCCTTTCAGGAAAAACTAAAAGGCAAGTATATGACGGCTACCTTGGTCAGCGCTAAAACAGGTGAAATCCTCGCTACCACCCAACGACCTACCTTTAATGCAGATACTAAAGAAGGAATCACTGAGGACTTTGTTTGGCGTGACATTCTTTATCAAAGTAACTATGAACCAGGATCAGGCATGAAGGTTATGACGTTAGCTTCTTCTATTGATAATAATACCTTCCCAAGTGGAGAATACTTCAATAGCAGTGAATTTAAAATGGCGGATGCGACGACTCGAGATTGGGATGTTAATGAGGGTTTGACTACTGGTAGTATGATGACTTTCTTACAAGGTTTCGCTCACTCCAGTAATGTTGGAATGAGTCTACTTGAACAAAAAATGGGAGATGCTACTTGGTTGGATTATCTAAAACGCTTTAAATTTGGGGTTCCAACTCGCTTTGGCTTGACAGATGAATACGCTGGTCAACTTCCAGCTGATAATATTGTTAGTATTGCTCAAAGCTCATTTGGGCAAGGAATTTCAGTGACACAAACACAAATGCTTCGTGCCTTTACAGCTATTGCTAATGATGGAGTTATGCTGGAGCCAAAATTTATAAGTGCTATTTATGATACTAACAATCAGTCTGTACGTAAGTCACAAAAAGAAATAGTAGGAAATCCTGTTTCCAAAGAGGCAGCAAGCACAACTCGAAATCACATGATCTTAGTTGGGACGGACCCTCTATATGGAACTATGTATAATCACTACACAGGAAAGCCAATTATAACAGTTCCTGGACAAAATGTAGCAGTTAAATCCGGTACGGCTCAAATCGCTGATGAGAAAAATGGAGGATACTTGGTTGGTTCTACCAATTATATTTTCTCAGTTGTGACTATGAATCCTGCTGAAAATCCTGATTTTATCTTGTATGTAACGGTTCAACAGCCTGAGCATTATTCAGGTATCCAGTTGGGAGAATTTGCCACCCCAATCTTGGAGCGGGCTTCAGCTATGAAAGAATCTCTCAATCTTCAATCTCCAGCCAAAAATTTAGATAAAGTTACGACAGAATCTTCTTATGCAATGCCTAGCATCAAGGATATTTCACCTGGTGAGTTGGCGGAAGCCTTACGCCGAAATATTGTGCAACCAATCGTTGTAGGTACTGGAACAAAGATTAAAGAGACTTCTGTAGAAGAAGGGACCAATCTTGCACCAAACCAACAAGTTCTCCTTTTATCGGATAAGGTAGAAGAAATTCCAGACATGTATGGCTGGAAAAAAGAGACTGCCGAGACCTTTGCTAAATGGTTGGATATTGAACTGGAATTTGAAGGTTCAGGTTCCGTTGTTCAGAAGCAAGATGTTCGGACTAATACAGCTATCAAAAACATTAAAAAAATTAAATTAACTTTAGGAGACTAATATGTTTATTTCTATTAGTGCTGGAATTGTGACATTTTTACTAACTTTAGTAGGAATTCCGGCCTTTATCCAATTTTATAGAAAGGCGCAAATTACAGGCCAGCAGATGCATGAGGATGTTAAACAGCACCAGGCAAAAGCTGGGACTCCTACAATGGGGGGACTTGTTTTCCTCATTGCTGCAGTTGTGGTGAGTTTCCTCGTCGCTCTTTTTTCGAAACAATTGACCAATAATGTTGGTATGATTTTGTTTATTTTGGTCTTGTATGGCTTGGTTGGTTTTTTAGATGACTTTCTCAAGGTCTTCCGAAAGATCAATGAGGGGCTAAACCCCAAACAGAAATTGGCTCTTCAGCTGCTAGGTGGCGTCATTTTCTACCTTTTTTATGAGCGTGGGGGCGATATGCTCTCTGTCTTTGGCTACCAAGTGCATTTAGGGATTTTCTATATTATCTTCGCTCTTTTCTGGCTAGTTGGTTTTTCAAACGCAGTCAACTTGACAGATGGTATTGACGGTCTAGCTAGTATTTCCGTTGTGATTAGCTTGTCTGCCTATGGAGTTATTGCCTATGTGCAAGGTCAGATGGATATCCTTCTAGTGATTCTTGCCATGATTGGTGGTTTGCTTGGTTTCTTCGTCTTTAACCATAAGCCTGCTAAAGTCTTTATGGGGGATGTGGGAAGTTTGGCCCTAGGTGGAATGTTGGCAGCTATCTCTATGGCCCTCCACCAAGAATGGACTCTCTTGATTATCGGAATTGTTTATGTCTTTGAAACAACTTCGGTCATGATGCAAGTCAGTTATTTTAAACTGACAGGTGGTAAACGTATTTTCCGTATGACGCCTGTGCATCATCATTTTGAGCTTGGAGGATTGTCTGGTAAGGGAAGTCCTTGGAGCGAGTGGAAGGTCGACTTCTTCTTTTGGGGAGTGGGGCTATTAGCAAGTCTCTTTACACTAGCAATTTTATACCTACTGTAAAAAAATAATCTTTTATTGATAAAAGAAACCAGGATGAAGCTTATCTTCATCCTGGTTTTTGTGTGCTTAAAAGTTAGTTGGACTCATCCTTCTTGCTCTTAAGTAGAAAAGTTGCTGTTAGGACTAGACTCAATCCTGACAAGAATAGTAGTGGATTGGATGTTTCACCAGTAGCTGGAAGTTGTTCTTTAGGAGAAGCACTTGCAGATTGGACAAGGTCTGGACTAGATGAAACTTGCTCAGAGCTGTTGGCTAATGGTTTGATATCTGTTTCACTTGGTTTTTGATTTGCAGTAGTTGATGCTCCATTAGCTTGATAAACGACTGCATAGGTGCTGAAATGACTAGTCATAAATTCTGCCATTCCCTCGCGAATAGTAAAATCGAGTGCCTGTAACTCTTTTGATGGAGTTAGGTAGTAGACATTTTCGACAGCTGAGGAAATAGGCAAGCGGACCAAGACAGTTCCTTTTGGTTGTAAACTATGATCTGTTGAATTTTTAAGGTGAAGATCGTAAGCATCATAGGTCTTACCAAATAGTTCTTGAGCTAAAACGCGTCTGCTAGAAATGTGAGAAATTCCCTCTAAGTCAGTCGCTCCTCCAATAATTTCAACTTTAGTCTTTTCATCCTTTAAGACACGAAGTTTATATTCAGGAACAGAAACAGTAGGAGCTTGTTCTTGTCCCGCTGTCCCGACAGGTTGAGTGTACTCAGGGATAGAAACAGTAGGCGGTTGTTCTAGTCCTGCTGTGCCGATAGGTTGAGTGTACTCAGGAATATTTACTACAGGAGGTTGTTCCTGTCCAGCCGTTCCGATAGGTTTAGTGTATTCAGGGATAGAAACAGTAGGCGGTTGTTCCTGTCCAGCCGTTCCGATAGGTTTAGTGTATTCAGGGATAGAAACAGTAGGCGGTTGTTCCTGTCCAGCAGTTCCGATAGGCTCAGTGTACTCAGGAATAGAAACGGTAGGCGGTTGTTCCTGTCCAGCCGTTCCGATAGGTTGAGTGTATTCAGGGATAGAAACAGTAGGTGGCAGTTCTTGTCCTGCTGTGCCGATAGGCTCAGTGTACTCAGGAATAGAAACGGTAGGCGGTTGTTCCTGTCCAGCTGTACCGATAGGCTTAGTGTATTCAGGAATTTCTACAATAGGAGCAGGGTCATCTCCCTTGCTTGTAGTTGGCTGCTGATTCTCAACCTTCTTCTCATCCTTTTTGGTAAAGACAGCTATTACAGGACTGCTTGTTGTATTTCCCTGGATAGAATAAGCTTCTATCGCATTTCCAATTTTTCGATTGGTTTCGTCAGGGATAGGGATTTGTACCTGATTATCTTGGATTGATAAGACAGTCTGATCTCCAGTCGTAACTAGATGATTATCGTCTATCCTGCGTAAAACGAGTGGATCTTTGATGCCTGGGAAGGTCACAGCGATGGCTTCCCAATCTCCAGCTGGAAGAGTTAAAGAGATGTTTTTATCCCCTTCCTTAAGTGGTGCGATACTTGGACTATCCAAGCTTACAGCTGGAGCCTTAATCACATCAAATGAATCTAGAGAAATTTTCTTGCGACCTGCTGGTGAATTTGGATCAACTTTCAATGTCAAAATATGATTACCATCGGTCAGATTAGTAAATTCTCCAATTAAGGTTGCCTTTTCGGTAGCGCCAGCAGTGTAGAAGTCTAGACTTGGCATTTCTTTTCCATCCAGTGTCACGAGAGCTTTTCCGAGAGCGGATGTTTTAAGTCCGTAAATTCGAATACCTGTTCCAGTAAATGGAATGGTTGCCTGAGCTTCTGAAACAGTACTTGGGTCGGCGTTATTGATGTCCGCATATTTTTCTGTGCTCTTATATAATTCAGTATCGCTCCAATCTTTGAATTGAGATCCGTATTGAATGCGAGAGTCACGGTCATCCATTTTTTCAATAGTTGTTCCTTGTCCCGGTAAAACTTTAAAGTAGTCTAAGGAAATTTTGGAGCGCTCACTGCCACGGTGTTTATGCTCTTGTTTTACAGTGATAGTCATCACATGAGCACCATCTGACAATCCTGTGAAGCGACCGATAAGGCTACCTTTTTCAGTTGCACCTGCAGTATAGAAGTCCAGTTCACCGACTGATTTACCATCGATTTTGACTTCAGCGATTCCTAATTGAGATGATTTGAGACCATAGATTTCAATGCCAACACCATTGAAAGGAATGGTTGCTGTCGCATCTTTATCTGTATAGTTACCTAGTGAAAGGTCGGCAAACTTCTCTGTTCCTCCAAATAATTCTGAGTCTGCCCAGTTTCCAAATGCAGAACCGTATTGGATTCGGCTATCACGGTCATCCATCAATTGGTTATAGGTTTCGACATTGACCTTTTCGGATACCTGTGTAGAAACATTACCCAGCATAGCCTTAACAGTATAAGTGTAGACGAGTTGAGGGTCGAGTGAACGGTCGATAAAATGGGTTTGATTGGTCACAAATTCTCTGCTTGCAGAGGTTTGGCCAGATTCGTCTTTCACTTGTCTTTGGATAACATAGTGGGTAGCGCCTTCTACTTGGTTGAAGGTGAGTTCGGCAGTGACTCCATTTTGTCTAACTGCTGTCAGACTGGTTACACGACCAGGGAAATGTTCAAAGGTAATGACATCACCTTTTTGTGTTGCCAGTTGAATGCGGCCATCTTTCAGAACAGTTGCTTTGACAGATTTACCATTAACCTTAACCTGACTGGCTTCGATATTTGGATAATCTACAACTAGGTCTCCACCGACATTTGAAAGGAAGGACAAGCTTTGCAGGTTTTTATCTTTCCACTTCATGCTGACTTCAAAGTTACCGCGAGCAACCAGACCAGAAACCTGACCGTCTTTCCAAGCATCTGGAAGGGCTGGCAATGGTGCAATGTAGCCAGTGTGTGATTGAAGAAGCATTTCTGCAATTCCACTGGTTGCTCCAAAGTTTCCATCGATTTGGAAAGGTGCGTGCGTATCCCAAAGGTTTTCTAGGGTTGAATATTTGAGCTGTTCAGCAAGCAGGCGATGGGCACGGTTACCGTCTAAGAGACGAGCCCAGAGGTTGATTTTATTGGCCTTAGACCAACCAGTACCACCATCTCCACGGTGATTGAGGGTAGCACGCGCAGCTTCTAAGTATTCAGCCTGATCCTTGCTAAAGAGCGTACCTGGGAAGAGACCTACCAGATGGGAAACGTGGCGGTGGTTATTTTCAATGCCTTCATTAGTGAATTGTGGACTGTCTTCTTCGTACCATTCCTTGATACGTCCTTCTTTGTTAATGTGAAGTGGTTTTAGTTTGTCAAATTTAGCCTTGATCTCTGTGACTAAGTCTTGGTCGACTTTCAGATGGTTGGCAACTTCCATGTAGTCATGGAATAGCTGCCAGACTAGCGACTGGTCAAAGGTGTTTCCGATGGTGATGGTACCGTGTTCTGGTGAGTAGGATGGAGAAGACACCCAACGGTCACTGGCCTGGTCATAGTGCAAGAAGGAGTTCCAGAACTTAGCAGTTTCCTTGAGCATTGGATAGATCTTTTCTTTGAGATAAGTCTCATCCTTGGTGAATTTATAGTAGTCATAAACGTTCTGCATCATCCAAGCATTAGCTGCTGGCGACCAACCCCAATAGTAATTCCAACCCGGAGTAGTCCAGCCAAAAGGTGTTGCTTGAGTGTGGACCAGCCAACCATTTTCTTGTCCATCTTTGGATTCGATACCGGCGTATTCCTTAGCAGCGATACGGCCATAGTAACGCATATCGTCAATGTAATTGATCATTGGCTTGGCTGTTTCAGCTAGATTGCTCATGTAGGCTGGCCAATAGTTCATTTGCAAGTTGACATTGAGGTGGTAGTCAGCGTTCCAAGGTGGATTGTCTACGGCATTCCAGACTCCTTGTAGGTTGGCAGGAAGGGCATCTGTCCGATCACGAGATGAACTAATCAATAAATAACGTCCGTATTGGAAGAAGAGTTCTTCCAGTTTTTGCCCTTTGCTAGGGTTATAGGTCTGAAGGGCCTCTTTTGTCGTTTGAGCAGCATTGCTTCCACCTAGGTTTAGTTTGACGCGGTTAAAGAGGCTTTGATAGTCTTTGATATGGTTCTTTTTAAGTGTCTCGTAGTCTTTGCCCCTAGCTGCTTCTACAATGCCTTTAACTGTTTTTTCGAGGTCAATGTCTTTGCGATAGTTTGTTTTTGGATTCTGAGCAAAGTTAGTCTTGGCACTGAGTAAAAGCGTAGCGTAGCTAGCTCCTGTGATTGTTAAACTATCCTCATGGACAGTAACTTTTCCGTCCGTTTTAATTCCTAGATAGGATGCGAACTGGAGGCCATTATCTTTGACTGTACCTTTTAGTAGGATACCATTTGGGTCTGTCGTAACATGGCCACTCTTGTAGTTAGAATATTCCGCTGAGTAGTTTCCGTTAGCAAGTAAATCTTCTGTTAAGCTATTCCAAACTGTAAAATCAAGTTTTTTGTCCCCTTTTTGGGTCAAGTGGGTCACGGTGACATCATCAGGGTAACTTGAGAAGGTTTCTCTTTTAAAGGTCGTTCCATCTTGGGTGTAAGAAGTTGTAGTAGTGGCTTCTGTGATATCCAAACCACGGTGATAGTCTGTAACTGTATCCAGCCCCTTTTTCTGGTTATTGAAGACCATGAAGATATCACCAAAGGCTAGATAACGTCCATACTGGGCGTTGTTTGGTCCAACTAGATTTTGTTCAGCTAATCGTTTGGCTTTTTGGCGATCTCCGTCTTCAAGAGCCTTACGAATTTCTGCTAAAATTTTATACCGTTCCTGATAGTTTCCTCCGTTATAGTCGGTACTGTCGGGACGCGGACCACCTGACCAAAGAGTTTTTTCGTTGTATTGGATTCTCTCCTCGCCGATGAGACCAAAAACCTTAGCACCCATTTCACCATTCCCAACTGGGAGTGCTTGTTTTTCCCAGCCATCATAGGAAGGAGCTGTTGGTCGATCATAGTTTAGCTGATAGTTGCTTTGTTCTGTCACAGGTAGTTCTGGTTTTTCGGTTTCCTTATTTTCATTAGGTTTTACAATAGCCTCAGTACTGGCTTGATTAGTTGTAGCAGAAGTAACATCAGCATTAGCGGGTTTGCTTTCAGAAGAACTATTATTAGCTAGAACTGGTTTTTTATGATCAATTGGCACGTTTGACTGTGTATGCTCAGTTGATTCACTTGCTTTTGTTATAGTGTCTGTCTTAACTGTAGTTTTCTCTAATGCAGGCTCGTTTTGCTGTACTTCAATAGTATCAGCAGAGACGGTATGACTAGCTAGAAAAACCGCTCCAAGCAAAACAGAGGCTGTGCCGACTGTTAGCTTTCGAATACTGTAGCGACAGGATTTCTCCTTCCAAATTTTTTCCATAGAAACCTCCTTTATTAATTAAAAGCGCTTTCATTTTTAATGAGGCGAACTTTTGTTTCTATATTGTATTGTTAATCTAATTTTACCAGCTAATGAAGTGTTGTCAAGAGGATTAGAGAAGGATATATATTTGATATTGTTTTGTATTAAAAAAGTGGAGGAAACGAATGGTAAGAGAGTGTATTTTTTATATTCTTTCTAGTTTTGACTAGAAAGATAAGCCAACTTTAATTACAGCTTACTCATCTCTGAAAGCGTAAAACAAACTAGTCAGGGTGGCTAGTTTGTGGTATAATGAAAGAGACTCAAAAAGAAACAGGAGAAAAATGATGGATTTACTTTTAGCAATTGTATTGATTGTGCTAGCTTTTCTAGGAGGAGCTCTTGGGGGAATGTACTTGATTCGTAAGCAAATCGAAAAAGAATTCGCTGACAACCCACGTTTGAATGCTGAAGCAGTTCGTACTCTTTTGAGTGCAAATGGTCAAAAACCAAGCGAAGCTAAGGTACAACAAGTTTACCACCAAATCATCCGCCAACAAAAGGCAGCCCTTGCTAACAATAAAAAGAAAAAATAAATAAGGAAAAGTCTGGGATGAAAGTTCCAGACTTCTCACTATGTTGACTATGGTTTAGGGATGAGACTTTTTCCTTGCATTCTATTGATATTTGATTATGATTAAGAGAGATAGTTATTGATTAGGCTGTCATTCAGTTCATAAGGATCAATAATCATAATGAACTATCAATCAGAAAAAAGACTAGAAAGAAGACTGTATGGATAATCGACCAATTGGTTTTTTGGATTCGGGTGTCGGGGGCTTGACCGTTGTGCGCGAGCTCATGCGCCAGCTTCCCCATGAAGAAATCGTCTATATTGGAGATTCAGCACGGGCGCCTTACGGCCCCCGTCCTGCTGAGCAAATTCGTGAATACACTTGGCAGTTGGTCAACTTTCTCTTGACCAAGGATGTCAAGATGATTGTCATTGCATGTAACACTGCGACTGCAGTCGTCTGGGAAGAAATCAAGGCTCAACTAGACATTCCTGTTCTAGGTGTGATTTTGCCAGGAGCTTCGGCAGCCATCAAGTCCAGCCAAGGTGGGAAAATCGGAGTGATTGGAACGCCCATGACGGTCCAATCTGACATCTATCGTCAGAAAATCAACGATCTGGATCCGGATTTACAGGTGGAGAGTTTGGCCTGTCCCAAGTTTGCTCCCTTGGTGGAGTCTGGTGCTCTGTCAACCAGTGTCACCAAGAAAGTGGTCTATGAAACCCTGCGTCCCTTGGTTGGAAAGGTGGATAGCCTGATTTTGGGTTGCACCCATTATCCACTCCTTAGACCTATTATTCAAAATGTCATGGGACCCAAGGTTCAGCTCATCGATAGTGGAGCAGAGTGCGTACGGGATATCTCAGTCTTACTTAATTATTTTGAAATCAATCGTGGTCGTGATGCCGGACCACTCCATCACCGTTTTTACACAACAGCCAGCAGCCAAAGTTTTGCACAAATTGGTGAAGAATGGCTGGAAAAAGAGATTTATGTGGAGCATGTAGAATTATGACAAATAAAATTTATGAATATAAGGATGACCAGGACTGGTATGTCGGCTCATATAGTATTTTTGGTGGTGTCCGGACATTGACTGATGAAGACTTGGATTTTCCTCTATTTGAGTTTGCCCAAAGATTTCGAGATGAGGAACAAGGTTTTCCTATTTCTGTGATTGTTTTACGCTATGGTTCTCTCTACCGTTTATTGTCTTTTGTGGTAGATATCCTCAACCAAGAAATGGGACGAAATGTGGAAGTCATCCAACGTCAGGGAGCTTTGCTTTTGGTTGAAAATGGCCAACTCTTGTATGTGGAATTGCCCAAAGAAGGGGTCGATGTTCATGATTTCTTTGAAACAAATAAGGTCAGAGAAACCTTGTTGATTGCGACTCGTAACGAGGGCAAGACCAAAGAGTTCCGAGCTATCTTTGATAAGTTAGGCTACGATGTGGAAAATCTTAATGACTATCCTGACTTGCCTGAAGTAGCTGAAACAGGCATGACCTTTGAAGAAAATGCCCGTCTCAAGGCAGAAACTATTTCTCAATTAACAGGCAAGATGGTTTTGGCAGATGACTCTGGTCTCAAAGTCGATGTCCTTGGTGGCTTGCCAGGTGTCTGGTCAGCTCGTTTTGCAGGAGTGGGAGCTACTGACCGTGAAAACAATGCCAAACTCTTGCACGAATTGGCCATGGTCTTTGAACTCAAGGACCGCTCGGCTCAATTCCATACAACCCTGGTCGTAGCCAGCCCAAACAAGGAAAGTTTGGTTGTTGAAGCAGACTGGCCAGGCTACATTAACTTTGAACCTAAGGGTGAAAATGGCTTCGGCTATGATCCTCTCTTCCTTGTAGGAGAGACAGGCAAGTCCTCAGCTGAATTAACCCTTGAAGAAAAAAATAGTCAATCTCACCGTGCCTTAGCCGTTAAGAAACTTTTGGAGGTATTTCCATCATGGCAAAGCAAACCATCATTGTAATGAGCGATTCTCATGGCGATAGCTTGATTGTGGAAGAAATCCGTGATCGCTATGTAGGCAAAGTTGATGCCGTTTTTCATAACGGCGATTCTGAACTGCGTCCTGATTCTCCCCTTTGGGAAGGCATACGTGTTGTTAAAGGGAACATGGACTTCTACGCCGGCTACCCAGAACGTTTGGTGACCGAGCTTGGTTCGACCAAGATTATCCAAACTCATGGTCACTTGTTTGACATCAATTTCAACTTTCAAAAGTTGGACTACTGGGCTCAGGAGGAAGAGGCCGATATCTGTCTCTATGGTCACTTGCATGTGCCAAATGCTTGGATGGAAGGAAAGACTCTTTTTCTAAATCCAGGTTCTATCAGTCAACCACGTGGGACTATCAGAGAATGTCTCTATGCTCGTGTGGAGATTGATGACAGTTATTTTAAAGTGGACTTTTTGACACGAGACCACGAGGTGTATCCGGGCTTGTCCAAGGAGTTTAGCCGATGATTGCCAAGGAGTTTGAGACTTTCTTGTTGGGGCAAGAAGAAACTTTTTTGACCCCTGCTGAAAATCTAGCTGTGTTAATTGATACCCACAATGCGGATCATGCAACCCTCTTGCTTAGTCAGATGACCTACACCCGTGTTCCTGTTGTGACAGATGAAAAACAGTTTGTTGGGACGATTGGGCTCAGAGATATTATGGCTTATCAGATGGAGCATGACTTGAGCCAAGAAATCATGGCGGATACGGATATTGTTCATATGACCAAAACGGATGTAGCGGTTGTTTCGCCTGATTTTACCATTACGGAGGTCTTGCACAAGCTGGTAGATGAGTCCTTCTTGCCTGTTGTGGATGCGTCAGGGATTTTCCAAGGGATTATCACGCGCAAGTCTATCCTCAAGGCAGTGAATGCCCTCTTGCATGACTTTAGTAAGGAATATGAGATTCGATGCAAATGAGAGACAGAATTTCAGATTTTTTAGAGGAAAAGCAGGGCTTGTCTGCCAATTCCAAGCAGTCCTATAAGTATGATCTGGAGCAATTTTTAGACATTGTAGGCGAGCGGATTTCTGATACCAGTCTCAAGATTTACCAAGCCCAACTAGCCAATCTAAAAATCAGCGCCCAGAAGCGAAAGATTTCGGCCTGTAACCAATTTCTCTACTTTCTCTATCAAAAAGGAGAAGTGGATAGTTTTTACCGCTTGGAATTAGCTAAACAAGCTGAAAAGAAAGCTGAAAAACCAGAAATTCTAGACCTAGACTCTTTTTGGCAGGGGAGCGACTTTCCAGAGGGCCGCTTGCTAGCGCTCTTAATCCTAGAAATGGGACTCTTGCCAAGTGAGATATTAGCTCTCAAGGTTGCGGATATCAATCTGGATTTTCAGGTGTTGAGAATCCAGAAGGCTTCTCAACAGAGGATTGTCACCATTCCCACGAGCTTGCTTTCAGAGCTAGAACCCTTGATGGGCCAGACCTATCTTTTTGAAAGGACAGGGAAAGCCTATTCTCGTCAGTGGGCCTTCCGTCAGCTAGAAGCTTTTGTCAAGGAGAAAGGTTTTCCAGCACTATCAGCCCAAGCCTTGCGGGAACAGTTCATTCTACGACAAATTGAAAACAAGGTCGATTTGTACGAAATTGCAAAAAAATTAGGATTAAAAACAGTCCTGACCTTAGAAAAATATAGATAATGGATATTAAATTAAAAGATTTTGAAGGGCCCCTGGACTTGCTCTTGCACCTGGTTTCTAAGTATCAGATGGATATCTACGATGTGCCCATTACGGAAGTCATCGAACAGTATCTAGCTTATGTTTCAACCCTGCAGGCCATGCGTCTGGAAGTGACGGGCGAGTACATGGTTATGGCCAGTCAGCTCATGCTGATCAAGAGTCGCAAGCTTCTTCCAAAGGTAGCGGAAGTGACCGATTTGGAGGATGACCTGGAACAGGATCTCCTCTCTCAAATCGAAGAATACCGCAAGTTCAAGCTCTTGGGGGAGCACTTGGAAGCCAAGCACCAGGAACGGGCCCAGTATTATTCCAAAGCGCCGACAGAGTTGATTTACGAAGATGCGGAGCTTGTGCATGACAAGACGACCATTGACCTCTTTTTAGCTTTTTCAAATATCCTAGCCAAGAAAAAAGAGGAGTTCGCACAGAATCACACGACTATCTTGCGAGATGAGTATAAGATTGAGGACATGATGATTATCGTGAAAGAGTCCTTAGCTGGACGAGATCAATTGCGCTTGCAGGATTTGTTTAAGGAAGCCCAGAATGTCCAAGAGGTCATTACCCTCTTTTTAGCAACCCTAGAGTTAATCAAAACACAGGAGCTGATCCTCGTGCAAGAGGAAAGTTTCGGAGATATTTATCTCATGGAAAAGAAGGAAGAAAGTCAAGTGGCCCAAAGCTAGACTTGATAGAGAGGAAAGATGAGTACTTTAGCAAAAATAGAAGCGCTCTTGTTTGTAGCGGGTGAAGATGGGATTAGAGTCCGCCAGTTAGCTGAACTCCTCTCTCTGCCACCGACAGGCATCCAACAGAGTTTAGAAAAATTATCTCAGAAGTATGAAAAGGACCTAGATTCCAGTTTGGATCTGATTGAGACTGGTGGTGCTTATAGATTGGTGACCAAGCCTCAGTTTTCAGAGATTTTGAAGGAATACTCTAAGGCACCTATCAACCAGAGTTTATCTCGGGCTGCCCTTGAGACCTTGTCCATCATTGCCTATAAGCAGCCGATTACACGGATAGAAATTGATGCCATCCGTGGGGTCAACTCGAGTGGGGCTTTGGCGAAGTTGCAGGCCTTTGACTTGATACGAGAAGACGGGAAAAAAGAAGTGTTGGGACGCCCCAACCTCTATGTGACAACAGATTATTTCCTAGATTACATGGGAATTAACCATTTGGAAGAATTACCAGTGATTGATGAGCTTGAGATTCAAGCCCAAGAAAGCCAATTATTTGGTGAAAGGATAGAAGAAGATGAGAATCAATAAGTATATTGCCCACGCAGGTGTGGCCAGTAGGAGAAAAGCAGAAGAGTTGATCAAGCAAGGCTTGGTGACGGTTAATGGCCAAGTGGTGCGTGAACTCGCAACGACCATCAAGTCAGGCGACACGGTTGAAGTTGAAGGCCAACCTATCTACAACGAAGAAAAGGTATATTATCTGCTTAACAAACCACGCGGTGTCATTTCCAGTGTGACAGATGACAAGGGGCGTAAGACGGTTGTCGACCTCTTGCCCAACGTGAAGGAGCGCATCTACCCTGTAGGTCGTTTGGACTGGGATACATCAGGAGTCTTGATTTTGACCAATGATGGGGATTTTACGGATGAGATGATTCACCCTCGTAATGAGATTGACAAGGTTTATGTCGCGCGTGTCAAAGGTGTTGCCAATAAGGAAAATCTTCGTCCCTTGACTCGTGGAGTGGAGATTGAGGGTAAGAAAACTAAGCCGGCTGTCTATGAGATTCTCAAAGTGGATCCAGTAAAAAACCGCTCTGTGGTGCAGTTGACTATCCATGAAGGGCGTAACCACCAGGTTAAAAAGATGTTTGAAGCTGTCGGTCTCCAAGTGGACAAGTTGTCACGGACTCGTTTCGGACATCTAGACTTGACAGGACTCCGTCCAGGAGAATCCCGTCGTCTTAATAAAAAAGAAATCAGTCAACTACACACCATGGCTGTAACCAAGAAATAATGAAACGAATTTTAATAGCGCCTGTGCGCTTTTACCAACGTTTTATCTCACCAGCCTTTCCACCCTCTTGTCGCTTTGAGCCGACCTGTTCAAACTACATGATTCAGGCTATTGAAAAATATGGCTTCAAGGGTGTTTTGATGGGCTTGGCTCGGATTTTACGTTGCCATCCCTGGTCGAAAACAGGTAAGGACCCCGTCCCAGACCATTTTTCACTCAAACGGAATCATAAATAAAACGAATTACAATGGTGATTCGTTTTTTCACAAGTAGTTTTATCTGGAATGATGATTCCCGCTATCCTTCTCCTATAAAAAGTGGTAAAATGGATGAAAGAAAGAAGGAATTGAAATGACAACATTATTTTCAAAAATCAAAGAAGTAACAGAACTTGCTGCGATCTCAGGTCATGAAGCACCTGTCCGTGCTTATCTTCGTGAAAAGTTGACACCGCACGTGGATGAAGTGGTGACAGATGGCTTGGGTGGTATTTTTGGTATCAAGCATTCAGAAGCTGCGGATGCACCGCGCGTCTTGGTCGCTTCTCATATGGATGAAGTTGGTTTTATGGTCAGCGAAATTAAGCCAGACGGTACCTTTCGTGTTGTAGAAATCGGTGGTTGGAATCCTATGGTGGTCAGCAGTCAACGCTTTAAACTCTTTACTCGTGACGGTCGTGAAATTCCTGTGATCTCAGGTTCTGTCCCTCCACATTTGACACGTGGAACAGGTGGCCCAACTATGCCAGCAATTTCAGATATCATTTTTGATGGTGGGTTTGCAGACAAGGCTGAGGCAGAAAGCTTTGGCATCCGTCCTGGCGACACCATCGTACCAGATAGTTCTGCAATCTTGACGGCCAATGAGAAAAATATCATCTCAAAAGCTTGGGACAACCGCTACGGTGTTCTTATGGTGAGCGAGTTGGCGGAAGCTCTGTCAGGTCAAAAATTCGGAAATGAACTCTATCTTGGCTCTAACGTCCAAGAAGAGGTTGGTCTTCGTGGTGCTCATACTTCCACAACTAAGTTTGATCCAGAAGTTTTCCTAGCTGTTGACTGTTCACCTGCTGGTGATGTTTATGGTGGCCAAGGCAAGATTGGGGATGGAACCTTGATTCGTTTCTACGACCCAGGTCACTTGCTCCTCCCAGGCATGAAAGATTTCCTTTTGACAACGGCTGAAGAAGCTGGCATCAAATACCAATACTATTGTGGAAAAGGTGGAACAGACGCTGGAGCAGCTCATCTGAAAAATGGTGGTGTCCCATCTACAACTATCGGTGTCTGCGCTCGTTATATCCACTCTCACCAAACACTCTACGCTATGGATGACTTCCTAGAAGCCCAAGCTTTCTTGCAAGCCTTGGTGAAAAAATTGGATCGTTCAACGGTTGATTTGATTAAACATTATTAAACATAAGGGAGGTGGTCGGGATGGCAGAAGCAAATCTAGAAAGCCTTATAAAAGACCTCTACAACCATGCCCGTCAGGGCTTGAGTGAAGATTTAGTTGCTGCTCTCCTAGAGACTGCTAAAAAACTACCCACTACAAATGAGCAATTACTAGCAGTGCGACTCTCAGGACTCGTCAATCGTGAATTGCTCATCAATCCCAAACACCCAGCACCTGAATTGATCAATTTGGCGCGCTTTATCAAAAGAGAAGAAGCCAAGTATAGGGGCACTGCAGTTTCTGCTGTCATGTTTGGAGAACTCTTTAAAATGCTTTGATTCCATTGTGAATCAAAGCATTTTTTACGTTAGAAAAAATATTCTTGATTAAGAGACGAAAAAAACCACCTAAATTAAGGTGGCTTCTTACCAATTAAATTTGTTCAGCGATGACCTTTTCAGCTAGGTTCATAGCATGGTCAGACACACGAGTGTAGTGGGAAATGATGTCGATGAAATTGACTCCAGCTTGTGTAGAACACTCACCCTTGTTAAGGCGTTTGATGTGGGTCTTTCTGAGAACGCGTTCCATATTGTTGATTTCTTTATGGCGTCCAATCAGACTCTGAGCTTTTTCAATATCATTGTTTTCCACACTATCAAGGGCATCTTTGATAAATGCAGTTGTTGCTTGATAAATCTCAGCTAATTCCTCCAAAGCAGCTTCAGAGAACTGAACATTCTTACGTTGGAGGTAGTCTGTTAGGTTGAGCAAGCCTTCTGCGTGGTCCCCAATCCGTTCCAAATCACGAGATGAATCCAGGATGTTAGTCAAGACTTCACTTTCCTTTTGACTCAAGGATTCGCTTGAGAGTCTGATGAGGTAACGAGTGAGTTTTTCATCGATGGTGTTGATGGCTTCCTCTGTCTTGTGCCCTTTTTCAGCTACCTTTTCATCCAAACCGATGATATAGGTATAAGAAAGGTCAAAAGCTTTGGCTGCATAGTTTCCTAAGTGCAAAAGTTCTTTTTTGGCATTTCCTAGAGCGATAGAAGGAGATTGCTGGATAAGTTGCTCGTCGAGATAGAGGGGCTCGTACTTGACAACCTCGTCTTCACCAGGGATGAGCTTGGTTACAAAGTAGGCCAAGGCTCCGATGAATGGAAATTGTACAATGGTGTTACTTACGTTAAAGGCACCGTGAGAGAAGGCGATTGTCATCTCAGGTGAGAGGTGAAGGAGTGCCTGGAAGTACTCGATCATAGCAGTAAAGGGGCCTAATAGGATTAAGCAAAGAATAGTTCCTAAAACGTTAAAGGTAACGTGGGTTGCCGCAACGCGCTTTGCAGAGACATTGGCTCCAGCTGCCGCAATGATAACTGTTAGGGTTGTCCCGATATTATCTCCGAAAAGAACTGGTAGTGAACCTTTAAGATCAAGGAACCCACCTGCATAGAGACCTTGCAAAATCCCGATTGTAGCCGAGGAAGCCTGGATGAGGACGGTAATCACTGCACCGGCTACTACTCCTAAAATAGGATTTTGTCCCAAGGTTACCATATATTCCTTGAATTGTGGTAAATCTTTAAGTGGGCTCATACCGGCACTGATGAGGTTGAGAGCGTAGAAGATTCCCCCTACACCAAACAGGATGCGCCCGATATTGTTTGCTGTTCTGTTTTTTGTGAAGAAGAGGAACATGGTTCCAAGGAAAATCAAGGGTAAAGCATACTCGCCTAGTTTGAAACCGATGATAAAGGAAGTAACGGTGGTTCCAATATTGGCTCCCATGATAATTCCGATAGCCTGTCTAAGAGTGAGAAGACTAGCGCTGACCAGTCCGACCGTGATAACTGTAACCCCCGTACTTGACTGAATGAGGGCAGTCACGACGATTCCGACTAGAACGCCTAAAAAAGGATTGCTAGTGTACTTGTCAATGTAAAAACGAAGGCGATCTCCAGCAGCTTGTTGCAAACCGTCTCCCATGGTCTTGATACTGTATAAAAACAGTCCTAGACCTCCTAAAAAGTGAAATAAAATTTCCTGCCAATTAATGGACATTTCTTTTTCCTCCGGAAAATAATAACGGAATTTCTCCTATTCTATTTTAAAGGATAAAAGTAAATCTCACAAGTGTTTAGCTGAAATTTTCATAAGAAACAAGAACTTTCTTTTAAAATGAGAGATAGATTCCCTTTAAGATAGATGATTTATAGGATTGTGTCCAAATTTTACTGATTATTATCCTAGTTATAGTTTTTATGTTAAATAGATTGACATCGCTTTCATATAGGATAAAATGAAGATGATCCTGTTCTGGTGGTGTGCACTGAGAACAGTTACTTTTTATCAAAAAGTAAAGCGCTTACTTTATATTTTATTAGGAGGATAAGATGAAAAATCTATTTTTTGAAAAACGTTGCCGTTACAGTATTCGTAAGCTGTCAATCGGGGCTTGTTCCTTGATGATTGGTTCAGCTCTATTCGCGAGCCCAGCTCTTGCTGAACAAGTCGAAGTCCCTGAAACAGCTGCAAATGCGAGCGCCCAAGCTACAAGCGCTAGTGAAACAGCTAATCCAGATACTGCAGCCCTTGAAAAACAATTAGAGGAAACAGAGAACAAAGTAGCTGAGCAACCAATTTCAGAAAACACTCCAGCAATAACGGATCTGGTTAATGAAAAAGAAGAAGCGAAGCCAGCTCTGACAGATAAAACTGAAAAACCTGCTCAACCAACTGAAAAAGAAGAAGTCAAACCAGAGGAAGCTCCTCAAGTAGCTGAGAAGAAAGCCGACAAACCGACTCTAGCAGACGTTCCTAAAAATGAAGAAAAGAGTCTCCGACCAAAAGAAATCAAATTTGATACATGGGAGGATTTGTTGAAATGGGAACCGGGTGCGCGTGAGGATGATCCTATTAACCGTTCCTCAGTTGAACTCGCCAAGCGCCACAGAGGGCAGTTGGTCAATGAAAAAGCAAGCAGAAGAGCCAAGGTTCAGGCGCTAGCAAATACCAACTCAAAGGCCAAAGACCACGCTTCTGTAGGTGGAGAAGAATTCAAGGCCTACGCTTTTGATTACTGGCAATACTTGGATTCAATGGTCTTCTGGGAAGGTCTAGTTCCAACTCCAGATGTCATTGATGCAGGCCACCGCAACGGAGTTCCCGTTTATGGAACCCTCTTTTTCAACTGGTCAAATAGCATTGCCGACCAAGAGAAATTTGCAGCTGCCTTGAAACAAGACGCAGATGGCACCTTCCCTATCGCACGCAAACTTGTCGATCTTGCTAAGTACTATGGATTTGATGGTTACTTCATTAACCAAGAAACAACGGGGGAATTGGTAGCACCTCTTGGTGAAAAAATGCGCCAATTCATGCTCTATACAAAAGAATACGCAGCCAAAGTCAACCATCCAATCAAGTATGCTTGGTACGATGCCATGACCTACAAATACGGTCGTTACCACGAAGATGGTCTAGGTGATTACAACTACCAGTTCATGCAAAAAGAAGGTGACAAAGTCCCTGCAGATCAATTCTTTGCCAATTTCAACTGGAACAAGGAAAAGAATGACCACTCCGTAGAGATGGCAAAATGGCTAGAACGTAGCCAGTATGATGTCTTTGCAGGCTTGGAATTGCAACAAGGTGGCTCTTATAAGACTAAAGTCAAATGGGATGCCCTCTTAGATGAAAAAGGCAAGTTGCGTTTGTCGTTAGGACTTTTTGCACCAGATACGATTACCAGTCTAGGAAAAACAGGCGATGACTACCACAAGAACGAAGACATCTTCTTTACAGGTTACCAAGGAGATCCAACGGCTCAAAAACCAGCAGATAAAGAGTGGTATGGAATTGCCAATTTAGTTGCTGACCGTACACCAGCAGTAGGTCGAACCTTCACGACCTCCTTTAATACAGGTCATGGTAGAAAATGGTTTGTAGACGGTAAAGTTTCTAAGGATTCTGAGTGGAACTACCGTTCTGTTTCAGGTGTCTTGCCAACATGGCGCTGGTGGCAGACTTCAACGGGGGAAAAACTTCGTGCAGAATATGACTTTACAGATGCCTATAATGGAGGTAACTCCCTTAAATTCTCAGGTGATGTAGCTGGTAAGACGGACCAAGATGTGAATTTGTATTCTACTAAACTAGAAGTAACGGAGAAAACTAAACTTCGGGTTGCCCACAAGGGAGGGAAAGGCTCGAAAGTTTATATGGCCTTCTCTACGACTCCAGACTACAAATTTGAGGATGCAGCTGCATGGAAAGAACTGACTCTCTCTGATGACTGGAAGAATGAAGAATTTGACCTTAGCTCACTAGCTGGAAAAACCATCTATGCAGTCAAACTCTTCTTCGAGCATGAAGGAGCTGTAAAAGATTATCAGTTTAACCTAGGTCAATTAACAATTTCAGATAATCACCAAGCACCACAAGCGCCTACAGGCCTTTCTGTGGTGAAACAATCTCTTAAAAATGCCCAAGAAGCTGAAGCAGTGGTCCAATTTGCTGGTAACCAAGATGCGGATTTCTATGAAGTCTACGAAAAAGACGGTGATAACTGGCGTTTGTTGACAGGTTCATCTGCTTCAACCATCTACTTGCCAAAAATTAGCCGTTCTGCTAATGCGACTGGTAGGACTCAGGAACTGAAAGTCGTTGCAGTTGGTAAAAATGGGCTCCGTTCTGAGGCTGCAACTGCGTCATTCAACTGGGGGATGACTGTTCAGGATACAACTCTCCCAAGACCTTTGGCTGAAAATATTGTTCCAGGGGCAACGGTTATTGGTAGCACTTTCCCTAATACTGAAGGCGGGGAAGGCGTCGAAGGCATGTTGAACGGTACGATTACAAGTCTGTCAGACAAGTGGTCTTCAGGACAATTGAGCGGTAGTGTCGATATTCGTTTGACCCAACCACGTCGTGTTGTCAGATGGGTAATGGATCATGCGGGAGCTGGTGGTGAGTCTGTTAACGATGGTCTGATGAACACCAAGGACTTTGATCTTTATTACAAGGATACAGATGGCGAGTGGAAACTAGCTAAGGAAGTCCGTGGCAATAAAGCGCACGTTACAGATATCACTCTTGACAAACCAATCACCGCGCAAGACTGGCGTTTGCATGTCATTACATCTGATAACGGAACACCTTGGAAAGCCATTCGTATCTACAACTGGAAGATGTACGAAACATTGGACACAGAAAGTCAAAATATTCCAATGGCTAAGGTAGCTACCCGTTCACTTGGAAACCACCAAGTTCAACTAGGCTTCTCTGATGTTCCAGCGGGTGCAACTATCACCGTTTACGACAAGGCAGATTCACAAACACCGATTGCAACTTTGAAGTCTGAAACTGGAGGCGACTTGGCAACAGCACCATTGGGCTTTGACAAGCAACCAACTCTCCTCTACTATCGTACCCAACTACCTGGCAAAGAAATCAGTAACACCTTGGCAGTAGCGATTCCGCAGGATGAGAGAAAAATTGTTGCAGTTAGCCTTGAAAAAGGACCTAAGAAGACAGTTTATAAAGAGGGTGAAAAACTTGACCTCAGAGGCGGAACACTCCGTGTTCAATACGAAGGGGGGCAAGCCGATGAGCTGATCAACCTTACTCACTCAGGTGTGACAGTATCTGGCTACGACGCTCATCAAAAAGGGGAACAAAAGCTCACAGTCAGCTACCTTGGACTTCCAGTTACTGGTGACTTGAAGGTACAAGTGATAGGACAAGACCAAGGAAAACCAAAGGAAGTAGCAGGTCTGTACATTACTCAGAAACCGAAAACAGACTATCTAGTAGGAGAGCAACTGGATCTTGCAGAAGGTCGCTTCGGCGTTCTCTATGATGATGAGACAGAAGAAAGTCATGCCTTCACAGATCAAGGTGTTGAAATCACGGGCTATGATGCTCAGAAGACTGGACGACAAACCTTGACCCTTCATTACAAGGGGCACACCGCTGAGTTTGATGTCTTGGTTTCTCCAAAAGCAGCTGTCAACGATGAGTACCTAAAACAAGAAATCACTGCTGTCCAAGGCCGTCAGTCAACCCTTGCCTACACCTTCTCAAGCGAGGACAAACAAGCAGCACTAGTAGAGAAGCTCAATGCAGCGAAAGCTGTAGCAGAAAACCATAATGCTAGCCAAGAAGAAGTCAATCGGGCTTTGAATGAGTTGAAACAAGCAGGGACAGCCTTGGATGGAAATCAACGTTATCAGACAGCTAGAGAAGAATTGGAAGGTTTGCTCGAATCTGTCCGTGAAAAAGATCCTAAAGCTGAGTTGATTGCCCAAGCAGAAACTTTGTTGGCTTCAGAGATGCCAACTCCACAAGCTTTTGCGGAAATGAAAGAGAAGCTAAATAAGAAACTAGCTCCTGCAGAAGAAAGTCACCATGTTGGAAGCGTGGATCCAAATGAAGTGGCTCCAACGGTTGAGGCACTCCCTGAACTAGTTATTGAAACTGAAACAACAGCCTATGAACGTCAGGAGCGACCAAACGCCGAACTTCTCAAAGGACAACGCCGTATTGTGCAAGCTGGAGTTGAAGGTCAAATTCGTCGTTTTGTAGAAGTAGATAGCCAAGGCAAACGTACCCTTCGTTCGACTGAGGTTCTCAAGGAAGAAATTCCAGAAATCACCGAAGTTGGTACAAAAGTTCTATCAAGCAACCAACCAGCTGAAGGTGTGAAAGATTTAGTTCTAGCAACTCCGAAACTGGAAGTTGAAGAGGGAACAGTTTCCTTCGAACATCAGGAACGACCAAATGCAGCCCTTCTCAAAGGACAAGGCCAGCTAATTCAAGCAGGTGTGGAAGGTCAAGTTCGTCGCTTTGTAGAAGTTGATGGTCAGGGCAAACGCACTCTTCATTCTATTGAGGTTCTCAAGGAAGCCCTTCCAGAAATTGTTGAAGTAGGAACGAAAGAGGAGCAAGTCTCACAAACAAGGGATCAAGCTCTTTCAGCAGCACCAGCAAAAGTTGAAGAAATAAGTAAAGGGCTTCCAAATACGGGAGCGACAAGAGATGCTAGTCTAGTAGCGCTGGGACTCCTCGGAGTAATGAGTGGCTACGGCTTGCTCTCTAAAAAGAGGAGAGAAGACTAATCAGATTTACGAATCTTGGATTTTCTCATAAAAATTAAAAAACAAGGTTTGACTGTAGATTAGTCAGACCTTGTTTTTAGTTTTGAAATTGAAGAGTAAATTTGAAGCTAGATTTTTGTTATTCAATTCCTTGGATAAATTTTTGGAAACGATAGGTGTCGAAATAAATATTGGATGCAACTAATTTATCAAACTCATCGAATTTCAGAAATTCTGCGACATCCAGTTCAAGTTCTTTTCCTTGAGGAGAATGTAGATGGTAGCGATTTAAAGCTGAGACTGCTCGACCATCAACAAGTAATTGCTTCACTTCAAGATGCTGGCTCAAAGCATAGAATTGGCCTGCGCCTTGCAAATAAACATCACGTCCTTGTCGAATTTCTATACTATCGCACATGCCATAGTCAAAGTTTTCAGCTACGAAATCTTCCCAGCCTCCCTCATTTACTGCCGTAAAATAGCTTTCTGCAAGTGTTTTTGTATCCATTTGGAACCTCCTGTAAAATAATTGGGCTATGATGAATATCACGAAATATTTTGCCCACTTAAGAGTATACAAAAGGAAATATGACTACAGGTTGTCATATTGCTGAAGATTTTTTTTGAGAGTACTGACCAGTAGATTTTGTAAGTGACTTGGAGATACGACCTTTACTTGATAACCAAAGCTTAAGAGTAAATCAAAAAATGCAGGAGTTAAAGCTCTGAATGCCTGAACTTTTATTATTTCGTCCTCGACTCTGATTTCTTCTTCCGTGAAGTGATCGTAGATTTTTGGGAGTGCAAATCTTGTAAAAACTAGTTCGATTTCTTCTCCTTGCCCCTCCACTTTATGTTTTGGGGGATTTAAAAAAAGCTCTAACTTTTCTTGAGATAAACGTGGATAATCGAATGGTTTATCTTTTATCTCCACTAGTTCTAGTTCACGAATTCGAGTTAATTTAAAAATACGAAAATCTAATTTTTCTAAGCAGTAACCGATAACATACCAAGCATTCAGTTTATAGATCAATCTGTATGGGATAATTGTTCGCTGACTTTTCTCCTGTTTTTTCGAATAGTAAGAAAAAGAAATCATCTGTTCAGTTTGTATCGCTTCCTCAATTTCTAGTAAAAACTTTGTATTAAGAGTCCAGGAACTGAGATCAAAGTAAAAAGGACTGTTTGCTCTTGTAATTTCTTAAGAAGACAGCTTGTGTTCGATACTGTCAAGACTTGAATGACCAACGATTTTACTAACATTTTGGCTCATATTAATGATAAACTGTCTCTCCTCCTCAGTGAAAAAGTTTCTGTCTATCTTATAGTCGCTCGGTATATAGAAACCTCCCTTATCTCCACGTTCCGAATAGATTGGGATCCCCGCTAAACTGAGTGTATCCATGTCCCTATATACAGTTCGAGTAGATATTTCAAATCTCTCTGCAATCTCTTTAGCTGTTATTCTCTTCTTATTTAAAAGAGACAGTAAAATATAAATTAGTCTTTCTAATTTCATGGTAGCAATTCCCCTTCTTTTAATCTCAAATAGCACAAACTAAAGAAACTATTTTAGTTATATTGTATAATAAGAAACCTAGCAATTCAAAAAGAAGGACTGTAGAGTTTAGAATATTAAGGATTAAAGTGTTAGAAAAAGAATGGTATAGAAGTAATTAGGCAGATCAATCAAGAATTTGCCTAAATTATTCCAACCGAATTATGTGAAGATTACTATTTCCCGCACTGCAATCCTAGGTTTTTAGGTTAATAGATAGAAGAATGAACAAGAAAAGTTTAGGGTTTTTCTATCTCTTTTGCGGATTTTGTGATATAATTAACACGTATAAAAAAAAGAAGGAGTCATATCTAATGGCAAAATTGACTGTTAAAGACGTTGAATTGAAAGGGGAAAAAGTTCTCGTTCGTGTTGACTTCAACGTACCTGTTAAAGATGGCGTGATTACCAATGATAACCGTATCACTGCAGCTCTTCCAACTATCAAGTACATCCTTGAACAAGGTGGACGTGCAGTCCTCTTCTCTCACCTTGGACGTGTAAAAGAAGAAGCAGACAAAGAAGGTAAATCACTTGCTCCTGTAGCTGCTGACTTGGCTGCTAAATTGGGACAAGAAGTTAAATTTATCCCAGGTGTTACACGTGGTGCTGAATTGGAAGCCGCTGTTAACGCTCTTGAAGATGGACAAGTTCTCTTGGTTGAAAACACTCGTTTCGAAGATGTTGACGGCAAGAAAGAATCTAAAAACGATCCTGAACTTGGTAAATACTGGGCTTCACTTGGAGATGGTATCTTCGTAAACGATGCATTCGGTACTGCTCACCGTGCACACGCATCTAACGTTGGTATCTCAGCAAACGTTGAAAAAGCAGTAGCTGGATTCCTTCTTGAGAACGAAATTGCCTACATCCAAGAAGCAGTTGAAGCTCCAGAACGTCCATTCGTAGCGATCCTTGGTGGTTCAAAAGTTTCAGACAAAATCGGTGTTATCGAAAACTTGCTTGAAAAAGCTGATAAAGTGCTTATCGGTGGTGGGATGACTTACACATTCTACAAAGCTCAAGGTATCGAAATCGGTAACTCACTTGTAGAAGAAGACAAATTGGATGTTGCAAAAGCTCTTCTTGAAAAAGCAAATGGCAAATTGATCTTGCCAGTTGACTCAAAAGAAGCAAACGCATTTGCTGACTACACTGAAGTGAAAGACACTGAAGGTGAAGCGGTTGATCCAGGTTTCCTTGGTTTGGATATCGGTCCTAAATCTATCGCTAAATTCGACGAAGCTTTGACTGGTGCCAAAACAGTTGTATGGAACGGACCTATGGGTGTATTTGAAAACCCAGACTTCCAAGCTGGTACAATCGGTGTCATGGATGCTATCGTGAAACAACCAGGTGTGAAATCAATCATCGGTGGTGGTGACTCAGCTGCTGCAGCCATCAACCTTGGCCGTGCAGACAAGTTCTCATGGATCTCTACTGGTGGTGGAGCATCAATGGAACTCCTTGAAGGTAAAGTATTGCCAGGATTGGCAGCACTTACAGAAAAATAAGCTTTCTTAGATGAAATCATAGAAAAGAGGAACTCTGTTTCCTCTTTTTTATAGCCCGAAATTAAAAACGCTTCCTATTGATTTTCACTCATAAAATCAACTAATTTATGTTAAAATGGTAGTAGAAAGTTGAGATTATGAGTTATTTTAAAAAATATAAATTTGATAAGTCACAGTTCAAGCTTGGTATGCGAACCTTCAAAACAGGGATTGCCGTATTTATAGTTCTCTTGATTTTTGGTTTTTTTGGCTGGAAGGGGCTTCAAATCGGAGCATTGACAGCAGTCTTCAGTTTACGAGAGAGCTTTGATAAGAGCGTCCATTTTGGAACTTCGCGTATCTTAGGAAATAGTATTGGCGGTTTTTACGCCCTTGTCTTTTTCCTCTTAAACACTTTATTTCATGGAGCCTTTTGGGTAACCTTACTAGTTGTTCCGATTTGCACCATGTTAACCATTATGACAAACGTTGCCATGAACAACAAGGCAGGAGTTATCGGTGGTGTAGCGGCTATGTTGATTATTACCCTATCAATACCAAGCGGAGAAACATTTTTGTACGTGTTTGCGCGCGTATTTGAAACATTTATGGGAGTTTTTGTCGCAATCCTTGTTAATTATGATATTGAGCAACTGAAACTCTTTTGGGAGAAAAAAAGAAAATAATGTTACATTTTATGACATTATTCGTTGACGTTTGTCTTTTTTTAGACTATAATAGACAGGAAGAAGGAAATTGTAAATGAAGGAAAGAGAATTTCGCCGAAATATGGCTGTTTTTCCTATCGGCAGTGTTATGAAGTTGACCGATCTCTCGGCGCGTCAGATTCGTTATTATGAAGATCAAGAGTTGATCAAACCTGATCGAAACGAAGGGAACCGTCGCATGTATTCTTTGAATGACATGGATCGTCTACTTGAAATCAAAGATTATATCTCTGAAGGTCATAATATTGCTGCGATTAAGAAAAAATATGCTGAACGCGAGGCGAAGTCCAAGAAAGCTGTGAGTCAGACGGAAGTGCGTCGTGCACTTCACAATGAACTCCTCCAGCAGGGGCGCTTTGCTTCAGTACGGTCACCCTTTGGTCGCGGTTAGGCAATCGCAAGTAGTCATATATTAAGGAGAAAACCCATGCCAATCACAGCTGCAGATATTCGTCGTGAAGTCAAGGAAAAAAATGTTACCTTTATCCGTCTCATGTTTTCAGATATTCTGGGAACCATGAAAAACGTCGAAATTCCTGCTACAGATGAACAGTTAGATAAGGTCTTGTCAAACAAAGCCATGTTTGATGGCTCTTCTATTGAAGGTTTTGTACGTATCAATGAGTCAGATATGTACTTGTACCCAGACTTGGATACATGGACAGTCTTCCCATGGGGAGATGAAAATGGAAGTGTTGCAGGTTTGATCTGTGATGTCTATACAACAGAAGGCGAACCCTTTGCAGGTGACCCACGTGGTAATCTGAAGCGTGCACTTCGTCATATGGAAGAAGTAGGATTCAAATCCTTCAACCTTGGTCCAGAACCAGAATTCTTCCTATTTAAGTTGGATGAAAATGGGGATCCAACTCTTGAGGTAAATGACAAGGGTGGCTACTTCGACTTGGCCCCTACTGACCTTGCAGACAATACGCGTCGTGAAATTGTGAATGTCTTGACCAAAATGGGATTCGAAGTAGAAGCGAGTCACCATGAAGTTGCGGTTGGACAACATGAGATTGACTTCAAGTATGATGAAGTCCTTCGTGCCTGTGACAAGATTCAAATCTTTAAACTTGTTGTTAAAACCATTGCTCGCAAACACGGTCTTTACGCAACCTTTATGGCGAAACCAAAATTTGGTATCGCTGGATCAGGTATGCACTGTAATATGTCCTTGTTTGATGCAGAAGGAAACAATGCCTTCTTTGATCCAAATGATCCAAAAGGAATGCAGTTGTCTGAAACGGCCTATCATTTCCTTGGTGGCTTGATCAAACATGCTTACAACTATACTGCTATCATGAACCCAACAGTTAACTCATACAAACGTTTGGTTCCAGGTTATGAAGCACCTGTTTACATTGCTTGGGCTGGTCGTAACCGTTCGCCACTTGTGCGCGTACCAGCTTCACGTGGTATGGGAACTCGTCTTGAGTTGCGTTCAGTGGACCCAATGGCAAACCCATACATCGCGATGGCAGTTCTATTGGAAGTTGGTTTGCATGGTATTGAAAACAAAATCGAAGCACCAGCTCCTATCGAAGAAAATATCTACATCATGACAGCAGAAGAGCGTAAGGAAGCTGGAATCACCGACCTTCCATCAACTCTTCATAACGCCTTGAAAGCTTTGACTGAGGATGAAGTGGTCAAGGCAGCCCTAGGTGAACACATCTACACTAGTTTCCTTGAAGCCAAACGTATCGAGTGGGCTAGCTATGCGACCTTTGTTTCACAATGGGAAGTTGATAATTATTTAGATCTTTACTAATATAGAAGAAAGATTGCCTGAGGGTGATCTTTTTTGCATTTTATATCGAACTGTGATATATTTTATATAACGAAGTGCGATGTATCGAATTAAATAGGAGGTGTGGTTAAATGGAATTAACAGATAAGATCAGGCGTGTTTACCTTCCCATGACTGAAACAGGTTTTTATATCTTGTTCTGTCTACAAAAGGAACGTCATGGTTATAGTATTACACAAAAGGTCAAGGATATGACAGATTCACAAGTTTTGATTAGTCCTGGAACTATGTATGGAACCTTGTCAAAAATGGAAAAGGATGGCTTGATCTCCTTTGTCCGAGAGGAGGAAAAACGGAAAATCTATCAGATAACAGATTTGGGACGAAAGGTTTTGGAGATTGAATTGAAACGTATTGAACGGCTCTATAGAAACAGTCGGGAGGAAGTATGATGGAAAAGAAGGTTGTATATCGGATATCTACAATTGCAGATTATGATAGAGAGGCCTTATACCTTGGGGAAATGCATGCTAAGGGTTGGAAACTTAGGAAAGTAAGCTATTCTAACTTAGTAGTTGCGGTTAAGTATACTTTTGAAAAGTGCCAACCGGAGCAGGTGTCTTATCAGTTGGACTTTTATCCCATGAAAAAATCAGAGAGAGCCTCCTATTTACAACTATTTAAAGACTGTGGCTGGGAGCATATTACAGACTTTAATTGTTTTTCCTATTTTAGAAAAGCACATTCTGGAATTGAATCGGATACTGAGTTTGAAATCTATAATGACGCTACAGGGAAGTTAGCTATGATGAAACGGATTTTAATAATGCGGATGCTTCCTATTTTGATTCTATTTTTAGCTCTACTACCGGTTTTCTCAAAGTTTGTCAGTGGAGCTAGTTCTTTCAGATGGGAAGTATTTTTGATTTTCATAATAGATTGGATTTTATTGATAGTTTTTGCGATTCAGATTTCTTATATTTTTTGGAAATTGAGTCAAAAGTGGAAAGAATTATCTGATAAATGAAACAATGCCTGTTTTCTAATTTGGAGGTAAGACAATGAATAGCAAAGTACAATTTCGGATTTTCACCATTGTTGATTTGGACAAGGAAGAAGAGTATTTGCGTGAGATGCACTTGAAAGGCTGGAGATATAGAACGAGTCGTTTTGGTTTTTTCTATTTTGACCAATGCCAACCAGACGATGTCATCTACCGTATATATGATTCTAGATTTCTTAAAAAGTATAAGCATGAACTGCAAGATTTTAGAAATAGCGGTTGGGAATTGATAGAAACAGGTTTTTGTTCAATTCTTCGTAAACCAACTTCTGATATACTTTCAGAGGAGAAAGTCTATATGAGTAAGGGTCTCAGATGGGAAGTTATGCGGTCTAGACTTCGTTCCTGTATAGCCACTTTTTCAGGTGGTCTTGTTGTTTGCATGAGTTTGTATCGAGAAAACTTGTCTCAGTCTTTCTTTATTATTTTCGTTTTATACACTTGTTTAATTTCTTATCTAATCTACGGCTTTTTTAGACTTAAAAGGAAATACCAAGTAGATGAGAAGTAAGATTCTAGGTCTTCAGACTGATTTTTAGCACTCTTGGTAAAAGAGTGCTAATTTTTTGAGTTTTTGTCTTGACATTCTCTTCTAAGGGTGTATAATAGAATCATGAGTTAGCACTTGGGTACATAGAGTGCTAATCGATTGGACAGAGAGGAGTGATGAGATGGTTACAGAGCGTCAGCAGGATATTTTAAATCTGATTATTGACATCTTTACCAAAACGCACGAACCTGTCGGATCCAAGGCGCTACAAGAGTCTATCAATTCTAGTAGTGCTACCATTCGTAATGACATGGCAGCGCTAGAGAAGCAGGGTTTGCTTGAGAAGGCTCATACCTCAAGCGGTCGGATGCCAAGTGTCGCGGGATTTCAGTACTATGTGAAACACTCGCTTGCTTTTGATAGACTGGCTGAAAATGAGGTATACGAGATTGTCAAAGCCTTTGATCAGGAGTTCTTCAAACTGGAGGATATTCTGCAAGAGGCTGCTAATCTACTGACAGACCTGAGCGGCTGTACGGTAGTAGCACTGGATGTTGAGCCGAGTAGGCAACGGTTGACAGCCTTTGATATCGTTGTTTTGGGACAACATACAGCCTTGGCAGTATTTACCCTAGACGAGTCCCGAACGGTTACCAGTCAATTTCTGATTCCAAGGAACTTCTTGCAGGAAGATTTGCTGAAACTGAAGAACATCATTCAGGAACGTTTCCTCGGTCACACGGTTCTAGATATTCACTACAAGATTCGGACGGAGATCCCGCAGATTATCCAGCGTTACTTCACAACAACGGACAATGTCATGGATCTCTTTGAACACATTTTTAAAGAAATGTTCAATGAAAACATTGTGGTATCGGGAAAAGTCAATCTCTTGAATTTTGCCAATCTAGCGGCCTATCAGTTCTTTGACCAACCGCAAAAGGTGGCTTTGGAGATTCGTGAGGGTCTGCATGAAGATCAGATGCAAAATGTCCGTGTTGCGGACAGTCAGGAGTCTTGTCTAGCAAACTTGGCGGTGATTAGCAGTAAATTCCTCATCCCTTATCGTGGTTTTGGAATTCTAGCGATTATCGGTCCGGTCAATCTGGACTACCAGCAATTGGTCAATCAAGTCAATGTTGTCAATCGTGTTTTGACCATGAAGTTGACAGATTTTTACCGCTACCTCAGCAGTAATCATTACGAAGTACATTAAGATTGAAATCATTAAAGGAGGCGAAAATGGCCCAAGATATAAAAAATGAAGAAATGAAAGAAGAGGAAGTTGTGGAAACAACTGAAGAAACAACTCCTGAAAAGTCAGAGTTGGACTTGGCAAATGAACGTGCAGATGAGTTTGAAAATAAATACCTTCGCGCTCATGCAGAAATGCAAAATATTCAACGCCGTGCCAATGAAGAACGTCAAAACTTGCAACGTTATCGTAGCCAAGACCTGGCAAAAGCAATCTTACCATCGCTCGACAACTTAGAACGTGCACTAGCCGTTGAAGGTTTGACAGACGATGTTAAAAAAGGATTGGAGATGGTGCAAGAAAGCTTGGTTTACGCTTTGAAAGAAGAAGGAATCGAAGAAATCGCAGCTGACGGCGAATTTGACCATAACTATCATATGGCCATCCAAACTCTCCCAGCAGATGATGAACATCCAGCAGATACCATCGCACAAGTCTTCCAAAAAGGCTACAAACTCCATGACCGCATCCTAAGACCGGCTATGGTAGTAGTATACAACTAGGCAATTCTGACGGTAGCTAAAGCAACTCGTCAGAAAACGGCAATCGCTATGGCGTTTGCCTAGCCTCCTTACTAACTCGTCGTCGAAATAATATCGATTTCGACTCCTCGTGTCGCAATATATATACATTGAAAACTTGTCCGAAACGACAATAAACTATGAAAGAAAGATAAAAAGCAAGTCGGAGGCTTGCAAGGATGATATTTCCCGCCGTGGTGAAAGTTTCAGTAGTTTTTGCTACTGAAACAGGGGATTTTTGAGACAATAGGCTCAAAAATAAGTGATGAAATCCCGTAGGGAGTTGCTCACGTCCCCACCACTTAAGGGGAATATTAAGAAAAGTCAAAAATAGAATATAAAATTTAAGGAGAAAAACACATGTCTAAAATTATCGGTATTGACTTAGGTACAACAAACTCAGCAGTTGCAGTTCTTGAAGGAACTGAAAGCAAAATCATCGCAAACCCAGAAGGTAACCGTACAACTCCATCTGTAGTATCATTCAAAAACGGAGAAATCATCGTTGGTGATGCCGCAAAACGCCAAGCAGTCACAAACCCAGATACAGTTATCTCTATCAAATCTAAGATGGGAACTTCTGAAAAAGTTTCTGCAAATGGAAAAGAATACACTCCACAAGAAATCTCAGCTATGATTCTTCAATACTTGAAAGGTTACGCTGAAGAATACCTTGGTGAAAAAGTAACCAAAGCAGTTATCACAGTCCCAGCTTACTTCAACGATGCTCAACGTCAAGCAACAAAAGACGCTGGTAAAATCGCTGGTCTTGAAGTAGAACGTATCGTTAACGAGCCAACTGCAGCAGCTCTTGCATACGGTTTGGACAAGACTGACAAAGAAGAAAAAATCTTGGTATTTGACCTTGGTGGTGGTACATTCGACGTCTCTATCCTTGAATTGGGTGATGGTGTATTTGATGTATTGTCAACTGCAGGGGACAACAAACTCGGTGGTGATGACTTTGACCAAAAGATCATCGACCACTTAGTAGCAGAATTCAAGAAAGAAAATGGTATCGACTTGTCAAACGACAAAATGGCTGTTCAACGTTTGAAGGACGCAGCTGAAAAAGCTAAGAAAGACCTTTCTGGCGTGACTTCAACGCAAATCAGCTTGCCATTCATCACTGCAGGTGAGGCTGGACCTCTTCACTTGGAAATGACTTTGACTCGTGCGAAATTTGACGATTTGACTCGTGACCTTGTTGAACGTACAAAAGTTCCAGTTCGTCAAGCCCTTTCAGATGCAGGTTTGAGCTTGTCAGAAATCGATGAAGTTATCCTTGTTGGTGGTTCAACTCGTATCCCTGCCGTTGTTGAAGCTGTTAAATCTGAAACTGGTAAAGAACCAAACAAATCAGTAAACCCTGACGAAGTAGTTGCTATGGGTGCGGCTATCCAAGGTGGTGTGATCACTGGTGATGTGAAAGACGTTGTTCTTCTTGACGTAACACCATTGTCACTTGGTATCGAAACAATGGGTGGTGTCTTCACAAAACTCATCGACCGTAACACAACAATTCCAACATCTAAATCACAAGTCTTCTCAACTGCAGCGGACAACCAACCGGCCGTTGATATCCACGTTCTTCAAGGTGAACGTCCAATGGCAGCAGATAACAAGACTCTTGGACGCTTCCAATTGACTGACATCCCGGCTGCACCTCGTGGAATTCCTCAAATCGAAGTAACATTTGACATCGACAAGAACGGTATCGTGTCTGTTAAGGCCAAAGACCTTGGAACTCAAAAAGAACAAACTATTGTCATCCAATCTAACTCAGGTTTGACTGATGAAGAAATCGACCGCATGATGAAAGATGCAGAGGCAAACGCTGAAGCAGATAAGAAACGTAAAGAAGAAGTAGACCTTCGTAACGAAGTAGACCAAGCAATCTTTGCGACTGAAAAGACAATCAAGGAAACTGAAGGAAAAGGCTTCGATGCAGAACGTGATGCTGCCCAAGCTGCACTTGATGAGCTTAAGAAAGCTCAAGAAGACAACAACTTGGACGAAATGAAAGCAAAACTCGAAGCCTTGAATGAAAAAGCTCAAGGACTTGCTGTTAAACTCTACGAACAAGCCGCAGCAGCGCAACAAGCTCAAGCAGGAGCAGAAGGCGCACAAGCAACAGGAAACGCAGGCGATGACGTCGTAGACGGAGAGTTTACGGAGAAATAAAATAGTCCAGTGGACTATTTTATCCCGAGCTTGAAAATCGGAGAGCGAGGTCGTTAAGAATGACTAATCACTAAAGTGATTGTCAATCTACTACAATCGCTATGATGACTTTTGCGTTGTAAGTATAAGAAGAAATCCAGAGGTTGCAACCCAGCCTCTGTTTTTCGGTAAAAAGGTGCTGAACCTAATTTATTTGAGTTTTTATCATCAATATGAAAGAAAGGAATTGAACCCGAACTAGATTGAGGTTTCGTTCCGAAATATTAACAGAAAGGAATAAGGGTGTTCATAATTGAACTCGAGCGGAAAGCTTGGAAATTAGATAAACCTCCTAAGAAATCAGGATTTCTTGTCGGTTTCCTAAATTTCAGTCGCTTTCTGTTCGCTCTTAGTATCTTGTATGAACAATACTGAATTTTATGATCGTCTGGGGGTGTCAAAAAACGCTTCGGCAGACGAGATCAAAAAGGCTTATCGTAAGCTTTCCAAAAAATATCACCCAGATATCAACAAGGATCCTGGCGCTGAGGAAAAATACAAGGAAGTTCAAGAAGCCTATGAGACTTTGAGTGACGACCAAAAACGTGCAGCCTATGACCAATATGGTGCTGCGGGTGCCAACGGTGGCTTTGGTGGTGCCGGTGGTTTTGGTGGCTTTGACGGAGCAGGTGGCTTCGGTGGTTTTGAAGATATCTTCTCAAGTTTTTTCGGGGGAGGCGGAGCTTCACGCAATCCAAACGCTCCTCGTCAAGGGGATGACCTCCAGTACCGTGTGAATTTGACTTTTGAAGAAGCTATTTTTGGAACAGAAAAAGAGGTTAAATACAATCGTGAAGCAAGCTGTCGTACCTGTAACGGATCTGGTGCTAAGCCAGGAACAAGTCCAGTCACTTGTGGACGCTGTCATGGCGCTGGTGTTATTAACGTCGATACGCAGACTCCTCTTGGTATGATGCGTCGCCAAGTAACCTGTGATGTCTGTCATGGTCGCGGAAAAGAAATTAAAGATCCATGTACTACATGTCACGGTACAGGTCATGAAAAACAAGCTCATAGCGTACATGTGAAGATCCCTGCTGGTGTGGAAACAGGCCAACAAATCCGCCTCGCTGGTCAAGGTGAAGCAGGCTTTAACGGTGGACCTTACGGGGACTTGTACGTGGTGGTTTCTGTTGAAGCCAGTGATAAATTTGAACGTGAAGGAACAACTATTTTCTACAAGTTAAATCTCAATATTGTCCAAGCAACTCTTGGAGATACTGTGGAAATTCCAACTGTTCATGGAGATGTTGAATTGGTTATCCCAGAAGGAACTCAGACTGGCAAGAAATTCCGTCTACGTGGCAAGGGAGCACCGAGCCTTCGTGGTGGTGCCGTTGGTGACCAATACGTTACTGTCAATGTCGTGACTCCGACAGGTTTGAACGACCGCCAAAAAGCAGCGCTTAAAGAATTCGCGGCTGCAGGTGACTTGAAAGTCAATCCAAAGAAAAAAGGCTTCTTTGACCATATTAAAGATGCCTTTGAAGGAGAATAAAGTAAAAAGAGCCGTCGGGCTCTTTTTAAAGCGTAAACAAGCTATATCCCATCAACTATACACCACAATTTAGACAACTCATTCACCATTTCATAACTAATACTCTTCGAAAATCTCTTCAAACCGCGTCAACGTCGCCTTGCCGTATATATGTGACTGAATTCGTCAGTCTTATCTACAACCTCAAAACAGTGTTTTGAGCAACCTGCGGCTAGTTTCCTAGTTTGCTCTTTGATTTTCATTGAGTATATATCAAATACTTTCCCAGACTTTTCGCCGTAATGAAAACACCTGAAACCAGTTGATTTCAGGTGTTCGGAAACTTTGAGACCTAGGCTCAAAGTTTAGGTATGGAATTTCGAAGAAGGTCGCTACCGTCCGTCATTACTTAAGGAAAGTCTTAAAAAATCTATAAACTAAAAAGAGCCATCGGGCTCTTTTTTACTTATCCTCAAGCTCCTGTGTTTCTTTTATCACAGCTAGTCTAGTCTGGAAATCTTTTTCCAAGACTTTGAACTTGTAGGTCAAGTCTTTTTGATATTCCTTGATAAGGGCTTTTTGCTGGTCGATGATTTGCAAGCTGTTTTGGATGATATCCAAATCATCCTTGATAGATTCAATGCGGTCAGTTGTATCTAGCACTTCATCCTGAATGGCTTGGCGATTTTTCACGACAAAATAACTTCCAGCTGCAGCTCCTGCAAACAGCAATAGATTGGATAGTTTCATGGCATCTCCTTAAGCGTTTTTAATGGTTTCAGCGACTTGGGCAAGTTTGTCAAAGTCAGGTTCGTGGGCGATAAAGTCAATCTTGAGGTCATCTTCTGCACCGTAGCGAGGTACGAGATGCACGTGAGTATGAAAGACTGTTTGACCAGCAACTTCCTCACAGTTGGCGATGATGTTCATTCCGGCAGCCTTGGTAGCCTTCATGACTTTTTGAGCCACTGTTGGTACTTGGGCAAAGAGTTGGCTAGCGCTGGCAGCGTCCATCTCCAAAAGATTGCGAAAATGCTCTTTGGGTACAATGAGGGTGTGTCCAGGCGTTACTTGAGAGATATCAAGAAAGGCAAGAACCTGCTCATCCTCGTATACTTTTGAAGCAGGAATCTCCCCTGCGATGATCTTACAAAAAATGCAATCTGACATAAAATCCACCTCTACTGTATTAAATTTTGATATAATATAGCTACATTATACCAGATTCGGAGAAAATATGTTAGAAATTAAAAACCTGACAGGAGGCTATGTCCACGTTCCTGTCTTGAAAGATGTGTCCTTTATCGTTGAAAGTGGGCAATTGGTCGGTTTGATTGGTCTCAACGGTGCTGGAAAATCAACGACTATCAATGAGATTATCGGTCTTTTGACGCCTTACAGTGGGGAAATTAAGATTAATGGTTTAACCCTGCGAGAAGATGCGACTAGCTACCGCAAGCAGATTGGCTATATTCCTGAAACGCCTAGCTTGTATGAGGAATTGACCCTCAGAGAGCATATCGAGACGGTTGCCATGGCTTATGGTATTGAGCAAAAAGTGGCTTTTGATCGTGCGGAACCTTTGTTAAAAATGTTCCGTTTGGACCAAAAATTAGACTGGTTCCCAGTGCATTTTTCCAAAGGGATGAAGCAGAAGGTCATGATTATCTGTGCTTTTGTCGTGGATCCGAGTCTTTTCATCGTTGATGAGCCTTTCCTTGGCCTCGATCCGCTGGCTATTTCTGACTTGATTCAGCTTTTGGAAGTAGAAAAGCAAAAAGGCAAGTCCATCCTCATGAGTACCCACGTGCTGGATTCGGCGGAAAAGATGTGTGACGCCTTTGTTATCCTCCACAAGGGAGAGGTGCGGGCTCAGGGGAACCTCCAGCAACTCCGCGAAGCCTTTGACATGCCCGAGGCTAGCTTGAACGACATTTACTTGGCTCTAACCAAAGAGGAGGAGCTATGAAAGACTTGTTTTTAAAGCGAAAGCAGGCTTTTCGCAAGGAGTGTGTCGGTTATCTGCGTTATGTTCTCAATGATCACTTTGTCTTATTCCTGCTGGTTCTCATCGGTTTTCTAGCCTACCAGTACAGTCAACTCTTGCAAGATTTTCCTTATAATCATTGGCCCATCCTCTTGTTTTTGGGGATTGTATCTGCCTTGCTTTTGGCTTGGGGAGGAATCGCGACCTACATGGAAGGACCTGACAAGCTCTTTCTCTTAGTCAGTGAAGAGGAGGTGAAGTCCTACCTAAAAGGACAGTCGTCGCGTTCATTTGTTTTCTGGACAATTGTCCAAACCCTCTTTTTACTCTTATTTGCACCTTTGTTTTTAGCTATGGGCTATGGCTTGCCAGTCTTTCTCGTCTATGTGCTTTTATTGGGAGTAGCGAAGTACCTCCTCTTTCGCCAAAAAGCCAGCAAATTTTTCACTGAAACTGGGCTGGACTGGGATTATGTCATTGCCCAAGAAAGCAAGCGCAAGCAAATTCTGCTTCGTTTCTTTGCTCTCTTTACTCAGGTTAAGGGCGTTTCCAATAGTGTCAAACGTCGCGCTTATCTGGATTTTATCCTTAAAGCAGTTCAGAAAGTGCCGAGCAAGATTTGGCAAAACCTCTATCTTCGTTCTTATCTGCGAAATGGAGATCTCTTTGCCCTCAGTCTCCGTCTCCTCTTCCTATCCTTGTTAGCTCTAGTCTTTATCGAGCAAGCTTGGATTGCGACGGCAGTGGTTGTCCTGTTTAATTACCTTATGCTCTTCCAGTTGTTGGCTCTCTATCGTGCTTTCGACTACCAGTACTTGACCCAGCTCTTTCCATTAGAAAAAGGGGAGAAAGAGAAGGGACTACAGGAAGTTATCCGAGGATTGACAGGTTTTGTTTTATTGGTTCAGCTGATAGTTGGTTTGATTACCCTCCAAGAAAAACTAGCTCTTCTAGCCCTGCTTGGAGCTGGACTGGTCCTGCAAATCTTGTATCTCCCTTATCGGGTGAAACATCAGATGCAGGACTAATACTCTTCGAAAATCTCTTCAAACTACGTCAGCTTTATCTGCAACCTGCGGCTAGCTTCCTAGTTTGCTCTTTGATTTTCATTGAGTATAACATTGCTTATATGATACTAAAAAAGAAGTTGAGTTCTGTCTCAGCTTCTTTTATTTTCTACAAGATAATGGTTGGACCATAGAGACTCAACTTGGTTTTGACTTGATCAAAGTGAAAACGGTCATAGGCTCGCCAAGCAGCACGAGTAGGAGCATCTGGTTCGAGAGCACTGAGGCCCATGAGAAGACTGGAAGTCTGGTAAAATTTTTCCAGTTCAATCAAGAATCGATTATCCACTGTCTCAGCTTTAAAGAGAAAGTCAAGGATATTGTCCAGCTGCTCCTGAAAGCGGACATCGTCAGCTGTTGCCTGTTTGCAGACTTGATAGGCTTTGTTTAACTCAGTTATCAGTGCCTGAGCTGTTTTGATAGGGTCTGTATCCGTCATGAGAATTCCTCCTTTGTGATGGTTCTAAAGTTGTTTCAAGTGATTGTCTTTCTATAATCATAGCTTATCACTTTTAACTCTTTTTTTACCTTCAAATCTTGAATTGTCATTGAAATTTCCTGAATTACAATAAGTGAATTTTATGATAAAATAGTTGTAAGATTATCATATTCATTTTGTAAACACTTCGACACTTTAGGAATTTTTGAGAACCGTTTAGGATTTGGTGAAAAATAGTTTCTAGACTTATGCTATCCTCTTTTTAGGAGGTTTTATCCATGAACTACATTATCATCCAAAAAGAGAAAGAAATTTTCAAATTAAACATAAAGGATATCTACTATATCCAAACGCATCCAAGTAAAGCCCATACCGTACAGATTGTTACAGAAAACGCTAGCTTTGATCTATTTCAAAATTTAAGCAATCTTGAGAAACAATATGGAGAAACCTTGACGAGATGTCATCGAAATTGTCTGGTCAACCTTGAACGAGTAAAATCCATGGATATCCAAAGAAAGACTCTTTTTCTTGGAGAAGAAGGTCGATATGCTGTTCAGTATGCCAGACGTCGCTATAGAGACATTCGCCAAAAATGGTTGAAACAAGGAGAGTAAGAAGATGAGAATATTTGTTTTAGAAGATGACTTTTCCCAACAAGCTAGAATTGAAACGACGATTGAGAAACTTTTGAAAAAACAGAGTATCATTCCTAGTTCTTTTGAAGTCTTTGGGAAACCAGACCAACTGCTGGCAGAGGTGCATGAGAAGGGAGCCCATCAGCTATTCTTTTTGGATATTGAGATTCGAAATGAGGAGATGAAAGGTCTAGAGGTAGCTAGAAAGATTCGAGATCGGGATCCTTATGCCCTCATCGTCTTTGTGACGACTCACTCGGAGTTTATGCCCCTGTCCTTTCGCTACCAGGTGTCTGCTTTGGACTACATTGATAAGGCCTTGTCAGCAGAGGAATTTGAGTCTCGTATCGAGACAGCCCTCCTCTATGCCAATAGTCAAGACAGTAAGAGTCTGGCGGAAGATTGCTTTTACTTTAAATCAAAATTTGCTCAATTCCAGTATCCTTTTAAAGAGGTTTACTATCTCGAAACGTCGCCCAGAGCCCATCGTGTTATTCTCTATACCAAGACGGACAGGCTGGAATTTACAGCGAGTTTAGAGGAGGTTTTCAAGCAGGAGCCCCGTCTCTTGCAGTGCCACCGCTCTTTTCTCATCAATCCTGCCAATGTAGTTCGTTTGGATAAGAAAGAAAAACTGCTTTACTTTCCCAATGGTGGAAGTTGCCTGATCGCGCGTTATAAGGTCAGGGAAGTGTCTGAGGCCATCAATAACTTACACTGAGTGAGGTGATGTAATGGAAATAGTTTGGAAGATAGTATATTCATTTTTGATAGCTGGATTGGAATTGTTTATATTTTTTAAGGTGGATGGAATTGTTCTAACTCTGGAGAGATTTTTTAAAGCTTTTCTTTTTAAGTTACTTTTAGCAGTCGTTTTTGTAACGATTAACTATATAGTAGGAAATACTTACCTATCTTATTTTGTGGTACCCTTGTACGGCATCGGCTTATCTTTCTTATTGTTAAGAGGCCTTCCTAAAAAACTCCTTTTCTTTTATGGTCTCTTTCCAATGATATTGGTGAATCTCTTTTATAGAGGTGTTTCTTATTTTGTGCTTCCGTTTTTAGACCAAGGGCAAATAAATGACAAATACTCATTTATTTGGGTGTTTATAATGATTTTCAATTTCTTCATTTCTCTAGCCTTTTTGAAATGGTTGGACTATGATTTTACTAGTTTGAGAAAGGAGATTCTCGATAAAGCTTTTCAAAAGTCCCTGACTAAGATTAACTGGATAATGGGGGCCTACTTTCTAGTCATGGAAAATCTGTCTTACTTTGAATATGCATACGATATCCAATCAAAGACTGTTCGCCATCTCATCCTAGTGTTTTACCTACTCTTTTTTATGGGTATTATCAAGAAATTGGATACCTATTTGAAGGACAAACTCCATGAGAGATTGGACCAAGAGCAGGCCTTGCGCTACAGAGATATGGAACGCTATAGTCGGCATATAGAGGAACTTTACAAGGAAGTAAGGAGCTTTCGCCATGACTACACTAACCTCTTAACCAGCTTACGTCTGGGCGTTGAAGAGGAGGACATGGAGCAGATAAAAGAGGTCTACGACTCCGTCTTAAAGGATTCTAGTGAAAAATTGCAGGACAATAAATATGACCTTGGTCGATTGGTGAATATTCGTGATAAAGCCCTCAAAAGTCTCCTCGCGGGAAAATTTCTAAAAGCCAGAGATAAGAAGATTGTCTTTAATGTCGAAGTTCCTGAGGAGATTCAGGTAGAGGGGATGAGCCTGCTTGATTTTCTGACTATTGTGTCTATCCTTTGTGACAATGCTATTGAAGCCAGTGTAGAGGTTAGTCAACCTCACGTTTCAATCGCCTTTTTAAAAAATGGAGCACAAGAGACCTTCATCATAGAAAATTCCATCAAAGAAGAGAGAATAGATATTTCTGAAATCTTCTCCTTTGGAGCAAGCTCTAAAGGAGAGGAGAGAGGAGTTGGTCTCTATACCGTCATGAAAATTGTGGAAAGCCATCCCAATACCAGTCTAAATACCACCTGCCAAAATCAAATCTTTCGTCAGGTTTTAACGATTCACTCGATGTCAGTTTATGATTAGAAGATTTGTGGAAAGAAGTACTGCCTGTAGTCATCAATTAAAATGCCATAGTATATGAGGTATCCTATATGAATAAGAAATCCTTTTTTATCATCTGTTCTACGTTGATCATAGCTTCGAATCTTCTCATGATTTCCGTGGTGAACAAGGGAGAAGAAACAGGGAGTAACCTGTTTGTGATTGCTATAGCCTGTGTTTTGCTACCAGCCTTTTTATATGCAGTTAAGAACCGACAGACTTCATTTGTAAATGTAGAATCAATACTCCTGATTCAGTTGACAGTTATATCCCTACTCCGTCTTATCAATAGAATAGGGAGTACGCCTGAAATCCTCAACATTATCATTACCCTTATCGCTTTGGCAAGTGGGACAGCTGCTATCCTTGTTGCGATTATGAGAATATATGAGAACATACGGAAGTGAGGGTGAGTAGTTCTCTATTTTGTATTTTCACATTGTCAAGTTCCCCCAGGGCAAGTATGTTTTTCATGCTTGCTTTTTTAAATTTTTTAACAATTCAAGAGGTTTTGATGACCATTTATGATTTGAGTATTCCAAGGTCAAAATGAGTGCTATACTAGCAGTGTAAAGGTTGAAGCAGGAAGTATGATAAATCACAAGTTAAGGAAGCGGTGGCTTCGTTCGTGGAAGTAGTAAATTAGAAAAAATATCTTGTTAAGGAGTTGAAAAAAGAACAAACTATGAAAAAAACGATTTCTATCTTTAAAAAAATAATTACTTGTTTTTTACTTACTTTTGCTATTCAAGTTGTACCATTAACTGTTGTGAGACGATTTTATGACGGAGTGATGGGAGATGTGTTCAGTGTTGGTGCCTTCTTTCTATCTTTCTTTATATGCTTAACCATTCTTGTATATCTTATTAAGAGATGGGGTGATGAGACTACTTTAGATTGCTTGCCAATCAAATGGGTAGAATTGAAATGGATTGTTCTTGCTTATCTGGCTAATCTGGTTTTAGTAGTTGGTTTTATATTTTTCACGACCGTTCTTGGAAAAGTCCATGATAATACAAGTTCTTTAAGCTTTTTTCAACATTTGGAAACAAGTGGTTTCTTGTACATAGTTCTATTCTGGTTGTCAACTACTTTCACTCAACCTCTTTTGGAGGAGATACTCTTTAGAGGAATCATTTTAGGAAGTTTAGAAAAATATTCTCCCATAGTTGCTATTATCCTTTCGTCTGTTCTTTTTGGATTTGCTCATGACGGAGAAATGCTCTCTCAACATCTAGTGTCAGGAATTGTATTAGGAATTCTCTATATAAAGCGGAGAAATCTATATTCCTGTGTAGTTGTACATGGTTTGATGAATGCTACTGTCACCTGTCTCTTTTTTCTGGCTACTTAGGTTTTGAACCGGTGAGTTTGTGTAGTTCTTCGTCTAATAATATATGAAAGGAGCAAAGAAATGAAAACTTTTCTTGCTAAAAAACGGAACATCTTCCTTGCGAGATTGTTCCTAGGTCAGTTGCCCTTGCTTGTCTCTACTTATCTATTTCTATCTCGTCAGTTTTTAAATTTTTCCTTAGTTTTCCAATTTCTTTTAGTGGTTATTAACTTGGCTTCTATTTTGGTTACTGTTTACCTCACTAGGGAAATGAGAATAAGAGAGTTTGAAGATGATGATTTGGTTAGTCCTAGAACCAATCAACTCATGTATATTGGCTTGACAGGCTTTATGTCTATTATCTGTTTGTATAGAGGTATCACAGCAGGAGAATCCTACCAACAATTAATCGCTTATATTGGCGCGGTTCTCTGCTTGCTTATCATGCTTCTGCTCATTTGGGGATTGAAGTATTATAAAAAGTAGTTTGCCTTCCTCTTCTGGATTAGAAGCTTCTATTAAAACGTTCGTGAAATAAATGAATGGAGGAATTTAATATGAAATACAGATTATTTCTTGTTATTTTCGTTAGTAGTATGTTGAATATTCTTTTAGGGACATTTTTACAAATCTCTAATGTGTCGATTGGGTGGCTTGTTCTCTACAGTGGCTTGTTTGAAGCAGGCGTTTTCCTTCTTACTAATAAAGGTTTGGCGGTAAAAATCAAGGAAGTAGACATTCAAAACCGCTTTAAATTTATTTTTGGAAAAACGGTATGGTTACAAATTCTTTTGCTCATCTTTTTGATGGTCAAACTGTATCTTGGTTTGGATGTGAGGTTGATTTTATTCTATGGCCATATTTTCATTGTCTTTAATGCCTTAATGTATCTATTATCTAGTAGTCAGGTCAGTCTTAAAAAGAACAAACTGTCTTCTTAATCTTACAGCAGTAGAGCCTGATAAGGGGAGGTCATAATAGGGAGGAGTTCTATGAAAAAACACTCTATTCTTTTTAAAACGAGTGCCATTCTTTCTTATTTGTTTCTGTTTTTCGGATTGTTTTGGACAACCCAATTTTGGAGCAATTATTGGGAGTTCTCGTCTTGGGTAGGAAATCTTATCTGGATTCGAAACATCATCAGCCTTCTCTTTATCGGCCTGATGATTTGGATTTTAGTCAGGTCGGGTCATGCTTATCTCTTTCGTATTCCTAGGAAAAAGTGGTTGAGCTATTCTGTTCTGACGGTGTTAGCAGCCATTGTGCTTATCTGCTTTAACTATCTGACAGCTAAACACGTTCAGGGAACTAATGAAGGGTGGAATTTGTTTATTGCCTATAGTGAGACAAATTTTGCGGAGTTTGGTGTTTACCTAACCTTAATCGTACTAGGACCTCTGATGGAAGAATTGGTATGTAGGGGACTGCTTCAACATGCCTTCTTTAAGAATTCGAGGTGGGGACTGGATCTTCTCTTTCCGTCATTCTTATTTGCCTTGCCCCACTTTTCTAGCTTGCCAAGTCTCGCGGATATTTTTGTCTATACGGCAGTGGGCTGTCTATTTGCCTGGCTGACACGTTATACGAAGAGTATCTATCCCTCTTATTCGATTCATATTGTTAATAATATCATCGCAAACCTACCATTTTTACTCACTTTTCTACATAGGGTCTTGGGGTAAAAAACCAAAAGACTTGCTTTTCAGTCATAGAGGAGGTCATCATGTATAAACATTTATTTTTCCTAGATTCAAAAAAAATAGATTGGTTGACGCCCTATATTCTAGACTTGGCTTCTGACACCATTGCCTTTAATGTTTTTGTGCTAACCTTTGTATCTGTTGTGGTCTTTTATTTCCTAAATCCCATGCTATCTTTAATGGCTATCTTCTTAGGGGGTGGTTATGTGGTCGTATTTTGGATACTCAAATGGTTTGTTTTGGAAAGGCTAGAGCTTAAGGATGACGTGTAGGGAAGTCTGTTTGGTGGGGAGGATAGTTTTATGGTCATTTTCAATAAATGTCATGCCTTGTTTTTGGGATTTTTAGTCTTTGCAATCGTTGGTGCAGCGGGATATTCCGTCAATCAAGGAGATTATTTTCAACACCAGTACACATTCATTATGATAAAGAGTCTCTTGCTTTTCCTTAGTTTTGGCTATGCGAAATGGTTTGATATGATTTCTTTGGGGATGTTAAGCAGGAAACAACTCTTGCTGTTCATTGGAATCTTTCTTTTCACTGTGCTGGTAAGTATTAGCTATCATGCTTTTTTCTCAGTTGTTTCTGGTGCTTCGGTTCAACATCTTGAGGAAGCTAGTAGAGGACTTTCGCTTTCCTTTATTGTTAGTGCCACAGTTTTAGCACCAATCCAGGAGGAACTCATGTTCAGAGGACTTCTTCAGGGGGCTGTATTTGAAAATTCTTGGCTGGGGCTTGTGCTGACATCCTCTCTCTTTTCTTTCATACATGAACCTTATGATATTCCTTCGTTTTTCTATTATTTACTCGGGGGCTTGTTACTGGGCTTTGCTTATAAAAAGAGTCAAAACCTATGGGTCTCCACTTTAGTTCATATGTTTTACAACAGTTTGCCACTCTTAACTTATATTTAATGAAAATCAAAGAGCAAACTAGGAAACTAGCCGCAGGTTGCTCAAAGCACTGCTTTGAGGTTGTAGATAGAACTGACGAAGTCAGCTCAAAACATGTTTTTGAGGTTGCGGATGAAACTGACGAAGTCAGTAACATATACCTACGGCAAGGCGATGTTGACGTGGTTTGAAGAAATTTTCGAAGAGTATAAAATGATTTGTTTTGGAAAGACTAGCACTAAAGGATGACTTGTAGGGAAGTCTGTTTGTTGAGGAGGATAATTTTATGGAGTTTTTTGATAAATTTCATGCCTTTTGTTTTGGATTTTTAGTACTACTAATCGTCATTACAGTTCCTTATACGATTAACCATAGGGATTTTTTTCAAAATGAATCTGCATTGATTATTGTAAGTCTTCTTGTAACCGCGCTGAGTGTTGCTTATGCTAGAAAGTTTGAAATGATTTCTTTTGGGATGTTAAGCAAGAAAGAACTTTTGCTTTTCATTGTAATCTTTCTTCTAAGTATACTTGAGACACTGGTTTATATTCATTTCTTCGCTGTTTCTTCTGGCGCAGGAGTTCAACACTTGTCGGAAGTTAGCAGAGGAATTTCTCTGTCTTTGATTTTGACTTCCTCAGTTTTTGGACCCATCCAGGAGGAACTTATTTTCAGAGGACTTCTTCAAGGTGCCGTTTTTGACAATTCTTGGTTAGGGCTTGTGCTAACTTCCTCTCTCTTTTCTTTCATGCATGGACCTTCTAATGTCCCTTCGTTTATTTTTTATCTACTTGGGGGCTTGTTGCTGGGCTTTGCTTATAAAAAGAGCCAAAACTTATGGGTTTCTACTTTAGTTCATATGTTTTACAATGCTTGGCCACTCTTATATTATTTATAAAAATCATGAAAGGTAAGCAGAAGATAGTGCTTGCCTTTTCTTTCTATAATGATACCCAAGCCAATCCAGAGGCTTTTCTTTGAGAATCAGGTGTGGACCGGTTGACGAATAGGCCAAAAACTAGTAGAATAGTAAGGAAACTTTATACGGAGGAAAGAAATGGACTTGGGTGATAATGAGCTAACGCTGACCCCGATACCAGGGAAGAGCGGTAAGGCTTATATGGGAAGCTACCCTGATGGGAAGCGCGTCTTTGTAAAAATGAACACCTCTCCAATCCTACCTGGCCTTGCCAGAGAACAAATCGCTCCTCAATTACTATGGACTCGTCGTTTAGCGGATGGTCGTGATATGTGTGCTCAGGAATGGCTGACGGGCAAAATCTTGACCCCTTACGATATGAATCGCAAGCAGATTATCAATATCTTGAACCGCCTTCACCGCTCGCGTCCCTTGATGAAGCAGTTGAGCCGTTTGGGATATACCATGGAAACACCAGTTGATTTGCTACGTTCTTGGCAGCAAGGAGTTCCAGAAATCTTGAAGCAGAACCACTATTTGAACAGTGTGATTGCTGAGCTAGGTAAGACGGTTCCAGGTTTTAGGGAAGACCATGCAACGATTGTGCATGGGGATCTTCGTCATAGTAATTGGATTGAGACTGAGAGTGGACTTGTTTATCTAGTGGATTGGGATTCGGTTCGCCTGACGGATCGTATGTTTGATGTGGCGCATTTGCTATGCCACTACATTCCAGATCATCAGTGGCGTCAATGGTTGAGAGACTACGGCTATAAGTACAATCAGACAGTGTTAGATAAATTGTATTGGTATGGTCAGTATTCTTACTTGAACCAGATTGCCAAATACTGTGAAAATCAAGATTTAGACAATGTAAACCGGGAGATTTATGCCTTGCGTGTCTTCCGTGACAAGTATGGAAAGAAGAGATGAGAGTTAGAAATCGTAAAGGGGCGACAGAATTACTAGAGGCCAATCCTCAGTATGTGGTCCTCAATCCCTTGGAAGCTAAAGGGAAATGGCGAGACTTGTTTGGAAATGATCATCCTATTCATGTAGAGGTTGGAAGTGGGAAAGGGGCCTTCGTATCTGGAATGGCCAAGCAAAATCCTGACATCAACTATATCGGGATTGATATCCAAAAGTCGGTATTGAGTTATGCCTTGGATAAGGTATTAGAAGTTGGAGTGCCCAACATCAAGTTGCTGTGGGTAGATGGTTCAGATTTGACAGACTACTTTGAAGACGGTGAGATTGATCGTCTCTACCTAAACTTTTCAGATCCCTGGCCTAAAAAACGCCATGAAAAACGTCGTTTGACTTACAAGAGTTTCTTGGATACCTTCAAGCGCATCTTGCCTGAGAATGGGGAAATCCATTTCAAGACAGACAATCGTGGCTTGTTTGAGTACAGCTTGGTAAGCTTTTCTCAGTATGGGATGAAACTCAATGGGGTTTGGTTGGACTTGCATGCCAGTGATTTTGAAGGCAATGTCATGACGGAATATGAGCAAAAATTCTCCAGCAAAGGTCAAGTGATCTACCGAGTTGAAGCAGAATTTTAAGAAATAGCTTGTAAACCAGCCGTTTGAGTGCTAATGCTTTACATAAATTGACAAACGTGCTATACTGATAGTAAGAATATGAGAAAGAGAGGCGGGGAAATATCTTCGCCTCTTGCTTATGAGGAGGTGGACGCAATCGCAACAATCGTAGAATTAGTCAGAGAAGTTGTAGAACCTGTCATCCAAGCACCTTTCGAGCTCGTGGATATCGAGTATGGAAAGATTGGCAGTGACATGATTCTCAGTATTTTTGTAGATAAACCCGAAGGAATTACCTTGAACGATACGGCAGACTTGACAGAAATCATTAGTCCTGTCCTAGATACTATCAAGCCCGATCCCTTCCCAGAACAATATTTCCTAGAAATCACCAGTCCAGGCTTGGAACGTCCTTTGAAAACCAAGGATGCTATCGCTGGAGCAGTTGGGAAATACATCCATGTCGGGCTCTACCAAGCCATTGATAAGCAAAAAGTCTTTGAAGGAACTTTGGTATCCTTTGAAGAAGACGAGTTGACCATGGAATATATGGACAAGACACGTAAGAAAACTGTCCAAATTCCATACAGTTTAGTATCAAAAGCACGTTTAGCAGTAAAACTATAGAAAAGAAAGGATAGCTTTTGAGGATTCAAAAGTAAAAAGAACATGAGTAAAGAAATGCTAGAGGCCTTCCGCATTTTGGAAGAAGACAAGGGAATCAAAAAAGAAGACATCATCGACGCAGTAGTAGAGTCGCTTCGTTCCGCCTATCGCAGACGTTATGGTCAGTCTGATAGCGTAGCCATCGACTTCAACGAAAAAACAGGTGACTTTACAGTTTATACTGTCCGTGAAGTTGTAGATGAAGTATTTGATAGCCGTTTGGAAATTAGCTTGAAAGATGCCCTTGCCATTAATTCAGCCTATGAACTTGGTGACAAAATCAAGTTTGAAGAAGCGCCAGCTGAGTTTGGTCGTGTAGCAGCCCAATCTGCTAAACAAACCATCATGGAAAAAATGCGCAAGCAAACACGTGCTATCACTTACAATACTTATAAAGAACATGAACAAGAAATCATGTCTGGTACAGTAGAACGTTTTGACAACCGCTTTATCTATGTCAACCTTGGCAGCATCGAAGCCCAATTGTCAAAACAAGACCAAATCCCTGGAGAAGTCTTTGCTTCCCACGACCGTATCGAAGTCTACGTTTACAAGGTTGAAGACAACCCTCGTGGTGTCAACGTATTTGTTAGCCGTAGCCATCCTGAAATGATCAAACGCTTGATGGAGCAAGAAATTCCAGAAGTTTACGATGGAACTGTCGAAATCATGAGCGTAGCCCGTGAAGCTGGTGATCGTACGAAAGTTGCCGTTCGTAGCCACAATCCAAACGTGGACGCTATCGGGACAATCGTTGGACGTGGTGGTGCCAATATCAAGAAAATCACCAGCAAATTCCACCCAGCTCGCTACGATGCCAAGAGCGATCGCATGATTCCTGTAGAAGAAAACATTGACGTTATCGAGTGGGTAGCGGATCCAGCTGAATTTATTTACAATGCCATTGCTCCTGCTGAAGTTGACCAAGTTATCTTTGATGAAAATGACAGCAAGCGTGCCTTGGTCGTTGTACCTGATAACAAGCTTTCTCTTGCCATCGGTCGTCGTGGACAAAACGTTCGCTTGGCAGCTCACTTGACGGGTTACCGTATTGATATCAAGTCTGCCAGTGAGTTTGAAGCTATGGAAGAAGCAGGTCAAGTTGATTACGCAGTTGCGGATGAATTGATCGAAGAATAAAAGCTGCTAGAGGAGGGAAAGATGAAAACAAGAAAAATCCCTTTGCGCAAGTCTGTTGTATCTAACGAAGTGATTGATAAGCGTGATTTGCTCCGCATTGTCAAGAACAAAGAAGGAGAGATCTTTATCGATCCGACAGGCAAGGCCAATGGCCGTGGCGCTTATATCAAGCTAGACAATGCAGAAGCCCTAGAGGCCAAAAAGAAGAAAGTCTTTAACCGTAGCTTTAACATGGAAGTGGAAGAAAGCTTTTATGACGAGTTGATCGCCTATGTGGATCACAAAGTAAAAAGAAGAGAGTTAGGACTTGAATAAGCAAAAGATTAGCAATCTCTTGGGACTTGCTCAACGAGCAGGCAGGATCATATCGGGTGAGGAATTGGTGGTCAAGGCCATTCAAGACCAGAAAGCCAAGCTAGTCTTTCTAGCCCATGATGCTGGTCCCAATCTGACCAAGAAGATTCAAGATAAAAGTGACTATTATCAAGTAGAAGTTATAACCGTGTTTTCAACACTGGAATTAAGCATAGCAGTCGGAAAATCGAGAAAGGTTTTGGCTGTGACAGATGCTGGATTTACAAAGAAAATGAGGTCTCTTATGGAATAGAAGAGGAGGACATGATTTGTCTAAGAAAAGATTGTACGAAATCGCAAAAGAACTTGGAAAAGAAAGTAAAGAAGTTGTAGCGCGTGCAAAAGAGTTGGGCTTGGATGTAAAAAGCCACTCATCGAGCGTGGAAGCTGCTGCTGCTGAACAAATCGCAGCTAGCTTTAAACCTGCACCTGCTCCTAAGGCAGAAGCAAAACCTGCAGCACCAAAAGCAAGTGTAGAAAAGAAAGCGGAAAACCCTGCGTCAGCTAAACCAGTAGCCGCTAAGGAAGAAAGCAAATCAGCTACACCTGCAGCTCCTAAGGAAGAAAAAGTGGTGGCCGCAAGACCACAGAGCCGAAATTTCAAGGCGGAGCGTGAGGCGCGTGCCAAAGAGCAGGCAGAGCGACGCAAACAAAACAAGGGTAACAACCGTGACCAACAACAAAACGGCAACCGTCAGAAAAACGATGGTCGTAATGGTGGCAAACTTGGTCAAGGAAACCGCGACAATCGCCGTTTCAACGACCAAGGGAAAAAACCACAAGGTCAAGGAAATCGTGGCAATGATCGCCGTCAGCAACAAGACTTCCAGCCAAAACAAGCTGGACCACGTGTTGACTTTAAAGCCCGTGCAGCAGCCCTAAAAGCAGAGCAAAATGCAGAGTACGCACGCTCAAGTGAGGAGCGCTTCAAACAATCGCAAGCTGCCAAAGAAGCCTTGGCTCAAGCTAATAAACGCAAGGAGCCTGAAGAAATCTTTGAGGAAGCTGCTAAGTTAGCTGAACAAACTCAGCCAGCTGTAGCAGTAGCTCCTGTAGCGAAAGAAGCGCCAGTGGATACACGTCGTAAAAAACAAGCTCGACCAGACAAAGAACGTGACGATTATGATCACGAAGAAGATGGTCCTAGAAAACAACAAAAGAATCGAAGTAGTCAGAATCAAGTGAGAAATCAAAGAAATAGTAACTGGAATAACAACAAGAAAAATAAAAAAGGGAACAAGCAAAACAACCGTAACCAAACTCCAAAACCTGTTACAGAGCGTAAGTTCCACGAATTGCCAACAGAATTTGAGTATACAGATGGTATGACTGTTGCGGAAATCGCAAAACGTATCAAACGTGAACCAGCTGAAATCGTTAAGAAACTCTTTATGATGGGTGTTATGGCCACACAAAACCAATCCTTGGATGGAGAAACCATTGAACTCCTATTGGTAGATTATGGTATCGAAGCCAAACAAAAGGTTGAAGTGGACAATGCCGACATCGAACGTTTCTTCGTCGAAGATGGTTATCTCAATGAAGATGAATTGGTTGAGCGTCCACCAGTTGTGACCATCATGGGGCACGTTGACCATGGTAAAACCACCCTTCTAGATACCCTTCGTAACTCTCGTGTTGCGACAGGTGAAGCAGGTGGTATCACTCAGCATATCGGAGCCTACCAAATCGTGGAAAATGGCAAGAAGATTACCTTCCTTGATACACCTGGACACGCGGCCTTTACATCTATGCGTGCGCGTGGTGCATCTGTTACCGATATTACCATCTTGGTTGTAGCAGCCGACGATGGTGTTATGCCTCAGACTATCGAAGCCATCAACCACTCAAAAGCGGCCAACGTTCCAATTATCGTGGCTATCAACAAGATTGATAAACCAGGTGCCAACCCAGAACGCGTTATCGGTGAATTGGCAGAGCATGGTGTTATGTCAACAGCTTGGGGTGGTGATTCTGAATTTGTTGAAATCTCAGCTAAATTTAACCAAAATATCGAAGAATTGTTGGAAACAGTCCTTCTTGTGGCTGAAATCCAAGAACTCAAGGCAGATCCAACAGTGCGTGCTATCGGTACGGTTATCGAAGCTCGTTTGGATAAAGGAAAAGGTGCGGTCGCAACTCTTCTTGTGCAACAAGGTACTCTGAATGTACAAGACCCTATCGTTGTCGGAAATACCTTCGGTCGTGTACGTGCCATGACCAATGACCTTGGTCGTCGTGTCAAGGTTGCTGGACCATCAACGCCAGTTTCTATCACAGGTTTGAACGAAGCGCCAATGGCGGGTGACCACTTTGCTGTTTACGAAGATGAAAAATCTGCGCGTGCAGCCGGTGAAGAGCGTGCAAAACGTGCTCTCATGAAACAACGTCAAGCTACCCAACGTGTCAGCCTTGAAAACCTCTTTGATACGCTTAAAGCTGGTGAGCTTAAGTCAGTTAACGTTATCATCAAGGCCGACGTACAAGGTTCTGTTGAAGCCCTTTCTGCCTCACTTCAAAAGATTGACGTAGAAGGTGTCAAAGTTACCATCGTTCACTCAGCAGTCGGTGCTATCAATGAATCTGACGTGACCCTTGCGGAAGCTTCAAATGCCTTTATCGTTGGTTTCAACGTACGCCCTACACCACAAGCACGTCAACAAGCTGAAGCTGACGATGTAGAAATCCGTCTCCACAGCATTATCTACAAGGTTATCGAAGAGATGGAAGAAGCCATGAAAGGGATGTTGGATCCTGAATTCGAAGAAAAAATCATCGGTGAAGCAGTTATCCGTGAAACCTTCAAAGTGTCTAAAGTGGGAACCATCGGTGGATTTATGGTTACTAGCGGTAAGGTTACTCGTGACTCTAAAGTTCGTGTTATCCGTGACGGTGTCGTTATCTATGACGGCGAACTCGCAAGCTTGAAACACTACAAAGACGACGTCAAAGAAGTTACAAACGGTCGTGAAGGTGGATTGATGATTGATGGCTACAATGATATCAAGACTGATGATGTGATTGAGGCTTATGTCATGGAAGAAATCAAGAGATAAGATTTTTGCTCCTTTCTTAGGTGGTGAGGGACGCAAGCAAACCGATGGTTTCATTGCTTATTTTTGAGCCTAGTGTCTCAAAAATCCCCTGTGATAGGACTGATAAATCAGTTCCATCACTTTCACCACAGCGAAAGAAGCGAATGAGTTCAAATTGCACTTCGTTTCAATTTGAACTGAAAATCAATAAATTTAAAAATAGCTAGGTCTGCTGGCCTAGCTTTTGGTTCAAAGTAGAGAAAGGAATATCATGGCAAATCATTTCCGTACGGATCGTGTGGGCATGGAAATCAAGCGTGAAGTCAATGAGATTTTGCAAAAGAAGGTCCGTGATCCACGTGTCCAAGGTGTGACCATCACAGATGTTCAGATGCTAGGTGATTTGTCTGTAGCCAAGGTTTACTACACCATTTTGAGTAACCTTGCTTCGGATAATCAAAAAGCCCAAATCGGGCTTGAAAAAGCAACTGGTACGATCAAACGTGAACTTGGTCGCAATTTGAAATTGTACAAAATCCCAGATTTGACCTTCGTCAAAGACGAATCCATCGAATATGGAAACAAGATTGACGAAATGCTACGCAATCTGGATAAGAACTAAGAAAGAGGGGCAACCCTCTTTTTTGTTGCCAGAGTAATCTGTTTGCTAATCATCGATATGTTGCCCTTGTAAAACGCAGTTTAAAAAATTTGTAAATTTCAAATAGTATGATATGATAAAGCTTGATATAAATGAAAAACGGAGAGATATATGGCTAAACAAGATATAGCTATGCAAGTACTGCAACAAGTGGTGAAATTACCCGTAGTCAAAGTTGATCGAGAGAAATTTTTGGTGGAAAAGTTTTCTAAGGAATTAGATCGCAAGGATATTGCAACCTTATTAGAACAAGGGCCGACGGCTTTATTACCCCAGGAAAGCTTGGATAGAGTGGCCAAGGCCTGTATTAAGGATAATGTCCTGTTAGCCAGTGGCACTTCGGTATTGGCAGGTCTACCTGGAGGCCTAGCTATGGCAATCACTATCCCGACAGACGTAGCCCAGTTTTATGGTTTTTCATTGAAATTAGCTCAAGAACTAGGGTATATTTACGGATTTGATGATCTTTGGGCATCGCGCAATGAGTTAAGCGAGGAAGCTAAAAACACACTCCTACTGTATCTCGGTGTGATGCTGGGAGTAAATGGCGCAGGTGCCCTGCTTCGATCAGGCGGTGTGACAGTAGCCAAGCAAGTCATAAAAGTAGTGAACAAGAAAGCCTTGACAAAAACTCTTTGGTATCCAATTTTAGAAAAAGTTTTGAAGATTTTTGGAGTCAATCTGACAAAAGGAGGCCTAGCCAAAGGGATGGGGAAAGTGATTCCTATCCTAGGTGGAGTCATTTCTGGGGGCTTAACCTTTGCGACTATGAAACCGATGGGAGAAAGATTGCAACAGGAACTGTCCAAACTAGTCAACTACAATGAAGTTCAATATCAAAAAGATGTTGATATTATCCGAAAAGAGGTCGAAATCATCGAAGGAGAGTAACATGGGTCTCATAAAAATGTTAGCTAAAACTTACGGGAATTACTTTTTTACGATGCAAGGTTTAAAAGTGATGAAAACAATGAAAAAAGATGACAATCTTGTTGTTGGTCTAGGGAAGTTATTTCTTGTAGATAAGTTAATGGATACGGCTCACTGGTTAGCAAAACTGGAGGATAAAGAATGATTCTTGCGTTAAAAGAGTCATTTTAAAGAAAAATGAAAGAAACTAGCAGGAACTCCACTGCTAGTTTTTTAATCTCTTTCCATATGGTATAATATAAGCAGTAAAATCATTTTATACTCTTCGAAAATCTCTTCAAACCACGTCAGCTTCACCTTGCCGTACTTAAGTACAGCCTGCGGCTAGCTTCCTAGTTTGCTCTTTGATTTTCATTGAGTATTAGAACATACAATGGAGGTCGTCATGGACAATATCATCGATGTGTCAATTCCCGTTGCAGAAGTGGTGGACAAGCATCCAGAAGTCTTGGAAATCCTAGTAGAGCTCGGTTTTAAACCACTTGCTAATCCCTTGATGCGCAATACAGTCGGTCGCAAGGTATCGCTCAAACAGGGTTCTAAGCTTGAAGGAACTCCTATGGACAAGATTGTCCGCACACTGGAAGCGAATGGTTACGAAGTGATTGGATTAGACTAATGGCAGATGAACGGATTCATATCCTACGGGATATTTTGTTAGAATTGCACAATGGCGCCTCTCCTGAGTCAGTTCAGGAGCGTTTTGATGCGACCTTTACAGGTGTGTCAGCCATCGAGATTTCTCTCATGGAGCACGAGCTGATGAACTCAGATTCGGGTGTCACCTTTGAAGACGTCATGGAGCTTTGTGATGTCCATGCTAATCTTTTTAAAAATGCTGTTAAGGGTGTTGAAGTAGAGGATACCGAGCATCCTGGCCACCCCGTTCGCGTCTTTAAGGATGAAAATCTGGCCCTCCGTGCTGCCTTGATTCGCATTCGGAGATTGTTAGATACCTATGAGTCTATGGAAGACGAGGAAATGCTGGTAGAGATGCGCAAGGGTTTGGTCCGTCAAATGGGGCTTTTGGGGCAATTTGATATCCACTACCAGCGCAAGGAAGAGCTCTTCTTTCCTATCATGGAGCGTTATGGACACGATTCACCTCCAAAAGTTATGTGGGGAGTGGATGATCAGATCAGAGAACTCTTTCAGACAGCTCTAGCGACGGCTAAGGCACTACCAGAAGTGCCGATTAGCAGTGTAAAGGAAAACTTCGAAGCTTTTGCGACAGAGTTTGAAAGTATGATTTTCAAGGAAGAGTCTATCCTTCTCATGATTCTTCTTGAGTCCTTCACCCAGGATGACTGGATTCAGATTGCGGAGGAGAGTGATGCCTACGGCTATGCCATCATCCGTCCGTCTGAGAAATGGGTGCCAGAACGTCAGAGTTTCGTTGAGGAAAAGAGCGCAGAGGAGCCCGTGCAGCTAGACACGGCTGAAGGTCAAGTTCAGCAAGTTATCGATACACCAGAAGGCCAGTTCACCATTACCTTTACCCCTAAGGAAAAGGAATCAGTGCTGGACCGCCATAGTCAACAGGCTTTTGGGAATGGCTATCTCTCCGTCGATCAGGCCAACCTCATCCTCAATCACCTCCCTATGGAGATCACTTTTGTCAATAAAGACGATATTTTCCAGTATTATAATGACAATGCGCCAGCTGATGAGATGATTTTCAAACGGACGCCGTCCCAAGTTGGGCGCAATGTTGAACTCTGCCATCCGCCTAAGTACCTAGAAAAGGTGAAGGCTGTTATGAAAGGTCTTCGTGAAGGTAAAAAGGACAAGTATGAAATGTGGTTCAAGTCAGAGTCGCGAGGCAAGTTTGTCCACATCACCTATGCTGCGGTACACGATGAAAACGGAGAATTTCAAGGGGTGTTGGAGTATGTTCAGGATATTCAGCCCTACCGAGAGATTGATACGGACTACTTCCGTGGATTAGAATAAGGAGAATCAATGAGTTACGAACAGGAATTTATGAAGGAATTTGAAGCTTGGGTCAATACCCAGATCATGATCAACGACATGGCGCACAAGGAAAGTCAAAAAGTCTACGAAGAAGACCAAGACGAGCGTGCTAAAGATGCCATGATTCGCTACGAAAGTCGCTTGGATGCTTATCAGTTCTTGCTTGGTAAGTTTGAAAACTTCAAAGCAGGCAAGGGGTTCCATGATTTGCCAGAAGGATTGTTTGGTGAACGAAACTATTAAAATTCAGATACTTTCTTGATTTTTTGCCAAAATCTTGATAGAATATCTTTATTAAATCCTTGTCAGAGCAGGGATTTTTTATTGAAAGGATTTTATCATGTCAAAGAAACTCCAACGTAAAAAACAATTGCGAAATAGCCTTCGTCGCTCAGGTGCCTTTTCAAGTACGGTGACCAAAGTTGTCGAAGAGACCAAAAAAGTCGTGAAACACGCAGAAAAATCTGCCAGCGAAGCAGGAAAAGTTGTCTCTAAAAAAGTGGAACAAGCAGTAGAAGCGACCAAGGAACAAGCTCAAAAAGTAGCCAATTCAGTAGAAGATTTCGCAGCTACTTTGGGTGGCCTCTCAGAAGATCGTGCTAAGACTTTCTATGATGAGGGGATCAAGTCGGCTGCTGACTTTAAAAACTGGACTGAAAAAGAACTCCTTGCCTTGAAAGGAATTGGCCCAGCTACCATTAAGAAATTAAAAGAGCACGGAATCAGCTTCAAGTAATCTTTCTTGCCCCTTGCATTTCCGAGAAAAACTTGCTACAATAGAGCCATTAGAGGTGTTTTGGATCCCACATTTTACAGAAAGTGGCGGTGCTGAGAAGTCCACAAATGTGTCAAAACTGGTTGCTGATGGATGAAAAATGAAATAATATTGTCTTTTTATTATAAAGACGAGAGTTGCGGGCTCTGCCCGAAATTGGGTGGTACCGCGGATAAGCACATTCGTCCCTGTCATGTAGATGGCAGGGGCGATTTTTTGTAGAAAGCGAGGTAGAAGGATGACAAGAGCAACATTGCCAGAACGTTTAGAAACCGAACGGCTAGTCTTGCGAGTCCGTACCGTGGCTGATGTTGTGGATATCTTTGACTATGCCAGCAGGCCAGAAGTTTCCTACCCAGCAGGCTTTCCGCCCGTCAAGAGCTTGGAAGATGAGATTTATTATCTGGAGCATATTCTGCCCGAGCGTAATGAAAAGAACGATCTTCCAGCGGGCTATGGAATTGTCGCTAAAGGAACCGATAAGGTCATCGGCTCTGTTGATTTCCCTCGTCGTCACGAGGATGATGTCTTGGAGATTGGCTATATCTTACATCCAGACCATTGGGGTCTAGGTTATGTTCCAGAAGCAGCGCATGCCTTGATTGACCTAGCTTTTAAAGAACTGGGTCTTCATAAGATTGAACTGACTTGCTTTGGGTATAACCTTCAAAGTCAACGAGTCGCAGAGAAACTTGGCTTTACCTTAGAAGCTCGAATCCGAGACCGTAAAGATGCCCAAGGCAACCGCTGTGACGATTTGAGATACGGCTTGCTGAGGAGTGAGTGGGAGGAGATTTGATGCATCTTTTCATCATTGGGGCTCCAGCTTCTGGGAAAATGACGATTGGTCAAGAGTTATCTCGACTGACAAATGCTACCCTCTTTTATAACCATCAAGCCATCGATTTTGCACTAGAAATCTATCAGGACTATACAGAGGAAATGTGGGAATTTGTTCGTGGAATTACCTTTTCTTTCCTTGGAGCAAGTGCTAGGAATCAGCGATCTGTGATTTTAACAGACGTAATTGATTTTTCAAATCAGTACCAGCTGCTGTATTTGAAGCAAATTCAGGATCTGTTGGATGATTATCATCAAGAGATTCTGTTTGTTGAGTTGGAAACGACACTTGAAGAGCGCTTACGTCGAAATCGAACGGAGAATCGATTAAAGCATAAACCCTTAAAACGACATATTGAGGTATCTGAAAGAGAAATTTTGGAGACTGCTGAAACACTTCAATTAAATTCCCAACATCAACCGAATGAGTTGCACCACTACTTTAAAATAAATAATACGAATCTGTCTGCAGAAGAAGTTGCCAAGCAGATTCAAAATAAAATGAATACAATAGAGAAAGGACACACACATGTCTAAAGAACTTTCACCTAAGTACAATCCAGCCGAGGTTGAGGCTGGTCGTTACCAAAAATGGCTTGATTCCGATGTTTTCAAGCCTTCAGGAGATCAAAAAGCTAAGCCTTATTCAATCGTGATTCCACCACCAAACGTAACTGGGAAACTCCACCTTGGTCACGCTTGGGATACAACCTTGCAAGATATCATCATCCGTCAAAAACGTATGCAAGGCTTTGATACGCTTTGGCTTCCAGGGATGGACCACGCGGGGATTGCGACTCAGGCTAAGGTTGAGGAGCGCTTGCGTGGTGAGGGCATTTCCCGCTATGACCTTGGTCGTGAAAAATTCCTAGATAAAGTCTGGGAATGGAAAGACGAATATGCCACTACCATCAAGGAACAATGGGGCAAGATGGGCCTCTCTGTAGACTACTCTCGTGAGCGTTTCACTCTTGATGAAGGTTTGTCAAAAGCTGTCCGCAAGGTCTTTGTGGACCTTTACAAGAAAGGCTGGATCTACCGTGGTGAGTTTATCATCAACTGGGACCCAGCAGCTCGCACAGCCCTTTCTGATATCGAGGTGATCCATAAGGACGTCGAAGGTGCCTTCTATCACATGAACTACATGCTAGAAGATGGTTCACGCGCCCTTGAAGTTGCGACAACTCGTCCTGAGACCATGTTTGGGGACGTTGCCGTTGCGGTCAATCCAGAAGACCCACGCTACAAGGACTTGATTGGAAAAAATGTTATCCTTCCAATCGCTAATAAATTGATTCCAATCGTTGGGGACGAACACGCAGATCCTGAGTTTGGTACTGGTGTCGTGAAAATCACGCCTGCCCACGATCCAAATGACTTTTTGGTTGGTCAACGCCATAACTTGCCACAAGTTAATGTCATGAACGACGACGGAACCATGAATGACTTGGCCTTCGAATTTGCAGGCATGGACCGTTTCGAAGCTCGTAAGGCAGTCGTTGCTAAGTTGGAAGAAATCGGTGCCCTCGTTAAAATCGAAAAACGTGTCCACAGTGTTGGTCACTCTGAACGTACAGGTGTCGTGGTTGAACCACGCTTGTCTACGCAATGGTTCGTCAAGATGGACCAATTGGCTAAGAACGCTATCGCCAACCAAGACACAGAGGACAAGGTAGAATTCTACCCACCTCGTTTCAACGATACCTTCCTCCAATGGATGGAAAATGTCCACGACTGGGTTATCTCTCGCCAGCTTTGGTGGGGTCACCAAATCCCTGCTTGGTACAATGCTGAGGGTGAAATATATGTCGGCGAAGAAGCTCCAGAAGGTGACGGTTGGACTCAGGACGAAGACGTCTTGGATACGTGGTTCAGTTCGGCTCTTTGGCCATTCTCTACCATGGGCTGGCCGGATGTCGACTCAGAAGACTTTAAACGTTATTATCCAACATCAACTTTGGTGACTGGTTATGATATTATTCCGTTCTGGGTGTCTCGGATGATTTTCCAAGGTTTGGAATTTACTGGCAAGTCGCCATTCAAAAATGCCTTGATTCATGGTCTCATTCGTGATGAGCAAGGACGCAAGATGTCGAAATCTCTCGGTAACGGGATTGACCCGATGGATGTTATTGATAAGTACGGAACAGATAGCCTGCGTTGGTTCCTGTCAAATGGTTCTGCACCAGGACAAGACGTGCGCTTCTCTTACGAGAAAATGGATGCTTCTTGGAACTTCATTAACAAGATCTGGAACATCTCTCGCTACATCCTCATGAACAATGAAGATTTGACTCTTGAGCAGGCAACTGCCAATGTGGAAAAAGTGGTTAACAAGGAAGCTGGAAATGTCACAGACCGCTGGATTCTCCACAACCTCAATGAAACGATCGGCAAAGTTACTGAAAACTTTGACAAGTTTGAGTTTGGTGTAGCTGGCCACATCCTCTACAACTTCATCTGGGACGAGTTTGCGGACTGGTACGTTGAATTGACCAAGGAAGTCCTTTATAGCGAAAATGAAGAAGAGAAGGTCATCACACGTTCCGTTCTCCTTTACACTTTGGACAAGATCCTTCGTCTCCTTCACCCTATCATGCCGTTCGTGACAGAGGAAATCTTTGGACAAATCTCAGAAGGCTCTATTGTCATAGCAGAATACCCAACTGTTAACCCAGCCTTTGAAGACCTTGCTGCTCACACTGGTGTCGAAAGCCTCAAAGACTTGATTCGTGCAGTTCGTAATGCGCGTGCGGAAGTAAACGTAGCACCAAGCAAGCCTATCACAATCCTTGTTAAGACAAGCGATAGCGACTTGGAAACCTTCTTTAACAGCAATGTCAACTACATCAAACGCTTCACAAATCCAGAACACCTGGAAATCGCATCAACCATCCCTGCACCTGAACTCGCCATGTCAAGCGTCATCACTGGAGCAGAAATCTACCTGCCACTGGCAGACCTCCTTAATGTCGAAGAAGAACTAGCTCGTCTCGACAAGGAACTCGCTAAATGGCAAAAAGAACTGGATATGGTCGGTAAGAAGCTCTCTAACGAACGCTTCGTAGCCAACGCCAAACCAGAAGTCGTTCAAAAAGAACGCGACAAACAAGCCGACTACCAAGCCAAATACGATGCGACCGTAGCACGTATTGATGAGATGAAGAAATTAGTGAAATAAATATTATAAAAAGGAAAAATAAAATGAGTTGTAAAATTAAGGTCTTTTCCCACACAATAGAACAAAATAGTTCTGGCAAAGAGTTACAATGTTATTTAATCGGAATGAAATTAAATGATTACTTAAATAATCTTCCTTCAGATTATCAAGACTACGATATTCAGCGAGGTATCGTTCGTAATAATTATTTAGATAATATAGGAAAAGATATTATAAAAGGTAATCATCTCCCAATAATAACTTTGACTACAGATAGTTCGATTGACAAAGAAAATGATTTAATTGAAGGTTTTAAAATATTAGATGGTTTACAAAGAACCTTTAGAATTCACCAATTATATCTTTTCTTAAAGAAAATATCGGAGGAAGAAATTAAGAATGAAATTTTTGATGTAGTTAAAAGTGAGAATAAAAATGATTTTAGAAGAAAATACCGTTCTGAATGGAAATTATCTGATGAATTTTCTTACACTGTTTTAGAAGCTAGAAACATTGTTGAGACTTTTATAAATTATAGAAAGGAATTAGTTCCTAATAATTTGCTTGATATTTTTGATAGGGAACAGTGGTTTGAAGTTTGGGAAAATTTATTAATTGAAGACGAGATTAGAAAAATGATCCTTTTAAATGCTGGTCACAAACCGATGAATAACTATCATCAGTTAGAATTGCTATTTTTAAATCAACTTTCTCTTATAAAGAAAGAGTTCTCAAAAATCGAAATAGTTAGAGGAAAAGATATGTCTACATTGGCATATGCAAAATCTCGAAAAAAGCATCAATTTTATTTTGCTCACATTATTGAAACAATTTTATCATTTTTAAACGAGGATGTAGTTACTTTAAATTCATCGCTAATCCAATCTATTCAAGAAGGGGACGATGCATCCATTCGTATACAAGAGAATCCTGAAATCATTTCTGAAACAATTAATTTTCTACTGGAGTTTGATGATATTTTAGATTCTCAATTTGGTAACGAAGGAACTAAATGGATTGCAAAAGATACAGTTTTAACAGCAGTTGTTGTTGCAATTTCTAGAAAAGGAATTTCATATAAAGATTTTATTGAACTTTTAAATAAATATCCTAACAAGTTGAATGTTGAAGGTTTCAATGATTGGAGAAAAACTCTTGATATTTCTAGTATAAATATTGGAAAACATACTAAGGAAACCGTTATTTTAGGTATTTCAGATTTTATAGAAAATCATAATCTTATAAATTGGAAGTTATATTCTGGAGGGTTAAATGACTAATTTGATAAAAATAGATTTTACCCCCGTATCAGACTATATAATAGAGAAGGATGTAGGTGATGACCTCTTAGATCAATTTGAGTTTCTATCAATTAATGATGATTATAATTTTGATGATTTTACTGAAGATAAATTTTTCGAGTGGTTTGGATACTACTTTAATAACGACTATTTAAATGAAATAGATATTTTTATTAACAACTATTTTCTGCCACTAGGTCTATCATTATATCTTGCACTATACAAAATCATTTGTGAAAATAGTAATGCTTTAGATAGTTTTATTGATGGCGGCGATAGTCTTTCTGATCTTATTACTGATAGCAGTTATTCAATTGAAAATTTGGGAATTGAAGATATAAATATTAATGAATCATTCAAGATTAATCATTCAACTTTTTTTATTAAAAATGATGAAGCTGACGCTCAAAGCGAACTTGAAAAATTCAACAAATTATGCAAGTTTATCGGGGAGAACATCCCAAATTTAATTAAGCAAATTCAACTTCTAAATGCTTTAACAGAATTTAATTTTGCTTCTCAAACAAATGATTGTATTTTTATTTATTCAAAACCTGAAAAGGAGTTGGCTCTTGAAGATTTGATAAGCAAATTGAAACTTTATTCAATTATTATTAATGGCAAGACAATTCATAATCCGGTCACAGTAAGTAACATTACTTATCAAAATATAGATGTTTCATTTGAAAATAACTCTGTACAGTATAGACAATTTGATGATATTGCAAATCTTTTGAGTCAGTTTAACAGCGAAAATCGTCTTCTTTCTAAATTTTTAATTCTTTATCAAATATTAGAAAATTTTGAAATAAAACATGATGTTGTAAAAGCAATGAAACATGGTGGCCAGTTTAAGGTTAGAGATTTCACGAAAATTGCCAACAATTTACCGACAAGTGAGTTAGCTTATCTTAAAAAGATTCTAAAAGAATTATTTAAATTAAGCTCTCAAGAAATCACTACTAATGGAAATCCTGTAAATCGTCATATATTAGATATAGTCAGAGATAGTTGGAATTATATTAACTCTAAAGGAGTTGATTTAAATAAGTTGAATTACCAACTAGAACAGATTGGCTTAGATAACGTTCAATTAGCTAATTTTTCTAATTTAATTATGAATTCTTCTGCAAGTAAATTTAATAACTTACAGAAGAATTCTAAAGAAGAGCAACTAATTAATTTTTTAGCTAATAGTATCTATAAACTAAGATGTTCTATTGTACACTATAAGACTCATGAATTTCATCTAAATGATGGTACTCTAGATAATATGGCAGAATTAAAATTATTTTTAACAGATTTTTTAGTACCACTTTTACATAAAATTATTTCAATTTCAATATTCTCTGATATTAGCCCAGTTGCATATACAGATAATAAATTAATTCTATTCTAATTTTAAAAATAGAAAGCAGGTTACTACATGACAAATTCTGTAAGTTCGAACCGACCTGAGAAGTACAACATTGCAGCTTTCTTCTCAGGTGTTGGGGGAATTGAGTTGGGATTTGAACAGACCAACGAGTTCAGAGTGGTGTATGCCAATGAATTTGATAAGTATGCGCGTCAGACTTATCAGTTAAACCATCCAGATACCTATTTGGATGGTCGTGATATTCACGATGTTCAGCCGGAGGATATTCCAGCTGAGCGCGTGGATGTGATTATGGGAGGATTCCCTTGTCAGGCCTTTAGTATTGCGGGTTATCGCAAGGGCTTTGATGATGATCGTGGCGATCTTTTCTTCGAATTGCTTCGCATGATTGAGGGGTGCAAACCTCGCGCTATTTTCATCGAAAACGTCAAGAATATGGTCGGTCATGACCATGGCAATACCTTCAAGGTTATTCGTGAAGCCTTGACTGAGAACAACTACTTTATCAAGTGGAAGGTTCTTAACGGGAAAGACTATGGGAATATCCCACAAAACCGTGAGCGGATCTATATTGTTGGTTTTGATACCAAGGAAGCTTATGACTTGTTTGAGTTCCCAGAGGAAATCAAGCTGACTACGAGTCTTCAGGATGTGATTAACTTTGGTGATCAGCTAGACGAGGTCTACTACTACCGTGAAGGCAAGCAGAATTTCTATGACCAGTTGAAATTTGAAGTCACCAGTCAAGATACAGTTTACCAATGGCGCCGTCAGTATGTCCGTGAAAATAAAAACGGTGTTGTCCCTACCCTGACAGCAAATATGGGAACAGGTGGACACAACGTTCCATTGATCTTGACAGACAGCGGCGAGATTCGTAAGTTGACTCCTAAAGAAACCTTTAATGTTCAAGGCTATCCTAAATCCTTTAAAATCCCAGAAGGTGTTTCTAACGGTCAGCTCTATAAACAAGCTGGAAATAGCGTAGTTGTTCCTGTGATTAAACGCATCGCAGAGAATGTTGCCAAGGCTTTAAATGAGGGCCAAGGGCAATCTCAACTTGATCGCTCTGGAAAATTCGCCATTATCTACACCAAAATGAACGGCCAGTTTGAAGGCCAATCCTATGTCAAGGATTTTGTGGATAGCTATGACCAGGCTCTTGAAAAAATCAAGGCTTATGACGATGGTTTAGCCGTTTTATCAGACGAAGAGTATTTGAGACTCGTAAAAAAACAAGGCAAACTCGAATTTTACAGTATTAATTAACGAATATATAAGAGGATTAGTGAAAAACTAATCTTCTTTTGATATACTGAAAATAGAAAAGAGGGTGCTTATGTGGGAACATCTAAAGTCTGAACAAAAAGACAAATACAAAACCTTAATTACCAACTTCGCTAGTTTGAGCCAAGCTTTCTCTCAAAAGGCAGAATCTGAAGATGAGGGACAAACAGAGAATTATGTGGCTCCGATTGTTAACTCCAAGTTTCAGGAGACTGTTTTCCAGAAGGCTTTTAATGCCGTAGGGGAAGATATTGCCAATACTTCTTATGATGCTTCTGTCGTTGTGGATGAAAATCATAAATACCTAGTGGGTATCAAGTCTTTTGGGATTAATTCTGGAGACCAAAAAATCGCTCAGTTCAAGAAAGATTCTCAATCTTGGACAGACTTGTTGGGTGATATCAAGTTTCATGCAGATATTGCTGCTGATAAAGAAGCAGCAGACAAGGAAAACTATCAACGTTATGAAGAGTTGGCACGAAAGATTTCGACTTTGAGAAACCAGAGAATCGAGTCCTCTAAGGCACAAATCAAGGGTTTCAACTCGGATTCGGTCAATGTTGAAGCTGTTTATCACGTTCTGATGCCAACACCGAAGGGGGAAAATCCTAAAATTTTTGTTGGGGAGACGACTTATTTACCAGTCGATATTGATAATCTGGTCATTGAGGGCTCAACTACCAAAAATAATCCAACCAATTTTCGTTTTACAGATGGGAAACACCACTACAAGTACACCGCAGCTGACAGCCAGCTTCATATGACCTTTAACAATAAAGACATTGTTGTAGATACTTGGGACGTCCATTATATCGAAGACCCTTTTTCTCTCTTTGAAAATCTTCATTTGCTGACAGCTGAAAAGGAACAATCCGATATCTTAGAAACAGTGTCTTGGGTGATTACAGATAAACATGGAAATGTGGAAGAAAACTCTGGTTTCAATGCCTTTAACGGCGGTTCAAAATTAGCTAAGAAAGATCGCCTGCCTCGAATTTTAAAGATTCAAGATAAATTTAAGGATAGTCTGGCTCCAGAGGAACTAGCTTTTGTGAGCTTCTCTCTGGAAGAAATACTCTTGAAGAAATGGACCAGCAAGGAAGAAAAAGCTCAGATGAAGGCTATTCGTGAGGACTTGATTCACTTTGCTCACAATACTGGCAATGAAAAACTCATTAAAGAAATTGAACAGCTGGTTTATCGTCCAGTTAGCGAGGTTTACATTCCTCTGCCTGACTCCAAAAATTTCCATGATGAAAGACCTGATTTCTTTGGTCCTAGATTTGGGACTTTTGAACCCGGCACTAAAAAACTAGCTCTACCAAAAGAGGAAAGAACTTTTAAATTACGTTTCTTATCTTCTGGTGATGTTATTAACGCCTATATCAACCAAGAAGCTGGTAAGGCGATTCAGTCAACTGATAAGCAAGAAATCCTTGGAAATTGGATCTTGCGTGGTGTTTTCCAGTTGAAAGAACGAGAAGTCTTGACAGGTCAACGACTCAATGAGCTGGAAATCAACGGCATTCGATTGACCAAATTTAAAAATGGTGAAATTGGTATTGAATTCATCTGGCTTGATACCGAAAACCCACCTAGCGATGCTATCGGCTGGGTAGCAAAGAAATAAAAAAGTCCTGTCACTTTCTCTCATTAAACCTTTGACTATTCCGCAAAATTATCGTACAATAAAGAGTACATGATAAAATGAGGTCAGAGTCTGTTTGCTCTGGCGATAGTAGTAAAAATGAGGAGAAACGCTTTGGAATTAGAAGTATTTGCTGGGCAAGAAAAAAGTGAACTATCTATGATTGAGGTAGCGCGTGCTATCTTGGAACTTCGTGGTCGCGATAATGAGATGCATTTTAGCGATCTTGTAAATGAAATTCAAAACTACCTTGGAACATCAAACAGCGATATTCGTGAAGCCTTGCCTTTGTTCTACACAGAGTTGAACTTTGACGGTAGCTTCATCTCACTTGGAGACAACAAATGGGGTCTTCGTTCATGGTATGGTGTAGACGAAATTGACGAAGAAATCATCGCTCTTGAAGAAAGTGATGATGATGAAGTAGCACCAAAAGCTAAGAAGCAGCGTGTCAATGCCTTCATGGATGGAGATTCAGATGCCATTGACTACAATGCGGATGATCCAGAAGACGAAGACGCATACGAAGCAGATCCAGCTCTTTCATACGATGATGAAAATCCAGATGATGAGAAAAATGAAGTGGAAGCTTACGATGCGGAAATAAACGAAATCGCCCCTGATGACTTGGGTGAAGACGTGGATCTCAACGAAGAAGACGACGAGTTTTCTGACGATGACGCTGAAACAAGTGAAGAAGAGTAAAGTGCCTTAAGAAGGAGATCGCTGGATCTCCTTTTTTGTTCCTTGAGCGTGTTGCCCGTTTGAATGCGGATCTTTAGTTTTTTTCTGAAAACAATCTCCTTTTTTGATCTTTTACCAATTCGGGTTGACAAATGATCTGCTTTGAGGTATTATATTGTTCGGGCACCTCTTTTAGAGGTCGGGGCTCCCTAGTTACTAGGGAGCTGTTTTTGTTTTTTCAGGAAGTTTTCTTGAAATGTCGTTATTCATAAGGGTCTTGTTTTCTATCTCCCCTCGTAGTTAACAAGACCTTGAGCATTTTAGAAAGAGGAATCTATGTCTACGAAATATATTTTTGTAACTGGTGGTGTGGTGTCGTCTATTGGGAAAGGGATTGTCGCAGCCAGTCTGGGGCGTCTCTTGAAAAATCGTGGTCTCAAAGTGACTATTCAGAAGTTTGACCCTTATATCAATATCGATCCGGGAACCATGAGTCCTTACCAGCACGGGGAAGTCTTTGTGACAGATGATGGAGCTGAGACAGATTTGGACTTGGGTCACTATGAACGTTTCATTGATATCAATCTTAACAAATATTCCAACGTGACCACTGGTAAAATCTACAGTGAAGTTCTTCGTAAAGAACGCCGTGGCGAGTACCTTGGCGCAACTGTTCAAGTCATTCCTCATATCACAGATGCTTTGAAAGAAAAAATCAAGCGTGCTGCTGTAACGACTGACTCTGATGTCATTATCACAGAGGTTGGTGGAACTGTTGGGGATATCGAGTCCTTGCCATTCCTAGAGGCCCTTCGTCAGATGAAGGCAGATGTGGGTGCGGATAATGTCATGTACATTCATACAACCTTGCTTCCTTATCTCAAGGCTGCTGGTGAAATGAAGACCAAGCCAACTCAACACTCTGTAAAAGAATTGCGTGGATTGGGAATCCAGCCAAATATGTTGGTCATTCGTACAGAAAAACCAGCTGGTCAAGGAATTAAAAACAAACTAGCTCAGTTTTGTGACGTGGCTCCAGAAGCTGTTATCGAGTCTTTGGATGTCGAACACCTTTACCAAATTCCATTGAACTTGCAGGCGCAAGGCATGGACCAAATTGTCTGTGATCATTTGAAATTAGATGCACCAGCAGCGGATATGGCAGAATGGTCAGCTATGGTGGACAAAGTCATGAACCTGAAAAAACAAGTCAAGATTTCTCTCGTTGGTAAGTATGTGGAGTTGCAAGATGCCTACATCTCTGTGGTCGAAGCCTTGAAACACTCTGGTTATGCCAACGACGCAGAAGTGAAGATTAATTGGGTCAATGCCAATGATGTGACAGCAGAAAATGTGGCAGAGCTCTTGTCGGATGCGGACGGAATCATCGTACCAGGAGGTTTTGGCCAACGTGGTACGGAAGGGAAAATCCAAGCCATCCGTTATGCGCGTGAAAATGATGTTCCAATGTTGGGTGTCTGCTTAGGAATGCAGTTGACTTGTATCGAGTTTGCTCGTCACGTTTTGGGTCTTGAAGGTGCCAATTCTGCTGAACTTGCACCAGAAACAAAATATCCTATCATTGATATCATGCGTGATCAGGTTGATGTTGAAGATATGGGTGGAACCCTTCGTTTGGGACTTTACCCATCTAAGTTGAAACGTGGTTCTAAGGCAGCAACTGCTTATCATAATCAAGAAGTGGTGCAACGTCGTCACCGTCACCGTTATGAGTTTAACAACGCCTTTCGTGAACAGTTTGAGGCAGCAGGTTTTGTCTTTTCAGGAGTTTCACCTGATAATCGTTTGGTCGAAATTGTGGAAATTCCTGAAAATAAATTCTTTGTGGCTTGTCAGTATCACCCTGAACTTTCCAGCCGTCCAAACCGTCCAGAAGAACTCTACACTGCCTTTGTTACTGCAGCAGTTGAAAATAGTAACTAGTTATCTTCTAATCTCTGAGAATAATCTCAGAGGTTTTTTGCTTGCATATTTAGGATAAGATTTGCAAAAAAAATAGATAGTGATATAATTAACATAATAAATCCTAAGGAGGAACTACAATGAAAAAAATCACACTATTTGGTTTGTCTCTAGCAGGTCTAGCTTTACTGACTTTTCCTCATTCAGGGCAGGCATTTGAGCTTAAAGAAGAATGGGTTATTAAGTGTGGAGTGCAGTATCAAGATGGCAAGATTCTTCGTTTTAACAATGGTCATGAAGTGGATATCAAAGTCTTGGATTTGCCAAAAACCGAGAAAATCGAGTGGACGGTTAGTCTCAATGGTCAAGATCAGACTGTCAATTTCCTAGGTCAAGAAAAGGACAAGTCTATGATTGGTGTAGAGGGGCGTTACCTGAATTTCTATGTTCCATATGGCTATAGAGGAGATATCAAGGTAGAAGCCAAGAGCGGAAATGAAGTAAAGACCTGGTCAACGAAAGTGGTTGACGATGTACATCATGAAGGTGGAAAGAGAGGCTACTACCGTATTAACGAATCAAATGATCAATACACTTACCTTGATGCTAAATGGGACTATCAAACCAAGACTTACACTGCCACCTTACCAGAGACTGTCAATGGTCAAAAAGTTTATGCTTGGAAAGACCTTGACAATGGTGAGTTAAAACTTACAAAACCAGAATCTATCAGTCATTCCTACAAGGGGGGAGGAGCCTTCCGAGAACTTTATCCGATTGTAAAAGCAGAAAGCTGGCTAAAATCAGACCAAAATTGGTACTATCAAAAACAAGGCCAACTAGTTCAAAATGCTTGGGTTAAAGACAATGGAACTTGGTACTTTATGAATGATAAAGGGATTATGTTTAATCAAACTTGGCTCTATCAAGGTGGCAAATGGTATGCCTTTAAATCATCAGGAGCTATGATTGCTAGTGATTGGCTTTACGACCAAGGCAAGTGGTACTATTTATCAACTTCAGGCTCTATGAAAGCAAGCACTTGGATTTTTGACAAGGGAGAATGGTATTATGTAAGTTCTTCTGGTGCCATGATTGCGAATGATTGGGTCAAAGACAATGGTAAGTGGTATTATCTAGCTTCATCAGGTAAGATGCTTCGCAATACCTACACACCAGATGGCTACTACGTTGGCAACTCAGGTGCCTGGCAATAAGAATTAGACTCACTGAGGTAAGAGATTTTCCTTGCTCGTATACGGCTTCCCTATTTGTCCTAGAGCCCTTTTTGTGTTACAATGAATGGTATGAAAGCTAAGAAATTATGGATGACTGGCTTGACTGTGGCTGGTCTAAGTGCCCTTGCTTTGGGGGCTAAAAAAGCAGCAGATAACCACAAACTCATGAAGACTCAAGAAGAGTTGACCGCTATCGTGCGCGAACTTTTCTCAGATATGGGTGAGATTGCGACCCTCTATGTTCAAGTCTACGAAAGTAGCCTAGAGCGACTCGTCGGAGGAGTCGTTTTCGAGGATGGTCGTCACTATACCTTTGTCTATGAAAATGAAGACCTGGTCTATGAGGAGGAAGTCTTATGATTACTCCCAATAGTATAGAAGAACTAGCAGGTTTTGTCGAGCAAGATGGCAAGAAGGTCTTCCTTTTTGTGGCAGACTGGTGTGGCGATTGTCGTTATATCTATCCATCCTTGCCAGAGATTGAGGAGACCAATCCAGAGTTCACATTTATTCGAGTGGACCGAGACCAGTATCTGGATCTGGCCAAACTCTGGGATGTGTACGGCATTCCTAGCCTTGTTGTGCTAGAAAAGGACAAGGAAATCGGCCGTTTTGTCAATCGCGACCGTAAAAGCAAGGAAGAAATTAACGACTTTTTAGCAGGACTGAAATAGGAGAAGAGGGAAACAATGATTTTTACATATAACAAAGAGCATGTCGGCGATGTCCTTATGGTCATCGTGAAAAATAGCGGAGATGCCAAACTGGACGTGGAGCGCAAAGGCAAAGTAGCCCGTGTTTTCCTCAAAGAAAATGGAGAAACAGTGGCTTGGAATATTTTCGAAGTTTCAAGTTTGTTTGAAATTGCAGAGCGTGGTCAAGTCTTTTTGACAGATGAACAAGTAGAACGTTTGAACCAAGAATTGCGAGCGGAAGGCTTTGCAGAAGAGATTGTCAATGACAAAGAACTTAAGTTTGTTGTCGGTGAGATTATCGAGATGGTAGCTCATCCAGATAGTGACCACCTCAACATCTGCCAAGTTGCAGTCGCAAGTGACAAGACAGTTCAAATCGTGGCAGGAGCACCTAATGCGCGTGTTGGGTTGAAAACCATTGTAGCTCTTCCTGGAGCGATGATGCCAAAAGGAAATCTCATTTTTCCAGGCGAGCTTCGTGGTGAAAAGAGTTTTGGCATGATGTGTAGCCCACGTGAGTTGCATTTGCCAAATGCTCCGCAAAAACGTGGGGTTATTGAATTATCAGAAGAACAAGTTGTCGGAACTCCATTTGACCCAGCCAAACACTGGACGGCCTAGGAAATTGTCGGTATTTGATAGACCAGATAGAGGGGGATAAGATGGCGAAAAATGTAGTGATTACAGGAGCGACCTCAGGAATCGGTGAAGCCATTGCGCGTGCTTATCTGAAGCAGGGGGAGAATGTCGTCCTAACTGGGCGACGGACAGACAGACTAGAAGCCCTCAAGTCAGAGTTTGCAGAAACGTTTCCAAATCAAACCGTTTGGACCTTTGCACTGGATGTCACGGATATGACCATGGTCAAGACTGTCTGCTCCGATATTTTGGAAACGATAGGGCAGATTGATATCTTGGTCAATAATGCCGGACTAGCTCTTGGCTTGGCTCCCTATCAGGACTACGAAGAGTTGGATATGCTGACCATGTTGGATACCAATGTCAAGGGTTTGATGGCAGTTACTCGCTGTTTCTTGCCAGCAATGGTAAAAGCCAATCAGGGTCATATTATCAACATGGGATCGACCGCAGGAATCTATGCCTATGCGGGTGCAGCAGTTTATTCAGCCACCAAGGCAGCAGTTAAAACCTTTTCAGATGGCCTGCGAATTGATACCATCGCAACGGATATCAAGGTGACCACCATTCAGCCAGGAATTGTCGAAACAGATTTTTCTGCGGTACGTTTCCACGGTGACAAAGAGCGAGCTGCGACCGTATATCAAGGAATTGAGGCCTTGCAGGCACAAGATATCGCAGATACGGTGGTCTATGTGACCAGTCAGCCTCGTCGTGTGCAGATTACAGATATGACCATTATGGCCAATCAACAGGCAACAGGTTTCATGGTTCATAAAAAATAAAAAATTTCTTCGAAAAGTTACAAATTTCTGTAACTTTTTTTGATTCCTTGCGAATAGATAAGTAGGAGGAAGAAAATATGTATAATAAAGTTATCATGATCGGGCGCTTAACGTCTACACCAGAATTGCACAAAACCAACAATGACAAGTCAGTAGCGCGAGCAACTATCGCTGTGAATCGTCGTTACAAAGACCAAAACGGTGAACGTGAAGCTGATTTTGTCAATTTGGTTCTTTGGGGGAAATTGGCTGAAACCTTGGCAAGCTACGCAACTAAAGGTAGTCTTATCTCTGTGGATGGAGAACTTCGTACCCGTCGCTTTGAGAAAAATGGCCAGATGAACTATGTGACTGAAGTCCTTGCCACAGGATTCCAACTTTTGGAAAGCCGCGCCCAACGTGCTATGCGTGAAAATAACGCAGGACAGGATTTGGCAGATTTGGTCTTGGAAGAGGAAGAATTGCCATTTTAAACATTGAAAAGTCTGAGTCAATCTCAGGCTTTTTATCTTGAGAAAGTCAGACTTTTTTCTTGACTATTTCTGACCAAGTGATACAATAGAACTATGAATTAGCACTCAGATACAAAGAGTGCTAATAATATGTATTTCATCATGGAGGAAAACAGATGTTGAAACCATTAGGAGACCGTGTGGTCTTGAAAATCGAAGAAAAAGAACAAACTGTTGGAGGCTTTGTCCTTGCGGGCTCAGCCCAAGAAAAAACAAAAACAGCCCAAGTTGTAGCTACTGGACAAGGGGTTCGTACCTTGAACGGTGACTTGGTTGCTCCAAGCGTTAAGCCTGGAGACCGTGTCTTAGTTGAAGCTCACGCAGGTATTGATGTCAAAGATGGCGATGAAAAGTATATCATCGTAGGCGAAGCTAACATCTTGGCTATCATTGAAGAATAGAAGGAGAAAGTAAGTATGTCAAAAGAAATTAAATTTTCATCTGATGCTCGTTCAGCCATGGTTCGTGGTGTTGATATCCTAGCAGACACTGTTAAAGTAACCTTAGGACCAAAAGGTCGTAATGTTGTGTTGGAAAAATCATTTGGCTCACCATTGATTACCAATGACGGGGTGACCATTGCCAAAGAAATCGAGTTGGAAGACCATTTTGAAAATATGGGTGCCAAATTGGTATCAGAAGTAGCTTCAAAAACCAATGATATCGCAGGTGACGGAACGACAACTGCAACAGTCTTGACTCAAGCTATCGTCCGCGAAGGAATTAAAAACGTCACTGCAGGTGCCAACCCAATCGGCATTCGTCGTGGGATTGAAGCAGCGGTTGCCGCAGCTGTAGAAGCCTTGAAAAACAATGCCATCCCTGTTGCCAATAAAGAAGCCATCGCTCAGGTTGCCGCTGTATCTTCTCGTTCTGAAAAAGTCGGCGAATACATCTCTGAAGCCATGGAAAAAGTTGGTAAAGACGGAGTCATTACTATTGAAGAGTCACGTGGTATGGAAACAGAGCTTGAAGTCGTGGAAGGGATGCAGTTTGACCGCGGTTACCTATCACAGTACATGGTGACAGATAGCGAAAAAATGGTGGCTGACCTCGAAAATCCATACATTTTGATTACTGATAAGAAGATTTCAAATATCCAAGAAATCTTGCCACTCCTAGAAAGTATTCTCCAAAGCAATCGTCCACTCTTGATTATTGCGGATGATGTGGATGGTGAAGCTCTTCCGACTCTTGTATTGAACAAGATTCGTGGAACCTTCAACGTAGTAGCAGTTAAGGCCCCTGGCTTTGGTGACCGTCGTAAGGCTATGTTAGAAGACATCGCTATCTTGACAGGCGGAACAGTCATCACAGAAGATCTTGGTCTTGAGTTGAAAGACGCTACTATTGAGGCGCTAGGTCAAGCAGCGAGAGTAACTGTGGACAAAGATAGCACGGTTATCGTAGAAGGTGCTGGAAATCCTGAAGCCATTTCCCACCGTGTTGCGGTTATCAAGTCACAAATTGAAACTACAACATCTGAATTTGACCGCGAAAAATTGCAAGAACGCTTGGCAAAATTGTCAGGTGGTGTCGCAGTCATCAAGGTCGGTGCTGCAACTGAAACTGAGTTGAAAGAAATGAAACTCCGCATTGAAGATGCCCTCAACGCTACTCGTGCAGCCGTTGAAGAAGGAATCGTTGCAGGTGGTGGAACTGCTCTTGCCAATGTCATTCCAGCCGTTGCTGATTTGGAATTGACAGGAGATGAAGCAACAGGACGCAATATTGTTCTCCGCGCCTTGGAAGAACCAGTTCGTCAAATCGCCCACAATGCAGGATTCGAAGGGTCTATCGTCATTGACCGTTTGAAAAATGCTGAAGTTGGTACAGGCTTCAACGCAGCAACTGGCGAGTGGGTCAACATGATTGAAGAGGGAATCATCGACCCAGTTAAAGTGAGCCGTTCAGCCCTTCAAAATGCAGCCTCTGTAGCTAGCTTGATTTTAACAACAGAAGCAGTCGTAGCCAATAAACCAGAACCAGTAGCCCCAGCTCCAGCAATGGATCCAAGCATGATGGGCGGGATGATGTAAAAGCAACTTATAAAAAACACAAAAGGAGGGAACATAATCCCTCCTTTTAAGGTTTTCTCTTCTAAATAGATTTGAGCTCTCCTAACTTATATGATAAAATAAAACTAGAAAAAGGAGAAGAACATGATCGATGTAGAAGAAATTCTGAGCAAGATGAATCCCAATCAGAAGATTAATTATGACCGTGTTATGCAAAAAATGGTACAGATTTGGGAGAAAAATGAGCAACGTCCCACTATTCTCATGCATGTTTGCTGTGCTCCTTGTAGTACCTACACCCTAGAGTATCTGACCAAGTACGCTGATGTGACCATCTATTTTGCCAATTCCAATATCCATCCTAAGGCAGAATACCACAAGAGAGCTTACGTCACCAAGAAATTTGTCAGTGATTTCAATGAGAGGACAGGAAATACGGTTCAGTATTTAGAAGCGCCTTATGAACCCAATGAATACCGGAAGTTAGTCAGAGGACTGGAAGAAGAACCCGAAGGTGGCGATCGTTGCAAGGTTTGTTTTGATTACCGTTTGGATAAAACAGCACAGGTAGCTATGGACTTGGGCTTTGACTACTTTGGTTCAGCTTTGACCATCAGTCCCCATAAGAACTCTCAAACCATCAACAGCATCGGAATCGATGTGCAAAAGATTTACACCACCCACTATCTCCCAAGTGATTTCAAGAAAAATCAAGGCTACAAGCGTTCGGTGGAGATGTGCGAGGAGTATGATATCTATCGTCAATGTTATTGTGGATGCGTCTATGCAGCTCAAGCCCAGAATATTGACCTGGTTCAGGTTAAGAAGGATGCCACGGCTTTCTTGTTGGATAAGGATGTTGAAAAAGACTATTCCCACATCAAGTTTACTGTCACTAAATTAGATATATAGAAATCAACCCAGCTGAAAAGCTGGGTTTTTCAAATAAAAAAACCAGGGTTTTCACCCCAGTTTGACAACTTTACCGATTCTTTAGTTCTATGTAGCGTTTGTACCAAATGTTGACATAGGCCTCTGAGAAAGGACCGCGTCCATTGTTAATCCAATCAACAAGGATTTTAACATGCTCTTTCAAAATATAGTCTAAATCATCAGAATACTTCATTTTGCGTTTATGGCGCTCATACTCTTCAACGTCCAAGAGACGCTTTTCACCATCAGTGAAGACCTTGACATCCAAATCATAATCAATGTATTTCAGGGCTTCTTCATCGAGATAGTAAGGACTTGCCATATTGCAATAGTAGGAAATCCCATTATCACGAATCATGGCAATGATATTAAACCAATATTTTTTGTGAAAGTAAACAATAGCCGGTTCTCGAGTCACCCAACGACGACCGTCACTTTCGGTAACAAGTGTGTGGTCGTTGACGCCGATAATAGCGTTCTCTGTTGTTTTTAGTACCATGGTGTCCCGCCAAGTACGGTGAAGACTCCCATCATGCTTATAACTTTGAATTGTAATAAAGTCGCCTTCTTTTGGAAGTTTCATAACTAACCAACTTTCTACAATTTATAAGTTTATCGTCTATTATTATATCATAAATTGGTCTAATTTTTTTGAATTTTACCTGAAAATGTTAAAGATATTCTCTGAGAGCGCTTGCTATATCCGAAAAATCATAGCCTTTTCTAGCTAAAACTTGGGTCAAACGTTGCTTTAGTTCGTAACCTTCATATTTGCTAGCGTATTTAGTATATTGTTTGTCTAGCTCTTTAAAAATGAGTTCTTGAGTCGTTTCTTGGTCGACTTGACTGTCCAAGTTATCAAAGGCACTTTTAGCATCAGAATAGGAGAAGCCTTTGTTCGTCAAGTTTTGAATAATTTTATCCTGCAAGGCACGAGCGGGAAGTTTTCCCGTGTATTTTTTAAGAAGTTTCTCCGCTACACGTTGAGCGACCTCTGAAAAATCAAAATCCTTTAAAACCTCTTCAATCGTTGATTTGGCAATCCCTTTTTGAGACAGTTTTTGAGCTAGCACATAGGGTCCCTTATCTCCAGAAAGTTGATTGGCATTGATGATAGAGTAGACATACTGACGATCATTTATCCAGTTATCTTCTTTAAGATTAGCGATAACTTGACTAGTGATTGTTTCATCAAGATCATACTTTTTCAGATACTCTCTCACTTCCTTTTCAGTATGAGCCTTAAATGATAGATGGTAGAGGGCGAGATTCTTACCATAAGAAAACTGAGCAAAGCCCTGAATCTCGGTCAATTCTTCAGTGCTAACCACCTTATCTTTAGACAACATAAAACGGACAATGGTATCTTCCGTGATATATGATGTTTGCTGTCCATCTAACTCCATCAAGTAGAGACGTTTTTTCTTTTCAAGTTTTGTGATTTTCATAGTTCTATTATACCCTAAAATGTGATAAGATAGGGGTATGAATCTGAAAGTCAAACAAAAAATACCTTTAAAAATCAAGCGGATGGGCATCAATGGTGAGGGAATCGGTTTCTATCAGAAAACCCTCGTTTTTGTGCCAGGCGCCCTCAAAGGAGAAGACATCTATTGTCAAATTACTTCTATTAAACGCAACTTTGTTGAAGCCAAATTACTAAAGGTTAATAAGAAGTCTAAATTTCGAGTCGTGCCAGCTTGTACGATTTATAATGAATGTGGTGGTTGCCAAATCATGCACCTCCACTATGATAAACAGTTAGAGTTCAAAACGGATCTGCTCCATCAAGCCCTGAAAAAATTTGCTCCTGCAGGATATGAAAACTATGAAATCCGTCCAACTATCGGAATGCAGGAACCAAAGTACTACCGTGCTAAGCTTCAATTCCAGACTCGGAAATTTAAAAATCAGGTCAAGGCAGGTTTGTATGCGCAAAACTCTCATTATCTCGTAGAGTTGAAAGACTGTTTGGTGCAAGATAAGGAAACCCAAGTAATAGCGAATCGCCTAGCTGAACTTCTTACTTACCACCAAATTCCAATTACAGATGAGAGAAAAACGTTAGGCGTTCGTACTATCATGGTACGCAGAGCAAGAAAAACGGGGCAAGTTCAGATTATCATTGTCACAAATCGCCAGCTTAATTTAAATCAACTGGTCAAAGACTTAGTCAAGGATTTTCCAGAAGTCGTCACAGTTGCAGTCAATACAAATACAGCAAAAACAAGTGAAATCTATGGTGAAAAGACGGAAATTATCTGGGGCCAAGAGAGCATTCAAGAAGGAGTACTCGACTATGAGTTTTCTCTCTCGCCCCGAGCTTTTTATCAACTTAATCCGGAGCAGACAGAAATTCTCTATAGTGAAGCAATTAAGGCTCTGGATGTCAGCAAAGAAGACCATCTAATCGATGCCTATTGCGGTGTTGGGACGATCGGATTTGCCTTCGCAAAGAAGGTCAAGAGTCTCAGAGGAATGGATATTATTCCGGAAGCTATTGAAGATGCCAAGCGAAATGCTCAAAAAATGGGGTTTGACAATACCCATTACGAAGCGGGGACAGCAGAAGAGATTATTCCACGCTGGTATCAAGATGGCTACCGAGCGGATGCCTTGATAGTCGACCCTCCTCGTACAGGCTTAGATGATAAGCTACTGGATACCATTCTGACCTATGTTCCAAAAAAAATGGTCTATGTATCCTGCAATGTTTCAACCTTGGCACGAGATTTGGTTAAACTAGTAAAAGTCTATGATCTCAAGTATATCCAGTCGGTCGATATGTTTCCCCACACTGCACGAACAGAAGCAGTGGTTAAATTAGTGAAGAAAAGAAAAAATTAAATTCACTGAAAAAAGTCCTTGACAAAGGTAAAAAAGTAGGTATAATAGAAAGAGTTGAAAAGCTCAGGTCCGTTGGTCAAGGGGTTAAGACACCGCCTTTTCACGGCGGTAACACGGGTTCGAATCCCGTACGGACTATGGTGTATTGCGGTTAAAAAAACTTGAAAAAAGTTTAAAAAATCTGTTGACAGAGACAGGTAGCTGTGATATACTAATATAGTTGTCGCTTGAGAGAGAATGAGTGACAAAGACCTTTGAAAACTGAACAAGACGAACCAATGTGCAGGGCACTATAACTGAGGTTATAGTACTGAACAATGAAAAAACAATAAATCTGTCAGTGACAGAAATGAGTGAGAACTCAAACTTTTAATGAGAGTTTGATCCTGGCTCAGGACGAACGCTGGCGGCGTGCCTAATACATGCAAGTAGAACGCTGAAGGAGGAGCTTGCTTCTCTGGATGAGTTGCGAACGGGTGAGTAACGCGTAGGTAACCTGCCTGGTAGCGGGGGATAACTATTGGAAACGATAGCTAATACCGCATAAGAGTAGATGTTGCATGACATTTGCTTAAAAGGTGCAATTGCATCACTACCAGATGGACCTGCGTTGTATTAGCTAGTTGGTGAGGTAACGGCTCACCAAGGCGACGATACATAGCCGACCTGAGAGGGTGATCGGCCACACTGGGACTGAGACACGGCCCAGACTCCTACGGGAGGCAGCAGTAGGGAATCTTCGGCAATGGACGGAAGTCTGACCGAGCAACGCCGCGTGAGTGAAGAAGGTTTTCGGATCGTAAAGCTCTGTTGTAAGAGAAGAACGAGTGTGAGAGTGGAAAGTTCACACTGTGACGGTATCTTACCAGAAAGGGACGGCTAACTACGTGCCAGCAGCCGCGGTAATACGTAGGTCCCGAGCGTTGTCCGGATTTATTGGGCGTAAAGCGAGCGCAGGCGGTTAGATAAGTCTGAAGTTAAAGGCTGTGGCTTAACCATAGTACGCTTTGGAAACTGTTTAACTTGAGTGCAAGAGGGGAGAGTGGAATTCCATGTGTAGCGGTGAAATGCGTAGATATATGGAGGAACACCGGTGGCGAAAGCGGCTCTCTGGCTTGTAACTGACGCTGAGGCTCGAAAGCGTGGGGAGCAAACAGGATTAGATACCCTGGTAGTCCACGCCGTAAACGATGAGTGCTAGGTGTTAGACCCTTTCCGGGGTTTAGTGCCGCAGCTAACGCATTAAGCACTCCGCCTGGGGAGTACGACCGCAAGGTTGAAACTCAAAGGAATTGACGGGGGCCCGCACAAGCGGTGGAGCATGTGGTTTAATTCGAAGCAACGCGAAGAACCTTACCAGGTCTTGACATCCCTCTGACCGCTCTAGAGATAGAGTTTTCCTTCGGGACAGAGGTGACAGGTGGTGCATGGTTGTCGTCAGCTCGTGTCGTGAGATGTTGGGTTAAGTCCCGCAACGAGCGCAACCCCTATTGTTAGTTGCCATCATTCAGTTGGGCACTCTAGCGAGACTGCCGGTAATAAACCGGAGGAAGGTGGGGATGACGTCAAATCATCATGCCCCTTATGACCTGGGCTACACACGTGCTACAATGGCTGGTACAACGAGTCGCAAGCCGGTGACGGCAAGCTAATCTCTTAAAGCCAGTCTCAGTTCGGATTGTAGGCTGCAACTTGCCTACATGAAGTCGGAATCGCTAGTAATCGCGGATCAGCACGCCGCGGTGAATACGTTCCCGGGCCTTGTACACACCGCCCGTCACACCACGAGAGTTTGTAACACCCGAAGTCGGTGAGGTAACCTTTTAGGAGCCAGCCGCCTAAGGTGGGATAGATGATTGGGGTGAAGTCGTAACAAGGTAGCCGTATCGGAAGGTGCGGCTGGATCACCTCCTTTCTAAGGATAAGGAACTGCACATTGGTCTTGTTTAGTCTTGAGAGGTCTTGTGGGGCCTTAGCTCAGCTGGGAGAGCGCCTGCTTTGCACGCAGGAGGTCAGCGGTTCGATCCCGCTAGGCTCCATTGGTGAGAGATCACCAAGTAATGCACATTGAAAATTGAATATCTATATCAAATAGTAACAAGAAAATGAACCGAAACGCTGTAGTATTAAAAGAGTTTATGACTGAAAGGTCAAAAAATAAGGTTAAGTTAATAAGGGCGCACGGTGGATGCCTTGGCACTAGGAGCCGAAGAAGGACGTGACAAACGACGATATGCCTTGGGTAGCTGTAAGTAAGCGATGATCCAGGGATTTCCGAATGGGGGAACCCAACAGGTACTACCTGTTACCCGCATCTGTTAAGGATGTGAGGAGGAAGACGCAGTGAACTGAAACATCTAAGTAGCTGCAGGAAGAGAAAGCAAAAGCGATTGCCTTAGTAGCGGCGAGCGAAACGGCAGGAGGGCAAACCGAAGAGTTTACTCTTCGGGGTTGTAGGACTGCAATGTGGACTCAAAGATTATAGAAGAATGATTTGGGAAGATCAGCCAAAGAGAGTAATAGCCTCGTATTTAAAATAGTCTTTGTACCTAGCAGTATCCTGAGTACGGCGGGACACGTGAAATCCCGTCGGAATCTGGGAGGACCATCTCCCAACCCTAAATACTCCCTAGTGACCGATAGTGAACCAGTACCGTGAGGGAAAGGTGAAAAGCACCCCGGGAGGGGAGTGAAATAGAACCTGAAACCGTGTGCCTACAACAAGTTCGAGCCCGTTAATGGGTGAGAGCGTGCCTTTTGTAGAATGAACCGGCGAGTTACGATATGATGCGAGGTTAAGTTGAAGAGACGGAGCCGCAGGGAAACCGAGTCTGAATAGGGCGCCTTAGTATCATGTCGTAGACCCGAAACCATGTGACCTACCCATGAGCAGGTTGAAGGTGCGGTAAGACGCACTGGAGGACCGAACCAGGGCACGTTGAAAAGTGCTTGGATGACTTGTGGGTAGCGGAGAAATTCCAAACGAACTTGGAGATAGCTGGTTCTCTCCGAAATAGCTTTAGGGCTAGCGTCGACATCAAGATTCTTGGAGGTAGAGCACTGTTTGGGTGAGGGGTCCATCCCGGATTACCAATCTCAGATAAACTCCGAATGCCAATGAATTATGGTCGGCAGTCAGACTGCGAGTGCTAAGATCCGTAGTCGAAAGGGAAACAGCCCAGACCACCAGCTAAGGTCCCAAAATAATTGTTAAGTGGAAAAGGATGTGGGGTTGCACAGACAACTAGGATGTTAGCTTAGAAGCAGCTATTCATTCAAAGAGTGCGTAATAGCTCACTAGTCGAGTGACCCTGCGCCGAAAATGTACCGGGGCTAAAACAATTTACCGAAGCTGTGGATACCTTTATAGGTATGGTAGGAGAGCGTTCTATGTGTGAAGAAGGTATACCGTGAGGAGTGCTGGAACGCATAGAAGTGAGAATGCCGGTATGAGTAGCGAAAGACAGGTGAGAATCCTGTCCACCGTAAGACTAAGGTTTCCAGGGGAAGGCTCGTCCGCCCTGGGTTAGTCGGGACCTAAGGAGAGACCGAAAGGTGTATCCGATGGACAACAGGTTGATATTCCTGTACTAGAGTATGTAGTGATGGAGGGACGCAGTAGGCTAACTAAAGCAGACGAATGGAAGTGTCTGTCTAAGCAGTGAGGTGTGATATGAGTCAAATGCTTATATCTATAACATTGAGCTGTGATGGGGAGCGAAGTTTAGTAGCGAAGTTAGTGACGTCACACTGCCAAGAAAAGCTTCTAGCGTTTAAACATACTCTACCCGTACCGCAAACCGACACAGGTAGTCGAGGCGAGTAGCCTCAGGTGAGCGAGAGAACTCTCGTTAAGGAACTCGGCAAAATGACCCCGTAACTTCGGGAGAAGGGGTGCTGACTTTAGGTCAGCCGCAGTGAATAGGCCCAAGCAACTGTTTATCAAAAACACAGCTCTCTGCTAAATCGTAAGATGATGTATAGGGGGTGACGCCTGCCCGGTGCTGGAAGGTTAAGAGGAGTGCTTAGCGTAAGCGAAGGTATGAATTGAAGCCCCAGTAAACGGCGGCCGTAACTATAACGGTCCTAAGGTAGCGAAATTCCTTGTCGGGTAAGTTCCGACCCGCACGAAAGGCGTAATGATTTGGGCACTGTCTCAACGAGAGACTCGGTGAAATTTTAGTACCTGTGAAGATGCAGGTTACCCGCGACAGGACGGAAAGACCCCATGGAGCTTTACTGCAGTTTGATATTGAGTGTCTGTACCACATGTACAGGATAGGTAGGAGTCTATGAGATCGGGACGCCAGTTTCGAAGGAGACGTTGTTGGGATACTACCCTTGTGTTATGGCCACTCTAACCCGGATAGGTTATCCCTATCGGAGACAGTGTCTGACGGGCAGTTTGACTGGGGCGGTCGCCTCCTAAAAGGTAACGGAGGCGCCCAAAGGTTCCCTCAGAATGGTTGGAAATCATTCGCAGAGTGTAAAGGTATAAGGGAGCTTGACTGCGAGAGCTACAACTCGAGCAGGGACGAAAGTCGGGCTTAGTGATCCGGTGGTTCCGTATGGAAGGGCCATCGCTCAACGGATAAAAGCTACCCTGGGGATAACAGGCTTATCTCCCCCAAGAGTTCACATCGACGGGGAGGTTTGGCACCTCGATGTCGGCTCGTCGCATCCTGGGGCTGTAGTCGGTCCCAAGGGTTGGGCTGTTCGCCCATTAAAGCGGCACGCGAGCTGGGTTCAGAACGTCGTGAGACAGTTCGGTCCCTATCCGTCGCGGGCGTAGGAAATTTGAGAGGATCTGCTCCTAGTACGAGAGGACCAGAGTGGACTTACCGCTGGTGTACCAGTTGTCTTGCCAAAGGCATCGCTGGGTAGCTATGTAGGGAAGGGATAAACGCTGAAAGCATCTAAGTGTGAAACCCACCTCAAGATGAGATTTCCCATGATTTTATATCAGTAAGAGCCCTGAGAGATGATCAGGTAGATAGGTTAGAAGTGGAAGTGTGGCGACACATGTAGCGGACTAATACTAATAGCTCGAGGACTTATCCAAAGTAACTGAGAATACGAAGTGTGAGGTTTTCTTGGTATTTGATAGATATTCAATTTTGAGTAGGTATTACTCAGAGTTAAGTGACGATAGCCTAGGAGATACACCTGTACCCATGCCGAACACAGCAGTTAAGCCCTAGAACGCCGGAAGTAGTTGGGGGTTGCCCCCTGTGAGATATGGAAGTCGCTTAGCAGAATAGGAAGTTTAGAGACTTCCTTTTTGGGAGTTTAGCTCAGCTGGGAGAGCATCTGCCTTACAAGCAGAGGGTCAGCGGTTCGATCCCGTTAACTCCCATAGGTCCCGTAGTGTAGCGGTTATCACGTCGCCCTGTCACGGCGAAGATCGCGGGTTCGATTCCCGTCGGGACCGTTTAAGATAACGGAAGTTATTTTAGACTCGTTAGCTCAGTTGGTAGAGCAATTGACTTTTAATCAATGGGTCACTGGTTCGAGCCCAGTACGGGTCATATTTGCGGGTTTGGCGGAATTGGCAGACGCACCAGATTTAGGATCTGGCGCTTAACGGCGTGGGGGTTCAAGTCCCTTAACCCGCATAATAGAAAGTAGCCGGCTTAGCTCAGTTGGTAGAGCATCTGATTTGTAATCAGAGGGTCGCGTGTTCAAGTCATGTAGCCGGCATTTTTTTATATAGAATAAGAGGTCGATGCGAACGTAGTTCAGTGGTAGAACACCACCTTGCCAAGGTGGGGGTCGCGGGTTCGAATCCCGTCGTTCGCTTAGAGAGGCCGGGGTGGCGGAACTGGCAGACGCACAGGACTTAAAATCCTGCGATTGGTAACGATCGTACCGGTTCGATTCCGGTCCTCGGCATATAATGATGAGCACCCTTAGCTCAACTGGATAGAGTACCTGACTACGAATCAGGCGGTTAGAGGTTCGACTCCTCTAGGGTGCATTTTTTTATTTAGCGCGGGAAGTAGCTCAGCTTGGTAGAGTACTTGGTTTGGGACCAAGGTGTCGCAGGTTCGAATCCTGTCTTCCCGATTCATGGCGGTGTAGCTCAGCTGGCTAGAGCGTCCGGTTCATACCCGGGAGGTCGGGGGTTCGATCCCCTTCGCCGCTATATTGATCTTGTTGGACCTTTAGCTCAGCTGGTTAGAGCTCTCGGCTCATAACCGAGTGGTCGTAGGTTCAAGTCCTACAAGGTCCATTGTAAATAATGGAGGATTACCCAAGTCCGGCTGAAGGGAACGGTCTTGAAAACCGTCAGGCGTGTAAAAGCGTGCGTGGGTTCGAATCCCACATCCTCCTTTTTATATTAACGCGGGATGGAGCAGCTCGGTAGCTCGTCGGGCTCATAACCCGAAGGTCGTAGGTTCAAATCCTGCTCCCGCAATTTGGCTCGGTAGCTCAGTTGGTAGAGCAATGGATTGAAGCTCCATGTGTCGGCGGTTCGATTCCGTCTCGCGCCATATATTGTTTTATTAAGCGGGTGTAGTTTAGTGGTAAAACTACAGCCTTCCAAGCTGTTGTCGCGAGTTCGATTCTCGTCACCCGCTTTGAACGAAAGTTCATACCAAGTTTTTGAACTTGGGCGCGTAGCTCAGGTGGTTAGAGCGCACGCCTGATAAGCGTGAGGTCGGTGGTTCGAGTCCACTCGTGCCCATTAATAGGAGAATTACTCAAGAGGCTGAAGAGGACGGTTTGCTAAATCGTTAGGTCGGGTAACCGGCGCGGGGGTTCGAATCCCCCATTCTCCGTACGATAAGAGCTGCTAGGCTCTTTTTTTGTATGTAAATCTCCCTTCTAAATCGTTAAAAGGGGGATTTGTTTATTACCAATTTGTTAGTGATATTTCTCCGCTATTTAGCCAGATAGTATGTTTATCTTCAAGTTCGACTTGAAGTTGGCCGGATTCTGAGATTTCTTTTGCAAGACCTTTTTTCAATTTTCCATCTAGCTGGAAGGTAACTTCTTTTCCAAGAACGATTGATCTTTCTTTATAGATATAAAGTAGTTCATCTGAATCCGTATTGTAGAAACAATTCCATATTTCGCTGATGAGCTGATTACGACTAATTGGTGCAGGTGGCATAAATAGGCTGCCTGCTTTTTCTTTTAGGTCTTCTGGGAAGTCTGTTATAGAAAAATTTATACCTAGTCCGATAATGACGTCTGTAACCAAGCCTGTCTCAACTGATGTCATCGCTTCAGTGAGGATACCTGCTATTTTTTTATTCTTAAAGTAGATGTCATTTACCCATTTGATATCTACTTCTATCATAGTTAGATTTTTAATGGCTTTGTAGACCGCAGCAGCTACAAGGAGAGTATAGGATGGGAGTTTTTCATAGGGAAGATTGGGTTGAATATGCAGGGACGTATAGATTCCACCCTGAGATGGAGAATAGTAGGGGCGCTGAAAGCGGCCACGACCTGCTGTTTGACAGGTTGAAAGATAGAGTGTATTTCCTTTGTTTCCAACTTCAATCCCTTCTTTTGCATCTGTTTGGGTTGATTTTGTCTCAGGTTTGTAGCGAATGGTTAAGTTGGTGTTCTCTTGAATCAATTCAGGCAATATCAAATCGCCTTGAATAAGTTTGTAGCCTCTATTTTTGATACTGTCAATTTCTAGGCCTTCATGTTGAAGACGTTGGATCGCTTTCCATATAGATGTACGGCTTAAATTCAGTTCTTCTCCGATTTTTTCTCCGCTAACATAATCGTTTTCTCTAGCTAATATTTGGTAGACTAGTTGGTGTGATTTCATTGATTTTCCTTTATACAGATTTGTTCTATAGTGATTTTTATAGCTTTCTTTTATTCTACCACAGCTTTCTTTAATTTAGGGAAATGAATAGTTGTAGGGGAGCAATAATTGCTTTGTAAAATTTCTCTCCTTAAAAATTTTTCTAAATATTCACTGATATTTTCTTTTTGGTAGCGTGTTCATTGTTCCCAAATGACGGAAAAAATGGTAGAATATAAAGATAGTTTAGCATTTATCTTCTGGAGAAATCCAGAACAGAAAGGATCCGTTTTGAAATCAATTGGATTACTGGATAAGATAAGAGGGCTTTCGAAAAAAGATTTCTTTTTGTATTTGATGATCATAAGTATCTTTTTACCTTTTTATTTGTTCTTAGCGCTTTTTGCTTTATATTTGATAGGTTTACTTGTTACTGGGGAGATGAAGGGAATTATCAAAGGATTGGCCAAACATCCTGTACTTCTCTTTTTTATTGCCTACAGTAGTATCATCTCTATCGTCGCCAAGAACTGGCTTGGATTGGTTGCATCTTTACTGATGTTTCTCTTCCTCATTTTCTTTAGTTTTTACCAGAAACGTCTGACACATGCTTTCTTTCGAATGATACTGCAGACAATCTTGTTTGGTAGTGTGCTCTCTGCGGCTTTCGCTACCTTGGAGCATTTCCAAATTGTAAAGAAATTTAACTATGCCTTTCTTTCGCCTAATATGCAAGTATGGCACCAGAACCGTGCAGAGGTCACCTTCTTTAATCCTAACTACTATGGGATCATTTGTTGCTTCTGTATCATGATTGCCTTTTACCTCTTTACAACGACGAAGTTAAGATGGTTGAAAGTCTTTTGTGTGCTAGCAGGTTTTGTGAATCTATTTGGTTTGAATTTTACGCAAAACAGAACAGCCTTTCCTGCCATCATCGCTGGTGCCATCATTTATCTCTTTACAACCATTAAAAACTGGCGTGCCTTCTGGCTCAGTATTGGTGTTTTCGGGATTGGCCTTTGTTTCCTCTTCTCAAGCGATTTGGGTGTCCGTATGGGAACGCTAGATTCTTCAATGGAGGAGCGTGTTTCAATCTGGAATGCGGGTATGACTTTGTTCAAGCAAAATCCGATTTGGGGTGAGGGTCCACTGACCTATATGAATTCTTTCCCGAGAATCCATGCACCTTATCATGAACACGCGCATAGTCTTTATATCGATACTATTTTAAGTTATGGTTTGATTGGAACCATTCTCCTATCCATTTCATCGGTAATCCCGGTTCACATGATGATGGATATGAGTCAGGAGTCTGGCAAACGACCAATTATCGGTCTTTATCTCTCCTTCCTTACAGTAGTTGCTGTACATGGAATTTTTGACTTGGCTCTCTTTTGGATTCAGTCAGGATTCATCTTCTTGCTAGTTATGTGCAGTCTACCACTGGAACATCGAACACTGGTGTCTGAAATGACAGATTAAGTTACTCAAGAACGAAGATCTTCTACTTTAGGTAGGAGGTCTTTTTTGTTGGTGAAAATTATTTCTAAATCGAAATAGTTGACAGATGGAACGAGAGGTGTTACAATAAAAATAATTCGATATAGAAACAAATTGGAGGTGTTATGAAAGATAGTCATTTGGTAGCCCATCATATTCGTTTGTTGAATGGGCGGATTTTTCAAAAGTTACTGAGTCAGGATCCTGAGGCTCTTTATCGGAGTGAACAGGGCAAGATTTTAGCGGTTTTATGGAATAGTGAGACAGGTTGTGCTACGGCCACAGATATTGCGCTTGCGACTGGTCTCGCCAACAATACGCTAACAACCATGCTAAAGAAACTTGAGGAGCAAAACCTGGTCATTATTAGTCCATGTGGAATAGATAAGAGAAAGAAATATGTCAAGTTGACAGAGCAGGGTTGGTCCCAGAAAGAAGTGGGCCATCGCATCAGTCAAAAGTTGGATGCTATTTTTTATAAAGGCTTCTCAGAGGAAGAAATTCGCCAGTTTGAAAGTTATCAAGAACGCATTTTGGACAATCTGAAAGAGAAAGCAAATGAGGAATAAATCATGTCAAAACAAGTTGAAAATGCACAAAATCTATATATTCATGCCATTCAAGATGGGCGTGTTGCCGAGGCTCAAGCTCAGTCAGTAGGGGATACCTACATTCAACACTCGACAGGTGTGCCAGATGGGAAAGAAGGGTTTGCGGCTTTCTTTGCAAATTTCTTTGAGCGCCATCCCGAGCGTGAGATGAAGATTGTTCGCACTATTGAAGACGGCAATCTAGTCTTCGTCCATGTTCATCAATATCTCAATGGTGGGGAAGCTCAATGGGTGACGACAGATACTTTCCGTGCGGATGAGAATGGTCGTATCGTGGAGCATTGGGATGTTATTGACTACTATCGAACACCTGAAAATGACCAATTAGACCAGGTTTTTGGAGATTTTGAGATCAATGATCTGGATAAGACAGCAGAAAATAAAAAGTTGGTTCGCCGTTTCTTGACAGAAATTTTCCAAAATGGGGAACTGGAGCAGTGGAGTGATTATGTGGCGGACGATTTGATTCAGCATAATCATGAGATTGGACAAGGAAGTGATGCTTATAAAAACTATGTGGCTGAGCACGGGGTTACTTTCGACTTTGTTTTCCAGCTTTTGGGACAAGGAAATTATGTGGTTAGCTATGGCCAGACTCAGATTGACGGAGTTGCCTATGCCCAGTACGATATCTTCCGTTTGGAGAATGGCTTGATTGTGGAGCATTGGGATAATAAGGAAGTTATGCCTAAGGTAGAAGACTTGACCAACCGAGGGAAGTTTTAAAAGGAGATACTAAGATGAAAGCTGTGCTTGTCAAGGAAGCTGGGGGACCAGAAGTTCTGCAGGTTGTGGAAGTTCCAAAACCGACTGTTAAAGAAGGTTGGACCTTGGTCAAGGTGCAAGGATTTGGAATCAACCATAGCGAGATTTTTACTCGTCAAGGACTATCACCGTCCGTTCAATTCCCACGGATTTTAGGAATTGAATGTGTGGGACTTGTAGAGGAGACCAATCGTCCCGATTTGCAGGTCGGGCAGCAAGTCATCTCCATAATGGGAGAAATGGGGCGCGCTTTTGATGGTGGTTATGCTGAGTATGTTTTGCTACCAGATGAACAGGTTTATCCTGTGAGGACAGGGCTTGCTTTGGAAAGTTTAATCGCTCTGCCTGAAACCTACTATACAGCATTTGGCTCTTATTTCAATCTCAAGATTGAAGAGGGAAACCGAGTTCTGGTTCGAGCAGCGACGAGTGGTGTTGGGCTTGCTTTTGCAAAACTTCTCAAGGGGCAATTTCCAAATGTCTATCTAGCGGGAAGTAGCCGTAGTCTGAGCAAGGAAATGCAATTAAAAGAGGCAGGATTTGACCAGGTGATTTTGGACAAGGACGGTGTCTTGCAAACGGAAGAGCAGTTTGACAAGGTCTTGGATCTTGTCGGTCCGAGTGCTATTTTTGATACATTTGCTCGGACGGCAGATGGTGGTATCATCTGTTCTTTTGGCTTGCTGGGCGGTCAATGGACTATTCCAGACTTTGACCCGATCGAAATGCTTTATCGTAATCTCTACTTAACAACCTTTGCTTCTGGTAATGTGTCTCAAAGCAAGCTTCAAGCTTTGGTGGACTTTGTAGAGCGTTATCAGGTAGATGTACGACCTGAAAAAGTATTTTCTATTGAACAAATCCAGGATGCACATGCTTATCTGGAAAGTAGCCAATCTTTTGGCAAGGTTATCGTAAAAATTGAGGACAAAGAATGATTGAATATAAAAATGTAGCGCTACGCTACACAGAAAAAGATGTTTTGAGAGATGTCAATTTACGGATTGAGAATGGGGAATTTATGGTTTTAGTTGGACCTTCTGGGTCCGGTAAGACGACCATGATTAAGATCATTAACCGTCTTTTGGAACCCACTGATGGAAATATTTATATGGATAACAAGCGCATCAAAGACTATGATGAGCGTGAGCTTCGCCTTTCTACTGGTTATGTTTTACAGGCTATTGCTCTGTTCCCCAATCTAACGGTTGCGGAAAATATTGCCCTCATTCCTGAGATGAAGGGTTGGAGCAAGGAAGAGATTGCTCAGAAAACAGAAGAGCTCTTGGAAAAAGTTGGCTTGCCAGTAGCTGACTATGGTCATCGTCTTCCTAGTGAACTGTCTGGTGGGGAGCAACAACGGGTCGGTATTGTCCGTGCCATGATTGGTCAGCCTAAGATTCTCCTCATGGATGAACCTTTTTCAGCCTTGGATGCTATTTCGAGAAAACAGCTACAGGTTCTGACGAAAGAATTGCATAAGGAGTTTGGGATGACAACGATTTTTGTGACCCATGATACGGATGAAGCTTTGAAATTAGCGGACCGTATTGCTGTCTTGCAGGATGGAGAGATTCGTCAGGTGGCGAATCCTGAGATGATTTTAAAGGCTCCTGCAACAGACTTTGTAGCAGACTTGTTTGGAGGTAGTGTTCATGACTAATTTGATATCAACTTTTCAGGATCGTTTTGGTGATTGGGTAACAGCTCTATCTCAACATTTGCAGTTGTCACTTTTAACCTTGTTACTAGCTATTTTTATCGCGATTCCCTTGGCTGTTTATCTTCGTTATCATGAAAAGATGGCGGACTGGGTCTTGCAGATTGCAGGGATTTTCCAGACCATTCCGTCTCTGGCCTTGTTAGGACTCTTTATTCCCTTGATGGGAATTGGAACCTTGCCTGCTTTGACAGCACTAGTGATTTATGCGATTTTCCCGATTTTGCAAAATACCATCACGGGGTTAAAGGGAATTGATCCAAGTCTGCAAGAGGCTGGGATTGCCTTTGGGATGACCAGATGGGAGCGTCTCAAGAAATTTGAAATTCCACTTGCCATGCCTGTCATAATGTCTGGGATTCGGACGGCAGCGGTCTTGATTATCGGTACGGCGACCTTGGCAGCCTTGATTGGGGCTGGCGGACTGGGTTCCTTTATCCTTTTGGGAATTGACCGTAATAATACTAGTCTGATTTTGATTGGGGCCCTTTCTTCTGCAGTGCTTGCTATTGCCTTTAACTTCCTACTAAAAGTGATGGAAAAAGCAAAATTGCGGACGATTTTCTCTGGTTTTGCCTTGGTGACCATATTGCTCGGTCTGTCTTATAGTCCAGCCCTCTTGGCTCAAAAAGAGAAAGAAAACTTGGTGATTGCTGGGAAATTGGGGCCTGAACCAGAAATCTTGGCCAATATGTATAAGTTGCTGATTGAAGAAAATACCAGTATGACTGCGACTGTTAAGCCGAATTTTGGGAAAACAAGCTTCCTCTATGAAGCTCTGAAAAAAGGGGATATTGATATCTATCCTGAATTTACTGGTACGGTGACTGAAAGTTTGCTTCAGCCATCACCTAAAGTGGGTCATGAGCCAGATCAGGTTTATCAGGTGGCGCGTGATGGCATTGCCAAACAGGATCATCTAGCCTATCTCAAACCTATGTCTTATCAAAATACCTACGCTGTAGCTGTTCCGAAAAAAATTGCTCAAGAATATGGCTTGAAGACCATTTCGGACTTGAAAAAAGTGGAAGGACAGTTGAAGGCAGGCTTTACACTCGAATTTAATGACCGTGAAGATGGCAATAAGGGATTGCAATCAATGTATGGTCTCAATCTCAACGTAGCGACCATGGAGCCAGCCCTTCGCTATCAGGCAATTCAGTCAGGCGATATTCAAATCACAGATGCCTATTCGACAGATGCAGAGTTGGCGCGTTATGATTTGCAGGTCTTGGAAGATGACAAGCAACTCTTCCCGCCTTATCAAGGGGCACCACTTATGAAAGAAGCTCTTCTCAAGAAACATCCTGAGTTGGAGACAGTTCTCAATAAATTGGCTGGTAAAATCACGGAAAGCCAGATGAGCCAGCTCAACTACCAAGTCGGTGTTGAAGGCAAGTCAGCAGAACAAGTAGCCAAAGAATTTCTACAAGAACAAGGTTTGTTGAAGAAATAGCTTGAAAATGCTAAACTCAACTTGGTTATACGCCTATACAGAAGAATGCTCAGACAATGTCGTCTGGGCTTTTTTGGTATAAGAGTTACTAGATGTCATTTAAAATGGAAAATAATACTCAATGAAAATCAAAGAGCAAACTAGGAAGCTAGCCGCAGGTTGTACTTGAGTACGGTAAGGCGACGCTGACGTAGTTTGAATTTAATTTTCGAAGACTATAAGAGAAAATTTTCAGGAATTTCCAAGATTTTACTGTAAATACACTTGACTATTCAGATAATAGGTGTATAATGTGTTGTGAACTACTTAACAAATAAGGATTTCCAGCTCATGTCGACTAAGGATGGAATTCTTGTGTATAGACAGTTCAGTAGATATATAATAGAGCGTTGCGTCCGAAAGTCTATCCAGACACGGCTCTTTAAAAACAAAAGGAGAAAATATGACGACTTATTTGCAAACAAAACTCAAGAACATCAAAATTACTCTTGGTGAGATGTCTGGCGGTTACCGCCGTATGGTTGCTGCTATGGCTGATTTGGGATTTTCAGGAACCATGAAGGCTATCTGGAATGACCTCTTTGCCAATCGTAGTTTTGCTCAGTGGCTTTACCTGCTGGTTTTAGGAAGTTTTCCAATCTGGCTGGAGTTGATTTATGAACACCGCATTGTTGACTGGGTTGGGATGATTTGTAGTCTAACTGGTATTATCTGTGTCATCTTTGTATCGGAAGGTCGAGCAAGTAATTACCTTTTTGGCTTGATTAACTCTGTCATTTACCTTATCTTGGCTTTGCAGAAAGGCTTTTATGGTGAGGTGCTAACGACACTTTACTTTACGGCCATGCAGCCAATTGGACTTCTAGTTTGGATCTACCAGGCACAGTTCAAGAAAGAAAAGCAGGAGTTTGTCGCGCGTGAACTGGATGGCAAGGGTTGGACCAAGTATCTTTCCATTAGTGTTCTTTGGTGGTTGGTATTTGGGTTCATTTATCAGTCTATCGGAGCCAATCGTCCTTATCGTGATTCCATCACCGATGCGACCAATGGGGTTGGGCAAATCCTCATGACAGCTGTTTACCGTGAACAATGGATATTCTGGGCAGCTACCAATGTCTTTTCAATCTATCTCTGGTGGGGAGAAAGCCTGCAAATCCAAGGGAAATACCTGATTTACTTGATCAATAGTCTAGTTGGGTGGTATCAGTGGAGCAAGGCCGCAAAGAGTGTTTAAAAAGTAAAAAAGGATCAGATGATCCTTTTTTTGTGTTAGAGCAAAATGAGTAACACTGTAATAACGATAGCGCTCGTTATACGAATGATGTGGTGCGATATATGTTGACTTTCTGTCTGTTGGCCGTTCCAGTAGGCTCCATAGCAGACAATACTCGCACCCACAATCCATAGAAGAATGGTTGCAACTGGAACGAAGTAAAAGATGGCTAGAGCCAGAGAAGTGAGGCAACTGCCGACCAAGATGCACTTATTTCCTAGACTGTAGTTCTTTTGTTTCATAGCTGAAAAAGCAGCAGCAAGGTGAAGCAATGAGAAGGCGAGAGCTAGTACAATTGTTAGTATTCCTAGAATCATCGAAGTTAACATAGTTGGTTCCTTTCTGATTTACAGGCTTAGTTATCAAGTGGAGTTGTAGAGTTTATCTCAATTACATCAAGGTAAAATCTCACCACTTGGTCTTCGGTATAGGATTTTCCTTTTTTTAGCCACCAAGTTAGGGTCTCAATAAAGTTCGTCACAACAAAATGCTGGAGGTAGGAGTCCGGAATGTTTGGATAGGCCTCTTGCAAGTCATCCGCCACCATGGGATAAACGTGGTGTTCGAGTTCCTTGTGTAGTTGGCGGAGGAAGTAGTCGTTTTTGGAAAAAAGGAGACTGGTGACATGGTCCTGGTTTTTCTGAAAATGTAAAAAGATATGTGCGAGGTAGTCCTCGGTAGTCAAGTGTTCTTCCCTTTCAAAGAGATGGTGAAAGAGGTAGCGACAGAGCTCATCTAAAAGGAGTTCCTTACTTTCGTAATGACAGTAAAAAGTAGAACGTCCAATATCTGCTAGGTCAATGATATCCTGAACAGTAGTGGCATCATAGCCTTTGTCGTTCAAAAGTTGTAAAAAAGCTTGATAGATGGCTTTTTTCGTCTTACTGACTCGACGGTCTCTTTTTTGCATATAGACACTTGAGACAAACTGTTCAGAACTGAACAGGACTGACAGTTTGCTTCTATCCTTTCTTTGGATTTTATTAGATAATACAAATGAAAGAAGTATGTATATACCCATTATACCAAAGGAGGGAGAGAAATGAGTTCTAAAACATCTATCTGGTTAGCTTTTTTCTTAAATTTAAGCTATGCGATTGTTGAGTTTATCGCAGGAGGAATCTTTGGTTCGAGTGCAGTTCTTGCTGATTCTGTTCATGACCTGGGGGATGCTATAGCCATTGGTATATCAGCCCTTCTAGAAACAATTTCAAACCGTGAAGAAGATAGACAGTACACCTTGGGTTACAAACGTTTTAGCCTTTTAGGGGCCATGCTAACGGCTGTGATTCTTATGATAGGGTCTGTCCTAGTGATCTTGGAAAATATCACAAAGATCGTTCACCCGCAACCCGTTAATGAAAATGGTATCCTCTGGCTGGGAATCATTGCAGTGGCTATTAATGTGCTAGCTAGTCTAGTAGTCCGTAAAGGAAAGACAAAGAACGAGTCAATTCTTAGCCTGCATTTTTTGGAAGACACTCTTGGTTGGTTGGCTGTCATCCTAATGGCGATTATCCTCCGATTTACAGATTGGTATATCCTTGATCCGCTTTTATCGCTGGTTATTTCTATCTTTATTCTGTCGAAAGCCATTCCTCGCTTTTGGAGCGCACTGAAAATTTTCCTAGATTCTGTGCCAGAAGGGGTCGAGACATATGATTTGGAGAAGGATTTAGAGGCTCTACCCAATGTCAAAAGTGTCAATCAACTTAGCATTTGGTCCATGGACGGTTTAGAGAACAATGCTATTGTCCACATCTGTATCGAGGACTGGGAGCAGATGATGGAGACCAAAGAAGTGGTGCGTCAATTTTTAGAAGAAAGAGGCGTGCTGAATATCACTATTGAAGTGGATAGCAGTAAAAGCAATCATGCACAACATAAGCGGAGGGTGAGAAAGTTAGAGCAGAAGCATGGGCATCATCATTAGAAAAACGATCTCGCTAGAGGTCGTTTTGTTATCCTATTCATTCCTCGTACTTTCTCTCAAAGTCAGTCTGGTTCCCAGCATAGTCAAGCTGGGGATTTTGCGACCGTGTAGAACTTCCTTATTAAGAATATCCATGCCTGCTCGGCCCATTTCTTCGGTATAGACAGTGATACTGGAGAGGGGAGGATAGACCTGCTTGGTCAGGCTAGTGTCGTTAAAAGAAATGAGACTGACACGGTCTGGTAGGCTGATTCCAGCTTCTTGAAGGGCACGAAGGGCACCGATGGCTAAACTATCGCTGGCTGCGAAAAAGGCTGGTGGGAGTTGTTCTCCTAGCTTGTGAATGGCCTCTTTCATCAAGTCATAGCCAGACTGGGCAGTAAAGCTTCCCTGAAAGACCAGTTCTTCATGGTAGATTCCCTTTGCTTGGGTAATGTCTTTGAAATTTTCTAGTCGCTTATCCTGGATTATTTCTTCCTGGTCGGTTGTTTCCTCAAGGCCTGTGAGAATTCCGATACGGTTCATCCCTTGGCTGAGGAAATGGTCTACAACTTGTTTCACAGCAGTGTAAAAGTCAGTAATAATACAGGTATGACCTAGTGAGAGGGTATCGCTGTCTATAAAGACTAAAGGTTTTTGGTATTCTTCAAAGGCAGCAATCTGAGCTCGGCTGAACTTTCCGATGCAGAGAATGCCAATCACTTCCTCGCTCAGTGTAAAAGGATGGTCATTAAAATAGCGCAAGATGTCATAGTCCAACTCTTGGGCTCTTTTTTCAATACCTAGACGAATCTGATAATAGTAGAGGTCGTCCAACTCCCCTTGTTCGCTGACCCATTGGATAATGGCAATCTTTTGCTTGGGCTTGTGGGATTCGCCTGTCTTGAGATGCTTGGTGTAGCCCAGCTCTTCAGCGACAGTTAAAATACGGTGTCTGGTTTCTTCTGTAACAGATAGACTCTGGTCGCGATTGAGGACACGAGATACGGTCGCGATAGAGACAGAGGCTAGCTGTGCGATATCTTTTAAGGTAGCCATAAATCCTCCTCCTTTTAGGTTAGTATATCATATTTTTCTGCTTTTTACTGATAGTTTAGTAAAAGTTTAGTAAAAAGGATTGACCTTGGTAAATTCCTTGGATACAATAGAAGAAAACGATTACACGTTAAGGTGACTTAACGGACAGTCAAAGGAGAATTTATATGACACAAGATCTTACTGCTCAAGCCCTTCGCAAAGACTTTCTTGCCGTTTTTGGTCAAGAAGCAGACCAAACCTTCTTTTCACCTGGCCGCATCAATTTAATTGGTGAACACACGGACTACAATGGCGGTCACGTTTTTCCTGCTGCGATTTCCTTGGGAACTTATGGGGCGGCTCGAAAACGTGACGACCAAGTTTTGCGTTTCTACTCAGCCAACTTTGAGGACAAGGGTATCATCGAAGTGCCTCTTGCTGACCTCAAATTTGAAAAAGAGCACAGCTGGACCAACTATCCAAAAGGGGTTCTTCATTTCTTGCAAGAAGCTGGACACGTGATTGACAAAGGGTTTGATTTTTATGTTTATGGGAATATCCCAAATGGAGCTGGCTTGTCATCATCAGCATCTTTGGAACTCTTGACTGGTGTTGTGGCAGAGCATCTCTTTGATTTAAAACTAGATCGTTTGGATTTGGTTAAAATCGGAAAACAAACAGAAAACAACTTTATCGGAGTAAACTCTGGTATCATGGACCAGTTTGCCATCGGTATGGGTGCTGACCAACGTGCCATTTACCTAGATACCAATACGTTAGAATACGACTTGGTGCCGCTTGATTTGAAGGACAATGTCGTTGTTATCATGAACACCAACAAACGTCGTGAATTGGCAGATTCTAAATACAATGAACGCCGTGCTGAGTGTGAAAAAGCTGTGGAAGAATTGCAAGTTGCCTTGGATATTCAGACCTTGGGTGAATTGGATGAGTGGGCCTTTGACCAATACAGCTATCTGATTAAAGATGAAAATCGCTTAAAACGTGCTCGCCATGCTGTGCTTGAAAACCAACGTACTCTTAAAGCTCAAGCAGCACTTCAAGCAGGTGATTTGGAAACATTTGGTCGCTTGATGAATGCGTCACACGTTTCTCTAGAACATGACTATGAAGTGACTGGCTTGGAATTGGATACCCTTGTTCACACAGCTTGGGCCCAAGAAGGTGTTCTTGGTGCTCGTATGACAGGGGCAGGATTTGGCGGATGTGCCATTGCCTTGGTTCAAAAAGACGCTGTTGAGGCCTTTAAGGAAGCTGTAGGCAAGCACTACGAGGAAGTCGTTGGATATGCTCCAAGCTTCTATATCGCTGAAGTTGCAGGTGGCACTCGCGTTTTAGACTAGGAGAGAAGTAAATGGACGCTGTAATATTTGATTTAGATGGCTTATTAGCTGATACTGAGATCATTTCTCTAAAAGTTTATCAAGAATTGCTTAAAGATTTTGGAATTCCTTTCACAGAAGAAACATATTCTAGAGAATACAGTGGACATAGGGAAGAGGAGAATGTTCAACGATTTTTAGATACCTATGATTTACCTTGGAACTTTGACCAAACCTTGGAAAAAGTTTATGAACTGGAAGCTCGAATATTAGCCAAAGGTGTAAATTTAAAAAAAGGTGCTAAAAATTTGCTTGCTTTTTTGCAAAGAGAAGGTATTCCAATCGCTTTAGCAACTTCAAGTGTTGAATCTAGAGCTAGAATGATTTTGGATAGCAATGGTATACTGTCCTTATTTGACCATCTAGTTTTTGCAAAAGATGTAAAGAGAAGCAAACCTTACCCTGATATATTTTTAAAGGCCTGTAGTGATTTGAATGTTTTACCAGAGAATTGCTTAGTATTAGAGGATAGTGAAGCAGGGATTGAAGCAGCGTATAGAGCTGGGATACCAGTTATTTGTATTCCAGACTTGAAAATGCCAGCACAGTCTTTCTTAAATAAAACAGAACAAGTTTTTCAGGATTTAGATGCTGTCAGAGACTATTTAGAAAGTAAGAAGGAGAATCAATGAGTCAAGGAGTTCTAGATGCATTTATCACGGAAGTTATTGCTGAAAGTGCTTTTGAGGAAATGGATCGAATCTACCTAACCAATCGTGTCTTGGCACGAGTGGGAGATGGTGTTTTGGAGGTTGAGACGGATCTGGATAAATTGATTGACCTCAAGGACCAGTTGGTTGAGGAGGCGGTTCGATTAGAGACGATTGAGGATAGTCAGACTGCGCGTGAAATCCTCGGTGCTGAATTGATGGACTTGGTGACACCTTGTCCAAGTCAGGTCAATCGTGACTTTTGGAAAACCTATGCCCAATCTCCCGAGCAGGCAATTGCGGACTTCTACCAACTTAGCCAGAAAAATGACTACATCAAGCTCAAGGCCATTGCTAAGAATATTGCTTATCGTGTACCATCTGACTACGGAGAACTTGAGATTACCATCAATCTGTCTAAACCTGAAAAGGATCCAAAAGAGATTGCGGCAGCTAAGTTGGTTCAAGCTAGCAATTACCCACAGTGTCAACTCTGTCTAGAGAACGAAGGCTACCATGGTCGGGTTAACCACCCAGCTCGCAGCAATCACCGCATTATCCGTTTCGAAATGGCGGGCCAGGAGTGGGGCTTCCAGTATTCGCCCTATGCTTATTTTAATGAGCACTGTATTTTCTTAGATGGTCAGCATCGTCCCATGGCTATTAGTCGTCAGAGTTTTGAGCGTCTGCTGGCTATCGTAGAGCAGTTTCCGGGCTATTTTGCGGGCTCTAATGCCGACCTGCCAATCGTGGGAGGCTCTATTCTGACTCATGATCACTATCAGGGAGGCCGACATGTTTTCCCTATGGAATTAGCTCCTTTACAAAAGACTTTCTGTTTTGCTGGTTTTGAGCAGGTCAAGGCTGGGATTGTCAAGTGGCCTATGTCAGTGCTACGTTTGACCTCGGATTCAAAAGAGTATTTGATCAACTTGGCTGACAAGATTTTGCAAGAATGGCGCCAGTATTCAGATCCTGCAGTGCAGATTTTAGCAGGGACAGACGGGACACCGCATCACACCATTACACCCATTGCCCGTAAACGAGATGGTCAGTTTGAATTGGACTTGGTCTTGCGGGATAATCAGACATCGCCAGAGCATCCTGATGGTATCTATCATCCCCACAAGGATGTTCAACATATCAAGAAGGAAAATATCGGCTTGATTGAGGTCATGGGCTTGGCTATCTTACCACCTCGTCTGAAAGCGGAAGTGGAGCAGGTTGCTAGCTACCTCGTGGGAGATGATGATATAGTTGCCGACTATCATCAGGAATGGGCAGACCAGCTCAAAGCCCAACATCCGGATCTAGCAGATAAAGAAAAAGCCCTTGAAATCGTCAAGGACTCTGTGGGCACTATTTTTGCGCGTGTTTTGGAGGACGCAGGGGTTTACAAGCAGACTGAGCAGGGACAGGTAGCCTTTATGCGCTTTGTAGAACAGGTCGGAATTTTGCCAGACTAGGAGCTTTCTCCTTGCGCAGTCCTATAAAAAGTAGTATCATAGTGTCGTTTGAACTATCAGGAGGAAACGATGAAAGATTTTCATTTTGACGCTATATCTGCCTTTGAAAATTACGAAATTGAACAAATGAGAGATGGTCAGGTTGTAGTGACGACCAAAGTGGTGGACTCGTCACTCAACTACTATGGCAATGCCCATGGTGGCTATCTCTTCACCCTTTGTGACCAGATTAGTGGTTTGGTGGTTATCTCGCTAGGGCTTGATGGAGTGACGCTCCAGTCCTCTATCAACTACCTTAAGGCAGGAAAACTCGACGATGTGCTGACCATTAAAGGAGAATGTGTCCATCAAGGTCGCACAACCTGTGTCGTGGATGTCGATATCACCAATCAAGAAGGCAGAAATGTCTGCAAGGCAACCTTTACCATGTTTGTGACAGGCCAGCGGTCAGAAGACAGACAGGTGAGGATATAAATAAACAAAAAAGAGGCTCACACCTCTTTTTCTTATTTCTTTTTCCGGTTTAATACTGCATTGAGGACAATGGCCAGTAGGCTGGCTACGACGATTCCGTTTGAGAAGAACATTTGGAAGGCTGTCGGCATGCTGACAAAGAGATTACTATTGTTGAGTCCGACACCTGCAGCGATGGAGACAGCTGCAATAAGGAAGTTGTGTTCATTGTTAGCAAAATCAACGCGAGCGAGGATTTGCATCCCTTGAAGGGAAACAAAACCAAACATCACCAGCATGGCCCCTCCAAGAACAGGGCTCGGAATGATTTGGGCGAGGGCGCCAAACTTAGGAAGGAGTCCAAGGAGGACTAGGAAACCAGCTGCGTAGTAGATTGGTAGACGGGTTTTGATACCTGATAATTTAACCAAACCAACGTTTTGTGAAAATCCTGTGTAAGGGAAGGTGTTAAAAATTCCTCCGAGAAGTACGGCCAGACCTTCTGCACGATAACCGTTGCGCAGGCGCGTGCTGTCGATTGGGTCATTGGTGATATCAGACAAGGCTAGGTAAACACCAGTGGACTCAACCATAGAAACCGTTGCGATGATACACATCATGACAATAGATGAGATTTCAAAGGTTGGCATTCCAAAGTAGAGTGGAGTTGGGACATGAACAAGCGGTGCTGCAGCCACAGGAGAGAAGTCAACCAAGCCCATAGTGGCAGCAATGGCAGTTCCGACAACCAGTCCAATCAAAATGGAGATAGACTTGATAAATCCTTTGGTAAAGATGTTGATCAAGAGGATAATCAGAACAGTGATAGCAGCAAGCAAGAGACTTTGACCAGTTGGTTCTGGGACGTTATTTCCCATATTTCCAATAGCGACAGGAATCAGGGTCAATCCAATCGTGGTAATGACAGAGCCTGTTACGATAGAAGGGAAAAGATTAGCTACTTTTGAAAAAATTCCTGAAATCAGAACTACATAAATCCCTGAAACGATAAGGGCACCAAACATAGCACCGCTACCGTGACTTTGCCCAATCATAATCAAGGGAGCGACGGATTGGAAGGCAACTCCGAGAACGACTGGTAGTCCAATCCCAAAGTATTTGTTGAGTTGGAGTTGGAGGAAGGTGGCCACCCCACACATGAAGATATCTGTGGAGATCAGGTAGGTCAACTGCTCAGCTGAATAGCCAAGAGCTGTCGCAATCATGATAGGAACCAGGATAGAACCTGAGTACATGGCTAGTAAGTGTTGCAAGCCAAGAACGGCTGCTTGTGAATGTTTTTCTTGTTGTTGCATTAGAGATCTGCCTCCTTAAATACGACCTGACCATTTTCGAAACGATCCAAGCGAGCCAGTGATAGGACTGGATACCCTGCTTTTTCAAGCAAATCACGACCATCTTGGAAAGATTTTTCAATCACGATACCTATCGCTTCAACTTTTGCTCCGGCTTGTTCGATGATTTGGATCAAGCCTTTGGCAGCTTGTCCATTAGCAAGGAAATCGTCAATAATCACGACCTTGTCCTCTGGTGAGAGGAATTTTCCAGCGATGGAAACGGTGCTGGTCACCTGCTTGGTAAAGGAGTAGACTTGGGCGGTTAATATGCCTTCGTTCATGGTGATGTTTTTAGCTTTCTTGGCGAAAATCATGGGAACATTCAAAGCTTCAGCTGTAAAAACAGCTGGGGGAATGCCTGAAGCTTCAATGGTCACGACCTTGGTAATGCCAGCAGAAGCGAATTTTTCCGCGAATACCTTACCAATCTCTCGCATCAAGCTAAAGTCAACTTGGTGAGTTAAAAAGGAATCCACCTTGAGGATGTTGTCCCCCAAGATATGACCATCCTTGAGGATGCGCTCTTCTAATAATTTCATAAGACCTCCTAAAGTCTAAAAGCCAGTTTACTTGTTGGTTAAATATTTCTATAGTGAACCAGTTTGCTAGTACTATATATTTGATAAAACTAGTACGAGCGAAGCGAGTTTTATCAAATATTTCCCGCCGTAGTGGTATCATAGACAATAATCTTGTTATTGTCTATGACGGGATTTTTGAGACTTTTGGCTCAAAAATTAGGGATGAAATTCCGAAGGAAGTTGCTCCCGTCCGCACTAATTAAGGGAAATATTAAAAATATTTAGTTTACACTTAAAGGCGTGCTTTAACAAAAATATTCAAAAAGGACCTACTTAATCCCCTAAGTAAGTCCCCAAAATAGGTATGGCCAAAACCATACCTCCAGCTGACATACTCATTGTTAGGTGTTCCGGCACCTTGTAGAAACGTCGTGCCAATTCACGACATAAACAAGTAAAATGATATTCAATTTTAAATAGGCTGCTACCAATGTTTTTATTTTACACCAATTAGCTTTATAAATCAAATATTTTGTTAGTAAATAGATCATAAAAGCGAACGAATAAAAGGCTGCAACACTAGAAAGTATTGTAGCCTTTTATTCTTCTATTCGCTAAATCTTAAAAAATAACCATCAGGATCCAAGACTGCAAATTCGTGAGGATAGATGTAGTGATCCCCAACACGAAATGTTCTCTTAGTCAAAGGACGATAAATAGGATAGTCAGCTTCCAGCAGTTTTTGGTGGAGCTGAGGGACATCTTCAATACCAAAGGAAATATTGACACCGCGCCCGAAAGGATAGGTTAGTTGGGCTAATTCTTCTGTGCTGCCTTCTTCTAGCATAAGTTGGCAGTCTTCAAGCGAGAGGAAGAGAAATTTCTCCTCTGGACGCTCGTATTCGACAGAAAATCCCAGCAAGTCGCAGTAGAAGTGGCGTGACTTTTCGAGGTCAGATACTACAAATTCAGGAATGACAGCTTGATAGTCCATTAGCTTTCTCCTTAGAGTTCAATTTCCAATACAATCGGCGTATGGTCTTGACGCGCACCTGAGTCAATCATGTCAGACTTGGTCACCTTGTCAGCCACACGGTTGCTAGTGAGCCAGTAGTCGATTCTCCAGCCTGTATTGTTGATTTTAGAAGTCTTGCTGCGTTGCGCCCACCAAGTGTAGCGCTCTGGGACATCGCCGTGAAGATGACGGAAGGTGTCGGTAAATCCAGTTGCCAAGAGGTTGGTAAAGCCAGCACGTTCCTCGTCTGTAAATCCTGGTGAACGGCGGTTGCTGGCAGGATTTGCAAGGTCGATTTCCTTGTGAGCTACGTTGTAGTCTCCAGTCGCAAGGACTGGTTTTTCTTTGTCTAGTTGCGCCAAATACTCAGCATATTTGACGTCCCAGACTTGACGCTCTTCCAAGCGTTTGAGACCGTCGCCAGCGTTTGGAGTGTAAACTTGGGTCACGAAAAATGTATCAAATTCCAAGGTGATGATGCGGCCTTCCAAGTCCATGGTAGAAGGAGCACCGATTTCTGGGAAGCTAATCGTTGGTGTGAGTTCTTTCTTATAAAGGAACATGGTTCCAGCGTAGCCTTTGCGGGCAGGCTCTTGAGAGGAACGCCAAGTGTTTTCATAACCTGGGAAGAGTTCTTCTAAAATTTCCAAGTGTTTTTTAGTAGGACCCTTGGCAGAAAGCTTGGTTTCCTGGATAGCGATAATATCAGCATTTTCAGCTACCAAAGTTTGTAGGACTTCTTGGGACAATTTTGCACGAGCTGAGTCGCTCGTTAGGGCTGCATTGAGGGAATCAATATTCCATGAGATGAGTTTCATAAAGTTACCTTTTTCATTCAGATTACAGACTATATTATACCAAAAAAAGGCGCATTTCCCCAACGTATGGTTTGAAAAATCACCCTCTTTCGTTTATAATTAAGAATGATTTTATGAAAGGGAGTGAAAATACATGAAATTCTATTCTTATGACTATGTCCTCAGCCAAATCGGTCAGCAAAATGGCATCATGATTGCTTTAGGGATTGTCCTATTAGCTGTGACAGGATTTTTAGCTTTCAAGGCTTACCATGATAAAAAGGGCACCAAGTTTCGTGAGTTGGTCATGATTTCAGCTTTGACCTTATTAGCTCTCCTTTTGGTCAGCATCACGACTTATCAAAACAATCAAGTTTCTAACAATAAATTTCAAGCTTCACTTCATTTCATCGAGCTTGTTTCCAAAGAATTGGGAGTAGACAAGTCAGAGGTCTATGTCAATACTTCTGCGGACACGGATGGCGCACTTATCAAGGTGGGAGATCGCTATTATCGTGCCTTGAACGGAAGTGAGCCAGACAAGTACCTGCTAGAGAAAGTCGAATTGTATAAAACAGATGCAATTGAACTGGTGGAGGTGAACAAATGACACTCAATTATATCGAAATTTTAATCAAACTAGCCTTGGGTCTCTTTTCTCTGGTTTTCGTAATTAATGTGACCGGAAAGGGCAACCTAGCGCCTAACTCAGCAATAGATCAAATTCAGAACTATGTACTCGGGGGTATCATCGGTGGGGTGATTTACAATAGCGCTATCAGTATCCTTCAGTATGCAGTTATCTTGATCATGTGGACCATTCTGGTCTTGACTCTCAAATGGCTCAACAACAATGTTCACTTTGTGAAACGTTTGATTGATGGGAAGCCAACCCTGCTCATCAAAAATGGGAAGATTGACCCAGAAGCCTGTCGTTCAGTTGGTTTGTCTGCGGCAGATGTTGCTCTCAAACTTCGTAGCCAGGGAATTTTCCAAATGAAACAAGTCAAACGCGCTATGCAGGAGCAAAATGGTCAACTCATCGTAGTCCAAATGGGAGATGAGAATCCCAAGTATCCTGTTGTCACAGACGGTGTGATCCAAGTTGAAATTTTGGAGACCATTGGTCGGAGCGAAGAATGGCTGCTTGATAATCTCAGCAAACAAGGGTATGACAATGTGGCCAATATCTTTATCGCTGAGTATGACAAGGGTGTCGTCTCAGTCGTAACTTATGAATAAGAAAAACCTGAGGTCTTGTACTCTTCAAAAATCAAATTCAAACTGCGTCAACGTCGCCTTGCCGTATGTAGGTTACTGACTTCGTCAGTTCTATCTACAACCTCAAAGCAGTGCTTTGAGCAGCCTGCGGCTAGTTTCCTAGTTTGCTCTTTGATTTTCATTGAGTCTTGGCCTCAGGTTTCCATTTGTCATTAGAAAGGGATTTTATGTCCATTATTCAAAAACTCTGGTGGTTTTTCAAGTTAGAAAAGCGCCGTTATCTAGTCGGGATTGTGGCCTTGGTCTTGGTTTCCGTCCTCAACCTTATTCCCCCCATGGTCATGGGGCGGGTCATTGATGCCATTACATCAGGGCGATTAACTCAGCAGGACCTGCTTCTTAATCTATTTTATCTACTGCTGGCAGCCTTTGGGATGTACTATCTGCGCTATGTTTGGCGCATGTATATCCTTGGAACTTCCTATCGTTTGGGGCAGATTATGCGGTCTCGATTGTTTGAGCATTTTACTAAAATGTCGCCAGCCTTTTATCAGACCTATAGGACGGGGGACTTGATGGCACACGCCACCAATGATATCAATGCCCTAACTCGTCTCGCAGGTGGCGGAGTCATGTCAGCAGTGGATGCTTCTATCACGGCACTGGTGACTTTGCTGACTATGCTTTTTAGTATTTCCTGGCAGATGACTCTGGTTGCTATTTTGCCCCTGCCTTTCATGGCTTATGCGACCAGTCGTCTAGGGAGAAAGACCCACAAGGCCTTTGGCGAATCTCAAGCTGCCTTTTCTGAACTCAATAACAAGGTACAGGAGTCTGTATCAGGTATCAAGGTGACCAAGTCTTTCGGTTATCAGGCGGATGAGTTGAAGTCCTTTCAAGCGGTCAATGAATTGACCTTCCAAAAGAATCTCCAAACCATGAAATACGATAGTCTCTTTGACCCCATGGTTCTCTTGTTTGTTGGTTCATCCTATGTTTTAACCCTCTTGGTCGGTTCCTTAATGGTGCAGGAGGGGCAGATCACTGTTGGAAATCTGGTTACCTTTATCAGCTACTTGGATATGCTGGTCTGGCCTCTTATGGCTATTGGTTTCCTCTTTAATATTACTCAGCGAGGAAAGGTTTCTTACCAGCGGATTGAAAATCTTTTGTCTCAGGAATCACCTGTACAAGATCCTGAATTTCCTCTGGACGGTATTGAAAATGGACGTTTGGAGTACGCCATTGACAGCTTTGCCTTTGAAAATGAGGAAACACTGACGGATATTCACTTTAGTTTAGAAAAAGGGCAAACTCTGGGCTTGGTCGGTCAGACAGGCTCTGGGAAAACGTCCTTGATTAAGCTCCTCTTGCGTGAATACGATGTGGATAAGGGAGCTATTTATCTAAACGGTCACGATATTCGGGATTATCGTCTGACAGACCTTCGTGGTCTCATGGGATATGTCCCTCAGGACCAGTTCCTCTTTGCGACCTCTATCTTAGACAATATCCGCTTCGGCAATCCTAATTTGCCCCTTTCAGCGGTCGAGGAAGCGACTAAACTAGCTCAAGTTTACCAAGATATTGTAGACATGCCTCAAGGATTTGATACGTTGATCGGTGAAAAAGGAGTTAGTCTATCAGGTGGTCAAAAGCAACGTCTGGCTATGAGTCGGGCGATGATTTTAGACCCTGACATCTTGATTTTAGATGATTCCTTGTCTGCCGTGGATGCCAAGACAGAGTATGCGATTATTGACAATCTCAAGGAGACGCGAAAGGACAAGACAACCATTATTACGGCTCATCGCCTCAGTGCAGTCGTCCATGCAGATCTAATCTTGGTTCTGCAAAATGGTCAAATTATCGAACGGGGCAGGCACGATGACTTGCTAGCCCTGGATGGCTGGTATGCCCAAACTTACCAGTCTCAGCAGTTGGAAATGAAAGGAGAAGAAGATGCAGAATAAGAAAGAACAATGGGCTGTATTGAAGCGCTTGATGTCCTATCTCAAGCCCTATGGCCTCCTGACCTTTTTGGCACTCAGTTTTCTCCTCGCGACGACGGTCATTAAAAGTGTCATTCCCCTTGTAGCTTCCCACTTTATCGACCAGTACCTCAGCAATCTCAATCAGTTTGCTATTACAGTTTTATTAGCCTACTATGGCCTCTATATCCTACAAACTCTGGTCCAGTATGTCGGAAATCTTCTCTTTGCGCGGGTGTCCTACAGTATTGTCAGAGATATTCGTCGCGATGCCTTTGCCAATATGGAGAAACTCGGCATGTCTTATTTTGACAAGACGCCAGCAGGCTCCATCGTTTCTCGTTTGACCAATGATACCGAGACCATCAGTGATATGTTTTCAGGGATTTTATCCAGCTTTATTTCAGCAGTTTTCATCTTTCTGACAACTCTGTATACCATGTTGGTGCTGGATTTTCGTTTGACAGCTTTAGTCTTGCTCTTTCTACCCTTGATTTTTCTGTTGGTCAATCTCTACCGGAAAAAGTCAGTGAAAATCATCGAGAAAACCAGAAGTCTCTTGTCAGATATCAATAGTAAGCTGGCAGAGAATATCGAGGGGATCAGGATTATCCAGGCCTTTAATCAAGAGAAGCGCCTGCAGGCAGAATTTGATGAAATCAACCAAGAACACTTGGTCTATGCCAACCGTTCTGTAGCCTTGGATGCCCTCTTTTTGCGCCCTGCCATGAGTTTGCTGAAACTCCTAGGCTACGCCGTTTTGATGGCCTACTTTGGTTACCGTGGTCTTTCTATCGGAATAACGGCCGGAACCATGTATGCCTTTATCCAGTATATCAACCGCCTTTTTGATCCCCTAATTGAGGTGACGCAAAACTTTTCAATCCTTCAAACGTCCATGGTATCTGCAGGCCGTGTCTTTGCCTTGATTGACGAGACGACCTATGAGCCTCTTCAAGAAGATGGGCAAGCCAAAGTCCAAGAAGGCAATATTCGTTTTGAACATGTGTGTTTCTCTTATGATGGCAAACATCCGATTCTGGATGACATTTCCTTTTCAGTTAAGAAGGGTGAAACCATTGCCTTTGTAGGTCATACAGGTTCCGGGAAATCTTCCATTATCAATGTCCTCATGCGCTTTTATGAATTTCAGTCAGGCCGCGTTCTCTTGGATGATGTGGATATCCGAAACTACAGTCAGGAAGAACTGAGAAAAAACATCGGTTTGGTCTTACAGGATCCCTTCCTCTATCACGGGACTATCAAGTCCAATATCGCCATGTACCAAGACATTAGTGATGAAGAGGTCCAGGCTGCGGCTGCCTTTGTGGATGCAGATTCCTTTATTCAGGACCTTCCGCAGGGTTATGATGCCCCTGTTTCCGAGCGTGGTTCGAGCTTTTCTACTGGACAGCGCCGGCTTCTTGCCTTTGCCAGAACTGTCGCCAGTCAGCCTAAAATCCTGATTTTGGATGAAGCGACAGCCAATATTGACTCTGAAACAGAAAGTTTGGTTCAAGATTCCCTAGCTAAGATGAGACAGGGACGGACAACCATTGCCATTGCTCATCGCCTTTCGACCATCCAGGACGCCAACTGTATTTATGTCTTGGATAAGGGGCGCATCATCGAGAGTGGAACCCATGAGGAACTCTTGGACTTGGGAGGAACCTATCACAAGATGTATAGCTTGCAGGCAGGGGCCATGTCCTAATACTCTTTGAAAACCTCTTCAAACCAGGTCAGCTTTATCTGGAACCTCAAAGCTGTACTTTGATTTTCATTGAGCACCAGAAGGAAATCCTTCAAATTACAGATTTCTTGCACTGCCTTTTCCATTTTGTGGTATAATGAGAAATGTTGACAAATAGTATAATAAAAACAAAGGAGAAACAGCATGCTGAAATGGGAAGACTTGCCCGTGGAAATGCAATCAAGCGAGGTTGAGTCTTATTACCAGCTTGTCTCTAAAAGGAAGGGTTCGCTGATTTTCAAGCGTTGCCTGGACTGGGTTCTGGCCCTGTTTTTGCTAGTTTTGACTTCTCCCGTCTTTCTTATCTTGAGCATTTGGATCAAGTTGGATAGCAAGGGACCTGTCATTTACAAGCAAGAGCGCGTGACCCAGTACAACCGTCCGTTCAAGATTTGGAAGTTCCGTACTATGGTAACGGATGCGGATAAAAAAGGAAGTCTGGTGACTTCAGCTAACGATAGCCGTATTACCAAAGTGGGAAATTTCATTCGCCGTGTGCGTTTGGACGAACTACCTCAGCTGGTCAATGTCCTTAAAGGTGAGATGTCCTTTGTCGGCACACGACCTGAAGTGCCACGTTACACCGAGCAATATAGCCCTGAAATGATGGCGACCTTGCTCTTGCCAGCAGGAATCACCTCTCCAGCCAGTATCAACTACAAGGATGAGGACACGATCATCAGTCAGATGACAGAGAAAGGTCTGTCGGTTGACCAGGCCTATGTAGAGCACGTCCTCCCTGAAAAGATGCGCTATAACCTCGCCTATCTCCGAGAGTTTAGTTTCCTTGGAGACATCAAAATCATGTTTCAAACCGTGTTTGAAGTGCTAAAATAAAGTAGTCATGAGAAAATGAGTACAGATAAAAGGAGCAAATCAATGCCAAATTACAATATTCCATTTTCACCTCCCGATATTACCGAAGCTGAAATTGCTGAAGTAGCGGATACCCTTCGTTCTGGTTGGATCACAACAGGTCCTAAGACAAAAGAACTGGAGCGTCGCTTGTCCCAATACACACAGACACCTAAGACAGTCTGCCTCAACTCTGCGACAGCCGCTCTTGAGTTGATTTTGCGTGTGTTGGAAGTGGGACCTGGGGATGAAGTCATCGTTCCAGCTATGACTTATACAGCTTCATGTAGTGTGATCACTCACGTAGGAGCGACCCCTGTCATGGTGGATATTCAAGCAGATACTTTTGAAATGGACTATGACTTGCTTGAGCAAGCCATCACTGAAAAGACTAAGGTGATTATTCCGGTTGAGCTTGCAGGGATTGTTTGCGACTATGACCGTTTGTTCCAAGTCGTGGAGAAGAAACGGGATCTCTTTACAGCTGCTAGCAAGTGGCAAAAAGCCTTTAACCGTATCGTGATTGTCTCTGATAGTGCCCATGCTTTAGGATCTACTTACAAAGGGCAGCCAGCTGGTTCTATCGCTGACTTTACTTCCTTCTCATTCCACGCCGTTAAAAACTTTACAACTGCTGAGGGAGGAAGTGCCACTTGGAAGGCCAATCCAGCTATTGACGACGAAGAGATGTATAAGGAATTCCAAATTCTTTCCCTTCATGGTCAAACAAAGGATGCCCTTGCCAAGATGCAACTGGGTTCATGGGAATACGATATCGTTACACCGGCCTACAAGTGCAATATGACGGATATCATGGCTTCGATTGGTTTGGTACAATTGGACCGTTACCCAGCTTTGCTACAACGTCGTAAGGACATCGTGGACCGCTATGATCGTGGTTTTGCGGGTACTCGTATTCACCCACTGGCACACAAGACTGATACTGTCGAATCTTCACGCCACCTCTACATCACCCATGTTGAAGGTGCTAGCCTAGAAGAGCGTAACCTCATCATCCAAGAATTAGCCAAAGCAGGAATTGCAAGTAATGTACACTACAAACCGCTTCCTCTTTTGACAGCCTATAAGAATCTTGGCTTTGATATGGCAGATTATCCAAGAGCCTATGCCTTCTTTGAAAACGAAATTACCCTCCCTCTTCACACTAAATTAAGCGATGAAGAAGTAGACTATATCGTTAAGACTTTGGTGAGAATTTCTGAAGAAATCCTCGGTTCTGGAAAAAAATAATAAAAAATCTTGACAAAAAGCGGACAATAGCATATAATATTCTCAACAAATCAGAAAAGTAACTATGTTTGATCTTCAGGGAGCCTGTGGTGATTGTGAACAGGTGGTTGGAAGTAGTGAAAGTGGGCTGATTTTAAAAATGAATTTGAAACAATGAAAATTCGGTGCGCACACCTTACAGTGCAACTTGTTGTTAGACAAGGTAGAGATGTAAAGGGAATAGTCCCTTTATAATTGAGGTGGCACCGCGTTACCAACGCCCTCACATGGAAGTGGATTCTGTGTGTGGGCTTTTTTCATATCTTTAAATTAATACTGAAAGAGGAAAAATTTTATGACAACTAAAGGATATTTTGGACAATTTGGTGGTAGTTTTGTACCGGAGCCGATTCAGGCTTTGTTGGATGAGTTAGAAGTGACATTTGATAAATACAAGGATGATCCAGAGTTTTTGGCAGAATTTCGTCATTACTTAAAAGACTATTCCGGTCGCGAAACACCGCTTTATTTTGCGGAAAGTTTGACAGACCACCTAGGTGGAGCTAAGATTTATCTCAAGCGCGAAGACCTTAATCACCTTGGTTCTCACAAGCTCAACAACGTTTTAGGGCAAATTCTTCTTGCCAAACGTATGGGCAAAAAACGAGTGATTGCAGAAACAGGAGCTGGTCAGCACGGTGTTGCGACAGCGGCTGCTGCAGCCAAGTTTGGTATGGCCTGTGATGTCTACATGGGGGCAGAAGATGTGGAGCGTCAACGTCTCAATGTTTTCCGTATGGAGATGATGGGAGCGACTGTTCACGCAGTTGAAACGGGGACACGAACTCTTAAGGATGCGGTCGATGCAGCCTTTGGAGCATGGATGAATGACCTTGAAGCCTTCTACGTTTTGGGATCTGCTGTAGGCCCTCATCCTTATCCTACAATTGTTCATGAATTCCAAAAGGTCATCAGTGAAGAATCTCGCCGTCAAATCTTAGAAAAAGAAGGCCGTTTACCAGACTATGTCATTGCCTGTGTAGGTGGTGGTTCGAATGCTATCGGTGCTTTTTCACAGTATGTGGCTGATGAAGAAGTCAAATTGGTTGGGGTCGAAGCTGCTGGTCATGGACTTGATACAGACAAGCACGCAGCTACTATGACAAAAGGTAGTATCGGAATTGTCGACGGCATGAAGACCTATGCAGTCTTTAAGGAAGATGGAGAGCTGGCGCCAGTTTACTCTATCTCAGCTGGTTTGGACTATCCAGGGGTTGGCCCAGAACACGCCTACTTTAAAGATTCAGGCCGCGTAGAATACGTAGCAGCGACAGACGAAGAAGCTGTTCAAGCCTTGCTCCTTCTCAGCAAGACAGAAGGGATTATCCCAGCGATCGAAAGTTCGCATGCTATCGCAGAAGCGGTTAAACGTGCACCGAAACTAAGTAAAGATGACATTATCATCATCAATGTCTCTGGTCGTGGAGACAAGGACGTAGCTGCGATTGCAGACTACCTAGAAGCTAAAAAATAATAGATGGAAAAATTACAGTCTTTTCTCTCACAGAGAGCTTGTGGTTGCTGGAAGCAAGCAGAGAAAGCTGTAAGGTTGGGTCCATTTGAAACGAGAGAAGAAAACATAATTCTCAAGGGAGTGCCCTTTATCGCACAGCCTGTTACAGGAAGGTTCTGAGACAGGAATGAGAGATAGGGGAAATCCTATAATTGAGGTGGCACCGCGAATTTCGTCCTCACGCAAGTTATTTTGCGTGGGGATTTTTATATATTTATCGTAGATATGGTCATCAGTTTTAAATTATGCTTCATCATTAGATAGATTTCTATAAAATATTTGCTAACGAAGTGAGCATTGACCCGCTATTTCCCGCTATAGTGGTATTCTAGAGAAGCAAAGATGCTTCTCTAGAACGGAATTTTTGAGACCTAAGTCTCGAAAATTAGGGATGAAATTTCGGAGAAAGTTGCTCCCGTCCGCACTATTTAAGGGAAATAGAAAAAAGACCAAAAATTAAAAATAAGAAATTGAAAGGGAAATTGCAATGGAACGAATCATTCATGGAGATGTCTTATCACCAATCTTGGCTTATATGCGCCTAAAGGGGCAACACAAGGTGATCTTAGAGAGTATTCCGAGAGACAAGGAAACCGCTCGTTTTTCTATCCTAGCCTATAATCCGGTTTTTGAGATTAAGTTTGAAAATGGAGTCCTTTATCAAAATGGTCAAGTGATTGATCGGGATCCCTTGGATTACCTTTATGAAGTAACTCATAAGAGCCAGCATCATTCAGACCTACCTTTTGGTGGGGGAGCTATTGGCTTTGTCGGTTACGATATGATTTCGCTCTATGAAGAAATCGGTCAAATCCCTGAAGATACCATTGGGACGCCAGACATGCATTTCTTTGTCTATGAGAGTTATGTGGTCTTTGACCATAAGAAGGAAAAAATCCATGTCATCGAAGATGCTCTTTACAGCGAGCGTAGTCAAGAAGATTTGCAAGAAGCCTTGAACCAAGTGCTTGAGGAATTACGCATTCCTGCTTCAAATGAATTTGAAGACTTGGATTTATCTCCGCTAGACTTCAAACTGCATATCGCTCCTCAGAAGTTTGAGCAAATGGTCGAAACAGCTCGTGGCTTGATTCGTAATGGTGATATGTTCCAATGTGTGCTCAGTCAACGCTTCTCAGCAGAAGTTACTGGAAATCCATTTGACTTCTACAGAAATCTCCGCGTGACCAATCCATCTAATTACCTCTATTTCTATGACTTTGGGGATTATCAAATCATCGGTGCCAGTCCAGAAAGTTTGGTTTCAGTTAAAAATGGCATCGTGACAACCAATCCGATTGCCGGTACACGGCCAAGAGGGGCTACGGATGAAGAGGACAAGGCCTTGGCGACAGACCTGCTTTCTGATGAGAAGGAAACAGCAGAACATCGAATGTTAGTAGACTTGGGGCGTAACGATATCGGTAGAATTGCTGAAACGGCAAGTGTCCAAGTCACCAAGTATATGGAAGTGGAGCTCTTCCGCTATGTCATGCATTTGACCAGCGTGGTCAAGGGACGTTTGCTTCCAGAACTCACTGCCATGGATGCCTTGAAAGCTACACTTCCAGCTGGAACAGTTTCAGGAGCACCAAAGATTCGGGCCATGAGACGGATCTATGAACTGGAGACGGAAAAACGAGGCGTATACGCAGGAGCAATCGGCTACTTGTCTGCGACGGGCGATATGGATTTCGCCATTGCCATCCGAACTATGATTCTCAAGAATCAAACAGCCTATGTGCAGGCTGGGGCAGGGATTGTCTATGACTCTATTGCCCAAAACGAATACCAAGAAACCATTAACAAGGCTAAATCTATGACTAGAATTGGAGAACTAAGACCATGATTTTATTGATTGATAACTATGATTCTTTTACCTATAACTTGGCGCAGTACATTGGGAATTTTGCAGAAGTGCAGGTCTTGAGAAATGATGATCCCAAGCTGTATGAAGAAGCTGAAAAAGCAGATGGTCTGGTCTTTTCTCCCGGTCCTGGTTGGCCGGTTGATGCTGGAAAGATGGAAGATATGATTCGTGACTTTGCAGGTAAGAAGCCGATTCTAGGGATTTGTTTGGGTCACCAAGCTATCGCAGAAGTCTTTGGTGGGAAGCTAGGCTTGGCTCCAAAAGTCATGCATGGGAAACAGAGCAATATCAGCTTTGAAGCGCCATCTGTACTCTATCAAGGCATTGAGGATGGTCGTCCAGTCATGCGTTATCACAGTATTTTGATTGAAGAAATGCCTGAAGACTTTGAAGTGACAGCTCGTTCGACTGATGACCAGACCATTATGGGAATTCAACACAAAACCCTTCCAATTTATGGCTTCCAGTACCATCCAGAGAGTATCGGAACGCCAGACGGCTTGTCTTCTATTCGAAATTTTATCGAGAAGGTTGTAAAGTGAGGAAACTAGGATGAAAGAGATTATTGAGAAATTAGCAAAATTTGAAAATTTATCAGGTGTGGAAATGACGGATGTCATTGAGCGTATCGTTACTGGACGTGTCACTGAAGCGCAGATTGCTTCTCTCCTCTTGGCACTTAAGATGAAGGGGGAAACACCGGAAGAACGCACAGCCATTGCCCAAGTCATGAGAGGCCATGCCCAACACATTCCAACTGAAATCCATGACGCTATGGACAACTGTGGTACTGGTGGGGACAAGTCCTTCAGCTTTAACATTTCGACAACTGCAGCCTTTGTCTTGGCTGGTGGCGGCATTCATATGGCCAAGCACGGTAACCGTTCGATTTCTTCTAAATCGGGTTCGGCAGATGTCCTTCAAGCCTTGGGTATCAATCTAGACCTCAAACCAGCTGAACTTGGTAAGGTTTTCGATAAAACTGGAATCGTCTTTCTCTTCGCTAAAAATATGCACCCAGCAATGAAATACATCATGCCCGCTCGTTTGGAGTTGGGAATTCCAACGATTATGAACTTGACTGGTCCACTGATTCATCCAATGGCCTTGGAAACACAGTTGCTTGGTATTAGTCGTCCAGAACTGCTAGAAAGTACAGCTCAGGTATTGAAAAATATGGGTCGCAAACGTGCAATCGTAGTTGCTGGACCAGAAGGGCTTGATGAAGCTGGCTTGAACGGAACAACCAATATTGCTCTTCTTGAAAATGGCGAAATAACCTTGTCAAGCTTCACTCCAGAGGATTTGGGAATGGAACGCATTGCAATTGAGGACATTCGAGGAGGAAACGCTCAGGAAAATGCAGAAATTTTGCTTAGCGTTCTTAAAAATGAACCAAGTCCATTCTTGGAAACTACAGTTTTAAATGCTGGTCTTGGTTTCTATGCTAATGGTAAGGTAGATAATATCAAGGAAGGAGTTGCCTTGGCTCGCGAAGTCATTGCTAGTGGCAAGGCCCTAGAAAAACTTAGACTGTTACAGGAGTACCAAAAATGAGTCAGGAATTTTTAGCACGAATTTTGGATCAGAAGGCGCGTGAGGTTGAGCAGATGGAGCTGGAGCAAATCCAGCCCTTGCGCCAAACCTATCGCTTGGGTGAATTTTTGAAGCATCATCAAGACCGTTTGCAGGTGATTGCAGAAGTCAAGAAAGCTAGCCCTAGTCTGGGAGATATCAATCTCGATGTGGATATTGTGCAACAGGCCCAGACTTATGAAGCGAATGGCGCAGTGATGATTTCAGTTTTGACAGATGAAGTTTTCTTTAAAGGGCATTTGGATTATTTACGGGAGATTTCCAGTCAGGTAAACATTCCAACGCTCAACAAGGACTTTATCATCGATGAAAAGCAAATCATCCGTGCTCGCAATGCCGGCGCGACAGTTATCTTGCTCATCGTCGCGGCCTTGTCAGAAGAACGCCTCAAGGAACTGTACGACTACGCGACAGAGCTTGGTCTGGAAGTCTTGGCGGAGACTCACAATCTAGCTGAACTGGAAGTGGCCCACAGACTTGGAGCGGAGATTATCGGGGTCAACAACCGCAATTTGACCACCTTTGAAGTCGACTTGCAGACCAGTGTAGACTTGGCTAAACACTTCAAAGATGATTGCTTGTACATATCTGAATCTGCTATTTTCACAGGGCAGGATGCGGAACGAGTAGCACCGTACTTTAACGGAATTTTGGTAGGGACAGCTCTTATGCAGGCAGAGGATGTGGCTCAAAGAATCAAGGAGTTGCAGATTGACAAAGGTTAAGATTTGTGGACTATCGACCAAAGAAGCGGTAGAGACAGCCGTATCAGCAGAGGCGAATTACATCGGTTTTGTCTTCGCACCTAGTAAAAGGCAGGTGACCTTGGAACAAGCTGCTGAGCTGGCAAAGCTCATTCCTGTCAATGTTAAAAAGGTTGGTGTATTTGTTTCACCAAGTCGAGCTCAACTGCTAGAAGCGATTGACAAAGTTGGCTTGGACTTGGTTCAAGTTCATGGTCAGGTAGGGGATGATTTGCTTGAGGATTTACCTTGTGCCAGCATTCAGGCGGTGCAGGTGGATGGAGATGGTCATGTGCCTCATTCTCGGGCAGATTATCTACTCTTTGATGCTCCTGTGGCAGGAAGTGGTCAGACATTTGACTGGGGCCAACTGGATACGACAGGACTAGCTCAGCCCTTCTTTATCGCAGGTGGGCTTAATGAAGATAATGTAGTAAAAGCAATTCAACACTTTGCTCCCTATGCAGTAGATGTATCGAGCGGAGTGGAGACAGATGGACAAAAAGATCAGGAAAAGATTAGAAGATTTATAGAGAGGGCAAAGAATGGCATATCAAGAACCAAATAAAGATGGATTTTACGGAAAATTCGGCGGACGTTTCGTCCCAGAAACATTGATGACAGCAGTTTTGGAGTTGGAGAAGGCCTACCGCGAAAGTCAAGCAGACCCAAGTTTCCAAGAGGAATTAAACCAACTCTTGCGTCAGTATGTAGGGCGTGAAACTCCCCTTTACTACGCAAAAAACTTGACCCAGCATATCGGCGGAGCCAAGATTTACCTCAAACGGGAAGACCTCAACCATACAGGTGCCCACAAGATTAACAATGCCTTGGGACAGGTTCTTCTGGCTAGACGCATGGGTAAAAAGAAAATTATCGCTGAAACAGGTGCTGGTCAGCACGGTGTGGCAACTGCAACTGCTGCAGCTCTCTTCAACATGGAATGTACCATCTACATGGGTGAAGAGGATGTCAAACGCCAAGCCCTCAATGTTTTCAGGATGGAGCTTTTGGGAGCCAAGGTAGAGGCCGTGACAGATGGTTCGCGCGTGCTCAAGGATGCAGTTAATGCAGCCCTTCGTTCATGGGTAGCTAACATTGATGATACTCACTATATCCTTGGTTCTGCCTTGGGGCCTCATCCTTTCCCAGAAATCGTTCGTGACTTCCAAAGTGTCATCGGTCGAGAGGCTAAACAACAGTACCGTGACTTGACAGGCCAAGCCCTACCAGATGCCCTAGTAGCCTGTGTTGGTGGTGGTTCTAATGCTATCGGACTCTTCCATCCCTTTGTAGAAGATGAGTCAGTAGCCATGTATGGGGCTGAAGCAGCTGGACTTGGTGTGGATACAGAGCACCACGCAGCTACCTTGACCAAGGGACGTCCAGGTGTTCTCCATGGTTCTCTTATGGATGTGCTCCAAGATGCGCATGGTCAAATTCTTGAAGCCTTCTCTATCTCAGCAGGTTTGGACTATCCTGGTATCGGTCCAGAACATTCTCACTACCACGATATTAAACGTGCCAACTATGCTCCTGTGACAGACGAAGAAGCCTTGGAAGGGTTCCAACTCTTGTCTCGTGTGGAAGGGATTATCCCAGCCTTGGAATCTAGCCATGCTATCGCTTTTGCAGTGAAATTGGCCAAAGAACTCGGTCCAGACAAATCCATGATTGTCTGTCTATCAGGTCGTGGGGACAAGGATGTGGTCCAAGTCAAAGACCGCTTGGAAGCAGATGCAGCAAAGAAGGGAGAAGCCCATGCCTAAGACACTAACAGAAAAATTGAATGCTATCAAAGCAACCGGAAAAGGAATTTTCGTTCCCTATATCATGGCTGGAGACCATGAAAAAGGTTTGGAAGGTCTCGGTGAAACAATCCACTTTTTAGAAGATTTGGGTGTTTCAGCTATTGAAGTGGGCATTCCCTTTTCAGATCCTGTTGCAGATGGACCTGTGATCGAAGAAGCAGGCTTGCGCAGTCTAGCTCGCGGGACTTCTACCCAGACTTTGGTTGAAACCTTGAAAACCATTCAGACTGAGGTGCCACTGGTCATCATGACCTACTTTAACCCCCTCTTTCAGTACGGTGTGGAGAAATTTGTCAAAGATCTGACAGGTACAGCCGTTAAGGGATTGATTATCCCAGACCTGCCTCATGAACATGCCAACTTTGTGGAGCCTTTTTTGGCAGACACAGATATCGCTTTAATTCCCCTAGTTAGTTTGACGACAGGACTTGAGCGTCAGAAAGAGTTGATCAAGGGAGCGGAAGGTTTTATCTATGCCGTTGCCATCAATGGGGTGACAGGGAAATCAGGCAATTACCGAGTAGACTTGAACAAGCACTTGTTGCAACTGCATCAAGTAGCAGATATCCCAGTCTTGACAGGTTTTGGCGTATCTAGTCAAGCCGATGTGGAACGCTTCAATGCGGTATCAGATGGCGTTATCGTCGGTTCGAAAATTGTAAAAGCTCTCCACCAAGGAGAGCCGATTGAGAACTTTATCAAACAAGCAGTAGCTTACCAAAAATAATCAAACAAGTAGCAAGTAAGAGGAAAGGCACAAAAGGAAGTCTTTCCTTTTTCTTTTGCAGGAGAAAGGCTAAAATCCCTGCCGCAGAAAGCTACGAAAGTACTTTGATTTAGTTATTGAAATCAGTTTAGAAGATTTTAAATGTGTAAAAAAGCCCTCTAAGAGTAAGAGAGCAATAATATGGTGTATTTAAACCGATAAACAAAATATATTAAAATAGAAATAAGGGAGTTATTGTATTTCGTCTATATCAATGATCAAATTGTCTCCAAGATTAATTCCGTTAGGTGTGAAAACGCTTAGTGCATGATTTGCAATAACTTGTGTAGAAACAGTATCAACTCCTGCACCAATAAGTGCACCTGCAACAGGAATCATTTTTCCTAGATTTACTACTCCCTTTTCTCCAAATTTTGTGACTAATCTGAATCCAACTGCTTGATTGATTTTCTTTAGCACCTCTCCAGGAACTTTTTTAATCATGCCTTGAGCCAATTTTTCAGCAACTACAATTCCAGCTTTCTTGGCAATATCAGCTACAGTAGTTCCTGTAAGTGCCGCATATACAAAGGTCTGAACCTGGTCACTTTTTAGGTCATATCCACGCATATAGGCAATAGTTGCAATCATCCTCATTTGAACGAGAATGACAGATGTAATATTTGCAGGAATAGTTACTGGTAGTGTCAAAAAACCTCCGAAACCAGTGACAAAGCCAGAGAGAGCGGCCTTACTGGTTTGAAAAGTAATCATTTTAGAAATGGCAGTATCAACATCATCATATTTAAGATAGTCATCTGCTAATTCTTGAATAGTTTTCTGTCCAGGAATTCCATTAATAGTTGTATCGTATGCCCAATCTAGGACTTGCATCATAGAATTTTCATCAATTTTTGGGACATCTAGTTTTGGTAATTCAAAATTGATGTTTGGTAATTCGAATTTCATAATAATTCTCCTTGTTATGGATATAATTAGTATACACTATTGTGTTTTGATTTACAATATTAATTTACACCAAATAATCACACAAGTAGCAAGTAAGAGGAAAGGCACAAAAGGAAGTCTTTCCTTTTTCTTTTGCGAAAGAAAGGCTAAAATCCCTGCCGCAGAAGCAAACTGGATCAAGATGAGTAATTCGGTCGCGCTAAAGACGAGAGCACAAGAAGCCAGAAAGAGAAAATCCCCTGCGCCCATGCGAATATCGATAAAATGGGCTATGATTCCTAGAACAAGGAAGAAGAGCATAATCAGACTCCAACCACAGAAAGCCATGAGGATTAGATGGAACGTCAGCCAGACTAGTAAGGGATATTCCTGATGGCGAAAGTCGTAGATGCCCAAGGTCAAACCAGCAGTGATTAGGATGACTTGACCCAAGGAAATCCACCCCCAAGACCAAGCTAGAAAGAGGAGTCCTAAGCCTAGTTCAAAGAGGGCATACCAGAATGGATAGCGAATCTTGCAGTAGCGACAGCGAAAACGATTAACCACCTGCGAAAGGATAGGAATCAAATCTAGCGGACGCAAGCGAGTTTGACAGGAATCGCAGTGGCTAGAAGGAAAGATAATAGACTGCTCTGGAAAACGGTCAATGACCAAACCCAAGAAAGAAGCGAGAATGCTCCCGACAAGAAAAAAATAAAGATCAATCATACTTATCTATTCGTAAAAAATAGGAGAAGTAGTATAATAAAGAAACATAGATAAGATGGTGAGGTCAAGATGACAATTCGTTTTGAAGAAAATGTGAGCCCAGAAAGTGCTCAACTCGTATGCCAATGGTCTAACTCCCTTGGCAAATCCTTTCAAGAACAATGGATGGGACCAATGATTCCTTTTCCCTTGACCATTCAAGTCTTGCAAGATTTGGAAGGAATCTTTTCAATCTTTGATGGACAAGAGTTTGTGGGGCTTATCCAGAAAATCAGGCTAGAAGACAGGAATCTTCATATCGGGAGATTTTTTATCAACCCCCAGAAACAGGGACAAGGCTTAGGTAGCCAGGCTTTAAGGAAATTTGTTAGTTTGGCCTTTGAAAATGAAAACATAGATACTATTTCTCTAAATGTCTACGAGGCAAATCAAACAGCTCACAAGCTTTACCAAAAAGAAGGATTTGAAATCGTTCAAATGGTTGAAACACCTATACGAAAATACATCATGAAAAAAGGTAGATAGCAGTCACTTGAGATAGAGTCCCAAGGATATCCGAGTATAAGGCAGTTACCTTTCAAAGTTGGAAACAAGATTTCTATGATTTCTTAGATAGAGGAGATAAAAATGTCGAGACCTAGAAAAATATGAATCTTACTCGCTTCTGTACTTGCCTTAGTTGTTGGTATCAATCATTATTTTCAGTATCAAAGCCACCAAGAACGCTTCCAATTAAAGACTTTCTTTGAAGAAAAGGACACTATAGCTGTCTTACAACATTTAATGGATTCAGGAAAATATGCGTCTGACATGCGAAAAGCAGGCTATGTCGTTCCTCCCGACGGTGCTATCCGCTTGGATGGAGGAATTGACTCTATAGGGATAAAAGGAGACATCGATTTGAAAATGTTGAATCCTAGTAGGGATGAAGTCTCGGTTTTATTTGAAACAATGGTAAATGAGGAAAAAATAAATGTCTACTATATTTTAGACAATCAATTAACCCTGAAACGTAGATACTATTCTCATATTAGGAATCAAAATAAAGAAAGTGTGAACATCTCTCAAGCCGATTGACAGTTCCTTTTAAGGAAGATACGGAATCGTTTTTAGGGTCCTATATACAAAAAAAGAGGACATTTGCGGTCCTCTTTTTGACTACTATATATAAAAAGGTCAATTAATGTTTAGCCTTATTTTTCGTCTTTGTGAAGCATGTTTTTAACACCTTCAATAGCGCCTTCAACAGCATCTTTAGCATCTTCAGCAACTTCTTTTACTTTAGAAACAACTTTTTCAGCTGTTCCTCCTTTTTCCATTTTTTCATCGCCAATCATTTTGCCGACACCTTCTTTAATGGAACCTTTTGCTTGGTTTAATTTTTCTTCTGTTGACATGATTCTGCCTCCTTTAAATTGATTGATTTAGACCAGATGAATTAGTGTACGCGAGCATTTTCCTTTGCTTCGCCCTTAACGGCTTCAACACCTTCGCCTACTTTTTCTTGAACAGCAGCAACACCTGAACCGATACCAGATTTCACTTTTTCAAATTGTTCTGAAGCAAATTCTCCTGTTGAAGAAGCCACGTCAGTTACTCGGTCTTGAAGGCTAACTGAATCTGCTTCATGCTGTTCCTTCGTTTTGATATCAACAACATTCACATTGACTTCAACAACTTCTAGATCAGTCATTTTTGTAACTTGTGATACGACAACATCTTTGATTTCTTTGTACAAAGCTGGAACATTTTTTTGGTATTCAACAACAATGTTCAAGTCAACTGCGACTTGTTCTTTCCCAACTTCAACATTGACACCATGAGTGACATTATCTGTATTGATAATTTTTTCTGTTAGATTAGAGAAGAATCCTCCATCCACATCCAAAAGTCCAGGTACTTTTTCAAGTGAAAGACCAATGATTTTTTGGATGACTTTATCCTCATAAGTGAGTTCCCCTTTAACATCTTGAGAAACAACAGCGACATCTTTTTTTTCTACATTTTTATCTACGTTTGACATACGAGACTCCTTTATTTATTTAAATATTTTTCCTTAACATAGTATCCAGCAAATGCTCCTAAGGCTCCACAAATTAGTACAAATAGTGTTTTGAAAAAGCCAAAGGATAAGATAAAGCAAGCGAGAATGACACCTACTAAACCTGCAATGATTGGATACTGGTATTTTTTAAACCATTCCATTTTTACTTCCTTACTTTACACGACTAACAGTCTTTTTGGTCGTTTTTCGAGGTTCAACTTCTTTTACTTTAACTTCAAGTTTTACCTCACGTTCAATACCAAAGAACTGCTTTAATCCATGAGTTATTTCATTCTGAATGACTAGACATCGATTTGAGATGTTGTCTGAAGGAAGAATTTTCCCTTCAACAGAAACGAAACATTTATTTTTGCGGCTATTTACATGGACCGTTGGTTCTTTCATCAACTGATGATCAATGACCAAACATCGAACAAAGCCTTCGATAGCTGAATTTTTTAGTTTTAATGTATCTTCTTGAGTTTCTAATTGAATCTCTAGATATTGTTTAGGATAAAAGAGTATCACTAAGATTGAAATTAACACTAAAACAGATAGGACAAGTGTCCCCCAAAAGACATATCTAGCAATCAGAAATTCAGCGTAGAAATCTCTCCAACTGAATAAGTGGATATCTAAATCACTGACCTGATGATAATCTATGAGAATAGGAAGGAAAATAGTCAAGATTAAGATACAGAAAATAAGTAACAATATTTTCTTTGATTTTGACATATTAAATCCTTTCAAATGAAAAGCTTTAAACCATAATTTTACCCGTCTACAGTATTCAAAATTATGGCTTATCACTTTTAATGTTCTATTAGGTAAGGCTTATTTTTTACCAAATAGAAATGAAACGACTGCAACAACAATCACTGCACCAACGATTGACGGAATAATAGCCATTCCAGCCAATGAAGGTCCCCAGCTACCTAGAAGTGATTGCCCTACAGATGAACCGATAAGACCTGCAAAGATATTTGCAATCAATCCCATTGAACCCCCTTTTTTAGTGATTGCACCTGCGATGAGACCAATAAGACCTCCTACAATAATGGACCACAACATAGTGTATCCTCCTTTTCTATTTCTAAATCAAAGAGTCAATTTCTTTGATTGAACTAATTATATAGTATTTCAACTTGGAAACATAATAGTTTGTCTTGAATTACGTACCGTAAAAATGCACTTTAGATACAAATAAATAAGAAAATCTTGATGCTGCTGGATTTCTAAGGGATTAGACTGGTCTTTTTATGACAAGCAAAAGTCGTTGTAAGAGGATAAATGGACTCCATGTGGTATAATTGCATGAAGATTGAAAGACAATCGTTTAGTTTATTATAAAGAGAGAAAAGCTATTCATGAGAGATTTATTATCGAAAAAAAGTCACAGACAATTAGAATTATTGGAATTACTATTTGAAAACAAACGCTGGTTTCATATTTCAGAACTAGCAGAATTATTGCACTGTACAGAACGTTCTGTAAAAAATGACTTGTCCCATGTCAGGTCTTCTTTTCCTGACTTGATATTTCATTCCTCAACAAACGGCATCCGTATCATTAATACCGATGATAGTGATATTGAGATGGTCTATCATCATTTTTTTAAGCATTCAACCCACTTTTCAATTTTAGAATTTATCTTCTTTAATGAAGGATGTGATACTGATAGTATTTGCAAAGAGTTTTATATCAGTTCTTCCTCTCTTTACCGTATCATCAGTCATATTAATAAAATTATTAAGAAGCAATATCGTTTTGAAATTAGCCTCAATTCAGTTCGAATCACTGGAAATGAAATCGATATCCGTTACTTTTTTGCCCAATATTTTTCAGAGAAATATTATTTCCTTGAATGGCCCTTTGAAGATTTTTCTGTAGAACCCTTGTGTAAGCTGTTGGCACTGGTCTATAAAGAAACTGCATTTCCAGTCAATTTCGCCACTCAACGAATGTTAAAGTTGCTCCTCGTTACAAATTTATACCGAATAAAGTTTGGTCATTTCTTGGAAGTTGAGAAAAATTCTTTTAACAATCAATTGTTGGAATCTTTCATGCAGGCAGAAGGAATCGAAGACATTGTAGCGATCTTTGACTCTGAATATCATATCTCTTTGAATAAAGAAGTGATCGGTCAACTGTTTGTATCCTATTTTCAAAAAATGTTTTTCATAGACGAAGAAGTATTTCTCAACCATGCAAAAACAGACAGCTATGTGAAAAAATCGTATCAGTTATTGGGAGATCTAGTAGATCAGGTATCAAGAGAGTATAGTCTCCAAGTAGACAATAAAGACAATCTGATTTGGCATATGCACAATACGGCACATCTGCATCGCCAGGAATTATCAACAGAGTTTATCTTATTTGATCAAAAAGGCAATACAATCAAGAACTTTCAAAATATTTTCCCTCGCTTTGTTTCGGAGGTGAAGGAAGGGATTGAACATTACCTAGAGACTTTGGATATGGATTACAATTCAATGAAAGTCAATCACTTGAGCTATACTTTTATTACCCATAGCAAACACTTAGTGTTAAATCTTTTACAAAATCAACCTAAATTAAAGGTTTTGGTTATGAGTAATTTTGATCAGTATCATGCAAAATCAGTAGCAGAGACACTTGCTTACTATTGCAGCAACAATTTTGAACTGGAGGTCTGGAGTGAATTAGAGTTATCACTTGATGCTCTAAAAGAATCACCTTACGACATCATTATTTCTAATTTTATTATTCCTCCTATTGAAAATAAGAGATTGATCTATTCCAATAATGTCAATACAGTCGCTCTCATCTCTTTGCTTAACGCAATGATGTTTATTCGACTAGACGAGTAACTAAGAATAACAAAAAACGCTACATAGCGTTTTTTGTTTTATAAGAAAAGAATTTCCTCTATACTAGACTCAGAATATCCTAAGAACTTAAACAAAAAAGCCCTGAAACCAAGGCTTTTCCTGTTGATTTAGATGCCCCCTGCAGGGCTCGAACCTGCGACCCATAGATTAAGAGTCTACTGCTCTACCAACTGAGCTAAGGAGGCAAAGAAAAAGCTGTATTGGTGCCGAAACTTCACGGTTTGTATTGAACCCGCGCAATTAAGCAGGTGGGCAACTCGCTCTAACTGAAGCTGTTTCCGTGTGAGACGGCCTACATGCTGTTAGAAGACTTTTGTTTCCCTAATAATACAAAAAATAGTCGGTCAACACTTAAGTGTGAAGTCGTACACCACAGCGTTTCTATGTTTATATGATACCACTTTTTCAAAAAAAATCAAGAGGAAAATGCAATTATTTGAAAAGGATTTCACAAGTCCCGTAATTTATCAATGGTTTCCTTGCGTTGAGCTAAAGCCCGTTCGTATTTGCCAGTATCTTCCGGAGTGAAGTAGTGCTGGTCTTTGATTTTTTCTGGCAGATAGTCTTGCTTGACCCAGTTTCCAGGATAGTTGTGCGGATAGAGATAGTTTTGGGCGTTCCCAAGTTCCTTGCTTCCACTGTAGTGGCCATCGCGCAGGTGTCGAGGGATAGGCAAATGCCCTGATGTTTTGAGATCAGCAAGGGCCTTGTCCATGGCCACATAGGCTGAGTTGGATTTTGGAGAGAGGGCCAAGTCAATCACGACATTGGCAATGAGAATGCGAGCTTCTGGGAACCCAATCTTTTGAGCAGCATCTAGAGCAGTTACGGTATGAATCTGAGCTTCAGGATTGGCCAAACCGATATCTTCATAAGCAATAACAGTCAAGCGACGAGCGAGACTAGGCAGATCCCCAGCCTCAATCAAGCGGGCCGCGTAGTGGAGACTGGCATCAACATCCGAGCCACGGATAGACTTTTGCAGGGCTGAAAGGACATCGTAGTGACCGTCCCCATCCTTATCCATGGTAATGTAACTCCTCTGCAGGCTGTTTTCCATGATATCCAGTGTGATATGGCGGATGCCCTTGTCATTTTCGGGAGTAGAGAGAACAGCCAAATCTAGCGAATTAAAAGCAGAACGCAGGTCTCCATTTGTAGAGGTCGCGATGAAATCAAGGGCATCCTCATCTAGCTCAACTGGGAAATCAAAACCACGCTCAGGGTCAGATAGAGCGATTTGAATCGCCTCTTTGACATCTTGGTTGGACAAGGGTTCTAATTCAAAAATCTGAACACGACTGCGGATGGCTGGAGTGACAGAAAAGAAGGGATTTTCAGTCGTAGCCCCAATCATGATAACCAGTCCGCTTTCTAAGAGTGGCAAGAGGAAGTCTTGTTTAGTCTTGTCAAGACGATGAATCTCGTCCAGTAGCAGAACTAGTCCACCTGAGAATTTAGCCTCTTCAGCAATTTCTTGCAGTCGCTTCTTACTATCGACTGTCGCATTAAAGGTCCGAAAGGCATACTTGGTGGTCCCAGCGATGGCAGAGGCGATACTGGTCTTTCCGATTCCTGGAGGTCCGTAGAGAATCATGGAGGACAGACGATTGGCTTCCACCATGCGACGGATAATTTTTCCAGGTCCGATTAGATGCTCCTGACCGATGACCTGGTCGATGGTTTTGGGGCGCATGCGAAGCGCGAGATTGTCTGGCATAGCAGTCCTTTCTAACATGGATTTTCTGATGTATATGTGGTAAGATGGTAGTATCTATTTTAGCATATTTCCGAGCAATCGGGGCGATTAAAGAGTCGCATAGAAAGAGGACAAAATGGCAACATACGGATTTTTAGATGTTTTAGAGGAAGAATTGGAGAAGAACTTTCCCTTTGACTTTGAGATTAGTTGGGACAAGCGCAACCATGCGGTAGAAGTGAGTTTTCTTTTGGAAGCACAAAACGCTGCAGGTGTGGAGATGGTGGACGAGGACGGAGAGGTATCATCAGACGATATCCTCTTTGAAGAAGCAGTCCTTTTCTACAATCCTGCCAAGTCAACAGTCAATGAGGAAGACTATTTGACAGTTATCCCTTACCTACCTAAAAAAGGTTTTTCTCGTGAATTTTTAAACTATTTTGCGCTATTCCTCAAAGACACTGCAGAGGTTGGGCTGGATGCGCTCATGGACTTTTTGGAAGACCCAGAAGCAGAAGAATTTGTCATGGAATGGAACCAAGAAGTCTTTGAAGAAGGAAAAGTCGGTTTGGAAGAAGGAGAATTTTACCCTTATCCGAGATACTAGGAAACTTTAAAAATAAGGAATTCAAAGAGGAGAGAGCATGTTAGAGAAAATCAAACAAATTTTTATGAGAAAGTCAGATAAATCTGAGTTTTCTTCCTCTTCTCTTCCTCGCAATCGCTTTGCGGATCTAGATTTCGAGCGAGTATTGAAGTTTGGAACTCGTCGCCTCGTTAATGAGGAGGGACGCTACGCAGAGGATGGTAAAATCACAGAACTTGAATTTCCTGAAGATTTTGCGGAATTTGAATTTCTAGTTGGTTTTAAGACGGAGGAAGAAGAGCAGTTTCAACAACTATTAGCTCGTTTAAATAGTATTGACAATGCCATTCAGTCTTGTTTGGAAAGTGAGATGCAACAACCCATCCCTCAGTTTGCCAAGGATTTGGGCTATACTCAGAAGAGGTGGGAAAGGACATTTTACTTCCATCCTTGGGTATTAAGTTTTGAGGAAAATCCGCCTAATCTTCGCTATGTTGCAGATTATGTAAATGATGAGTTTACCGTTTATTTTGCTAAAAAACATGGTAGATGGCAGGCATACTGGGATGCAGATTGCCAAAAGGTGATTGAAGAAAGCTAGCTAGGGGTTTTCTATAGAGTAGTAGTTATGATAAGAAAAGGTCATCATCATGGAATTATTGGATAAACACTTGGATTTTACGGGTTGTAAAATTGCCCTCTTTTGTGGAGATAAGCTACTGACCATCTTGCGTGATGACAAGGACAATATCCCTTGGCCCAATATGTGGGAATTGCCAGGTGGTGGTCGCGAAGGGGACGAAAGTCCTTTCGAGTGCGCAGCGCGTGAAGTTTATGAAGAACTAGGAATTCATCTGACTGAGGATTGCCTGCTCTGGAGTAAGGTGTACCCAAGTATGCTTTTTGAGGGGAAGGAATCCGTCTTTCTGGTTGGTAAGTTAACGCAGGAACAGTTTGATAGTATCGTCTTTGGTGATGAAGGGCAGGGCTACAAACTGATGGGCATTGACGAGTTTCTTGGCTCAGATAGGGTTGTACCCCAGTTGCAGGATAGAGTGAGGGATTATATGGAGGAAATGAAGTGATTTATATAATTGGAACAACGACGTTAAATAAAAAAGTTAAACGCAGACTAGAAACTGGGCAATACTCTAAGGAAGAGGCTACATTCATCTATATGGAATATTTAAAGTTAAAAAAACAAAGGGAAGGTGGCACTAAAGTAGCAGGGATTTCTATGGCCCTTATCTGGGGGTTGCTGTATGTTCTGTCTTTACAAGGTGAGAATAATCAAGCACTTTCATTTTCAGAATATTTTTTGTTTCTGATACTGTTTGAAGGAATTGTTCTATTTGTTTATTATCTTACGTTTGGTATTTTTAAACAGCAGATTCATAGTGCAATGAAAGAACACTATACAGATGTGATTGAAGAATTTGAGAAGAATAAGGAAAATACAAAATGGAAACATGGCAAGAGTTAAAAGTTACAGTGAAGCGCGAGGGAGAGGAGCTGGTCTCCAATCTCTTGATTGAGTTGGGGGCGCAAGGTGTTGCGATTGAAGACAGTATGGACTATGTGGGGAATGTCGACCGTTTTGGTGAGATTTTCCCAGAGGTTGAGCAACAAGAAGAAATCGTAGTGACAGCCTACTATCCGGATACGGTTGATGTGGCAGTGGTTGAGGCGGACTTGCAGGCTCGCCTAGCAGAATTGACCGATTTTATGGATCTAGGAGAGGTCAAGATGGGGACGACTGACTTGGCTGAGGAAGACTGGGCAGACAACTGGAAGAAATACTATGAGCCAGCTCGTATCACCCATGACTTGACCATCGTGCCGTCTTGGACAGACTATGAGGCGACTGCGGGAGAAAAGATTATCAAGCTGGACCCTGGCATGGCCTTTGGGACTGGGACGCATCCAACCACTAAGATGAGCCTTTTTGCCTTGGAGCAGGTTCTTCGTGGTGGCGAAACGGTGCTTGATGTGGGAACTGGTTCAGGTGTCCTCTCCATTTCCAGCTCGCTTCTGGGTGCCAAGGAAATTTTCGCCTATGACCTGGATGATGTGGCGGTTCGTGTCGCTCAGGAAAATATTGAGCTCAACCCTGGCATGGAGAATATACATGTAGCGGCTGGAGATTTGCTTAAGGGTGTTGAGATTGAGGCAGATGTGATTGTGGCTAATATCTTGGCGGATATTCTCATTCATCTGACAGACGATGCTTATCGTTTGGTCAAGGACGAAGGCTACCTCATCATGAGTGGGATTATCAAGGACAAGTGGGACATGGTACGCGAGTCAGCTGAGTCAGCTGGATTTTTCCTTGAAACCCACATGATTCAAGGGGAATGGAATGCCTGTGTCTTTAAGAAGACTAAGGATATTTCAGGTGTGATTGGAGGCTAACATGCAGCAGTATTTTGTCAAGGGTAGTGCAGTCTCTCCTGTCACCATTGAGGACAAGGAATCCAGCAAGCATATGTTTCAGGTTATGCGCCTGAAAGAAGAGGATGAAGTGACCTTGGTCTTTGATGATGGGATCAAGCGCTTGGCGCGCGTGCTAGATGTGGAAAATCGTCAGTTTGAGTTGGTCCAAGAATTAGCTGAAAATGTCGAACTTCCCATCCAAGTGACTATCGCATCAGGCTTTCCCAAGGGAGACAAGCTGGAGTTTATCACTCAAAAAGTAACGGAACTGGGTGCCAGCCAAATTTGGGCCTTCCCTGCTGACTGGTCAGTTGCCAAGTGGGACGGCAAGAAATTGGGTAAAAAGGTTGAAAAACTAGAAAAAATCACCCTTGGAGCGGCAGAACAAAGCAAGCGTAATATCGTTCCAAGTATCCAGCTTTTCGAGAAGAAAGCAGATTTTCTAACTCAGTTTGACCAGTTTGACTCTATTATAGTAGCCTATGAAGAATCAGCAAAAGAGGGAGAAGCCGCGGCCCTCTTACAAGCAGTCACTGGTCTTGAAAAGGGAGCTAAATTGCTCTTTATCTTTGGTCCAGAAGGCGGTCTCTCACCTGCAGAAATTGAAAGTTTTGAAGCTAAAGGAGCAGTCTTGGCAGGTCTTGGTCCTCGCATTTTGCGAGCGGAAACAGCACCGCTTTATGCCTTATCAGCCCTTAGTGTTTTAGTAGAATTAGAGAAATAAGAGGAAGAAAATGGAACAAAAACACCGTTCAGAATTTCCAGAAAAGGAACTTTGGGACTTAACAGCCCTATACCAAGACCGTGAGGATTTCTTGCGTGCAATCGAGAAAACGCGCGAAGACATCAACCAATTTAGCCGTGACTACAAGGGCAATCTTCACACTTTTGAGGATTTCGAGAAGGCCTTTGCGGAATTGGAGCAAATTTATATCCAGATGAGCCATATCGGTAATTACGCCTTTATGCCTCAGACGACAGACTATAGCAATGAAGATTTTGCTAATATTGCCCAAGCTGGGATGGAATTTGAAACAGATGCCAGTGTAGCCTTGACCTTTTTTGACGACGCCTTGGTGGAAGCTGATGAGGAAGTCTTGGACCGTTTGGGTGAATTACCTCACTTGACGGCAGCCATTCGTCAGGCCAAAATCAAAAAAGCCCACTATCTAGGTGCCGATGTGGAGAAGGCTTTGACCAATCTCGGTGAAGTTTTCTACAGTCCACAGGACATTTACACTAAGATGCGAGCTGGGGACTTTGAAATGGCTGACTTTGAAGCCTATGGCAAGACCTATAAAAACAGCTTTGTGACCTATGAAAATTTCTACCAGAACCACGAGGACGCTGAGGTTCGTGAGAAATCTTTCCGTTCTTTCTCAGAGGGACTTCGTAAGCACCAAAATACGGCTGCGGCAGCCTACTTAGCTCAGGTCAAGTCTGAAAAACTGTTGGCAGATATGAAGGGCTACGACTCGGTTTTTGATTATCTTCTAGCTGAGCAAGAAGTGGACCGTGCCATGTTTGACCGTCAGATTGACCTCATCATGAAGGACTTTGCGCCAGTTGCTCAGAGATACCTCAAGCATGTTGCCAAGGTCAATGGTCTTGAAAAGATGACCTTTGCAGACTGGAAATTGGACTTGGACAGCGCCCTTAATCCTGAAGTGACTATTGATGACGCCTATGACTTGGTCATGAAGTCAGTCGCACCATTGGGTCAAGAATACACCCAAGAAATTGCTCGCTATCAAGAAGAGCGCTGGGTGGACTTCGCTGCCAATAGTGGCAAGGATTCTGGTGGTTATGCGGCGGATCCATATCGCGTGCACCCTTATGTCCTCATGAGCTGGACTGGTCGTTTGAGCGATGTTTATACCTTGATTCATGAAATCGGGCATTCTGGTCAATTCATCTTTTCAGATAATCACCAAAGTTACTTCAATGCCCACATGTCTACTTACTATGTCGAAGCGCCATCAACCTTCAATGAATTGCTTCTCAGTGACTACTTGGAGCACCAGTCTGATGATCCACGTCAAAAACGCTTCGCTCTTGCTCATCGCTTGACAGACACCTACTTCCATAATTTCATCACCCACCTCTTGGAAGCAGCATTCCAGCGTAAGGTTTATACATTGATTGAAGAAGGAGAAACCTTCGGAGCAAGCAAACTTAACAGCATTATGAAGGAAGTCTTGACGGATTTCTGGGGAGATGCCATTGAGATTGATGATGATGCAGCTCTGACTTGGATGCGCCAAGCTCACTATTACATGGGCTTGTATAGCTACACCTACTCTGCTGGCCTTGTTATCTCGACTGCGGGTTACCTCCATCTGAAACATTCCGAAACTGGAGCTGAAGACTGGCTAAATCTTCTTAAATCAGGTGGTAGTAAGACACCGCTTGAGTCAGCCATGATTATCGGAGCGGATATCTCAACAGACAAACCACTCCGTGATACTATCCAATTCCTGTCAGACACAGTTGACCAGATTATCGCCTACAGTGCGGAGTTGGGGAATAAAATCATAAAAGTGCAACAATAGAATTATATTGTTGAGATTTTAGAATGATATTTATTTTTGGTGGTGATTAAAAAAAATTGAAGCAGGAATAGTATTGGTATTCTCTGTACTTTTATTTATACTATATAATAAGATCGTCCTAAAAATAGCTGAAGTCTGTACTCCTAAATACTCTCCTGAGAAGGAGTTATGTAGAGAGTACAGATGAAGAGTTACTCGTTTTATTTTGAAATATAAGTAAATATGTTAAAATTAATAATGTAAACGTTTTTAAAGAAAGGTTAATTTTATGAAAAAGGAACAAGTGCTGATTGGTTTGGGAGTTGCAACTGCAATAGTAACTACTTTTAATGGTCATGTCCAAGCAGATGAGGTTACAAATAAACAATCGAATAAAACTACTGTCAGTCAATCAGAGACCAAAAAGGATGTTGAAGTTTCAGAATCAGACGTTAAAAAGGCAGAAGTCAAACTAAATCAAGCAATTGAGGAAGAAAAGAATGCTCAGAAGATTGTTGATAAAACGCAACAAGAGTATGCATCTGCTGTAACAAATAAGAACAAAGCAGATGACGCTTTGAAACAAGCTCAAGAATTTGCTAAACAAGCTACACCTGAGAAAATTAAAAATGCAGAAAAGGATCTTGCCGCAAAACAAGTAACTGTCAAGAAAGCCGAAGAAAATTTGGCTGGAGTAAAACAAGGTGAGAAACAAGCTCAGACAAGTGTCGAGAACCAACAAACAGTTGTTAATAAGGCAAAAACTCAGGTTGATCAAAGAGCAGCAGACGTAAAAAAGGCACAAGACAAAGTAAGGGTAGCAGAGAAAGCTTTTGATTGGAATACATTACGTGAGGTGCAACAAACTGCTGAGAAATTAGATGCGAAGGTGAAAGCTGACCAAGCTAAAGTGAGTTCTTTAACTAGTGAGTTCTCAAAAGCACAACAAGAAAGAAAAGCACTTGTAGAAAGAGGAAATAAGAACCGTTCTACTCTTGAAAAGAATTTAAAATCAGCTGGGAATGAGTTTTTAACAGTTACGGTCCCTCACGAGATTCAATCAAATTCTGTTAGCGAGAGTGATTCCAAGACTCCGCCACTTGAGGAAAAAACTTTCGTAGGAAGAGATGGAAAGACCCTTTATGTTGCTGCGAACGAAGATGTGAATTTTAGCGGAGAAAGAACAGAAACTATCGTTGTCTCATCTAAAGATTATGTCAACGTTCCTCATGTGATTGATTATAAAAAGGTTTCTGAAGAAGTTCGTAAATACTTAATTGAATTGCGTAGAATCAATGGTATTGATATTCCAGTGCCAGCTGTGACTGACAAGGCTTTGAGATATGGAAAAGCAAGAGCAAATGAAATGGTGGCAAATAATAAATTGTCACATGATACAAAATTGAAAAATCAAGATTTTGGTTTTAAGGATGCGACTGAAAATGCAACAGCTGGTTCGGTTCCAGAAAAGAGTGTATTAAGTGAAAAAGAACTTGCTTATAAAGAGGTCTTATCTTACTTTAATGATTATAGTAATGCCTCGTTATATGGCTCATCAACTCCGAAAGAATCAAATACATTTAACTATGGTCATAGAATTCCATTGCTAGCAGCTTCTGGGACAGGGATGGCTGTCGGAGCATCCTCTAGCGAAAAAACAAGCTATGGAAATTATGGAGTATTAACATTTATTAGTGAAAATAAAGATGTTTATAGTACCCTACCTTCTGTGATTAGTCCATCTGAAAGAAGAAGTTATGTTTATAATGGTGAGACATATTATTATGATCCAAGCGATTCATATTCTCTAGCAAGAGCAGAAAATAAAGATAGTAATCCAGATTATAGCGAATTTTACTTTAATGGGAAACGAGTAAAATTCTTGCCTAAAATAACCTTCCGTTATGTTTGGAATGAAATCACACATCCTAAAAATCCAGCCTATACTAAAGCTAAAGAGGCTCTGGATAATTTTAACAGAAAACAAAGGAATGAAGAGACCATAGTAAATGGAAAAATATCGTCTTTCAACAATAATCTTACCATTGCTAAAACGACTTTAGATAAAGATAAAAAAGAACTAGACAAATCTAAAAAACGTCTTGTGGATTTGACAAAACAAAATGAAGCTAAGCTAAACGTTTTGAAATCAGCACAAGCAGAATTGAGTAAACAACAAACTTTGCTGAGTGCTGCTAAAACTGAGTTTTTGAAACAAGAGACTGAACTAAATCGATTGAAAGTAGTCAAAAACGATAAGATAAAATTCGTTAAGACTGCTGAACAATCACTTAAAAATGCTAAAAAAGAGTTGGATACAGAACATCAATATGTTACAAATCTCAAAAATGCTCCAAAAAAACTCGATGAAGCTAAAAAAAGTTTGATTATCGCTAAACAGAAGTTTGAGGAATCAAAAAAAGCACTTGAAAATGCAAATGCTAAATTAAAAAATGCAAAAGTTAAAAAGGAAACTGCTAAGAAAGAATACATCAAAGTATCTGAAGCCTATAAGTTAAAAGTAAGACTTGCTTCAAAAGGAAGTTGGATTCAATCATCTGGTCGTTGGTGGTATAGACATAACAATGGTTCCTATACATCTAATGGTTGGGAACTAATCGACAGTACATGGTATTATTTTGACAGTTCAGGATGGATGCAAACAGGCTGGGTAAAAACAGGCGGTTCATGGTATTATCTTAATTCTTCAGGTGGAATGCAAACAGGCTGGGTAAAAACAGGTGGATTATGGTATTACCTCAATTCTTCAGGAGCAATGCAAACAGGTTGGTTTAGTGTCTCAGGGAAATGGTACTATGCATATGGTTCAGGTGCCTTAGCAATCAGTACAACTACACCAGATGGATATCATGTCAATTATAATGGGGAATGGATTAAATAGAGAGTTCTATGCTATTTAAAAAGATTAATACAAACTCTCATTTTATTCAGTATAGTATAACCATCAAATATAGAGATTTACAACTAATTGCAATACATTAAAAATATACAAATTTTGAAAACAATATTGCAACATATATAAAATTTACAATCAATTTTCTTGAAACCCTTTCCTTCTTTTGATAGACTAATACATAGTTTGAAAAAAGGAGACTTATCATGAAAAAATTTGTTGCTGAATTAATCGGTACATTTATGCTTGTGTTCATCGGGACAGGAGCCGTTGTTTTTGGAAATGGTCTTAATGGCCTTGGACACCTTGGAATTGCTTTTGCCTTTGGTTTAGCAATTGTGGTTGCAGCTTTCTCAATCGGAACTGTTTCAGGTGCTCACTTGAACCCAGCTGTTTCAATTGCTATGTTTGTAAACAAACGTTTGTCATCTTCAGAACTTGTAAACTACATCCTTGGACAAGTAGTTGGAGCTTTCCTTGCGTCAGCTGCAGTATTCTTCCTCTTGTCTAACTCAGGCATGTCAACTGCTAGTCTTGGTGAAAATGCCTTGGCAAACGGTGTCACTGTCTTTGGTGGATTCTTGTTTGAAGTCATCGCAACTTTCTTGTTTGTCCTAGTTATCATGACCGTGACTTCAGAAAGCAAGGGAAATGGTGCGATTGCTGGTTTAGTAATCGGTTTGTCCTTGATGGCCATGATCCTTGTGGGATTGAACATTACTGGCCTTTCAGTAAACCCAGCTCGTAGCTTGGCTCCTGCTGTCTTGGTCGGTGGCACAGCCCTTCAACAAGTATGGATTTTCATACTTGCTCCAATTGTTGGTGGCGTTCTTGCAGCACTTGTTGCGAAAAATTTCCTTGGAACAGAAGAATAATTGAAACTCAAAAAGCCTTGCTCCTCAGTCTGAGGAACAGGGCTTTTTCTATGCAAACAAAAAAGCACTCCCATTTTGAATGGGAGTGTCTCGTGATTAGCTCAATTCAGCAATGATGGCCTTGATTTGTTCTGCAGTGTGAACTCCAGCAACTTGTTTCACCACTTGTCCGTCTTTTTTGAAGAGAAGGGTTGGGATAGACATGATTCCAAAGGCACGAGCTGTGTTTGGATTTTCATCTACGTCCATTTTAACGATTTTCAAGACATCTTCTGAAAGTTCTTCAGACAATTTATCCAAGATTGGACCTTGCATACGACATGGACCACACCAAGTTGCCCAGAAGTCTACCAAGACCAAACCGTCTTTTGTTTCTTGTTCAAATGTTGCATCTGTAATTGCTTTTGCCATTGTATTTCTCCTTTTTTAGTTATATTGGCTTAAATCTTGTTTCATGAGATAGAAGAAAACATCTCCATAAGTCCCATGGTAGTCCAAATCATGACCATTGTAGGTTAATTTTTGGACAGGGTAGTAGTCTGCGACGCCGATAAGGCAGGCGTGTTGAGAACGTTCAAAGTCTTGGTAAGACTCGAAAGTCATGCTTCTCTCTTGTTTGCTTGCGTCTAGATAAGTAATTTCGATCATATAAAACTCCTTTGTTCGATCTTGACTTTATTGTACTCCTTGAAAAGAGGAATGTCAAGAAAAATGATTGCGCACGCAACTTTTTTTAAAAAAATCTGATTACGAAATGAAATCAAGGCTCATTTCCAGTCTTTCTTCGACAGCCTTTTGCAGGTAAGCTAGAGTTGTCTGTCCCTCGTCAGTCAGGCAGATAAAGCTAGCCCGTCTATCCTGATCGCAACACCGACGACTAAGCAGGCCACAGTTTTTCTCTTCCAGGCGAGTCACCATTCGAGAAACTGCGCTTGGACTGAGATGAAGCTTATCTGGCAGGTCAATCTGCCGTAAAGATTTTTCATCAGCTAGGTCCAGATAGTAGAGCAGGTAAAACTCTTTCAAGGTCAACCTTTGTTCACTCTGCTGGGCAATAGTTTCTTCCAATAAGGCTTCCATTTCCTTTTGACGGCGGTTGTAGTCAAACCACTTTTCCAAATAGGTCATTGCTTTCTCCTTTCTTTTCAAAGTAAAAATCACAAAGTCATTACTGATTATCTTTGTAACACAAGATGATTGCGCATGCAATGATTATACTACTTTTAACTAAGTCTTGCAAGAAAGAAGAATTGCAATATTTCCTTGAAATTTTCTGAAAAAAGAGTAAACTGGTATGCAAGAAGTCTATTTCGTGGAGTTTAGGATGAAATTATATGTTCAATTAATGATTCTCTTTGTGATTTCTCTAATCGGTGAGGGAATCTCTAGTTTCTTTCATCTGCCCATCCCAGGCAGTATTATCGGCTTGATTATTCTCTTTCTAGCCCTGCAATTCAGGTGGCTAAGGACCAGGCATGTCAATATGGTCGGGAATTTCTTGTTGGCCAATATGACTATTCTCTTTTTGCCGCCAGCAGTGGGAATCATGGAAAAGTTTGATGTCATTGCCCCCTATCTCTTGCCCATCGTCTTGATTGTCTTTTTTGCGGCAGTCATCAACATTGTACTCATTGCCCTAGTGGTTCAGTTTATCAAGCGACGATTTGAGGGAGATTATGAGAAAGGAGATGCCAAATGAACGAATTTGTATCCAATCCTCTGTTTGGGATTGCATTATCTATCCTAGCTTATCTAGTGGGGATGTTGATTTACAGACGTTTTCCCCATCCATTGACAACACCCTTGCTGTTGTCGGCTATTTTTATCATTATTTTCCTTAAGGCGACGGGTATTTCTTATCAAGATTATTACCAAGGTGGGGTTTATCTGAACAACTTGATTGTCCCATCAACCGTGGCTCTAGGAATTCCGCTTTACAAGAGTTTTCACCTGATGAAGCACCATGCTCGAAGTATTCTCTTTGGTAGTCTGCTGGCAGTAGTTGTCAATACTTGCTTCACTGCCATAGTAGCGAAAATATTTGGTATGGATTTTTTCCTAGCCATTTCTCTCTTTCCCAAGTCAGTGACAACCGCCATGGCAGTGGGAATCACAGAAAAATTGCAAGGATTAACAACTGTAACCTTGGTCGTCGTAGTAGCGACTGGGATCTTAACCAGTGTTATCGGACCAACCCTTTTGAAGTGGTTGAAAATTGATGATCCAGTTGCGGTGGGACTTTCCCTCGGTGGGACCGGTCATGCTGTCGGAACGGGTACGGCCTTTCGATACGGCTCTGTAGCAGGGGCCATGGGTGGCTTGGCAATCGGTGTCACTGGAATTCTTTATGTCTTCGTCAGTCCCATTGTAGCCAGTTTGATCTTAAGTTAAAAAGCAAGGAAGCAGACTTCCTTGCTTTTTCCAATTTTACTTTGTAGAGATTTATTTTTCTTTGCTTAAATGAATGACTTGATCGTAGCGTTTTAAGTCTTCTTCTGTATAGTGGTGAATGACTTCAATTACCGTCTGAGGTAGCGAGAAGAGGAGGTCGCTAATCTTTTTGCTATTCTCTAAGTCAAGATTGGCCTTAATCTCATCAGCCAAGATGAGTTGGCTGTCGTGATAGAGCGCGCGAGCGATTTCGAGTCGTTGTTTTTCGCCACCGGATAGACTTTCATTGCTGAGAGTTCGATTTTTCAAATGTTCTAAACCAGTTGTCTTGAGGATATGATTCAGCCTTTCTCGTTTTTTAGGCATTCCTAGAAGGATATTGTCTTCCAGAGATAAAGTGTCAAAATAATGGCTATCTTGGAGGATATAGGAGCTAACGCTGGTGATTTCTTGGCGTGAAAGGCTTTTGCCAGCAAATGCAATCCATCCACTGGTCGGAGACACCTCGCCATGAATGGTATTGAGTAAGGTCGTTTTTCCAGAGCCACTTTCCCCGATAATGGCTATTTTTTCTCCTTGCTTGATGTACATGGAAAGAGGGGATAAAAGAACCTGTCCTTCTTTTACTAGAGAGATATTCTCTAGTTGGATGGGATAAATGTTTTGGAAGGTGCTAGCAGAAATAGGACTAGAATTTGTCAAAAGTACTTGGTACTTTTCACAGAGGTATTGTGTCGCCTTGCGAGTATTTGTAAAGTAGGCTAATTCTTGGAACTGATAGCCAATATTGTGAGAAACGAGATAAATGGCTACAAAACTGGCTGCGTTTAAATAACCATAATAGGTCATGAAACCACCGATGACGATAGGGGAAACGGAGCAAAAGGCATCGATGCTATTGATAAAGAGACTGTTTAGGGTACGTTGTTTCTCATATCTTATTTCCGCATCCAGACTAGCATGTAACTGATTTTGATAGCGGGCAAAAAAGAAGTCCTGTCCCTGATAATGACGAATCTGCTGGTTTCCTCTAATAAAGTTTGTGAGGCTAGTTAGGTAGCTCTGATTCATTTTTGATCGCTTTTCAGAAAGTGAGTCCAGGCGTTTTGACCCGATGGCACTGCAGAGGACGGGAAAGGAGTAGAAGAGAATAAAAATCAAGCCCAGGTAAAAATTAGTCCACAGAGCATAGAGGATGGAGACGGTTGTGAAACCAAGAGAAGAAATAATGATAACGGTCGGTTCAATATAGCTTTTTTCTAACTGGCTGACGTCGTTTTCTAAATCAGACAAAATATCCTTTTCAGCAATATCATAACTGCTGAGGAATCGCTTGAAAATAGCGCTTTTAATTCCATATTTGAAATCAGTAATCAAACGAGCGTAGTAATAGCGTTTTCCAGCTAGCCCCAGTAAGAGGATGAGGTTTCCAAGAATCCCCAAAATCAAAACTTTCCAAAGAAGTTCCAGTTCTTGATTGGTAAAACTAGCAACGATACTCTGAATGAGCGCTGGCGTAATAATCGCTTCCAGCCATGTGATTGCAATCGAAAAGAAGTAAAGTGTTAAGTGTTTCTTTGTGACATAGGTTCTTAGCATAAAGAGTAGACCTCCTAATCAATATACAGTAATCAGTCTTAAAGTTATTATACTCCTTTTTATCCACATTTTCATACAAAATATCTAAAAGAAAAGATCTAGCGATTCAGAGTCGCTAGACCTTTAACTTATTGCAAGTTAACCTTGTTTTTCAAGATGTAGTAGGTTCCGAGGTAATAGATCGTCGCTAGAACGAGATCACGAAGGATTTCTACTCCAATCATCGTATGAAAGTCGTTTTCGATTCGTAAGAAGAAGGTGATATAACCAATAACGATGGCAATGACGATATAGGCTAGAATCCCCATAGCTGTTCGATACTCATTAAAGAGTTGACCGATTGAGATTGCGAGGTAGATGGACAAGATCCATGTAATCGAACCGACAAGTAGTGAAACCACATAAAGTCCACCGTAACTGAGGTAAGGGGAAATGAAGTTATAGAAGGCAGTGAAGTCTTTTTCTATTGGTGTTAAGAAGATGATGATCAATATACTCAAGATAAAGACGATATAGCTTAAGATGGACCAGACAAGGCCGCCTAAAAGTTTTGCGGTGATGATTTGGTGCTCAGAGACAGGCAAAGTCAAGGTCAAGTAACCTTGGCGATCATAGACACTGCCCTTAAATCTTCGGATGATTAAAAAGATTGTTGCAATCCAAAGAGTGACGCTGAGTCCTCCAAATACCAAAATTAAAAATCCTAATAGGTAGGAGGGATCATTACCATAACTAGTGTAGTGCTGACTGATACCAGAAAAGGATATTCCAATCAAAACTGAAATTGCAAGTACAGCACCGTAGAGTGCAAGATACCATTTATTGATATTTTTAAATTCATAACGAACTAAATTCCAAAACATAATAATCTCCTTTGCTTAGGCTTTAAATTCCTGGCGGAAGAGCTGGTCAATTGATTCGCCTGACTCGTAACGAATATCATCGACATTTCCTTGGCGGACGACTTTTCCGTCTTTGAGGAAGATGATCTCATCCAATATTGGCTCAATATCTGAAATCAAGTGGGTTGAAATCAGCACCGTAGAGGTTGGTGAGTAGTTGTTAATGATGGTATTGAGGATATAGTCACGGGCAGCTGGATCCACGCCTCCGATCGGTTCGTCGAGAACGTAGAGGTGGGCTTCGCGGCTCATAACCAGGATGAGTTGAACTTTTTCCTTGTTCCCTTTTGATAGTTTCTTGAGGCGACTGTTCTCATCAATGCCAAGATCAGCTAACAGGTGTTGGGCTCTTTCGAGATTAAAATCCTGATAGAAGGTTTTAAAATAGGTTAGAGCATCCTTGACCTTCATCTCTTCATTGAGATAAGTCGTGTCAGGCAGATAGGAGACGATCGCCTTGGTAGCAGGACTTGGATCCTGTCCGTTAATGAGGACACGTCCTTTATTTGGCTGAAGGAGGCCATTGATCAGTTTGATCAAGGTTGTTTTTCCGGATCCGTTTGGTCCAAGGAGCCCGACAATCTTTCCGGCTGAGATCTCTAGTGAGATATTGTTAAGTGCCGCAGTTGCTCCATATGATTTTGTTACATTTTCAAGTGCTAGTAGTGTCATAGTCTTAAACTCCTTTAATATAGTCGCTTAATACATTTGGCAGTTCTTCTTTTTGGTAGCCAAATTGAAGCATGCAAGAGACAAAGTGTTGCAGTTGCTCCTCAGAAAGTTGTTTGCGGGACTGAACGATGAGGTCCAAATCCTCTGTGACAAAACGACCAGTTGTCCGCTTGCTGTATACAAATCCTTCACGTTCAAGGTCAGACAAGGCGCGCTGGATGGTATTGGGATTGACCCCAGCCTCGCTCGCCAAATCTCTCACGGTAGGGAGCTGTTGGTTGGGTTCCAGTTCATGGGAAACAATCTGTAATTTGATTTTTTCCATAATCTGTAAATAAATCGGTTTTGTATTATCAAATGACCAGGACATCATAGTCTCCTTTCTTTGTCTTTGTTGTTCTAATCAAATAATACAATAAAACAAAAAACTTGTCAAGTAAAAATAAGAATTGTTTTGGGAATTGCTCAAAAAATGGTATAATGAAAAGAAAACGACAAGGAGGGAAATGCATGCGTTGTCCAAAATGTGGAGCTACCAAGTCTAGTGTTGTTGATAGTCGACAAGCCGAAGAAGGAAATACCATCCGCAGAAGACGTGAGTGCGACGAGTGTCAGCATCGTTTTACAACCTATGAACGAGTAGAAGAAAGAACGCTGGTTGTCGTCAAAAAAGACGGTACGCGAGAGCAGTTTTCGAGAGATAAAATCTTTAATGGGATTATCCGCTCAGCCCAGAAGCGTCCTGTGTCAAGTGATGAAATCAACATGGTGGTCAATCGCATCGAACAAAAACTCCGTAGTCGCAGTGAGAATGAGATCCAAAGTGAATATATTGGGTCTTTAGTCATGGAAGAATTGGCAGAGCTTGATGAGATTACCTATGTTCGTTTTGCCAGTGTTTACCGTAGCTTTAAGGATGTGAGTGAGTTGGAGAGTCTGCTCCAGCAGATCACCCAGTCCTCTAAAAAGAAAAAGGAAAAATAGATGAAACCAAATGACCGTTTTTCTTTTCTAAAGAATAATCGGGTGTCGCAAGATACCTCTTCTCTGGTGCAGTGCTACCTCCCGATTATCGGTCAGGAGGCGCTGAGCCTCTATCTATATGCCATTACCTTTTGGGATGGTGGGCAAAAGGAGCACCTCTTTTCCCATATCCTCAATCACTTAAACTTTGGCATGCCTACCTTGCTCCAATCCTTTAAAGTCTTATCTGCTTTGGATTTGTTGACCCTTTATCAGAAGGGGGAGAACTATGAATTACAGCTTCATTCTCCCCTCTCCAGTCAGGAATTCCTAAGTCATTCTGTCTATAGTAGACTCTTGGAGAGGAAGATTGGGGATACAGCTGTTTCTGCTATGAAGCAGGCTCCAAGTGAGGGAGAAGCACTCTCTGTTTCTTTGAGTCAAGTCTTTCCAACCCTGACTGAAGAAGTGACACCAAGCGAGTCTAAAAGCAAGTTAAAAAATGATTTTGACTTGGAACATTTCCAGCGCCTGATGGCTCGAGATGGCTTGCGTTTTGAAGACGAGCAAACGGATGTTTTGGAATTGTTTGCTATCGCAGAAGACAAAAAATGGACCTGGTTTGAAACCTATCAATTAGCTAAGGCGACAGCGGTGGCTCAGGTTATTTCTGTCAAACGCATGCGTGAAAAGATTGTGCAAAAGCAGGTCTCTTCTGACTTTAACCCCAAAGAAATGACCATTATCAGGGAAGCCAAAAATAAAACTCCCTTGCATTTTTTAGCGGAAATCAAGCAGACTCGTAAGGGGAATATCACCCAGAGTGAGCGAGAACTCCTTCACCAGATGGCGTCTTTAGGCTTGTTGGACGAAGTCATCAATATCGTCTTACTTCTAACCTTTAACAAGGTTGATTCGGCAAATGTCAATGAAAAATATGCCATGAAGGTTGCCAATGACTATGCTTATCAAAAAATTCGGACAGCAGAAGAGGCTGTGCTTCGGATTCGAGAACGTCAGCAAAAAGGCCAGGAAGACCAGAAATCGAAAACTAGCTCGACTAAGACAAATGTTCCTAAGTGGAGCAATCCAGAATATAAAAATCAAACCAGTGAGGAGACTCGTCTGGAACTAGAACGTAAAAAACAAGAAATGTTAGCCCGATTAGAAGAAGGAGGAGACTAGATGGAAAGTGTTGGTGATGTAATCAAACGTCAGACAAGTCGTTTTCAGTATCAGGACTTGGTCCAGCAGATCATGAATGACCCCGATGTAGCGGCTTTTATCCAGAAAGAATCCCTCAGCCAAGAGGAGTTAAATCGTAGCATTTCCAAGTTCAACCAATATATCACAGAGCGGGATAAGTTTCTTCGTGGGGATGTGGACTATATAGCGCGTGGCTACAAGCCTATCTTGGTCATGAATCACGGCTATGCAGATGTATCTTATGAAGAAACACCAGAACTAATCGCGGCTGAAAAAGAGGCGGCAATCAAAAATCGTCTCAAGTTGATCAATCTTCCAGCAAGTCTTAAGAAAGCGAAATTGGCTCAGATTGACCTGGATGATCTAGGACGTTTGCCGATTTTTGAGAGACTCTATGCCTTTGTTGACCTTTACCCAAGTATCCGAAAAGGCCTCTATCTATACGGAGATTTTGGTGTCGGTAAGAGTTTCATGATGGCGGCCCTAGCCCATGACCTATCTGAAAAACGTGGTGCTTCAACAACCATTCTCCACTATCCAAGTTTTGTCATTGATGTGAAAAATGCTATCGGTGAAGGATCTGTGAAGACCTTGGTGGATGAAATCAAGTTAGCAGAAGTCTTGGTCTTGGATGATATTGGTGCAGAACAATCCACCCCTTGGGTGCGTGATGAGATTCTCCAAGTTATTCTCCAGTATCGTATGCAGGAAGATTTGCCGACCTTCTTTACTTCCAACTTTAATTTCCAAGATTTGGAAAAACATTTTGCCAAAGGAAAGAATGGAAATGACGAGACTTGGGAAGCTAGACGGGTCATGGAACGAATCCGTTATTTAGCTGAGGAAACCAGACTAGAAGGAGAAAATCGCCGATGACTGAAACCATTAAACTGATGAAAGCCCATACTTCAGTTCGTCGCTTTAAGGAGCAAGAAATTCCTCAAGCGGACTTGGACGAGATTTTGACTGCTGCCCAAATGGCGTCATCTTGGAAAAATTTCCAATCTTACTCTGTGATTCTTGTACGCAGCCAAGAGAAGAAAGATGCCTTATATGAATTGGTTCCCCAGGAAGCCATTCGCCAGTCAGGTGCTTTCCTACTTTTTGTTGGTGACTTGAACAGAGCTGAAAAGGGAGCAAGCCTTCATACGGACACTTTCCAACCTCAAGGGGTGGAAGGTCTCCTTATCACGTCTGTAGACGCTGCGCTTGCTGGTCAAAATACCTTGCTTGCAGCGGAGAGTCTGGGATATGGTGGTGTGATTATCGGTTTAGTCCGTTACAAGTCAGAAGAAGTGGCAGCGCTTTTTAACCTGCCTGACTATACCTACCCTGTTTTTGGGATTGCCCTTGGCGTGCCAAATCAACAACATGAGGTCAAACCAAGACTGCCTTTGAACCAAGTGGTATTTGAAGAAGAATACCAAGAACAGCCAGTTGAAGCGATTTTGGACTATGACCAAGTACAGGCAGACTATGCTGGTGCGCGTGCGACAACCTCTTGGAGTCAGCGTTTGGCAGAGCAGTTTGGTCAAGCCGAACCTAGTTCAACTCGGAAGAATCTAGAACAGAAAAAGTTATTGTAGAAAGTGAGAAAACATGGCCTTACCAACTGTTGCCATTGTAGGGCGTCCCAATGTTGGGAAATCGACCCTCTTTAACCGAATCGCTGGTGAGCGAATCTCAATCGTAGAAGATGTCGAGGGTGTGACACGTGACCGTATCTATGCAACGGGTGAGTGGCTCAACCGTTCTTTCAGTATGATTGATACTGGAGGGATTGACGACGTCGATGCTCCCTTCATGGAGCAAATCAAACACCAGGCAGAAATTGCCATGGAAGAAGCAGATGTCATCGTCTTTGTAGTGTCTGGTAAAGAAGGGATTACAGATGCGGACGAGTACGTAGCTCGCAAACTCTATAAAACTCATAAGCCTGTTATCCTTGCCGTTAACAAGGTTGACAATCCTGAGATGCGAAATGATATCTTTGATTTCTATGCACTAGGCTTAGGTGAACCGTTGCCAATTTCGTCTGTCCACGGTATCGGGACAGGAGATGTGCTGGATGCTATTGTAGAAAATCTGCCACACGAAGTTGAAGAAGAAAATCCAGACGTGATAAAATTTAGCTTGATTGGTCGTCCTAACGTTGGAAAATCAAGTTTGATCAACGCCATTTTGGGAGAAGACCGCGTGATTGCTAGTCCAGTAGCTGGAACAACGCGTGACGCCATTGATACCCACTTTACAGATACGGATGGACAAGAGTTTATCATGATTGATACAGCTGGTATGCGTAAGTCTGGTAAAGTTTATGAAAATACGGAGAAATATTCTGTCATGCGTGCCATGCGTGCCATTGACCGTTCTGACGTGGTCTTGATGGTCCTCAATGCCGAAGAAGGTATCCGTGAATACGACAAGCGTATCGCAGGTTTTGCCCACGAAGCCGGTAAAGGGATGATTATCGTGGTCAACAAGTGGGATACTCTTGAAAAAGACAACCATACCATGAAGAACTGGGAAGAAGACATCCGTGAGCAGTTCCAATACCTGCCTTACGCACCGATTGTCTTTGTATCAGCTCTTACCAAGCAACGTCTCCATAAACTGCCTGAGATGATCAAGCAAATCAGCGAAAGTCAAAACACTCGGATTCCATCAGCAGTCTTGAATGATGTGATTATGGATGCCATTGCCATAAATCCAACACCGACAGACAAAGGGAAACGCCTCAAGATTTTCTACGCAACCCAAGTGGCAACCAAGCCACCAACCTTTGTCATCTTTGTCAATGAAGAAGAACTCATGCACTTCTCTTACCTGCGTTTCTTGGAAAATCAAATCCGCAAGGCCTTTGTCTTTGAGGGAACCCCGATTCATTTGATTGCAAGAAAACGCAAGTAAGCCTTGCTTATTTTTCAATAAGAATAACTGAAAAGAAGACTAGTCTGTCTTCTTTTTTCTATAAAGTAGGTGAAAAAAATCCTGTCAAATCGAAGGAAAAATCTGTCATCAAAATTCAATCATTTTCTTAGCTTTTGTAATCTATTTGTAATGAAAATGCACTTTCTTTGTAAAAATCAAAATGCTATAATTCCTTAAATCAATTTTCCTTTATCAGGGAGGTTATTATGAAAAAAAGCAGATTATTTAAACATAGTTTGTTGGTTCGCTTGCTTGGATTGCTGATGGTCTTTCTCTTCTTGTCAGCATTCACAGCACCTGAAAAACCAGAGTACGGAATCTATGATCCCAATCACTATCTGACTGATGATACAATCAGACTGATCCAAGGCTTGAATAAGGTAAATAGTCAAAAAGCAGAAAAATTCCAAGTGGGCGTTTACGTTGTGAAAAGCCTGGATGGAGAAACAATCGAAACTGTAGCTAACGAAACAGCTAGAGCTTGGAAGATTGGCTACTCGGGAGACAACAACGGCGCCTTGATTGTGGTCGCTGTTGAGGATAGAAAATCACGGATTGAAACCAGTAATAATGTGGCCAGTAAGATCACAGACTATCAGACTCACAGGTTCTTGACAACAGCACGCCCCTACTTTCAAAATGGTGACTACAACAAGGGAGTTCTCTCTATCGTAAACAATCTCAACTACATGTTTTATAGTGGATCGAGTACACCTTCTTCAAGTTCTAAAAGTAGTTACGACTATGCTACTAATTCTAGTCGTCTAAAAGAAATTGAAAAGTATACCAGTGAGAGTCAATCTTCGAAACGTCATCGAAAAAGCAGTTCGAGCGACGGAGTTATCGTATTTGGAGTTCTCATTTACTTCATCGTGATGATTATCGGATTTCTATTTGGTGGTCGTGGTTCACGTGGAGATGATTCTGGCGGTGGCTGGTGGGGCAGTGACTCATCAGACTCAGGTTCCTCTTGGTCTGATTCAGGTTCTTCTTGGTCTGACTCAGGCTCCGACTCATCTGGAGGCTGGGACGGCGGTGGCTTTGATGGTGGCGGTTCGTCTGATGACTGGTGAGTGATCATATATTGCACAAACCGATTTTTCCATACAGTAAGGTGACTCCTTTGCAAGAGTTCACTCCTTAATTAAAAATAAAAACAAAGTTTGGGAAATTGATTTAAAATCTGAGTATTTTCTCAGAAAAGTTGATAAAAGAAAGTGTTAAGGTTTTGATATGAAACAAAATAAAGTAATTCTCTCAATAGTGGCGATCTTTTTTGGACTACTAGTTCTGGGAAGTTGTTCCGCAGTGACGACCTATAATGGTCTGGTTGGTGAACAGACTAAAGTGGAGCAGGCTCAGGCCGATGTTTCGACAGCCCTCCAACGTCGTTCGGACTTGATTGGTAACTTGGTGGAGTCCGTTAAAGGACAAATGAATCATGAAACCGAAGTCTTTACCAAGATTGCTGATGCTAGAGCTAAAATCGGTAGTAGCTCAGTGACATCGGAAGAAAACCAAAAGGCTCAGGGAGAATTGAGCTCTGCTCTTTCCCGCTTGATTTCCTTGACGGAGAATTATCCAGAACTCAAGAGCAATCAAAATGTTGAGCAACTAATGGTCGAACTTTCAGGCAGTGAAAATCGTATTTTTGTAGCACGCAAGGACTATAATAAGATCGCAGCCGAGTACAATCAAAAGTTGAGAAGTTTTCCAACCGTGCTTTTTGCGAATATGATGAACTTTAAAGAAGCTGAAACTTTTAAAGAAACAGAAGAAGCTAAGACAGTTCCTAAGGTCGATTTTGGAACCTCTTCATCAAGTCAATAAAGTGAATCAGCCTATGAATAAAGGGATTTCTCTAGCATGACTAGTGATTTCAAACCCGAACCTGGAAAGCTTTTTCCAGGTTTTTTTGGTATAATAAAAGGGAAGAGACAGTGACTGAAATGGAGGTTTGCTATGGAGAAAACAAAAGCCTTTCTTGAAGCGCACTACAAGAGATATATCTTTACGATTTGCCTTTTCTGGTTCCTCATGTTTTTCCTTCCATGGGATTGGCAAATAGGAGGAGTTTCAGTATATTATTTCGTTATGAAAAAACTCTTTGTAGTTTTTGGAGTTTTATCCATCCTATACTCCGTGCTGATTAAAAAAATCAGTCTTCTCATCTTTGGAATTATCTTTTGCTTGGCCTTCTGGATCAATCTCTTTTGGTATTTTGGGATATTGCCTGTATTCTTGGGAAATTAAACATTAAAAAATAAAGGACTAGACTAGCTTCTAGTCCTTTTTTTTTCTTATTAAAATAGTTGGAGATATAAAAATAATTTTGTTGACAGCTGTCTGTATGATATAATAAGTCCCGTAAAAAGAAGATTAAGGGATTTGAAAAATGGCTAAAAAAGTAAAAGATTATTATGACTTGGCTTATGCTAGTGATTTGAGTCGACGGTTGAAAGAAGCGTCCCCTGCATTTGATGAGCGAAAGTTTAGGTTGTTGGTAGAAAAAGACTTGGAAGAGTTGGAGTTTAGCCAGCGTCAAGAACTCTTGGCTAAAAGTATCAAAGATTGTCTTCCCCTATCTTATGAGGACTCTCTCAAGGTTTTTGAGAAAATTTTGGGTCCTGAGTTAGAGGGTGGTTTAGGTATGTTTTCAGAAGGATATTGGCTTTGGCCAATCGGAAAATATGTAGAGCTATATGGGGACAAGGAATTTGAATTGAGCGCGGCCTTTAGTAAGGAACTCACCAAGCGATTTACTGGAGAATTTTCTATGAGACCTTTGCTGGCTCGCTATCCTAAGGCTACAATGACTTTGCTGTTAGAATGGAGTCGGGATGAAAATTTGCGCGTTCGTAGACTTGCCAGCGAATGTATGCGTATCCGTCTGCCTTGGGCTAAGAAACAAACCGTGGTATTGGATTATTTTGAGGATTTCACCACTATTCTGACCAATCTAAAGGATGATAGAGACAAGTCCATTCAAAAAAGTGTAGCCAATAATCTAAATGATTTGTACAAGGAAGCCCCCGATAAGTTTGAAAGGATTCTTCAAACTTGGCAAAAGGAGGAACTAAGTCCAAGTTGTGCTTGGATCATCAAGCATGCATCTCGAACAAAAAACAAAAAGGTAGCCACAGAAGATTGATGCAAAAAAAGCTGAGTTTCAGCTGGCCTTTTCCGTTGTAAATTAAGGATTCTTTCTTGAAAAATAATGGTAAATATGCTAAAATGAAAAGAACATTCTAAAATATTCAGAATTAAAAGTAAGGAAAATCATGGCTAATATTTTAAAAACGATTATTGAAAATGATAAAGGAGAACTTCGTCGTCTAGAAAAGATGGCTGATAAGGTTCTAAATTATGAGAGCCAAATGGCTGCGATGTCAGATGAAGAGCTAAAAGCAAAAACTGACGAATTTAAAGAACGTTACAACAAGGGTGAATCACTTGATTCACTGCTATATGAGGCTTTTGCGGTAGTTCGTGAAGCTGCAAAGCGTGTCCTTGGACTTTTCCCTTATAAGGTTCAGGTCATGGGAGGGATTGTTCTTCACCATGGTGACGTTCCAGAGATGCGTACCGGTGAAGGGAAGACCTTGACAGCGACCATGCCAGTGTACCTCAATGCCCTTGCAGGTAAAGGGGTTCACGTAGTTACAGTCAATGAATACCTAACAGAACGTGACGCGACTGAAATGGGTGAATTGTACTCATGGCTCGGTTTGTCAGTAGGGATTAACTTGGCAGCTAAATCTCCAATGGAGAAAAAAGAAGCTTACCTTTGCGACATTACCTACTCAACAAACTCAGAGATTGGTTTTGACTACCTTCGTGACAACATGGTCGTTCGTGCAGAAAACATGGTACAACGTCCGCTCAACTATGCCTTGGTCGATGAGGTTGACTCGATCTTGATTGACGAAGCCCGTACACCATTGATCGTTTCAGGTGCCAACGCAGTTGAGACAAGCCAACTCTACCATATGGCGGACCACTTTGTGAAATCTTTGGACAAGGACGACTATATCATTGACGTTCAGTCTAAGACGATCGGTTTGTCAGATTCTGGTATTGACAAGGCAGAAAGCTACTTTAAACTTGAAAATCTATACGACATCGAAAATGTAGCTCTTACTCACTTTGTTGACAATGCCCTTCGTGCCAACTATATCATGATCCTTGATATCGACTATGTGGTTAGCGAAGAGCAGGAAATCCTAATCGTCGATCAATTTACAGGTCGTACTATGGAAGGTCGCCGTTACTCTGATGGTTTACACCAAGCGATTGAAGCTAAAGAAGGTGTGCCAATCCAAGACGAGACCAAGACTTCAGCTTCTATTACCTACCAAAACCTCTTCCGTATGTATAAGAAATTGGCAGGTATGACGGGTACTGGTAAAACAGAAGAAGAAGAATTCCGTGAAATTTACAACATTCGTGTTATCCCAATCCCAACTAACCGTCCAATTCAACGTATCGACCACTCAGACCTTCTCTATGCAAGCCTTGATGCGAAATTTAAGGCTGTTGTTGAAGATGTAAAAGCTCGTTACCAAAAAGGTCAGCCGGTCTTGGTAGGTACAGTTGCCGTTGAAACGAGTGATTTCCTCTCCAAGAAATTGGTTGCTGCAGGTGTTCCTCACGAAGTCTTGAATGCGAAGAACCACTACAGAGAAGCGCAAATCATCATGAACGCTGGTCAACGTGGTGCAGTTACCATCGCAACCAACATGGCCGGTCGTGGTACCGACATCAAGCTTGGTGAAGGGGTTCGTGAACTTGGTGGTCTTTGCGTCATTGGTACAGAGCGCCACGAAAGTCGCCGTATTGATAACCAGCTTCGTGGACGTTCAGGGCGTCAAGGAGACCCAGGTGAGTCACAATTCTACTTGTCTCTTGAAGATGATTTGATGAAACGTTTCGGTTCAGAACGTTTGAAAGGTGTCTTTGAACGTCTCAACATGTCTGACGAAGCCATCGAATCTCGCATGTTAACGCGTCAAGTTGAAGCAGCTCAAAAACGTGTCGAAGGAAATAACTATGACACTCGTAAACAAGTCCTTCAATACGACGACGTTATGCGAGAACAACGTGAGATCATCTATGCACAACGTTATGATGTCATTACTGCAGATCGTGACTTGGCACCAGAAATCCATGCTATGATTCGTCGTACCATTGGACGTATCGTAGATGCACATGCTCGTTCGAAAGAAGATGAAAAACTGGAAGCAATCTTGAACTTTGCTAAGTATAACTTGCTTCCAGAAGATTCAATTAGCCGTTCAGATCTTGCAGGTCTGTCAGACCAAGCTATCAAAGATGAACTTTTCCAACGTGCCTTGAAAGTCTATGACAGCCAAGTTGCTAAGCTTCGTGACGAAGATGCAGTAAAAGAATTCCAGAAGGTCTTGATCCTACGTGTTGTAGACAACAAGTGGACAGACCATATCGATGCTCTTGACCAGTTGCGAAATGCTGTTGGTCTTCGTGGATATGCTCAAAACAACCCAGTTGTAGAATATCAAGCAGAAGGTTTCCGCATGTTTAACGACATGATTGGATCGATTGAATTCGATGTGACCCGCTTGATGATGAAAGCACAAATCCACGAACAGGAACGTCCTCAAACTGAACACAATATCAGTACAACTGCGACTCGTAATATCGCAGCGCAGCAGACTCAGCTTCCAAAAGATGTGGACTTGAGCCAAGTCGGACGAAATGATCAATGCCCATGTGGATCTGGTAAGAAATTCAAGAACTGTCATGGTAAGAGACAATAATATGAGATAAGATACAGGCGGATACCTGGTAAAAATCATTTTTTGCTTGGTGTCCGTTTGCTTTATAAGGAGATGAATCATGGTATTTAAAGCTAAAAGTCCTAAAATTAACATTGAAGAAGTTCGCGCCTTGTCTAAATTAGAGGGAGCGGCTCTTGCGAGAAAAAATCAACGTGATCAGGAATTGGAAGCCATCATTCGTGGGGAAGACCAGCGTATTCTCTTGGTGATAGGACCATGTTCATCTGATAACGAAGAGGCGGTTCTCGAGTATGCCAAGCGTCTATCTGCTTTGCAAGAAGAGGTCAAAGACCGTATTTTTATGGTCATGCGTGTCTATACAGCTAAACCTCGTACCAATGGGGATGGCTATAAGGGCTTGATTCATCAGCCAAATGCGACAGAAGCTCCTAGTTTGATCAATGGGATCAAGGCTGTTCGCCAACTGCACTATCGTGTGATTACCGAGACGGGAATGACAACAGCGGATGAGATGCTTTATCCTGAAAATCTTCCGCTGGTGGATGATTTGATTTCTTATATGGCTGTTGGAGCCCGCTCTGTAGAGGATCAACAGCACCGTTTTGTAGCGAGTGGAGCAGATTTCTCAACAGGATTTAAAAATCCCACATCTGGAAATCTCAATGTCATGTTTAACGGGATTTATGCAGCGCAAAATAAACAGAGTTTCCTCTTCCTTGGTAAAGAGGTGGAAACAACAGGGAATCCATTGTCCCACGCCATTCTTCGCGGTGCCTTGAATGAATATGGGAAAAATATTCCTAACTACTACTATGACAATTTGATGGATACCATTGATCAGTATGAAAAGATGGGCTTGGAAAATCCCTTTATCATCATCGATACCAATCATGACAATTCAGGCAAGCAGTACATGGATCAAATCCGTATCGTTCGCCAGACCTTGATTAACCGTGACTGGAATGAGAAAATCAAAAAATATGTTCGTGGTTTTATGATTGAGTCCTATCTAGAAGATGGACGTCAAAATGAGCCAGAAGTTTTTGGTAAGTCTATCACGGACCCTTGTCTAGGATGGGACAACACAGAAGCACTTGTTCGCGAAATTTACCAAACGCTAGGAGAGTAAGATGGCATTTATCGAAAAAGGTCAAGAAATTGATATTGAAGCAATCAAGGCTGCGACCCAGCTGTCACCTGAATCCTTGCGAAAGAAAGAAGCCCGCGATAGAGAGTTGGCAGCCATCATCTCGGGTGAGGACGACCGAATCCTTTTGGTGATGGGGCCGTGCTCTTCAGACAATGAAGAAGCAGTGCTTGAATATGCTCGTCGCTTAGCAGACTTGCAGAAAAAAGTTGCGGATAAAATCTTTATCGTGATGCGTGTCTATACAGCAAAACCTCGTACTAATGGAGATGGCTATAAAGGCATGATTCATCAACCAAATACCAGCGAAGCGCCTAGTCTCATCAATGGTTTGCAGGCTGTTCGTCAGCTGCACTACCGTGTGATTACGGAGACTGGTTTGACGACAGCTGATGAGATGCTTTATCCGTCAAATCTCGTTTTGGTTGATGACCTGGTCAGCTACCATGCTGTAGGGGCTCGTTCAGTGGAAGACCAGGAACACCGCTTTGTAGCCTCTGGTATTGATGCTCCAGTTGGGATGAAAAATCCAACATCTGGGAACCTTGGGGTCATGTTTAATGCCATCTATGCGGCTCAAAACAAGCAAACCTTCCTTTACCATGGCCAAGAAGTGGAAACTTCAGGAAATCCTTTGGCCCACGTTATCCTTCGTGGTGCCCTGAACGAATATGGTGAAAATGAACCCAATTTCTACTATGAAACCCTCTTAAATGCCATCAATCGCTATGAGATTATGGGACTTGAAAATCCCTTCATTATCATCGATACCAATCATGACAATTCTGGCAAGCAGTATATGGAACAAATTCGCATTGTTCGTCAAGCCTTGTTGAATCGTGATTGGAATGAAAAGATTAAAAAGACGGTTCGAGGCTTTATGATCGAATCTTACCTAGCAGATGGTCGTCAAAACCAACCAGAGGTCTTTGGCTGCTCCATAACTGACCCTTGTCTAGGTTGGGAAAATACAGTAGCCTTGGTAGAAGAAATTTATACTACCTTAACAAAATAAGTGAAAAGGATGGAGTTGGGGGAATCTCAGCTCCTTTTATGAGTATGATAGTTGGACACGGAATTGACATCGAAGAATTGGCTTCGATAGAACGAGCAGTTACACGGCACAATGGCTTTGCCAAGCGGGTGCTGACTACTAAGGAAATGGAGCGCTTTACCAGTCTCAAAGGGCGCAGACAAATCGAATACTTGGCAGGTCGTTGGTCGGCTAAGGAGGCTTTTTCCAAGGCTATGGGGACAGGAATTGGCAAACTGACCTTTCAGGATTTGGAAGTTTTGAACAATGAACGAGGCGCGCCTTATTTTAGTCAGGCACCATTTTCAGGAAAGATTTGGCTATCGATCAGCCATACAGATCAGTTTGTGACAGCCAGTGTCATTTTGGAGGAAAATCATGAAAGCTAGTCCACATAGACCGACCAAGGCTCGGATTCATCTGGGAGCTATTCGACAAAATATTCAGCAAATGGGGGCTCATATCCCTGAAGGAACGCTCAAGTGGGCAGTGGTCAAGGCCAATGCCTATGGTCATGGAGCAGTTGCCGTTGCCAAGGCTATTCAAAATGATGTTGATGGATTTTGTGTTTCCAATATTGATGAAGCTATTGAACTTCGTCAGGCTGGACTTAGCAAGAAAATTCTCATCTTAGGAGTTTCTGAGCTAGAAGCCGTTGACCTAGCTAAAGAATACGACATCATATTGACAGTGGCTGGACTGGAGTGGATTCAAGCACTCTTAGTTAAGGAAGCTGATTTAGCTGGTTTGACAGTCCACCTCAAGATTGATTCAGGAATGGGACGGATTGGTTTTAGAGAAGCAAGTGAGGCTGAGCAGGCTCAAGACTTACTCCAACAACACGGTGCTAGTGTTGAAGGGATTTTTACCCACTTTGCTACTGCAGACGAGGAATCAGATGACTACTTTAATGAGCAGTTAGAACGGTTTAAAACTATTTTGGCCAGTATGAAGGAAGCTCCAGAGCTGGTTCATGCTAGTAATTCTGCAACGACTCTTTGGCATGCAGAGACCATTTTTAACGCCGTCCGTATGGGAAATGCCATGTATGGCCTGAATCCCAGTGGAGAAGTTTTAAATCTCCCTTATGATTTAAAATCAGCCTTGACCTTGGAGTCTGCTTTAGTCCATGTCAAGACAGTTCCAGCTGGAGCTTGCATGGGCTACGGAGCGACCTATCAGGCAGACAGCGAGCAAGTCATTGCGACGGTGCCAATCGGTTATGCGGATGGTTGGACACGTGACATGCAGAATTTCTTTGTCTTGGTAGATGGACAAGCTTGCCCAATCGTCGGACGAGTTTCTATGGACCAGATTACTATTCGATTGCCTAAGCCTTACCCACTTGGAACCAAGGTAACCTTGATTGGCTCCAACGGGGACAAGGAGATCACAGCTACTCAGGTTGCGACCTATCGTGGGACTATTAATTATGAGGTGGTTTGTCTTCTCAGCGATCGCATTCCGAGAGAATATTATTAGAAAAGAAAGGAGTGGAGCATGAATCTACATCAACCCTTGCATGTCTTACCTGGTGTGGGACCAAAGTCAGCAGAGAAATACGCCAAACTAGGAATTGAAAACTTGCAAGACCTCTTGCTCTACTTTCCTTTCCGTTATGAAGACTTCAAAACCAAGCAAGTATTGGAACTAGAGGACGGGGAGAAGGCAGTCCTATCTGGTCAAGTCGTGACTCCTGCCAGTGTCCAGTATTATGGATTCAAGCGCAATCGTCTGCGCTTTAGCCTCAAGCAGGGAGAAGTCGTTTTTGCGGTGAATTTCTTTAACCAGCCCTATCTAGCAGATAAGATAGAGTTGGGAGCAACCCTTGCTGTCTTTGGAAAATGGGACCGTGCCAAGGCCAGTTTGACTGGGATGAAGGTTCTAGCTCAAGTGGAAGATGACCTCCAACCGGTTTATCGTCTGGCTCAAGGAATCAGTCAGGCCAGTCTGGTCAAGGTCATTAAGACAGCCTTTGATCAGGGGTTGGACCTCTTGATAGAGGAAAATCTTCCCCAGTCTTTGCTTGACAAATATAAACTCATGTCCCGTTGTCAGGCAGTTCGTGCCATGCATTTTCCAAAGGATTTGGCAGAATACAAGCAGGCCCTTCGTCGGATCAAATTTGAGGAACTCTTTTATTTTCAGATGCAGTTGCAGTCACTCAAGTCTGAAAATAGAGTTCAGGGAAGCGGTCTGGTTCTGAATTGGTCCCAGGAAAAAGTGACAGCCGTTAAAGAAAGTCTTCCTTTTGCCCTGACCCAAGCTCAGGAAAAAAGTTTGCAGGAAATCTTGACCGACATGAAGTCGGACCATCACATGAATCGTCTCCTGCAAGGAGATGTGGGGAGCGGAAAAACGGTGGTTGCTGGTTTGGCCATGTTTGCGGCGGTGACGTCTGGCTATCAGGCAGCTCTCATGGTGCCAACAGAAATCCTAGCAGAGCAACACTTTGAGAGTTTACAGAACCTTTTTCCAGACTTGAAACTCGCTCTCTTGACAGGTTCCTTAAAAGCTGTAGAAAAAAGAGAAGTTTTAGAGACCATTGCCAAGGGTGAGGCCGACTTTATTATCGGAACCCATGCTCTGATTCAGGATGGGGTAGATTATGCTCGTCTTGGTTTGATTATCATTGATGAGCAGCACCGTTTTGGTGTGGGCCAAAGGCGTATTTTACGGGAAAAAGGGGACAATCCTGACGTCCTCATGATGACAGCAACGCCTATTCCACGGACGCTTGCTATCACAGCCTTTGGAGATATGGATGTTTCTATTATTGACCAGATGCCAGCAGGGCGGAAGCCTATTGTTACTCGCTGGATTAAGCATGAGCAGTTGCCTCAGGTCTTGACTTGGTTAGAGGGGGAAATTCAAAAAGGTTCTCAAGCCTATGTTATCTCTCCCTTGATTGAGGAATCTGAAGCTCTGGATCTGAAAAATGCCATTGCCTTATCTGAGGAGTTGACAGCTCATTTTGCTGGTAAGGCTGAAGTGGCTCTTTTACATGGTAAAATGAAAAGTGATGAAAAAGACCAAATCATGCAGGATTTCAAAGAGCGAAAAACGGATATTCTGGTTTCGACAACGGTTATTGAGGTTGGGGTTAATGTTCCCAATGCGACCGTCATGATTATCATGGATGCCGACCGGTTCGGTCTCAGTCAGCTTCACCAGCTCAGAGGCCGTGTTGGTCGGGGGGACCAGCAGTCCTATGCTGTTCTCGTTGCTAATCCCAAGACGGATTCTGGGAAAGATCGCATGCGCATCATGACAGAAACGACCAATGGATTTGTCCTTGCGGAGGAAGATTTGAAAATGCGTGGTTCTGGTGAGATTTTTGGAACCAGACAGTCAGGACTTCCAGAGTTTCAAGTGGCTGATATTATCGAAGATTTTCCAATTTTAGAAGAAGCCAGAAAAGTGGCTAGCTACATTAGTTCGATAGAAGGCTGGCAAGAGGATCCAGAGTGGCGCATGATTGCTTTCCATCTAGAAAAGAAAGAACATCTAGATTAATACTCTTCGAAAATCAAATTCAAACCACGTCAGCTTCACCTTGCCGTAGATATATGTAACTGACTTCGTCAGTCTTATCTACAACCTCAAAGCAGTGCTTTGAGCAACCTGCGACTAGCTTCCTAGTTTGCTTTTTGATTTTCATTGAGTATAAGCTTTCTCTAAGGAAAACTTAAGCTAGTTTTTAGGTTTGGGTCTTATACTAGAGTCATCAAAAAGAAACGAGGACTCTCACATGACGATTAAAGTAACCTACCAAAAGAAATTTCAAACCGTCAAACTAGAGAAAGGAGCTAGCACCTATTGATACACGAAGAGCGGAAACGCTCTTTTTATTTTTAAAACTACTTTCAGACGATAGGTTTAAGGAAAGAGAATCTAAAATCACTTTCTGTTTATCTTTCTTTCTTGCATTGCTTTCCTAGATATGCTAGAGTTATGATAGCGATTACAAAACTAAAGGAGCATGCTATGAAACATCCAGCTTTGTTAGAAGAAATCAAGACTTATAAAGGAAGGGATGAGATTCCAGAAGACTTTGATGCTTTCTGGGATGAAGAGGTCAAAAAAGTTTCATCTCTTCCAGCCTACCAGTTGGAGGAAAGAGATTTTCATATTCCTCAAGTCAAGTGTTATGAGCTGACCTTTGAAGGAACTAATGAAGGAAAGGTCTATGCACGAATCGTCCTTCCAAAGACTGAGGAGAAGGTTCCGCTAATCTTCCACTTTCATGGTTATATGGGACGTGGCTGGGACTGGGTCGACATGCTGGCCTATACTGTAGCTGGTTACGGTGTTGTCTCCATGGATGTACGGGGCCAGTCTGGCTATTCTCAAGACGGCATGCGTTCTCCTCTTGGAAATACGGTGAAAGGGCATATCATCCGTGGTGCTGTTGAAGGTAGGGAGCATCTCTTTTATAAGGATGTCTATCTGGATATTTACCAGTTGATTGAAATTGTTGCCAGTCTCCCTCAGGTAGATGAGGAAAGACTTTCTAGCTATGGTGCCTCACAAGGGGGTGCTTTAGCCCTGGTTGCAGCAGCGCTCAATCCTCGGATTCAGAAAACAGTTGCCATCTATCCTTTCTTGTCAGACTTTAGACGAGTGCTTGAGATTGGCAATACCAGTGAAGCCTATGATGAACTTTTCCGATATTTCAAGTTCCACGATCCTTTCCATGAAACAGAGGAGGAAATCATGGCGACCCTTGCCTATATCGATGTGAAAAATCTTGCCCATCGCATTCAAGGTGAGGTCAAGATGATTACGGGCTTGGATGACGATGTCTGCTATCCTATTACCCAGTTTGCGATTTACAACCGTCTAACTTGCGACAAGGCCTATCGTATCATGCCCGAGTATGCTCACGAAGCCATGAATGTTTTTGTCAATGACCAAGTCTACAACTGGCTCTGTGGCAGTGAGATTCCTTTTAAGTATGTAAAATAATGAATGAGAGAGCCCAGGAGCTCTCTTTTTTATGTCCAAAACCTGAAAGTACTTTTAGAAAATTTAAAATATTAAAATGTTCTTAAAAGTAAAATCTATTCTGCAGGAACACAGATATAAATATAAGACTTTATTGTATAATAAAGGAAAAGTCACTTATGAAAGGAGGAAAAAGGCTGCTGGGCGCTTAAAGAATGGCTCAGCAGAAAATGGGAGAGGATTGGGAGCTCTCATTAAGTTGGATACTTTCTTGTAAAACTTGTCTCTTGAAGAGACAATAAAAATTTTTAAAGAAAAAAGAAAGCGCTTTATTTTTATGAAAATGAAAGGACAAACATGAATTACAACTCTTTACATCGGAAACAGCGATACGGAATTCGAAAATTTGCAGTTGGTGCGGCATCGGTAGTGATTGGGACAGTAGTATTTGGAGCAAATCCAGTCTTAGCTCAAGAGCAAGCCAATGCAGCAGGGGCCAATACAGAAACTGTCGAATCTGGTCAAGGATTATCAGAATTGCCAAAAGAAGTGTCCTCGGGAGATCTTGCTCATTTGGATAAGGATTTGGCTGGCAAATTGGCAGCAGCTCAAGACAATGGCGTTGAGGTGGACCAAGATCATTTGAAAAAAAATGAGAGTGTAGAATCAGAAACCCCATCCTCTACGGAAACCCCTGCAGAAGAAGCAAATAAGGAAGAGGAATCAGAGGATCAGGGAGCGATTCCTCGTGACTATTACTCAAGAGATTTAAAAAATGCTAATCCTGTCCTTGAAAAAGAAGATGTTGAAACCAATGCAACAAATGGTCAGAGAGTCGATTTATCAAATGAACTAGATAAACTAAAGCAACTAAAAAATGCTACAGTTCACATGGAGTTCAAACCGGATGCATCAGCTCCACGCTTTTACAATCTCTTCTCTGTATCCAGTGACACCAAGGAAAATGAGTACTTTACTATGTCGGTTCTTGATAATACAGCTCTTATTGAAGGGCGTGGCGCTAACGGGGAGCAGTTCTATGATAAGTATACAGATGCTCCTTTGAAAGTTCGCCCTGGACAATGGAATTCCGTGACCTTTACTGTCGAACAACCGACAGCAGAGTTACCTCATGGTCGAGTTCGTCTCTATGTGAACGGTGTCTTATCTCGAACAAGTCTCAAATCTGGGAACTTTATCAAAGATATGCCAGATGTTAATCAAGCTCAACTTGGAGCAACCAAACGGGGCAATAAAACAGTTTGGGCATCAAACCTACAAGTTCGAAACCTAACTGTTTATGATCGTGCTTTAAGCCCAGATGAAGTTCAAACACGGAGTCAATTATTTGAAAGAGGTGAATTGGAACAGAAACTTCCTGAGGGAGCAAAAGTCACTGAGAAAGAAGACGTCTTTGAAGGTGGTAGGAACAATCAACCAAATAAAGATGGTATCAAGAGTTATCGTATCCCAGCTCTTCTCAAGACAGATAAAGGAACGCTGATTGCTGGAACGGATGAAAGACGTTTGCACCATTCTGACTGGGGAGATATTGGGATGGTTGTTCGTCGCAGCTCAGATAATGGAAAAACATGGGGAGACCGAATCGTAATCTCAAATCCTCGTGACAATGAGCATGCTAAACATGCAGATTGGCCATCTCCAGTCAATATTGATATGGCCTTGGTGCAAGACCCTGAAACAAAGAGAATTTTTGCAATTTATGACATGTTCCTTGAAAGTAAGGCAGTATTTTCTCTGCCAGGGCAAGCTCCGAAAGCTTATGAACAAGTGGGAGATAAAGTTTATCAAGTTTTATATAAGCAAGGAGAATCAGGTCGTTATACAATTCGAGAAAACGGAGAGGTATTCGACCCTCAAAATAGAAAGACAGATTATCGTGTTGTCGTTGACCCTAAAAAACCAGCCTACAGCGATAAGGGAGATTTGTATAAAGGGAATGAGTTAATCGGAAATATTTATTTTGAATATAGCGAAAAGAATATTTTTAGAGTTTCCAATACCAACTACCTATGGATGTCCTACAGTGATGACGATGGGAAGACTTGGTCTGCACCAAAAGATATTACACATGGGATTCGGAAAGATTGGATGCACTTCCTAGGAACTGGACCTGGTACGGGGATTGCCTTGCGTACAGGACCTCATAAGGGAAGACTGGTGATTCCAGTTTATACAACAAACAACGTTTCCTACCTAAGCGGTTCTCAATCATCTCGTGTAATTTATTCAGATGATCATGGAGAAACATGGCAAGCAGGGGAAGCAGTTAATGATAACCGCCCAGTAGGCAATCAAACCATTCACTCCTCAACCATGAATAATCCAGGTGCCCAAAATACGGAGTCGACTGTTGTTCAGTTGAATAATGGGGATCTCAAGCTCTTTATGCGTGGGTTGACTGGTGATCTTCAGGTTGCGACCAGTCATGATGGAGGAGCAACGTGGGATAAGGAAATCAAACGTTATTCTCAAGTAAAAGACGTTTATGTTCAAATGTCCGCTATTCACACCATGCATGAAGGAAAGGAATACATTCTACTCAGCAATGCTGGTGGTCCTGGACGCAATAATGGTTTGGTCCACCTGGCTCGTGTTGAGGCGAATGGTGAGTTGACATGGCTGAAGCACAATCCTATACAAAGTGGTAAGTTTGCGTACAACTCACTCCAAGAACTCGGAAATGGCGAATATGGTTTGCTTTATGAGCATGCGGATGGCAACCAAAACGATTATACTTTATCCTATAAGAAATTCAACTGGGATTTCTTAAGCAAAGACAGAATTTCTCCTAAAGAAGCAAAAGTAAAATATGCTATCCAAAAATGGCCAGGTATTATTGCCATGGAGTTCGATTCGGAAGTATTGGTCAACAAGGCTCCGACCCTTCAATTGGCAAATGGCAAGACAGCAACCTTCATGACCCAATACGATACAAAAACTCTCCTATTCACAATAGATCCAGAGGATATGGGTCAAAGAATTACAGGTCTAGCTGAGGGTGCAATTGAAAGCATGCACAATTTACCAGTTTCTTTAGCTGGCTCTAAACTAAGCGATGGTATTAATGGCAGTGAAGCTGCTATCCATGAGGTTCCAGAGTTCGCAGGTGGTGTTAATGCTGAGGAAGCCCCAGTGGCAGAGATACCAGAGTACACTGGACCATTGGCAACAGTGGGTGAAGAAGTAGCTCCAACGGTTGAAAAACCTGAATTTACAGGTGGTGTTAATGCTGAGGAAGCCCCAGTGGCAGAAATCCCAGAGTACACAGGTCCTTTGGCAACAGTAGGCGAAGAAGCAGCTCCAACGGTTGAAAAACCTGAATTTACAGGTGGGGTCAACGCTGTTGAAGCGGCAGTCCACGAACTGCCAGAGTTTAAAGGTGGCGTTAATGCGGTCCTAGCTGCATCTAACGAGCTTCCTGAATATAGAGGAGGCGCTAACTTTGTCTTAGCAGCTTCAAATGACCTACCAGAGTACGTAGGCGGCGTCAATGGCGCTGAGGCGGCAGTCCATGAACTTCCAGAGTTTAAGGGAGAAACCAAACCAGTCTTAGCGGCTGCAAATGACAAACTATCTCTAGGAAAAGATGTTACCTATCAAGCTCCAGCAGTTAAACAAACGGGTCTACCAAATACTGGAAGCAAGGAAACAAGCTCACTGATTTCCCTTGGTCTTGCAGGTGTTCTTTTATCCTTGTTTGCATTTGGCAAGAAGAGAAAAGAATCGTAAGCAAAAGCTATTTGAATAAGTCTCAGAAGAGATAGCAGGTTGTTCAGCCTGCTATCTTTCTTTATTAAATTCAGCTTGCTTCAAAATCATAAGAAGTCTGAAACTACTTTCAGGATAGTCTGTTCTATAAAATAGTTTTGAAACTGAAATCTATTCTATCACAATCTATTGAAAGCGCTTAACAAATGATATATAATAAGCTCATAGAAGAAAGAAAGGGAGGAAAGAGGATGCCACAGATCAGCAAAGAAGCCTTGATTGAACAGATCAAAGATGGAATCATTGTCTCTTGCCAGGCACTTCCTCACGAACCGCTTTATACAGAAGCGGGAGGGGTTATCCCCTTGCTAGTCAAAGCGGCTGAGCAAGGTGGAGCAGTCGGTATCCGAGCAAACAGTGTTCGTGATATCAAGGAGATCAAGGAGGTTACGAAACTCCCGATTATTGGGATCATCAAACGTGACTATCCGCCACAGGAGCCATTCATTACAGCGACTATGAAAGAAGTTGATGAGTTGGCTGAACTAGACATTGAGGTTATTGCTCTGGATTGTACCAAACGTGAACGTTACGACGGTTTGGAAATTCAGGACTTCATCCGACAAGTCAAAGAAAAGTATCCACATCAACTCTTAATGGCTGATACTAGCACTTTTGAAGAAGGGCTAGCAGCAGTCGAAGCAGGGATTGATTTTGTGGGAACAACCCTATCAGGTTACACCTCTTATAGTCCAAAAGTAGATGGTCCAGACTTTGAACTAATCAAAAAACTGTGTGAAGCAGGAGTGGATGTCATCGCTGAAGGGAAAATTCATACACCAGAACAAGCCAAACAAATCCTTGAATATGGGGTGCGAGGTATCGTTGTTGGTGGTGCGATTACTAGACCAAAAGAGATTACGGAGCGCTTTGTTGCCGGTCTTAAATAACACAATCTCAAAAAAGAGGAGAGTGGTCGATGCGTCGGATGAAATGAAAACGTATACAAATATAAAGAACTCATTATCCAATATGGATACGCTTATCAATTAGGAGAATACAAATGAAATTTAGAAAACTAGCTTGTACAGTACTTGCGGGTGCTGCGATTCTTGGCCTTGCGGCTTGTGGTAACTCTGGTGGAAGTAAAGATGCTGGAAGTTCTAGTAGCGATAGCGGAAAAACAGAAATTACTTGGTGGGCATTCCCAGTCTTCACACAAGAAAAAACGGGTGACGGTGTTGGAACATATGAAAAATCAATCATCGAAGCTTTTGAAAAAGCAAATCCAGATGTAAAAGTGAAATTGGAAACCATCGACTTCAAGTCAGGTCCAGAAAAGATCACAACAGCCATCGAAGCAGGAACAGCGCCAGACGTACTCTTTGACGCACCAGGACGTATCATCCAATACGGTAAAAATGGTAAATTGGCTGAGTTGAACGACCTCTTCACAGATGAATTCGTCAAAGATGTTAACAACGAAAACATCGTACAAGCAAGTAAGGCTGGAGACAAAGCTTACATGTATCCAATCAGTTCAGCTCCATTCTACATGGCTATGAACAAGAAAATGTTGGAAGATGCTGGAGTTGCAAACCTTGTAAAAGAAGGTTGGACAACTGATGACTTTGAAAAAGTTTTGAAAGCGCTTAAAGATAAAGGCTATACACCAGGTTCATTGTTCAGTTCTGGTCAAGGGGGAGACCAAGGAACACGTGCCTTCGTTGCAAACCTTTATGGCGGTTCTGTAACAGACAAAGACGTAACCAAATATACAACAGACGATCCTAAATTTGTCAAAGGTCTTGAAAAAGCTGCTAGCTGGATTAAAGACGGTTTGTTGAACAATGGTTCACAATTTGACGGTGGGGCAGACATCCAAAACTTTGCGAACGGTCAAACATCATACACAATCCTTTGGGCACCAGCTCAAAACGGTATCCAAGCGAAACTCTTGGAAGCAAGTAAGGTAGATGTGGTAGAAGTACCATTCCCATCAGACTCAGGTAAACCATCTCTTGAATACCTTGTAAACGGATTTGCAGTATTTAACAACAAAGACGACAAGAAAATCGCAGCTGCTAAGAAATTCGTTCAATTCATCGCAGATGACAAAGAATGGGGTCCTAAAGACGTAGTTCGTACAGGTGCCTTCCCAGTTCGTACTTCATTTGGCAAACTTTATGAAGACAAACGTATGGAAACAATCAGTGGCTGGACTAAATACTACTCACCATACTACAACACTATCAACGGATTTGCTGAAATGAGAACACTTTGGTTCCCAATGTTGCAATCTGTATCAAATGGTGACGAAAAACCAGCGGATGCTTTGAAAGCCTTCACTGAAAAAGCTAACGAAACAATTAAAAAAGCTACAAAACAATAAGCACTAAGTCAGATTGATTCCCCCCTTTTCCCTGTGCACTATGGTGTAAGAAAAGGGGGACTTTTGTTTGAAATGGTAGGAACTGTCACGAAATTAAAATGAAGTTCTTACATAAGCGAATCTTAAAAAATTTCATTTTGGTTTTAAAACAGTTCAAGAAAATCAAAAACTATTCTATTTGAAAGAGAGGTGCCGACTGTGAAAGTCAATAAAATTCGTATGCGGGAAACAGTGATTTCCTACGCTTTCCTAGCACCAGTGTTATTCTTCTTTGTGATCTTTGTCTTGGCTCCTATGATTATGGGATTCATTACAAGTTTCTTCAACTACTCCATGACTAAATTTGAGTTTGTGGGCTTGGACAACTACATTCGTATGTTTAAAGACCCTGTCTTTGTGAAGTCTTTGATCAATACCGTTATCCTGGTTATTGGATCTGTTCCGATTGTGGTTCTCTTCTCGCTCTTTGTAGCATCTCAAACCTATCATCAAAACGCCATTGCCCGTTCTTTCTATCGTTTCGTCTTCTTCCTTCCTGTAGTTACAGGTAGTGTTGCCGTAACGGTTGTATGGAAATGGATCTATGACCCCCTATCAGGGATTCTAAACTTTGTTCTTAAGTCAAGCCACATTATCAGCCAAAACATTTCTTGGCTGGGTGACAAAAACTGGGCTTTGCTAGCGATTATGATTATCCTTTTGACAACATCTGTTGGTCAACCGATTATCCTTTATATCGCTGCTATGGGAAATATTGACAACTCACTTGTTGAAGCGGCGCGTGTTGACGGTGCGACTGAGTTCCAAGTGTTCTGGAAGATCAAATGGCCTAGCCTTCTTCCAACAACTCTTTACATCGCAATCATTACGACTATCAACTCATTCCAGTGTTTCGCCTTGATTCAGTTGTTGACTTCTGGTGGTCCAAACTATTCAACAAGTACCTTGATGTACTACCTTTACGAAAAAGCCTTCCAATTGACAGAGTACGGCTATGCAAATACCATCGGTGTCTTCTTGGCAGTGATGATTGCCATTGTCAGCTTTGCTCAATTCAAGATCCTCGGAAACGACGTAGAATACTAAAGAAAGGAGACAGTTATGCAACCTACACAAAAGAAACCTTTAACAGCTTTCACTGTTATTTCAACGATTATCTTGCTCTTGTTGACCGTACTGTTCATCTTTCCATTCTACTGGATCTTGACAGGGGCCTTCAAATCACAGCCTGATACCATTATGATTCCACCACAGTGGTTCCCTAAAATGCCAACCATGGAGAACTTCCAACAACTCATGGTGCAAAACCCTGCTATGCAGTGGATGTGGAACTCTGTATTTATCTCACTGGTAACCATGTTCTTAGTCTGTGCAACCTCTTCTCTAGCAGGTTATGTCTTGGCTAAAAAACGTTTCTATGGTCAGCGCATTCTCTTTGCAGTCTTTATCGCTGCCATGGCTCTTCCAAAACAAGTTGTCCTTGTACCATTGGTACGTATCGTCAACTTCATGGGAATTCACGATACTCTTTGGGCAGTTATCTTGCCTTTGATTGGATGGCCATTTGGGGTCTTCCTTATGAAACAGTTCAGCGAAAACATCCCTACAGAATTGCTTGAATCAGCTAAAATCGACGGTTGTGGTGAGATTCGTACCTTCTGGAGCGTAGCCTTCCCTATCGTGAAACCAGGATTTGCAGCCCTTGCAATCTTTACCTTCATCAATACTTGGAACGACTACTTTATGCAGTTGGTTATGTTGACTTCACGTCAAAACTTGACTATCTCACTCGGGGTTGCGACCATGCAGGCCGAAATGGCAACCAACTATGGTTTGATCATGGCGGGTGCAGCTCTTGCAGCCGTGCCAATCGTAACGGTCTTCCTTGTCTTCCAAAAATCCTTCACTCAGGGTATTACTATGGGAGCGGTCAAAGGTTAAGAAAAGTAAATTAGTGTATCAAGATTGCAGAAGTGGTCTTGACATGCCATGGAAATATAGAGTTATAAGTGTCTACAAAATGGAGAGTATGCAGTTACTTCGTGAAGTTTTGTCAGACACTTATAAACTTAAGAATGAACTCTTTTCATGATACTAGTTAGAGTAGGTTCGTTTTATGGTAGCTATTTCCCGCTTTAGTGGTATCTAAGACAAGTATCTTACGCTTATCTTAGACGGAATTTTTGAGACTGACGATGAAGGAGTGAAAGGCTCAAAAATTAGGAATGAAATTCCGAAGGAATTTGCTTCCGTCCGCACTATTACAGGGAAATAGAGAAAGGATAATTCGAAACTGAAAAATAGTAACTATCAGAAACGAAGGAAACAGTATGATTTTTGACGATTTGAAAAACATCGCCTTTTACAAGGGAATCCATCCCAATCTAGACAAGGCTATCGACTATCTCTATCAGCACCGTAAGGATTCTTTTGAACTCGGTAAGTATGAGATTGACGGGGACAAGGTCTTTCTAGTTGTTCAGGAAAATGTCCTCAACCAAGCTGAAAATGATCAATTTGAGCATCATAAGAACTATGCAGACTTGCATTTGCTGGTAGAAGGACATGAATATTCGAGCTACGGTTCACGTATCAAAGACGAAGCGGTAGCATTCGATGAAGCGAGTGACATTGGCTTTGTCCATTGTCATGAACGCTACCCACTCTTGTTGGGTTATCACAATTTTGCGATTTTCTTCCCAGGAGAACCGCACCAGCCAAATGGCTATGCAGGTATGGAAGAGAAGGTTCGCAAATATCTCTTTAAAATTTTGATTGATTAAAAGAATCAGGAGGAGCAAACATGGCACAAAAAGGAGTAAGCCTTATTAAGGCAGCATTTGACACAGATAACTTTCTCATGCGTTTCAGTGAGAAGGTCTTGGATATCGTCACAGTCAATCTTCTTTTTGTCGTCTCTTGTTTGCCCATTGTGACGATTGGAGTGGCGAAAATCAGCCTTTACGAGACCATGTTTGAGATTAAGAGAAGCAGACGAGTTCCAGTTTTCAGAACCTATCTAAGAGCTTTCAAGCAAAATCTGAAACTGGGGCTTCAGTTAGGTTTGCTAGAGTTGGGCATTGTGTCATTAAGCCTTCTAGACCTCTATCTCTTCTGGGGCCAGACAGCTTTACCTTTCCAGATTGTGAAAGCAATTTGTTTGGGGATTCTCATCTTCCTCACTCTCGTGATGTTGGCTAGTTATCCCATCGCTGCGCGCTATGATTTATCTTGGAAAGAAGTGCTGCAAAAAGGGCTTATCTTGGCAAGTTTTAACTTTCCATGGTTCTTCCTCATGTTAGCTATTCTCTTTCTCATAGTGATGGTTCTTTATCTATCCGCCTTCACTCTCCTTTTGGGTGGGTCAGCCTTTATCCTCTTTGGTTTTGGTTTGCTGGTCTTTCTCCAAGCAGGATTGATGGAGAAAATTTTCGCCAAATACCAGTAGGATGAGGTGTTTCTGAAACTACTTTCAATCGTTACAGTTTCTAAAATACAAGTAGAAACTAAAATCTAAGTGTATACAAGATATTGAAAGCGATTTTCACAAGGTGTATACTAAACTTGTAAAAATAGAACTGCTCTCAGCAGAAAAAAAGAAATCTTAGGAGAAAATCTATGTCAGATTTGAAAAAATACGAAGGTGTCATTCCAGCCTTCTACGCATGTTATGATGATCAAGGAGAAGTCAGTCCAGAGCGTACGCGCGCCTTGGTTCAATACTTCATTGATAAGGGAGTTCAAGGTCTCTATGTCAACGGTTCTTCTGGTGAATGTATCTACCAAAGCGTAGAGGACCGCAAGTTGATTTTGGAAGAAGTCATGGCAGTTGCTAAAGGTAAATTGACTATTATCGCTCACGTAGCTTGTAATAATACTAAAGACAGTATTGAACTTGCTCGCCATGCGGAAAGCTTGGGAGTAGATGCTATCGCAACAATCCCACCTATTTACTTCCGCTTGCCAGAATACTCAGTTGCCAGATACTGGAACGATATCAGTGCTGCAGCTCCAAACACAGATTACGTGATTTATAACATTCCTCAGTTAGCAGGTGTTGCTTTGACTCCAAGCCTCTACACAGAAATGTTGAAAAACCCACGTGTTATCGGTGTTAAGAACTCTTCAATGCCAGTTCAAGATATCCAAACCTTTGTCAGCCTTGGTGGAGAAGACCACATCGTCTTTAACGGTCCAGATGAACAGTTCCTAGGAGGACGGCTCATGGGTGCTAAAGCTGGTATCGGTGGTACATATGGTGCTATGCCAGAACTCTTCTTGAAACTCAATGAGTTGATTGCTGAGAAAGACTTGGAAACAGCTCGTGAATTGCAATACGCTATCAATGCAATCATTGGTAAATTGACTGCTGCACATGGAAATATGTACTGTGTCATCAAAGAAGTTTTGAAAATCAATGAAGGTTTGAACATTGGTTCAGTTCGTTCACCATTGACACCAGTAACCGAAGAAGATCGTCCAGTTGTAGAAGCAGCAGCGCAATTGATTCGTGAAACCAAGGAGCGCTTCCTCTAATCCATAAGGAGGTATTTATGACACACTATGTTGCAATTGATATTGGCGGAACCAACATCAAATATGGTTTGATTGACCAAGAAGGCCAACTTGTTGAATCGCATGAAATGCCAACTGAGGCGCAAAAGGGTGGACCCCATATCTTACAAAAGACAAAAGATATCGTTTCCAGCTATTTAGAAAAAGGCCCAGTGGCAGGTGTTGCCATTTCTTCTGCTGGGATGGTGGATCCTGACAAGGGTGAAATCTTCTATGCTGGTCCTCAAATTCCTAACTACGCAGGAACTCAGTTCAAAAAGGAAATCGAGACTAGCTTTGCTATTCCTTGTGAAATTGAAAATGATGTCAATTGTGCAGGTCTGGCTGAGGCAGTATCTGGTTCAGGAAAGGGAGCAAGTGTGACACTTTGCTTGACCATTGGAACAGGTATCGGTGGTTGCTTGATTATGGATGGGAAAGTCTTCCATGGATTTAGCAATTCAGCTTGTGAAGTTGGCTATATGCATATGCAGGATGGAGCTTTCCAAGACTTGGCTTCTACGACAGCCTTGGTAGAATATGTGGCAGCAGCTCATGGTGATCCAGTTGATCAGTGGAATGGCCGACGCATTTTCAAGGAAGCTACCGAAGGAAACAAGATCTGTATGGCTGGCATTGACCGCATGGTAGATTACCTTGGGAAAGGTCTGGCAAATATTTGCTACGTTGCCAATCCAGAAGTAGTCATTCTCGGTGGTGGCATCATGGGGCAAGAGGCTATTCTCAAACCAAAGATCCGCACAGCCTTGAAGGCGTCCTTGGTGCCAAGCCTAGCTGAAAAAACACGATTGGAATTTGCCCATCACCAAAATACAGCAGGGATGCTGGGTGCTTACTATCACTTTAAAACAAAACAATCCTAGTTTGGAACTATAGAATTAAGAAAAACACTTAATCACTACTTGAGTGACAAATGTTTTGCTTAATTCTTTTTTTATTGAAAAATTTGAGCTAAAGGAGGTAGTCGTGAGAAACTAGGAGAAAATAACCACCTTGTATGAAAGGTTAAGCCGAGATGAAGAACTACAAGGCGAGAGCAATTCTATCATCCATTTAATTGATATTTAGCTTGAGTAAATGGGAAAATGTGGAAAAATGATATAATGAGATGGACGATTATTTGACAAATTAGAAGTTGTAGCGGTGAGAAAAATGTAATATGTAATGGCAGCTCATCCAACTTAAATCGAATAGTATAACATTACGAGGAGATTATCAGATGAACAATTATATAAAATGTAATCAAGATAGATGGAATAATGTAAAAAATGACTATACTGAGCCATTGACACATGAAGAATTAGAAGAAGTTAGAAAACATCCAATTGCTGTTGCCTTAACTGTTGGGAAAAAAGTTCCGGAAGAATGGTTTGAAAAAGCCAAGGGGAAAAAGATATTAGGGTTAGCTTGTGGTGGTGGCCAGCAGGGTCCAGTTTTTGCTCTAAAAGGTTATGATGTCACCATCATGGATTTTTCTAAATCACAATTACAAAGAGATGAGTTGGTTGCTAAAAGAGAAGGCTTAAAAATCAATACCGTTCAAGGCGATATGACAAAACCATTTCCATTTGAAGATGAAACCTTTGATATTATTTTTAATCCGGTTTCAAATGTATATATAGAGGATTTAGAAAACATGTATAAAGAAGCCTCTCGCGTATTGAAAAAGGGCGGTTTGTTAATGGTTGGATTTATGAACCCTTGGATCTACATTTATGATGCGGACATTGTATGGGACCAACCTGATGAGGAATTACTGTTAAAGTTTTCACTACCTTTTAATTCAAGAGAGCTTGAAGCGGAAGGCAAAATAACCATAGATCCAGAATATGGATATGAATTTAGCCATACCTTAGAAAGTCAGATTAGAGGACAACTGAAGAATGGTCTCGCCATGATTGATTTTTATGAATCGTGTGATAAAAGACATCGATTATCACGGTATGGAAATGATTATATCGCTACACTCTGCATTAAACTATAAACTTATAGAACATACTTCAGGAGAATAGCTCATTTTATGTTCCTGAAGGGTTAAAATCTAAAACTCACTTTGTCGAAGCAAAATAATTAAATAAAATTAGAGAGGAAGTAAAAGCAGCACATAGTCGCTACTTCCTTTTTGTTGTCAAACATTCAAAAATGGAATGGAAGATTTATGGAAGAATTGAAAAACACGATTAGAATTTGCCCATCACCAAAATACAGCAGGGATGTTGGGAGCCTACTATCATTTCAAAACAAAACAATCCTAGTTTGGTTCAACCAAACTAGGATTTTCTAACGCGTTTTTGTCTACGATAGCCATTGAGTTTTTTATTTTCCCAATAGCTGTTAAAGATTTTTTCTTTGCTCTCGCGATTAATTTCTAAAAAGTAGGCATAAATCAAATCTATTAAAATGAGCATAGGGAGTTGAGCGGAAATACGCTGGATGTAAGAAGATTGACTATGGCTTGCCACAAGGACTGTTTCGGTATAGGCCTGACTGTTTTTGTTTGGAGCGCTGGTAAAGAGAATGGTCTTGGCCCCCATTTCCTTAGCATCCAACAAACTATCGAGGACGGATTGAGTAGTGCCTGATAGAGAAAAGCCAAGTACCAGACAATTTTCATCCATGATACTAGTCGTCCAAGCAAAGCCATCCTGATCGGTCAAAGCTTCACAGACCACACCTAATCGCATAAAGCGCAGTTTCATCTCACGGGCAATCAGACCAGAACTTCCCGTCCCAAAAAAGTAAACTCGTTCTGCGTCATCGATTAATTGGGCAACTCGTTCCAGTTGTTCTTCGTCAATCAAATCCTGTGTTTGTTCTCGCATGATACTGTAGCTTCGTAAAACACGTTTGGTCAAAGGACTGTGTTTGTGCGAATGAGTGTCCGGTTTACTAGCCTGATGCTGGTATTGAAAGACGAATTCTCGGTAGCCTGTAAAACCACACTTTTTGGCAAAGCGGGTTAAGGCTGCTTGGGAGATATGTAATTTCTGGGTAACTTGCTGAGAAGAGAGATCATCTTGGATCGTTTCAGCTTGCAAAAAATAGCGAGCGATTTCTTGCTCGAGCTCGGTTAATTCTTCAAAATGGAGGTCGATTATGGTTGCGATATCTGGCTTGTTCATGAGGCTCCTTTTTATGAGTCAAAGTCTTAAAGGTTAACGCTTTCCTAACTATTACTATCATTATATCATAGAAAATAGGATAACCAAATAAAAAGGCATTTTCAGTTAAAAGTCAAAAAATGCTTCGACTTTTCCAAGAGTTTCTCCGTAAAATATGGTACAATGAAATGTACTGAGCTTCACCTGTTTGCTCTATTATTTTAGGGAAAATAAAGGTGGAAATCGGGAATTTTTCTAGAAAAGAGTCTTAGTTGTATGAGAAAATTTAATAGCCATTCGATTCCGATTCGGCTTAATTTACTATTTGCGATTGTCATCCTGCTCTTTATGGCCATTATTGGTCGTTTGTTATACATGCAGGTGCTCAATAAAGATTTTTATGAAACAAAATTGGCCTCAGCCAGCCAAACAAGGGTAACAACCAGTTCAGCTCGTGGACAGATCTATGATGCGGCAGGGAAACCCTTGGTAGAAAATACTGTCAAGCAGGTTGTTTCTTTCACACGAAACAATAAAATGACGGCAGCTGAATTGAAGGAGACAGCCAAGAAACTCCTCACATATGTAAATGTAACCTCCCCTGATCTGACTGATCGACAGATTGCAGATTATTACCTGGCCGACCAGGATATTTACAAAAAAACAGTCGAATCCTTGCCAAGTGATAAACGCCTGGATTCAGATGGAAATCGTTTATCAGAAGCGACACTTTACAATAATGCGGTTGAAAGCATTGACGTGAGTCAACTTAATTATACAGATGACCAGAAAAAGGAAATCTATCTCTTTAGTCAGCTCAATGCTGTTGAAAATTTTGCAACGGGTACCATTTCTACGGATGCCTTAGATGATACCCAAGTTGCTCTCGTTGCATCAGCGTCCAAGGAATTACCAGGTATCAGCATTTCAACCTCATGGGATCGTAAAGTACTGGATACATCTTTATCAACAATCGTCGGTAGCGTTTCAAATGAGAAGTCAGGACTTCCAGCAGAAGAAGTGGACGCTTATTTGAAAAAAGGTTACTCACTCAATGACCGCGTTGGGACTTCCTATCTTGAAAAGCAATACGAAGAAGTCTTGCAAGGAAAACGTACCGTCAAGGAAATCCATTTGGATAAGCACGGAGACATGGAGAGTGTAGAAAATATCGAAGAAGGAAGCAAGGGTAAAAATATCAAATTGACCATTGATTTGGCCTTCCAAGATAGCGTAGACAACCTCTTGAAGAGTTATTTCAACTCAGAACTTGCAAATGGTGGAGCTAGGTATTCAGAGGGTGTGTATGCAGTCGCCCTTAACCCCAAAACAGGTGCTGTTTTGTCTATGTCAGGACTCAAACATGACCTGAAAACGGGAGAGTTGACTCCTGATTCCTTGGGAACGGTAACCAATGTCTTTGTCCCAGGTTCGGTTGTTAAGGCCGCTACCATCAGCTCAGGTTGGGAAAATGGTGTTTTATCAGGAAACCAAACCTTAACAGATCAGCCTATTGTTTTCCAAGGTTCAGCTCCAATTTATTCTTGGTATAAATTGGCATATGGATCTTTTCCTATTACAGCTGTGGAAGCCTTGGAGTATTCATCCAATGCTTACATGGTTCAAACCGCTCTTGGAATCATGGGCCAGACCTATCAACCAAATATGTTTGTTGGAACCAGCAATTTGGAAACAGCTATGGGAAAACTTCGTGCGACCTTTGGCGAATATGGCTTGGGGGCTGCGACCGGAATTGACCTACCAGATGAATCTACTGGATTTGTTCCCAAAGAGTATAGCTTTGCTAATTACATCACCAATTCCTTTGGGCAGTTTGATAACTATACGCCCATGCAGTTGGCTCAGTATGTAGCAACTATTGCAAATGATGGTGTTCGTGTGGCTCCTCGTATTGTTGAAGGCATTTATGGTAATAATGATAAGGGAGGACTGGGTGACTTGATTCAGCAACTGCAACCGACAGAGATGAATAAGGTCAATATATCCGACTCCGATATGAGTATCTTGCACCAAGGATTTTACCAAGTATCGCATGGAACTAGTCCCCTTACGACAGGACGGGCGTTTTCAGATGGCGCCACTGTTTCTATCAGTGGTAAGACCGGTACAGGTGAAAGCTATGTAGCTGGTGGTCAAGAAGCTAATAATACCAATGCCGTGGCCTATGCTCCAACAGAAAATCCTCAAATTGCAGTTGCAGTAGTCTTTCCTCATAATACCAATTTAACCAAAAATGTTGGGCCAGCAATTGCTCGCGACATTATCAATTTATATAACCAACACCATCCAATGAATTAGAAAGGAAGCCATGCTTTATCCAACACCTATTGCTAAGTTGATTGACAGTTATTCTAAGTTACCAGGTATCGGGATTAAGACGGCCACGCGTCTGGCCTTTTATACGATTGGGATGTCTGATGACGATGTCAATGAATTTGCAAAAAATCTCCTTTCTGCTAAGAGAGAGCTGACCTATTGTTCCATCTGTGGTCGTTTGACTGATGACAATCCTTGCTCCATTTGTACCGATCCAAGTCGTGACCAGACAACGATTTTAGTTCTTGAGGATAGTCGTGATGTGGCAGCCATGGAGAATATCCAAGAATACCATGGACTCTATCATGTCCTGCATGGCCTCATTTCTCCCATGAATGGTATCAGTCCAGACGACATCAATCTCAAGAGCCTTATGACTCGTCTGATGGATAGTGAAGTTTCAGAAGTGATTGTGGCGACTAATGCTACAGCAGATGGGGAAGCGACTTCCATGTATCTTTCCCGTTTACTCAAGCCAGCTGGGATCAAGGTTACTCGTCTGGCACGAGGCCTCGCTGTCGGAGCAGATATCGAGTATGCGGACGAAGTGACCCTCTTACGGGCTATTGAAAATCGAACAGAGTTGTAAGTGTGGACAAATTTACGAACTCCATTCATTTATAAAAAAATCAAAGAGGCTGAAAATTGTTCATATTGGCCTCTTTTTGTATAGTGTGATGAGTAGTGTCAGGTTCAAGTTTTAAAAAAACAAGCAAATATGATATACTAAAGAGCGAGTATTCTATTAGAATTGGAACAAATAATATGAAACAAACGATTATTCTTTTATACGGTGGACGGAGTGCGGAACGCGAAGTCTCTGTCCTTTCAGCGGAAAGTGTCATGCGTGCGGTCAATTACGACCGTTTCATAGTTAAGACTTTCTTTATCAGTCAGTCAGGTGACTTTATCAAAACGCAAGAATTTAGCCATACTCCAGGTCAAGAGGACCGTCTTATGACCAATGAAACAATCGATTGGGATAAGAAAGTTGCTCCAAGTGCTATCTACGAAGAAGGTGCGGTGGTCTTTCCAGTTCTTCATGGTCCGATGGGAGAGGATGGCTCTGTTCAAGGATTCCTTGAAGTTTTGAAAATGCCTTACGTCGGTTGTAACATCTTGTCATCTAGTCTTGCCATGGATAAAATCACGACCAAGCGTGTCTTAGAATCTGTCGGGATTGCCCAAGTTCCTTATGTGGCCATCGTTGAAGGCGATGATGTGACTTCTAAAATCACCGAAGTTGAAGAAAAATTGACTTATCCAGTCTTCACAAAACCATCAAACATGGGTTCAAGTGTCGGTATTTCTAAGTCTGAAAATCAAGAAGAACTCCGTCAAGCTTTGAAACTTGCCTTCCAATATGACAGCCGTGTCTTGGTTGAGCAAGGGGTTAATGCCCGTGAAATCGAGGTTGGTCTCTTGGGCAACTACGATGTCAAAAGCACGCTTCCAGGGGAAGTAGTCAAGGATGTTGCCTTTTATGACTACGATGCCAAGTATATTGACAACAAGATTACCATGGATATCCCAGCTAAAATCAGTGATGATGTGGTAGCTGTCATGCGTCAGAATGCAGAAACTGCCTTCCGTGCTATTGGCGGGCTTGGTCTCTCACGTTGTGATTTCTTCTATACAGATAAGGGAGAAGTTTTCCTAAATGAGCTCAATACCATGCCAGGATTTACCCAGTGGTCTATGTATCCCTTGCTCTGGGACAATATGGGGATTAGCTATCCAGAACTAATCGAGCGTTTGGTTGAGCTTGCTAAAGAAAGCTTTAACAAGCGTGAAGCGCATCTATTATAAAGATAGCTATAAGGGCGGGGCAAGACTCCCTGCCCCTTTTTAAAGGAGTAAACATGAAACTTACGATTCACGAAGTTGCGCGTGTTGTCGGTGCAAAAAATGATGTGACAAGCTATGTGGACAGCCCACTAGTCAAGGCAGAGTTTGATAGTCGTTTGATTGGACCTGGTGATTTATTTGTGCCACTCAAGGGGGCGCGTGATGGTCATGACTTTATCGAGACGGCTTTTGAAAACGGCGCTACTGTAACCCTGTCAGAGAAGGAAGTAGCAGGTCATCCTTACATTTTAGTAGAGGATGTTTTGACAGCCTTTCAAGCTCTTGCAGCTTATTACCTTCAAAAGACAGGAGTAGATGTCTTTGCTGTTACAGGTTCAAATGGGAAGACAACGACCAAAGATATGTTGGCGCATTTACTGTCAACAACCTACAAGACCTACAAAACACAAGGGAACTACAATAACGAGATCGGACTTCCTTATACAGTTCTTCATATGCCTGATGATACTGAAAAGTTGGTCTTGGAGATGGGGCAGGATCACTTGGGAGATATCCATCTCTTGTCTGAATTGGCTCATCCAAAAACAGCCATCGTGACCTTGGTTGGAGAAGCTCATTTGGCCTTTTTCAAAGACCGTTCGGAAATCGCCAAAGGAAAAATGCAGATTGCAGATGGCATGGCTCCGGGTTCTGTTCTCTTAGCACCAGTCGATCCGATTGTCAAGGACTACTTGCCTACAGATAAAAAAGTGGTCCGTTTTGGGCAAGGAGCTGAGTTAGAAATCACAGACTTGGTTGAGCGCAAGGATAGTCTGACCTTTAAGGCTAATTTTTTGGGACAAGCCCTCGATTTGCCAGTGACAGGTAAGTACAATGCCACCAATGCTATGATTGCTGCTTATGTGGCTCTTCAAGAAGGAGTGTCAGAGGAGCAAATTCATCAGGCCTTCCAAAATCTGGAATTGACGCGTAACCGTACTGAGTGGAAGAAAGCAGCCAATGGAGCAGATATTCTGTCTGACGTATACAATGCCAATCCAACTGCTATGAAGTTGATTTTGGAGACATTCTCTGCCATCCCAGCTAACGAAGGAGGCAAGAAAATCGCTGTCTTGGCAGACATGAAGGAACTCGGCGACCAGTCAGTCCAACTCCATAACCAGATGATTTTAAGCCTATCACCAGATGTGCTGGATACCGTTATTTTCTACGGAGAAGATATTGCGGAATTGGCTCAACTTGCCAGTCAAATGTTCCCAATCGGTCATGTTTTCTACTTTAAAAAAACAGCCGACGAGGATCAATTTGAAGACCTAGTCAAGCAGGTCAAGGAAAGCCTCGGCGCCAATGACCAAATTTTGCTCAAAGGCTCGAACTCCATGAATCTAGCCAAGTTGGTAGAAAGTTTAGAAAATGAATGCAAGTGATTTTGCCAAGTATCTGCAAAGAATGCTAGCCATTACGGATACTGGATTAACCTTTACAAAAGATCCTTTCGACCGTGAGCGCTACGAGGACTTGCGAAGCCTGTTATCTGAAATGTTGAATCAGGTATCAGACCTCGATGCAGAAGAAGTTGCAGAAGTCATGAAACCAACTTCCGCTTATGCAACTCCTCTGATGGACGTCCGTGCTTGGATTGTTGAGGATGAAAAAGTCTGTTTAGTTAGAGGAAAAGGGGAGGATAGTTGGGCTTTGCCAGGTGGTTTTGGTGAAGTTGGCTATTCTCCAACCGAAAATATTCTTAAGGAAATTGAAGAAGAAACCGGCTTTACAGCAAAAGCTAAAAGGTTACTTGCAGTTTTTGACACCAATCGTTTCCAACTACAGAGCAAACAATATGCAAAGTTTGTCTTTGAATGCCAACTTCTTGACGGACAATTTCAAGAGAATCAAGAAATTGCGGACCTTCAATTTTTTGCCATTGACCAATTGCCAGTCTTATCTGAAAAACGCATCACAAAAGAACAAATGGAGATTCTTTGGCAGATTCATCAAGGACAAAGAGACCAATATCTTGACTGAGAAGATTATTATCGTATTTCTGAATTCATTTTTTTCGATTGACATGGTATAATATGTGAGAAGATTTTGAAATAATGAGGAATATTAAATGAATTTATGGGATATTTTCTTTACGACGAAAGCTACAGAACCACCCCAATTTGATCTTGTCTGGTATGTAAGTTTATTTACTTTATTAGCTTTGACCTTCTATGCTTCTTATCGCTATTACGATAAAAAAGTCTATCAACGTTTTTTCCAAATTTTACAAGCTGTCCAGTTGATTCTTCTCTATAGTTGGTACTGGGGAAATCACATGCCGTTGTCAGAAAGTTTACCATTTTATCATTGTCGTATGGCGATGTTTGTAGTGCTATTACTTCCTGGTAAGTCAAAATACAAGCAATATTTTTCTCTACTTGGAATCTTTGGAACGCTTGCGGCTTTTGTGTATCCAGTACCCGATGCCTATCCTTTTCCCCACATAGCCATCCTGTCTTTCATTTTTGGTCACCTAGCTCTTCTAGGAAATTCTTTGGTTTATTTATTTAGACACTATGACCCTCGATTATTGGATGTTAAGGGGATTGTTTTATTAACCTTCTCACTTAATGCTCTGATTTTTGTGGTTAATTTAGTGACTGGAGGAGATTATGGGTTCTTGACAAAGCCACCATTGGTTGGTGATCATGGCTTAGTGGCTAATTATCTGATTGTGTCGCTGGTATTAGCTACAGCCATTAGTTTGACCAAGAAAGTATTAGAAGTTTTTTTAGAGCAGAAAGCAGAAAAAATACTTGTGAAGAAAGCTTAAGTATAAGCTTTCTTTTTTTGTAAAAAACGATACTTTTTTAAAGTAAGGCTGCTAAGATAAAAAAATAGAAATAAAAAGTGAAAAATGACTAGGAAATTTATCAAAATCTAAGCACAATAAGATTTTTTGTGTTATAATATTCTTTGAATAGCTATGCCCAAACATAGTTATTAAATAGAAGTGAGAAACTTGGAAGACAGAGAGGATGCGATGTAATGACTAGAGATGGTTTTTTTACAGGCTTAGATATCGGAACTAGCTCGATTAAAGTGCTAGTAGCTGAGCATAGAGATGGCGAAGTAAATGTAATTGGTGTTAGTAATGCCAAAAGTAAAGGTGTAAAAGACGGAATTATTGTTGATATTGAAGCAGCTGCTTCAGCAATCAAATCTGCAATCACACAGGCAGAAGAGAAAGCTGGTATTTCTATTAAATCTGTCAACGTTGGCCTTCCAGCAAACCTCTTGCAGGTTGAACCAACACAAGGAATGATTCCTGTCACTTCAGATACCAAAGAAATCACAGATCAAGATGTTGAAAATGTTGTCAAATCAGCTTTGACAAAGAGCATGACTCCTGACCGTGAAGTGATTACCTTTATTCCAGAAGAATTCATTGTGGATGGTTTCCAAGGAATTCGTGACCCTCGTGGTATGATGGGTGTCCGCTTGGAAATGCGTGGTCTGCTTTACACAGGTCCTCGTACGATTCTACACAATCTTCGCAAGACGGTTGAGCGTGTAGGCATTCATGTTGATAATGTGATTATTTCACCTTTGGCAATCGTGAACTCCGTTCTCAATGAAGGCGAACGTGAATTTGGTGCGACTGTCATTGACATGGGTGGAGGTCAGACTACTGTAGCGACTATCCGTAACCAAGAATTGCAGTTCACTAACATCTACCAAGAAGGTGGAGACTACGTTACTAAAGACATTTCTAAAGTCTTGAAAACATCTCAAAAAATTGCAGAAAGTTTGAAACTGAACTATGGTGAAGCTTACGTTCCACTTGCAAGTAACGAAACTTTCCAAGTTGAAGTAATTGGTGAAGTAGAACCTGTTGAAGTAACAGAAAGCTATTTGGCAGAAATTATCTCAGCACGCATCAAACATATCTTTGACAAAATCAAACAAGAGTTGGAAAGAAGACACTTGTTGGATTTGCCAGGAGGTATCGTCCTTATCGGTGGAAATGCAATTTTACCAGGAATTGTTGAATTAGCCCAAGAAGTATTTGGTGTTCGCGTAAAACTCTATGTACCAAATCAAGTTGGAATTCGCAACCCTGCATTTGCGCACGTGATTAGCTTGTCTGAGTTTGCTGGTAAATTGACTGAAGTCAATCTTCTTGCTCAAAAAGCAGTTAAAGGAGATGAATTCCTTCGTCAAAAACCAATCAACTTTGGTATTCCAAATCAACGTTTGAATCCAGTAGCGCAACCAAGTCCAGCACAAACAGCTCCAGCTGAAACTGTGCAGGAAACTCCAGTTGCTCCCAAGGAAGAATTCCAAGCAAGTTCTCAAAGTAAACCGAAGCTAACAGAACGTTTCCGTGGTTTGATCGGAAGCATGTTTGATGAATAAAAGAGGATAAGAAATTATGACATTTTCATTTGATACAGCAGCAGCTCAAGGCGCAGTTATTAAGGTAATTGGTGTCGGTGGTGGTGGTGGTAACGCCATTAACCGCATGGTTGACGAAGGTGTTGCTGGTGTAGAATTTATCGCAGCCAACACTGATGTACAAGCCCTTAGCAGTACGAAAGCAGAAACAGTTATCCAACTTGGTCCAAAATTGACTCGTGGTTTGGGTGCTGGAGGTCGTCCAGAAGTTGGACGTAAAGCTGCAGAAGAAAGTGAAGAAGCTTTGACGGAAGCTATCACTGGAGCGGACATGGTCTTTATCACTGCAGGTATGGGTGGTGGATCTGGTACAGGTGCAGCCCCTGTTATTGCACGTATCGCTAAAGATCTTGGTGCTCTTACAGTTGGTGTTGTGACACGTCCTTTCGGATTTGAAGGAAGCAAACGTGGCCAGTACGCTGTAGAAGGAATCAACGAACTTCGCGAGCATGTTGATACTTTGTTGATTATCTCTAATAACAACTTGCTTGAAATCGTTGATAAGAAAACGCCACTTCTTGAAGCTCTTAGCGAAGCAGATAACGTTCTTCGCCAAGGTGTTCAAGGGATCACTGACTTGATCACGAACCCAGGATTGATTAACCTTGACTTTGCTGACGTGAAAACTGTAATGGCCAACAAAGGGAATGCCCTTATGGGTATCGGTATCGGTAGTGGTGAAGAACGCGTTGTTGAAGCGGCTCGTAAAGCAATTTACTCTCCACTTCTTGAAACAACAATCGATGGTGCAGAGGATGTCATCGTCAATGTTACTGGTGGTCTTGATTTGACCTTGATTGAAGCAGAAGAAGCTTCAGAAATCGTCAACCAAGCAGCTGGCCAAGGTGTAAACATCTGGCTTGGAACATCAATTGATGAAAGCATGAAGGATGAAATCCGTGTTACAGTTGTAGCGACAGGTGTTCGTCAAGAGCGCGTGGAAAAAGTAGTTGGAGCTCGTAACAACCAACCAGTTGGACGTCCATCAACTAAAGCGCCACAAGCACACACATTTGACCGTCAATTCGACTTGGAAGAGACAGCAGAATTGCCTAAATCAAGCCCACGTCGCTTTGAAACAAACCAAGCGTCTGCTTTTGGAGACTGGGACTTGCGTCGTGAGTCTATTGTTCGCCAAACAGATCCAGTTGTTTCACCAGTAGAACGCTTCGAAACACCAGTTTCACAAGATGAAGATGAATTGGATACACCTCCATTCTTCAAAAATCGTTAATCAATGAATTTGAAAAAAAATACTGAATTAGTTTTTCAGCAAATAGCTGATGCTAGTCAAGAAGCCAACCGTGCTCTAGATGCTGTTTCAGTAATCGCAGTGACAAAGTATGTAGATGTACAAACGGCGGAAGCCTTGCTTCCGCTTGGTGTCCGTCATATAGGTGAAAATCGAGTCGATAAATTTTTAGAAAAATATCAGGCCTTGAAAGATTACCCAGTTACTTGGCATTTAATAGGAACACTACAGAGACGGAAAGTGAAAGAAGTAATCCCATATGTGGATTACTTTCATGCTTTAGACTCCTTAAAGTTAGCCCAGGAAATTCAAAAGAGAACAGATCATGTTATCAAGTGTTTCTTGCAGGTCAATATTTCTGGGGAAGAAAGCAAGCATGGGTTTTCAAAAGAAGAATTGCTAGAACTTTTGCCAGAATTGGCTGAGTTAGATCAGATTGAGTATGTTGGTTTAATGACCATGGCTCCTTTTGAGGCAGACAGTGAAGAATTGAAAGAAATTTTCAAGGATACGCAGGCTCTGCAAGCAGAAATTAGAGAAAAACAAATCCCTAATATGCCGATGACAGAGCTAAGCATGGGAATGAGTCGTGATTTTAAAGAAGCGATTCAGTTCGGCTCAACCTTTGTTCGAATCGGTACAGCATTTTTTAAATAGGAGAGAGCTATGTCTTTAAAAGATAGATTCGATAAATTTATAGATTATTTTACAGAAGACGGAGAAGAAACGACTAACTACCAGACTCAACAAGAGGAAACAGTTAGCCCAGCCATCTCATCTTCTAAAGAATTACCAGCACCTGCTCAGTCAGGATCAGCAAAAGATGCAAATATTACTCGTCTTCATGCGCGTCAGCAAGAATTGGCAATGCAAAGCCATCGTTCAGATGAGAAAGTGACAATTGACGTTCGCTATCCAAGAAAATATGAAGATGCAACTGAGATTGTAGATTTGTTGGCTGGAAATGAAAGTATTTTGATTGATTTCCAATACATGACAGAGGTTCAAGCCCGTCGTTGCCTTGATTACTTGGACGGAGCCCGCCATGTCTTAGCTGGGAATATGAAAAAAGTTGCGAGTACGATGTATCTATTGACGCCTGTCAACGTTGTCGTGAATATTGAAGATATCAAACTTCCAGATGAATCACAAAGCGCTGAGTTTGGTTTTGATATTAAACGAAATAGAGCAAGATAATGATTTTCTTAATCCGTTTAATCCAAAATGCGGTTAGCATTTATTCCATCATTCTCGTTGCATTTGCTCTTCTTTCATGGTTTCCAAATGCCTATGAAAGCCAGTTAGGTCGCTTAGTTATCAGACTTGCTCGCCCAGTTATTGAGCCCCTTCGTAAGCTCAATCTACAATTTGCTGGTCTTGATTTTACGGTTTGGGCAGCGCTGATTCTGATTCAGTTTGTTGGAAATCTCTTAACACGACTAGTCTTATTACTATGACAGCAAATCGAGCCATTTATCAGCATTTTTCCCAAGATGATATTCCCTTTATTGATAAGGGGTTAGAGTGGATCAAGCGGGTAGAAGATACCTATGCACCGGTACTTACTCCTTTTATCAATCCCCATCAGGAACAGATTTTGAGGGTACTAGCTGGGACATATGGACTGGGTTGCCAAAGTAGTGGTGATTTTCTTCCGACAGAGTCGGTTCGAGTTCTTCTCTATCCAGATTACTTTGAACCGGAGATATCAGACTTTGAAATGGCCTTGTTGGAAATTTGCTATCCGAGTAAGTTTGAGCAACTGAGTCATGGAAAAATATTGGGAACAATTATCAACCAACTAGGAATTGACCGTAAATTATTTGGTGATATCTTGGTAGATGAAAAGAGAGCACAGATTTTTGTCAATCGTGATTTCATTCCTCTTTTTCAGGATGGAATAAGAAAGATTGGCAGACTTCCTGTATCGCTGGAGGAACGTCCTTTTACCGATAGGATTTTGTCTAAAATTGATTATAGAGAACGAGAAATTTTAGTTTCGAGTTTTCGATTGGATGCCCTCTTATCAAGTGCCTTGAAATTATCTAGAAACCAAGCTAGTCAACTGATAGAGAAAAAATCTGTCCAGGTAAATTATCATGTGGTTGAAAAATCTGATTACCAGGTTGCAGTTGGGGATTTGATCAGTGTGAGAAAGTTTGGTCGTTTGAAAGTTGTCAAAGACAATGGTCAGACCAAAAAGGATAAGAAAAAACTAACAGTCAGGCTACTTTTAAGCAAGTGAGAAAAAATATGTCGATTACACCACAAGAAATAAGTGATAAAGCTTTCTCAAGAACATTCAGAGGCTACAATCAGGAAGAAGTTGACCTATTTCTAGATAAGATTTACTTTGAATTAGAGGAGATGATTCGATACAAAGATGAAACTGAACTCTATATCAAAAAACTAGAAGAACGTCTTTCCTATTATACGAATGATATTCCTAAGAGAACAGTAACAAGCGAGCAAGAACCAGAAGCAATTAATGATTCTATTTTTTATTAAGTAAGTGAGGAAAAGTATGCCAATTACATCGTTAGAAATTAAAGATAAAACCTTTGGTACAAGATTTAGAGGTTTTGATCCAGAAGAAGTAGACGAGTTTCTGGATATCGTTGTTCGTGACTACGAAGACTTGGTTCGTAGCAATCACGATAAAGAGACACACATCAAGAGTTTGGAAGAACGTTTGTCTTACTTTGATGAGATGAAGGATTCCTTGAGTCAGTCAGTTTTGATTGCTCAAGATACAGCGGAGCGTGTTAAACAAGCTGCTCAAGAACGTTCAAACAATATTATTCAACAAGCTGAACAAGATGCTCAGCGTTTGCTTGAAGAAGCGAAATACAAGGCAAATGAAATTCTCCGTCAGGCTACAGATAATGCGAAGAGAGTGGCTGTTGAGACAGAAGAGTTGAAGAATAAGAGCCGTGTATTCCATCAACGCCTCAAGTCTACGATTGAAAGTCAATTGGCTATTGTCGAGTCATCTGATTGGGAAGATATTCTTCGCCCAACAGCTACTTACCTTCAGACAAGTGATGAAGCCTTTAAAGAAGTGGTGGGTGAAGTTCTTGGTGAAACTGTATCTTTACAACCAGAGGAAGAGCCTATTGATATGACTCGTCAATTCACACCAGAAGAGGTTGCTGAATTACAAGCTCGTATCGAGGCTGGTAACAAAGAATTAGCTGAGTTTGAAGCTCAACAAAACCAACAGACAGAAGAAAGTGACCAGCATGAAGAGTCAGTTGAAGTAGAAGCTACTGCGGCAACTGAGAACGATGCAAATAAAGAATCTGTTCTTATCCTATAAAAAATGTGAGAACAAGATCCAACCAACTATATTTTCAGCGAGCGGGAGATGGTGAGAGTCCTGCAATCCCTAGTGGTTAGATTATCCTCTCAAGCAATCCAGTCCGAAAACAGTAAGACTAGACGTCCCCCACGTTACGGGAAAAGAGGAAAAGAGACCCTGTCTTTTTTCGAACAAAGGTGGTACCACGATTTTCGTCCTTTTTGCGAATCGTGGTTTTTATTTTGTCAATTTAAATTAAAGGAGTAACAATGAAACTTAAAGAAACCCTCAATCTAGGGAAAACAGACTTTCCAATGCGTGCTGGTCTTCCAACCAAAGAACCAGTTTGGCAAAAAGAATGGGAAGAAGCAAAACTTTACCAACGTCGTCAAGAATTGAACCAAGGAAAACCTCATTTCACCTTGCATGATGGACCTCCGTATGCAAACGGAAATATCCACGTTGGACATGCCATGAACAAGATTTCTAAAGATATTATTGTTCGTTCTAAGTCTATGTCAGGTTTTTACGCCCCTTATATTCCAGGTTGGGATACACATGGATTGCCAATCGAGCAAGTCTTGGCAAAACAGGGCGTTAAACGCAAAGAAATGGACTTGGTTGAGTACTTGAAACTTTGCCGCGAGTACGCTCTTTCTCAAGTAGATAAACAACGTGAAGACTTTAAACGATTGGGTGTTTCTGGTGACTGGGAAAATCCTTATGTGACCTTGACTCCGGACTATGAAGCGGCTCAGATCCGTGTCTTCGGAGAAATGGCTAAGAAAGGCTACATCTACCGTGGTGCCAAGCCAGTTTACTGGTCTTGGTCATCTGAATCAGCTCTTGCTGAAGCGGAAATTGAGTACCATGACTTGCTTTCAACTTCCCTTTACTATGCTAACCGCGTCAAAGACGGAAAAGGTGTGCTCGATACAGATACTTACATCGTTGTGTGGACAACTACGCCATTTACCATTACGGCCTCTCGTGGTTTGACAGTTGGAGCAGATATTGATTATGTATTGGTACAACCAGCTGGTGAATCTCGTAAGTTTGTAGTTGCCTCAGAATTGTTGAATAGCTTGTCTGAGAAATTTGGCTGGGCGGATGTGCAAGTCTTGGCGACCTACCGTGGTCAAGAATTGAACCACATTGTGACAGTCCACCCATGGGATACGGCTGTAGATGAGTTGGTAATCCTTGGTGACCACGTTACGACTGACTCTGGTACTGGTATTGTCCATACAGCCCCTGGTTTTGGTGAGGACGACTACAATGTTGGTGTTGCCAACGGCCTTGAAGTTGCTGTAACAGTTAACGAACGCGGTATTATGATGGAAAATGCTGGTCCTGAATTTGCGAGTCAGTTCTATGACAAGGTTGTGCCGACTGTTATCGAAAAACTGGGTGATTTACTCCTTGCTCAAGAAGAAATCTCCCACTCATATCCATTTGACTGGCGTACCAAGAAACCAATCATCTGGCGAGCTGTTCCACAATGGTTTGCCTCTGTATCTAAATTCCGCCAAGAAATCTTGGATGAAATTGAAAAAGTGAAGTTCCACTCAGAATGGGGTAAAGTTCGTCTCTACAATATGATTCGTGACCGTGGAGACTGGGTTATCTCTCGTCAACGTGCTTGGGGAGTTCCCCTTCCTATCTTCTATGCTGAAGACGGAACGCCAATCATGACTGCTGAGACTATTGAACATGTAGCTCAACTCTTTGAGGAACACGGTTCTATCATCTGGTGGGAACGTGATGCTAAGGACCTCTTGCCAGAAGGATTTACTCATCCAGGTTCACCAAATGGCGAGTTCAAAAAAGAAACAGACATCATGGACGTATGGTTTGACTCAGGTTCGTCATGGAATGGAGTGGTGGTCAACCGTCCAGAACTCAAATACCCAGCAGACCTCTACCTAGAAGGTTCTGACCAATACCGTGGTTGGTTCAACTCATCACTTATCACATCTGTTGCCAACCATGGCGTTGCTCCTTACAAACAAATCTTGTCACAAGGATTTGCCCTTGATGGTAAAGGTGAAAAGATGTCTAAATCTCTTGGGAACACCATTGCTCCAAGCGATGTTGAAAAACAATTTGGTGCGGAAATCTTGCGTCTCTGGGTAACAAGTGTTGACTCAAGCAACGACGTGCGTATCTCTATGGATATCTTGAGCCAAGTCTCTGAAACTTACCGTAAGATCCGGAACACACTTCGCTTCTTGATTGCCAATACATCTGACTTTAACCCAGCTCAAGACGCAGTAGCTTACGATGAGCTTCGTTCTGTTGACAAGTACATGACCATTCGCTTTAACCAGCTTGTGAAAACGATTCGTGATGCTTATGCAAACTTTGAATTCTTGACAATCTACAAGGCCTTGGTGAACTTCATCAACGTTGATTTGTCAGCCTTCTACCTTGATTTTGCGAAAGACGTTGTTTACATCGAGGGTGCCAAATCACTCGAACGCCGTCAAATGCAGACTGTCTTCTATGACATTCTTGTCAAAATCACTAAACTCTTGACACCAATCCTTCCTCACACAGCAGAGGAAATCTGGTCATATCTTGAGTTTGAAGCTGAAGAATTTGTTCAATTGTCTGAATTACCAGAAGCTGAAACTTTTGCCAACCAAGAAGAAATCTTGGATACTTGGGCAGCTTTCATGGACTTCCGTGGACAAGCTCAAAAAGCCTTGGAAGAAGCACGTAATGCCAAAGTTATCGGGAAATCACTCGAAGCACACTTGACAGTTTATCCAAACGAAGTGGTGAAAACTCTTCTTGGAGCAGTGGATAGCAATGTAGCTCAACTTTTGATCGTGTCAGAATTGACCATCGCTGAAGGTACAGCTCCAGAAGGCGCAGTTAGCTTTGAGGATGTTGCCTTTACAGTTGAACGCGCTGCAGGTGAAGTTTGTGACCGTTGCCGTCGTATCGACCCAACAACAGCAGAACGCAGCTACCATGCAGTCATCTGTGATCACTGTGCAAGCATCGTAGAAGAAAACTTTGCAGACGCTGTCGCAGAAGGATTTGAAGCGAAATAATCAGATTAGAAATATGTCTTCTCATAGTTTAAGATGAGAGGAAAGGTAAAAGAGAGAAAGTCATTTCTCTCTTTTTTTGCTGGTAAAAGCTTAGGACAAAGATGTAGAAATTCAACATTTTTAGGGAAAGTTTTAAGTTGATTTTTTGAGATTCTTTTAAAAAGAGAGATCGTTTTTTGGTACTTTTCAAAAGCTTGTGTTGCTTCTAAAAATCGCGACAAATAATTTGAATAATCAAGTGAAATCGGGTAGAATAGAAAGGATTGAATAATATATTGAAGAGGAAATTTTGAGAATGAAACATCAGTTTTATGGAGAAAAACGACAGCGCTTTTCTTTCCGGAAGTTGTCCGTTGGGCTCGTTTCGGCTACTATTGGAAGCTTCTTTTTGAATGGGCAAATGGCTGAGGGCTTGACTTCTGTGAAGGCAGCAGAAATTCAAAGTCAGCAGTCTGCTCAGGTCAAATACCACTACGTAGTGGAGTCTGAATTGACGGAGGCAGAGAAGAGTGCCTTGATCAGGGAGATTCCAAAGCATGTTGAGGATGCTTCAGAGACCTATTACTTAGTTTATCGTCCGACTACTCAAGGGGATTCATCTGGAGTATTGCCTAAGACAGGTCACTCTGGCCTTTGGGAATCAACTTTTACAGCGATGGGTCTTGCATTACTAGTGCTTGTAGTTGTTAGAGGCAGAAATGGGAAGAGGTATTTATCTTCGATCTTGTTGGTAACTGGGATGGGATCTATACTTCTATCTCCAACAGTCTTAGCAGTGACGAATATCGAACTTGCAGCATATAATCAAAGTCTTAACTTGGGTCTCGGAGAATCCCTTCCAGCACCATTGAAAATTGACGGTTATGACTATATCGGTTACTTAAAGAATAAAGAACAAAATGATAGTCATTTAGCTCATTCTGCTCTGAAGGAAAATCTGACACTTGATTTAGAGAAAGAGAAGGGAAGTGAACTTAAGCCGAGTGAAACAAATCCTGATATGAAAGAGATTGTTTCGGATAAGGGTGATGCTTTAACTGAGGGAGAAAGAGAAGCTATAGCTGCTAAGGAGAGAGAGTCTGCTCGTCTAAGCACCGTTTATGACTTGCCAGAACTAAAAATTAGTGAGCAGGAGTCAGTTCAAGAACTTCCTTATCAGACAAAATACCAATATTCCGATGAATTGGCTCAAGGGCAATCAAAAGTTATACAATCTGGTGTTCGAGGTCAACGTACAGTAGTGACTCGTCATTTTCGTAAGGATCAAGAAATCGTGAAAAGCGAAATGATCTCTGATCAAGTGACGGTTGAACCTGTTTCTGAAATTATTTTAGTTGGAACAGCTCCAACTAACTCGATACCAAAAGAAACTCCAGTTCACGAAGTTCCAGAATTGGCAGAATATGGCACAAGTGCTGAGACAGCGCCAGTTCACGAAGTTCCAGAACTGACGGAATACGGTACAACTCCTGAAATAGCGCCAGTTCACGAAGTTCCAGAATTGGCAGAATATGGCACAACTCCTGATACAGCTCCTGTTCACGAAGTTCCAGAATTAGCAGAGTATGGTACAACTCCAGAGACAGCGCCTGTTCATGAAGTTTCAGAATTAACAGAGTACGGCACAACTCCAGAAACAGCGCCAGTTCACGAAGTTCCAGAATTGACAGAGTATGGCACCAGTCCTGAGACAACTCCAGTTCAAGAGATTCCAGAACTGACGGAATATGGGACAAATCCTGATACAGCTCCTGTTCACGAAGTTCCAGAATTGGCAGAGTATGGCACCAGTTCTGATACGCCTCCAGTTCAAGAGATTCCAGAACTGACGGAATATGGGACAAATCCTGATACAGCTCCTATTCATGAGAATTCTGAGTTGGAATTGACTACAAATGATGAGGTTAGAATAGAAAAGATTGATTTTTCTATTGACGAGCAATATACAGATGAGATTCCAGAAGGAAGTCGTCAGATTACAACTCCAGGTGTCCAAGGTGAGCGGACCATCAAGACTCGTGTTTACAGCTCTAACGGTCAAGTGGTTGACCGTCAAGAGTTGTCTAATGAAGAAACCTTGGCTCCAGTAACGCAAATTGTCAAAGTCGGGACGGCTAAACCAAGCATGGTGCCAAATGAAGCACCAAAAGCAGATATTCTGTCAGAATATCCGTTGACTTATACTGACGAAATTCGTGTAGAGAAAATAGCCTTCAACATCGAGGAGCAACATACGGACGAATTGGTTCAAGATGCCCGCCAGATCGCAACACCAGGTGTTGAGGGTGAGCGTACGATTAAGACTCGTGTCTACAGTTCCAATGGTCAGGAAATCGATCGCCAAGAATTGTCTAATGAGGAAACCCTAGCTCCCGTAACACAAATTGTCAAGGTCGGCACTGCTAAACCAAGCATGGTACCGAACGATCCACCGCAAGTAGACGCCCTGCCAGAGTATCCGTTGACTTATACTGACGAAACGCGCGTAGAAAAAATCAACTTTAGCATTCGTGAAGAAGAAACGGATGAATTGGTTCGTGATGCCCGCCAAATCACAACTCCAGGAGTCCAAGGTGAGCGTACGATTAAGACTCGTGTCTACAGTTCTAACGGTCAAGAGGTTGACCGTCAAGAGTTGTCCAATGAGGAAACCCTAGCTCCTGTAACTCAAATTGTCAAAGTCGGAACTGCTAAGCCAACCATGGTACCGAATGAAGCTCCGAAAGCAGACGCTCTGCCAGAGTATCCACTGACTTATACAGATGAAACGCGCGTAGAGAAAATCGCCTTTAATATCGAAGAGCAATATACGGATGAGCTTGTTCAAGATGCCCGCCAAATCACAACTCCAGGAGTCCAAGGTGAGCGTACGATTAAGACTCGTGTCTACAGTTCTAACGGTCAAGAGGTTGACCGTCAAGAGTTGTCCAATGAGGAAACCCTAGCTCCTGTAACTCAAATTGTCAAAGTCGGAACTGCTAAGCCAACCATGGTACCGAATGAAGCTCCGAAAGCAGACGCTCTGCCAGAGTATCCACTGACTTATACAGATGAAACGCGCGTAGAAAAAATCAACTTTAGCATTCGTGAAGAAGAAACGGATGAATTGGTTCGTGATGCCCACCAAATTGCAACTCCAGGTGTCCAAGGCGAACGAACCATCAAGACTCGTGTCTATAGTTCCAACGGTCAGGAAATCGATCGTCAAGAGTTGTCCAATGAGGAAACCCTAGCTCCTGTAACTCAAATTGTCAAAGTCGGCACGGCTAAACCAACCATGGTACCAAATGAAGCGCCGAAAGCAGACGCTTTACCAGAGTATCCGCTGACTTATACCGACGAAACTCGGGTTGAGAAAATACCCTTCAACATCGAGGAGCAATATACCGATGAGCTTGTTCGAGATGCCCGCCAAATCACAACTCCGGGAGTACAAGGTGAGCGCACGATTAAGACTCGTGTCTACAGTTCCAATGGTCAGGAAATCGACCGCCAAGAGTTGTCTAATGAGGAAACCTTGGCTCCTGTAACGCAAGTGGTCAAGGTCGGCACGGCTAAGCCAACCATGGTACCGAGTGAAGCGCCGAAAACAGAGGCTCTGCCAGAGTATCCACTGACTTATACAGATGAAACGCGCGTTGAAAAAATCAACTTTAGCATTCGTGAAGAAGAAACGGTTGACTTGGTTCGTGATGCCCGCCAAATCACAACTCCAGGTGTTGAGGGTGAGCGTACGATTAAGACTCGTGTTTACAGCTCTAACGGTCAGGAAATCGACCGCCAAGAGTTGTCTAACGAGGAAACTCTGGCTCCAGTAACGCAAATTGTCAAAGTCGGCACGGCTAAGCCAACTATGGTACCGAATGAAGCTCCGAAAGCAGACGCGTTAGAAGAGTTCGATTTAATTTCACTGCATAATCTCTTGGCAGAAGCAGATCAGATTAAAGCTCAGACCCGTTATTTCAACGATAGTCAGAGTCATCAAGCTAACTATGATGCTGCTTTGACGGCTGGTCAAGCGATTCTGAGCCAATCCCAAGCTAGCCAAGCAGAAGTCAACCAACTGGTGGAACAAATCAATCAAGCCAAGGCGCAATTAAGTGGACTTGAAGTTGTTAAAACGGCTCTTCAGACTGAGTACGATTTAAATCCAATGGTTAAAACTTCGGTTAAATATAAGAATGCGGATTCAGAAAAGCAGACAGCTTATACTGACGAATTGACCAAGGCAGACAAAGTTTTGAACAATCAAACTGCTACACAAGTACAGGTCAATCAAGTTCTTGCTAGCCTGACAGCAGCCAAAGAAGCACTAAATGGAGTGCCTAAAGTCAAGCCGACTGTTTCGATTTTAAGTCTGACTGAGAATGCCGATGATAAGTCGGTTACGGTCCAATATAGATTGGAAGACCAGACCAAGTCCTTCCGTTCAGCGACTGCAGAATTGTATCAGGGAGACCAGCTGATTCGCACTCTTCCAATTACCAACTTCGCTGGCAACTTGAAAATTGGCGACCTAGACTACTACACAGGCTACACTCTAAAAACCAAGTTGACTTATGAACTGGATAATGGCAGCTTTACTGAGTTTGAAACAGACAGTCGTAACTTTGAGTTAGAATACAAGAAGATTGCCTTCCGTGATATTGATTCCGTTGAGTTTTATCATAAAGAAAACGACCAATACAAGCGCTTTGTGTCGATGAGCTCTATGCCTACGGATCTGTCTACTTACTTCGTCAAGATTAAATCAAGCGAATCCAAGGAAATTCTCCTACCAGTTCACAGCATTTCTGAAGCAGAGAAAGATGGCAAGGCAGTCTATAAGGTTAATGTAACCCTTCCTGAACTCGTCCAAGAAAGTGAAGCGGGCTATAAGTCTGGGCACGATTTCTACATCAGTAAGGCGATCCCAAGTCAGCAAAATGTCTACACTAGCTTTGCTGGATTGGTAGACGCTATGAAGCGAAATATGGCAGGAAACTATGTGTTGGGAGCTGATTTGGATGCGAGCGAGGTCAACCTAGCTCCTGCGGATTATGTCTACCTCAAAGGGAACTTCACCGGTAGTCTGACAGGTAGTCAAAATGGCAAGCAATATGCGATTTACAATCTAGCCAAACCTTTATTTGAAAACCTCAAGAGTGGATCTGCCATTTCAAATATCGACTTTAAAGATGTGAATATCGTGGGTACCTATGACTCGGCTGCGCTGGCACGCAATGCGGAGAATGTGCGAATCACAGATGTTTCTGTTCAGGGGAGAGTATCTGTAGTAGGAAATGCTTCTAACGTGGCGGGTCTAGTAGTTAATGGAACCAATACGAAAATTACAAATAGTTCCTTTACGGGAACTATCCTATCTAACAGTCAACACATCAAAGCTTATAATGTAGGTGGTTTGGTTGCAAGCCTTAAAGGAGGAGAATCTCTTCTTAGCCAAAGTAAAGCAGACGTAACGATTATTAGTGGTGCACGATCAAATGAACAACGTATCGGTGGTTTGGTTGGACGTCTAGAAAACAACGCTCGAATCACCAAATCGTATGTGACAGGAAAACTATATAATTCAACCACTAACGGTCAAATCGGTGGAGTGGTCGGCTCGAACTACTTTAATGGTTTAGTTGATAATGTGATCAGTAATGTTAGTGGTACAAACGTTTACAGTATTTCTGGGGATCAGGGCTACAAAAACGACCGTATTACGCAAGCGTATAAAGTTGCCAAGAGTGAAACCTTGAAAAACGATCAGTTTGTTACTTCTACTATTACTCAAGAAGAAATGGAAGAAAAACTGACTGCTATGGACATCACGACTAGCCTAGATGACACGAATCTAAATATGCGTTTTGTCGACTATGGTGAGGTAAACAATGCTCAATTTGACCGCGGATATTCTTACGCAAATATGGAGAAACTGCTTCCTTTCTACAATAAAGAAACCATTGTTTCGTTTGCGAACAAGATTCCGAAAGAGCATAAGTTGAACAAGGAGTACCTACTGGATGTTGTTCCGATGAAGGGCGACCAGGTTATCACTGATATTCATAGCAATAAAACTGGAATCAATCGTTTGATGCTGCACTACATGGACAATACCATTGATTACCTAGAATTATCTTATCAGGGAGATTTCGTCAACCAAGGTATTGCTGAGTATAGGATGAAGGGATTAGACCTTTTGTATACTCCAGAAGCCTTTGTATCAGATTATACTAGCATTCTAAATCAAGTGTTGCCAGAGTTAAACAAGGTCGTTCTTGATTCGCCAGCTATGCGAACAGCTCTCGGAGTAGCAGCAGATACTTCTTTGGATGAACTATACTTAGACACTGCATTTACGCAAGTGAAAAGTAAGCTATCAGGTGAGCTTCGCAAAGTGCTGGCTATGGATAAGGCTATCAATACTGAAGGAGAAGTAGTTAAGGATTATCTTGTTAAGAAGATTCTTGCTGATAAAGAAGCTTTCCTATTAGGTTTGACTTACCTTAACCGTTGGTATAATATCAACTATGACAACTTTAATGTTAAGGACCTATCGGCTTACAAGATGGATTTCTATGGTAAGAATGAGGTTTCGGTTCTTGATACAATCATTGCTTTAGGAAAATCAGGGCTTGAGAATCTCAAGGCTAAGAACAACTATACAGCGTATGATAATTCGCTCTCTGAAGCAACTGGCAAGCGAGGACTCTTCAATTATCTTGAAGGTTACCGTCAGCTCTTCCTGCCATACAAGACCAATAATGAATGGCTCAAGACCAATACAAAAGCCTACATCGTTGAGGCTAAATCCGATGTAGCAGAAGCGAGACAGCTTCAGGACGCAGCCGAGGGCAAGAGCAAGTACTCTGTCGGTGTTTATGACAAGATTACAGCAGATAATTGGGAACACAAGGGCATGCTCCTACCACTCTTGACCATGACGGAGAAAGGTGTCTATGCTATCTCTAATATGTCTACCCTCTCTATGGGAGCTTATGATCGTTACCGCCTGGATGCCAATAACAGAGTGCGCACAGACGCTGAACTAGCCGAGTATGTCGAAGACCGAGTGAGAAAAACAGCTGAATACCAGCGCGACCATTATGATTTCTGGTACAAGATTCTGAATCCGGAAAGCAAGGACAAGCTCTTCCGTTCGGTTCTGGTTTATGATGGATTCTCATTGGTTGACAAGAATGGTCAAAGATATTGGGCTCCAGCTAATGACAAAAAATCACAGGCTATGCAGGAATTCTTTGGACCAGCTGGCAAGTGGTATCCAAGCAAGGGCTATAATGCCTATGCTACGGGTAGTGTAACTCACTTTGATGCTGCTAAATTGTTGGAAGACTATGGTAACTCAGTCTACACGCATGAGATGACCCATAACTCTGACGGTGCTATTTACTTTGAAGGTTATGGTCGTCGTGAGGGACTAGGCGCGGAACTCTATGCTCGCGGACTCTTGCAATCTTCGCCGAGCGCAGATGAATCAACCATTACGCTCAATACTCTCTTCAAGGTGGACAAGGATTCTAAGACACGTATGCATACCTATAATTTCAAGGAACGTGTTCAAAATGAAGCAGACCTACAACACTATGTCCATGGTATGTTTGACATGATCTACACCTTGGACTATCTAGAAGGTACTTCTATGTTGAAGCAGAGCGATGCTGCCAAGTTACAGTGGTTCAGGAAGATGGAGAATTACTATATTACAGATAAGTATGGTAAGGAGACCCACGCAGGTAACCAGACGCGAAGCTTCACTGCTGAAGAAATCAAGCAATTAAAGACCTTTGACTCCCTGATTGAAAATGATGTGATCACTCGTCGGGAGAATAAGGAAAGTGGGAAATATGGTCGAAATGGCTACCTCAGTCTCAGCCTCTTCTCACCAATCTACTCAGCCTTGAGCAATCCAAATGGAGCGCCAGGTGATGTCATGTTCCGTCGCACAGCCTTTGAATTACTAGCCGCCAAAGGGTACCATGATGGATTTGTCCCTTATGTTTCTGGTCAGTACTCTCAGGAAGCCTTTGATGAAGGGAAGAAAACGTGGGATGGATGGTCCGGAAGAGATGTTGGTCTCGTGACAGACCAGAAAGTCTTGGGAAATGTATTTAAAGGTGAATACACCTCTTGGGCAGCCTTCAAGAAGGCCATGTATAAGGAGCGAATTGATCAGCTGACCAAGCTGAAGCCAATTACCATTGAGTACGAGCTTAAAAATCCAAACAGTACCAAGAAAGTAACCATTCGTTCTTATGCAGAGATGCAGCAGTTGATGGATGCAGCCGTGGCAGAGGATGTACGCAACATTACCAGTGCTACTAGCCGTGTCGAAGCTAGCTGGGTTAACCTACTCAAGAAGAAGATTTACAACGCTTATCTTCGTGAGACAGACGACTTCAGACAGTCTATTTTCAAGAAATAAGGAAAATACTCTGTTCAATCAAAATTTAAAAAATTCCTAGGTTTAAGGCTACCTAGGAATTTTTTCTGTGATTCTCCATGATATTATTTGCGCATTCAAGATCTGACAAGATAAGGATTTTTAAATCGCAAATGAACTGAAAAGATTAGTATTGTTTGGTTGTTACTATTTCTAGCAAATAAATTGAATAATCTAGTAAATTTCGGTAGAATAGAGGGGATTCAAATCATGATAAAGGAAAGATTAGGAATGAAAAGAAATTATTTAGGAGAAAAGCACCAGCGTTTTTCATTTAGAAAAGTTTCGGTTGGTCTAGTTTCTGCTCTGGTAGGGGTTTTCTACCTTTTTAGTGGAGGAGGTTCCCTTGCTAGTGTAGCAGCTAGTGAACAGACGCCATCCGTCACAAAACAGATTCACTATAAGTACGTGACAGAGAGTGAACTCACGGACCAAGAAAAGCAGTTGGTAGTCAAAGAATTGCCACAGTTTGCTGAGGAAACAGATGATACATACTATTTGATTTACCGTCCAACGAGACAGTTGCCTGCAACTGGTCACAGCCAACTCATTAGCTCAATTGCAGCGGGGGCAGGCATAGTGCTACTGGTCGTAGCGATTAAACTGGGCAGAGATGATCGCAAGAAACTCGCTTCTTTCATGCTCTTGACCAGTCTAGGAAGTCAGCTAATTGCGCCAACTTCCTTGGCTTTAACAAATCAAATGCTGGCAGACTATAATCAGGAATTGACTGTACAGGTCGGGGAAACATTGCAATCCCCACTTACGATTGAAGGCTACCAATATGTAGGGTATTTGAAATCTCAAAAAGAAGTAAACTCTCCAGTTGATGGCAAGAAAGAGTTGAATCATTCGGCTCCTATTGATACTCCAGTTCAAACTTCAAACGGAAGCCAAGCGCAGGAAGAGTACCGTGCTCAGAAACCAAGTGATGCTCCTGTATTTGAACAACCAGAGTTAAAGGTTGAAAGTAAAGATACGAGTCGTACAGAGATCATTCCTTTCCAAGTGGAGGAAGTAGAGGCAGCTGATTTGCCGCAAGGTCAAACTGAGGTGATTCAGGCAGGGAAAAATGGTAGTCGTACCATCGTGACCCGCAGCTACATTTTAAATGGTCAGGTGATCCATACAGAGGAGGTTTCCAATCAGGTAACGACTGAGCCGACTTCTGAGATTAGAAAAGTCGGAAGCAAGGTCCTTTCTCCTACAAAACCAAGCCCAGGGGAGTCCGTTAGTGAAAAACCAACAGACGCTCCTGTAAATGAAGTTCCAAGCTTAAACGTTGAGGAAAAGGATGTTACTACGACGGTAGCAGAACCCTACACTCGAGAACGAGTTGAGAGTGATAGCTTGCCAGTTGGCCAGACCAAGATAACCCAAGCTGGTCAAGATGGCGTGCGTACAATCGTTACCCGTCAGTACATGGTAGATGGAAAAGTAGAGAGAAGCCAGGAACTCTCTAACGAAGTGACAACTCCAGCAGTATCAGAAATCGTAACAGTTGGAACAGGCCCTGTTAGCGAGAAACCAACAGACGCCCCAATAAATGAAGTTCTAAGCTTAAACGTTGAAGAAAAAGATGTTACCACGACGGTAGCAGAACCCTACACTCGAGAACGAGTAGAGAGTGATAGCTTACCAGTTGGCCAGACCAAGATAACCCAAGCTGGTCAAGATGGAGTGCGCACAATCGTCACCCGTCAGTACATAGTAGATGGCAAAGTAGAGAGAAGCCAGGAAATCTCCAACGAAGTGACGACTCCAGCGGTATCAGAGATCGTAACAGTTGGAACAGGCCCTGTTAGCGAGAAACCAACAGACGCTCCTGTAAATGAAGTTCCAAGCTTAAACGTCGAAGAAAAGGACGTTACCACAACAGTGGCCGAACCCTATCCAACCAAGGAAGTGGAAAGTGCAGACCTGCCATTGGGGCAAAGAGAAGTTAGTCAAGCAGGTCAAGATGGCGTGCGTACGATTGTGACTCGTCAGTATTTAGTAGATGGAAAAGTCGAAAATACAGAGGAAATCTCTAACACTGTCACAAAAGAAGCAGTTCCTCAGATTATCAAAGTCGGTATAAAACCAATTTCTACAAATGCGGATCACGCTCCTGTGGAACCAGAAAAAGGAACTCTCGACCTCGAACCCTTACACCAATTAGTGGAAGAGGCCGATAGCATTCAGAAAACGCATCAGTATTTCAATGATACCACTGCAGATCAAGAGTCTTATAAACAGGCAGTTGCAAATGCCCAAGCTCTCTTTGAGACATCTCATGCCAGTCAAGAACAGGTTGATTCTTTGAAAAAAGCCCTTGAAACTGCTAAGAATAATCTAGACGGCCAACCTGTTGATAAGAAAACTCTTGGAGTTGAATTTGACATGAAGGATGTGACTCAGTCTACAGTTGCTTACCAGTATGCTGATGAACAAGCCAAACTCCGCTATCGTCGTGCTCTAGATCAGGCCAAGCTCGTTTTGGACAATCCTTTCGCCAATCAAGCCTTGGTCGATCAAGTTCGGACGGATCTCGAGGCAGCTCGTCAAGCTCTGGATGGTGTCAAGAGAAAACCAACCCTCTCTCTAGTCCGTGTCGAGAAGGAAGAAGACAAACGCCAAGTTTCTCTTAGCTATCATTTGACGGATGCTACAGCTAGCTATCAATCAGCCAAAGTGCAGCTATACAAGGGCGAAACGCTGATCAAGGAAGTCGACCTTGTGGACCTCGCTCAAAAATTGACACTTGATGACTTGGACTACTATACTCCTTATACCCTCAAAACTGTCATGAAATATGATCTGGGTCAAGGGGAACAAACTAGTATAGAGGATCAACGCCTAGTTCAGCTAGATTATAAGAAGGTTGAAATCAAAGACATCGACCGCATCGAACTGTACGGTAAAGATGGCAGTCACTACCGACGTTACCTATCTCTGTCGGAAGTGCCGTCTGATTTGGACAACTACTATGTCCGCATTCAGTCAGACAAGTTCAAGGATATGCTCTTACCCGTTTCTAAGATTACAGATAAGGGAAATGCCTACTCCGTAACGGTATCAGCTAATCAGCTCGTCGAGGGAGAAGGGGACCATTATCGTCCAGATTACTCTTTTGAACTGCCGAAAACGCCTCTTAGCCAAGAAGGTGTCTATACGTCCTTCAAAGCGCTCGTAGAGGCCATGAAGTCAAACCCGACTGGAAACTTCACATTAGGAGCGGATGTTTCAGCAGATGAATTCCAGTTGGAACAGTCTGCGACAAGCTATGTTCCAGAAGAATTTTCAGGTAGCCTAACTAGCCGAGTGGATGGCAAAGATTATACCATCTACAACTTGGCAAAACCACTCTTTGCAACCTTGAAAAATGCCACCATCCAGCAACTGACCTTGAAATCGGCTGCGGTTACAGGTAAGGACTCTATCGGGGCCTTGGCTAGCAATGCTCAGAATGCAACGATTACGGATGTTTCTGTAAGTGGTAGTCTATCTGGGAACAAGCATATCGGTGGACTCGTAGGAGTTGCCCAAAACACAAAACTAACCAATGTTGCCTTTAAAGGGTCCATCACCAGCACCCAAGAAGGAGGGCAGGAGTACAATGTTGGTGGCCTGGTCGGTAGTTTCCACGGCAACCAATCACTGGCGCAGAAGAGCCAAGCAGATGTATCTATCCAAGTAACAGGTCGAAATGGAGACCAGCGTGTTGGAGGCTTGATTGGTCGCTTGCAAAATGGAGCTAGATTAGAAACTTCTTATGTGAGTGGTTCTATCCAGAATGGAGGTCATTCTGGCCAAGTCGGTGGAGCGATCGGATCTACTTGGAACAATGGACAGGTCCGAAATGTTTTGACCAGTGTCAAGGTTCAAAATGGTCATGCGATGACAGGAGATCCCTATCCTGAGGCTTCTGTTCGGGACTCTTATGTTCTTGAAGGAACTACAGCAAATCGAAAAGATGAACGTTTTGTCCGTTCTATTTCAGAGGCCGATGCGCAAGCCAAACGTCAGTCTTTTGGAATCACTTCGAACTTGACGGACCAAGATCCATTGCAGCAATCTTACCAGCATCAGACAGACTATAGTCGAGTGAGGGGAGCTCAGGAGTCCAGAAAGCAAGCCTACGAAAATGTAGAAAAACTATTACAATTCTACAACAAAGACTTCATCGTTCATACAGCCAACCAATTAGATGAAGATGATAAACTCAACAAAGTAGCCCTGCTAGATGTGGTTCCGATGAAAGATGAGACGCTGATAACGGATGTCAACAGCCATAAGGGTGAAATCAATAGACTGATGCTGCATTATGCAGATAAGACAATCTCTTATCTTGATCTGACCTACAAGGGTGATTTTGCCAATGGCCAGATTGCAGAATATAGCATCGCTGATAAGAATTTACTCTATACACCAGAGGCCTTCTTATCTGACTACCAGTCCATTAAAGAGAGTGTCTTGGATGAACTCAAAGCTGTGACTTATGACTCAACTGCAGTGCGTAAGGTACTGGGAATTGGTGAAACAGCTTCCTTAGATGATCTTTATCTGGAAAAAGCCTTTGAACAAACCAAGGCTGAATTAGGTCAGGAGCTCCTCAAGGTGCTTTCAGTTGACAAGTCGATTAACACCCTAGGCCCTGCCGTAGCGGATGCGATTAGCCAAAAGATTCTGCAGAACAAAGAGGCCTTCATGCTTGGTCTGACCTATCTCAACCGCTGGTACAATGTCAACTATGGAACGTTCAATACCAAGGATCTTAATGCCTATAAGTTTGATTTCTTTGGCAATCAATCAGCTTCGACACTGGATACTATCATCGCTCTCGGGAACTCTGGAATGGGCAATCTTCGAGCGCAAAACAACTTCAATGCTTACCGACAATCCCTAGCCAAGGAAAAAGGCAAAGGGGACCTCTTTGCTTACTTAGAGAGTCTGCGTGAACTCTTCTTGCCAAATAAAACCAACAGTGAGTGGTTCAAGGAAAATACTAAGGCTTATATCGTAGAGGCTCGTTCAAGTCTGCCAGAAATTCAGGCTAAGCAAGACAATGCGGATCGTAAGAGTAAGTATACAATTAAGGTCTACGATAGACTGACTCAGGGAGATTGGGGCTTCAAGCAAATGGTCCTCCAACTTCTGACCTTACCTGAAAGAGATGTCTATATCATCAGCAATATGTCGACTATTGCCTTTGGTAGCTTTGGAGGCTACAGGAAAGAAGGTGGCAGAATTCTCTCAGGCGAGGAACTCCATCGACACGTTGAAAAACTTGTGGATCAATCAGCTGAATGGCAACGAAACCACTATGACATGTGGTACAACATTTTAAGTCCAAACAGGAAAGACACTCTATTCAGACGGGTGATTGTTACAGACGGTTTCTTTCTTTATAATGATAAAGGCCAGCAATATTGGGCTCCGCGTAATGATAAGACCTCTGTTGCTATGTACAATTTCTTTGGCCCTGCTGGCAAGTATCACGGAGACAATGGACTAGGGGCCTTTGCCAATGGTTATGAAGTCTTCTACGTCTATGACCAGATGCTGGGAGCTTCTGGAACCATGGTCTATACCCATGAAATGACCCACAACTCGGATGGTTCTATCTATTTTGAAGGACATGGTCGTCGTGAGGGTGAAGGACCTGAGAGCTTTGCTACAGGGATGTTAGAATCTGTAACCAATGTTAGCGAAAAAGGTCTCGTACTTAATAGCTTCTATCAAGGAGATAAAGATTCGACCACACGTTACCATACCTATGATCCTGTTGCCCGATTCTCCTCAGCAGATGCTCTTCGCGACTACATGCATGGAGTCTTTGACGTACTGAACCTTCTGGATTATGTAGAAGGGGATATTGTTACTGGTGTTCTAACTGATCAACAGAAAATGAAATGGTACCGCAAGGCTGAAAATTATAACTTTGAAAAAACTTCTTATGGTAAACAAGCTCACGCTGATGATCGAATTGTCCCTATAACTGCCGAAGAAGCTGCCAAACTAAAATCTGTTGATGCTCTGGTTGATCATAATATCATTGGTCGTCGCGATGGTTGGGATAGAGCTAGCTTTGGACGAAATGGCTACTATGTCATCAATATGTTTGCTTCCTTCTATGCAGCTCTGGACAATCCAACTGGTGCACCTGGTGGGCTTATGTTCTGCCGTAGAGCCTATGAATTGCTCGGAGACAAAGGTTACCAGCAAGGATTCGTCCCATATGTCTCTGGCCAATACGCTGGCCAAGCTCTCAAAGAAGGAGACAAGACCTACTCAATCTGGAACAGAGGAGATGTCGGAGTAGTTGGAGATGATCGGATCCTTAAAAACCTCTACGGTAGTCAGTATGAATCATGGAAGGATTTGAAGAAAGCTATGCTAAATGAGCGATACAACAAGGCTCAAAACTTCCTTCGCCCTATCACCATCGAGTTTGAAGCAGGAAAACTAGATAGCAAACGACAGATTACGATTTCTTCTTATGAGGAATTGCAAGATTATATGTACTTAGCAGTACTAGCGGATGCCTCAGCTAAGAACATTGATCGTGCCTTATCAGACAGCTCTAAGAGCAGTGTCGCCCAACTCAAGTATCGTATTTTCAACGCTTATCTACGTGCTACAGACGACTTCAGACAGTCTATCTTTGAAAGATAGACACGAAAAAAGAAGATCCAAGTGATCTTCTTTTTTTAGGGAAACGTCTTGTTTACTACAAAAAACGAATGAATTTACAAACAAATTGATACATGACAGAGTTCTTACTCTAAATGTCTGGATAGAAATTGGAAATCATTCACCATCTAGTATACTCGTTTTGAAATTTCTTTTGTTTTTCATGAAAATATGATAAAATGATAGTTGTAAAAATTTTTTAAGGAGATTCGGATGAAAACAAAAACACTTGCTCGCGTAAATGCGATTTTTGGTCTTATTTCAGGTATCGTTTTGCTGTTGGCACCTCTTGTTATGTTTATGATAGCTGTCGGGGCTGCTGCGGCGACGGAGGACTCTGATGCAACAGTTGGTATATTGACGATTTTTTCAATCATTTTGGCATTGGTAAAAATTGCTGTCTTGGTTTTAGGAATTGTGTCTATTGTCTATTACAAGGACGATGAACGTGTGACGCCAGCACCGTCTGTTTTGTTTATCGTAGGTGGTTCTGTTGGATTGATCCCATTCTTGGGCTGGGTAGGAGGAATTCTGACAATCATTGGTGGATCCCTCTATTTTGGACTTTTGAAAAAGTTCGAGATTCAAGAATAATGACTTTTTGTTAGGAATATTTTCAAATAAGAGAAGGCGCTTAGCCTTCTTTTTTTGTCATCAACCAGGGGTAAATTTGACAGGATAAATAAGCTTTTACATTCATAAAATTCAAAGTATTTATTTGAGACAAGGAAGTATTTTTATAGTATAATGGTGGATGTGAAATACCTATATCAAAATATAATGCTAGTTATTTTTTTGATAGAAGGTAAAAGTTGAGAGGATTTAGAATGAAAAAGTTTTTTGGAGAGAAGCAGCATCGTTTCTCCTTACGAAAATTAGCAATTGGACTTGTATCAGCTTCGATTTCAAGCCTATTTTTTGTGTCCATTGCGAGTAGTGGAACCGTATTTGCTCAAGAAAATGCAGCTGTTCACTACAAATATGTGACGGATACAGAGCTAAGTAGTCAAGAGAAGGACTTGATTGTAAAGGACATTCCTAAAATTGCGGAAGATAGTGAGAGCACCTATTATCTAGTCTACCGTATGGATGAGAAAGCCCAACTAGGTCAGTTGCCCAATACAGGTGGGCAGAATAGCCTTACTAGTGTTTTAACTGGTGGAGCCTTGGCTTCGATTGGCCTTCTTATTTTTGTTGTATCGAAAAAGAAAGGCAAAAAGAAAGCTCTCTTGAATGTGATTTTGGTAACGGGGATGAGCAGTGGTTTGGCTTCTTCAGTTCAGGCTATCGAAAATCAACTTTTACTCCAGTATAATCAGGAATACCAATTATCCCAAGGAGATAGTCTGCCCTTGCCACGCGCCTTATCGGGTTATACCTACCTAGGCTATATTAAGCAAGACAAGGACGCTAGTCTGCTAGAAACTGCTGCTAGGGATCAGAAACTTGACTATACTGTTCAACCTCATTTCCAAGCAAACGAAGGTGGGCAAAGGGCAGGAGATGAGCAGAAAGCTCCATCTCCTACACTCCCTGCTGAAAAACCAATCCCTTCTCAAGATTCATCCAATCAAAATCCGTCTGGTCTTGCGAGTGTGGATCCTCAGGATGAAGTCTTGGCTGGTCGCGTGAACAAACCAGAACTCCGATACAAAGAGCAAGAAATTGAAACTAAACTAGATGTTCCAGAAGTGGTTCAAGAAAATCCAGATCTAGCAGAGGGAACCATCCATGTCAAACAAGAAGGTCGTGCTGGGAAGAAGATTGAGCTTGTTCGCATTTTCACGGTTGAAAACCAAGAAATTTCTAGGGAAGTTCTCTCAACTAAAGTAGAAGAAGCATTGCCACGTATAGTAGAGAAAGGGACTAAGAAGGCAGTTGCTCCGAGTGAAGCACCTCAGTCTGCAAGAAAAGGAGAGCCTGAGACTCAGGCTCCATTACCAGAATATACAGGCGAGCAAGCGGGAGCGGTTGTAGCCCCAGAAACAGCTGAAAGACCAGAATATACAGGCACCCAAGCAAGAGCAGTCGTTGAACCCGAGCAAGTCGCTCCACTACCTGAGTATCAGGGAACTCAAGCTGGTGCCATCGTTGAACCGGAAAAAGTTGAGCCAGAGGTTGGGGGTGTCCAGTCTGGGGCTTTGGTGGAACCAGAAACGACTGACAAACCAGCCTATACAGGTGAGCAGTCTGGAGCAATCGTAGAGCCTGAAAAGGTACCATCGACACAAGAGTATACAGGAACTCAAGCTGGAGCGATTGTAGCTCCTGAAACAGCTGAAAAACCAGAGTATACAGGCACTCAATCAGGTGCCATTGTTGAACCTGAGACTCAATCTTCCTTACCAGAATATAAAGGTGAGCAAGCAGGAGCCATCGTTGAACCGGAACAAGTCGCTCCTCTTCCAGAATATACTGGCAATACCGAGCAAGTAAAACCGGAAACTCCGACAGAAAAACCAAAAGAAAAAGACCCAGAGAAGACGCTTGAGCTAAGAAACGTTTCGGATCTGGAGTTGTATAGTCAGACCAATGGTACTTACAAACAACACGTTTCTTTAGACGGTGTCCCAAGTAATCCAGACACTTACTTTGTCAAGGTTAAATCTTCGTCGTTTAAAGATGTCTATCTACCAGTCACTTCAATAACGGCAGAAACGAAAGATGGTCAGCCAGTTTATAAAATCACAGCCAAGGCTGAGAAACTCCAGCAAGAGCTAGAAAATAAATATGTTGATAATTTCACCTTCTACCTAGCTAAGAAAGCTAGAGAGGAAACGACAACCTTTACTTCCTTTAGCAACCTAGTCAAAGCTATCAACCAGAATCTCTCTGGAACCTATCATTTAGCAGCTAGTTTGAATGCCAACGAAGTGGAGTTGGAGCCTGAAGCTAAATCCTACATCAAGGGCATCTTTACTGGTCAGTTGATCGGTGAAAAAGATGGCAAGCAGTATGCTATTTACAACTTGAAAAAACCACTGTTTGAAACTTTGAATGGCGCCACAGTAGAAAAGCTGAGCCTAAAAAATGTCTCCATTTCAGGGAAAGATGACATCGGTTCACTGGCCTATGAAGCTCGGAATGGCACAAAGATTAAACAAGTTCATGTCGATGGTGTTCTAGCAGGTGAACGTGGTATCGGTGGTTTGCTGGCTAAGGCTGATCAATCAAGCATCACAGAGAGCAGTTTCAAGGGAAGAATTATCAACACGTATGAGACGACTGCTGCCTATAATATCGGTGGTCTGGTCGGTCATTTGACAGGTGACAAGGCTTTACTTACTAAGTCAAAAGCGACAGTAGCCATTTCGTCCAACACAAATAGTTCAGATCAGACAGTGGGTGGTCTTGCAGGTCTAGTAGATCAGGATGCACAAATCCAAGATAGCTATGCTGAAGGCGATATTAACAATGCCAAGCACTTTGGTAGAGTCGCGGGAGTAGCAGGCTATTTGTGGGATCGAAAAACTAATGAGGAACAGCATGCTGGAAGATTGACCAATGTTCTCAGTGATGTCAATGTAACCAACGGGAATGCCATTACCGGTTACCACTATAATGAAATGAAGGTGAAGGACACATTTAGCAGTAAGGCCAACAGAGTCTACAATGTCACCTTAGTCAAGGATGAGGTCGTCAGCAAGGAATCCTTTGAAGAAAGAGGAACAATGCTAGATGCTTCTCAAATCGAAAGCAAAAAAGTAGCCATTAATCCTCTCACTCTACCAACAGTGGAGCCCCTCTCAACAAGTGGCAAAAAAGACAGTGATTTTTCTAAGGTGGCTCATTATCAAGCTAAGCGCGCCTTGGCTTATAAAAATATTGAAAAATTGCTACCTTTCTACAACAAGGCAACCATCGTCAAATACGGAAATCTGGTCAATGAGAACAGTCTTTTATATCAAAAAGAACTCTTGTCAGCAGTCATGATGAAGGATGACCAAGTCATCACAGATATTATTTCTAACAAACAGACTGCAAACAAACTCTTGCTTCACTACAAGGACCATTCATCTGAGAAGCTCAATCTCCAGTACCAGGCTGATTTCGCCAAATTAGCGGAATATAGTCTAGGAAATACGGGTCTTCTCTATACACCAAACCAATTCCTGTATGACCAAAGCTCTATCATCAAACAAGTCTTACATGACTTACAAAAGGTTGACTACCGCTCAGAAACAATCAGAAAGACACTCGGTATTTCTCCAAAAGTCGAGCAGACTGAGCTCTACCTAGAAGATCAGTTCGCCAAAACAAAGGAACATCTGGAAGACAGTTTGAAGAAACTCTTGTCAGCAGATGCTGGACTGGCTGGTGATAACTCAGTTACCAAGGGCTATCTTGTAGATAAAATCAAGCGCAACAAAGAAGCCTTGCTACTTGGCTTGACCTATCTAGAACGTTGGTATAACTTCAGTTATGGTCAGGTAAACGTCAAAGACCTGGTTCTGTACCATCTGGACTTCTTTGGTAAGGGGAATGCTTCACCACTAGATACTCTGATTGAGTTAGGTAAATCTGGCTTTAACAACCTTCTAGCTAAGAATAATGTCGATACTTATGGTATCAGTCTTGCCAGTCAACATGGAACGACAGATTTGTTTAGCACTTTAGAACATTACCGAAAAGTCTTTCTACCAGAGAAAAGCAACAATGACTGGTTTAAATCAGAGACTAAGGCCTACATCGTCGAAGAAAAATCCACTATCAAAGAGGTAAAAGCGAAACAAGGACTAGTTGGCACCAAGTATTCTATCGGTGTTTATGATCGCATCACAAGTGCCACATGGAAATACCGCAATATGGTCTTGCCTCTCCTAACCTTGCCAGAAAAATCAGTCTTTGTCATCTCGACCATGTCTAGCCTAGGATTTGGAGCCTATGATCGCTACCGCAATAGTGAGCATAAAGCGGGCAAGAATCTCAATGATTTTGTTGAAGAAAATGCGCGTGAAACAGCCAAACGCCAGCGAGATCACTACGATTATTGGTATCGTATTTTAGATGAACAATCACGTGAAAAACTCTATCGTACCATCTTGATTTATGATGCTTATAAGTTTGGTGATGACACAACCTCAGGAAAAGCTACATTGGAGGCTAAGTTTGATAGTTCCAATCCAGCCATGAAGAATTTCTTTGGACCAGTTGGCAATAAGGTAGTTCACAACCAGCATGGAGCCTACGCTACAGGGGATGGCGTCTACTATATGTCTTACCGTATGCTGGACAAGGATGGAGCCATTACATATACCCATGAGATGACCCATGATTCGGATCAGGATATTTACCTTGGCGGCTATGGTCGAAGAAGCGGCTTGGGACCAGAGTTCTTTGCAAAAGGTTTATTGCAAGCGCCTGACCAACCAAGTGACGCAACCATTACCATCAATTCTATCTTGAAACACTCAAAATCAGATAGTACAGAAGGCTCCCGTCTGCAAGTCTTAGATCCGACAGAGAGATTCCAAAACGCAGCAGATCTTCAGAACTATGTCCACAACATGTTTGACATTATCTACATGCTAGAATATCTCGAAGGACAATCAATCGTCAACAAACTGAATGTTTACCAGAAAATGGCGGCTCTCAGAAAAATTGAGAACAAGTATGTGAAAGATCCAGCAGATGGAAATGAGGTTTACGCCACTAACGTAGTCAAAGAATTGACAGAAGCAGAGGCCCAAAACTTGAATAGTTTTGAAAGTTTGATTGACCACAACATCTTATCATCTCGTGAGTACCAGACTGGCGACTATGAACGAAATGGCTACTATACCATTAAACTCTTTGCCCCAATCTTTTCAGCTCTCAGCAGTGAGAAAGGCACGCCAGGGGACCTTATGGGGCGTAGGATTGCTTACGAACTTTTGGCTGCCAAAGGCTTTAAGGATGGAATGGTACCTTATATCTCCAACCAATATGAAGAAGCTGCCAAACAAAAAGGTAAAACCATCAATCTCTATGGTAAAGAACGCGGATTGGTGACAGATGATCTTGTATTGGACAAGGTATTTGAAGGCAAGTATGCATCTTGGGCTGCCTTTAAGAAAGCCATGTATAAAGAACGTGTGGATCAGTTTGAAAACTTGAAACAAGTGACCTTTAAAGATCCGACAAAACCATGGCCAAGCTATGCGACCAAGACCATCAATCGTGTGAGTGAATTGCAGGCCCTTATGGACCAAGCTGTGCTACAGGATGCAGTGGCTCCTCGTTGGAGTGACTATAAGCCAGAGATTGACAGTGCAGTTCATAAGTTGAAGAGAGCAATCTTTAAAGCTTATCTTGACCAAACAAACGACTTCAGAACCTCTATTTTTAAGAAATAAGGGTTGGAAAATGAAAAGGGAGGATCGACAGATCTTCTCTTTTTATGTTCGGATGTCTGAAAGCTGGTAGGCGATTTGTTTGTGACGGAGAAGGTCTTTTGTTTCTGGAGCAAATATGGTAGAATGATAGCTACGATAGAAGGAGGTTTTTATGGAGAGAGATAGATTGGTTCGACTCAATTGGAGACTGGGCATGCTGGCAGGTATAACCTTGCTTTTGGGACCTGTTCTACGATTTTTGCTATCCTATACTGGGGCCATCATCTATAAAGAGCCTTCAAAAATGCTGGTTGTCACGGTTGCCTTTTCCCTGCTCCTGACATTTTTTAAGATTTTGATGATTGCATTAGGAACCTTTATGCTAATCTATTTCGAAGAGGATCAACAACTTCGAATGCTGCCATCTATTTTATTTATCATTGGTGGCGTGCTGGGCTTTCTTTCAGCGACCGAGTGGATAGGTGGATTGCTAATCATTAAAGGAGCTGTTTCTTTTTCTAAATTTTTGAAAGAAGTCTATGGACTTGTCTGATAGTCTAGTGAAAACAACCCTAGGAAGGGTTGTTTTTGTGTTTCAAAAACAATTTTTAAAAGTAGATTGCTGAGAGAAGAGTCATGTTGAGACTCTTCTCTTTGTAGTTGATTTTAACTAGCTTTTTTGTGAAAAATTGTGTAAAATAGAATAGATAAACGAGGACAACCTCGAAAAATAAAAGGAGAATCCATCTAATGGTAAAATTGGTTTTTGCTCGCCACGGTGAGTCTGAATGGAACAAAGCTAACCTTTTCACTGGTTGGGCTGATGTTGATTTGTCTGAAAAAGGTACACAACAAGCGATTGACGCTGGTAAATTGATCAAAGAAGCTGGTATCGAATTTGACCAAGCTTACACTTCAGTATTGAAACGTGCGATCAAAACAACAAACTTGGCTCTTGAAGCTTCTGACCAATTGTGGGTTCCAGTTGAAAAATCATGGCGCTTGAACGAACGTCACTACGGTGGTTTGACTGGTAAAAACAAGGCTGAAGCTGCTGAACAATTTGGTGATGAGCAAGTTCACATCTGGCGTCGTTCATACGATGTATTGCCTCCAAACATGGACCGTGATGATGAGCATTCAGCTCACACTGACCGTCGTTACGCTTCACTTGACGACTCAGTTATCCCAGATGCTGAAAACTTGAAAGTGACTTTGGAACGTGCCCTTCCATTCTGGGAAGACAAAATCGCTCCAGCACTTAAAGATGGTAAAAACGTATTCGTAGGAGCTCACGGTAACTCAATCCGTGCCCTTGTAAAACACATCAAACGCTTGTCAGACGACGAAATCATGGACGTGGAAATCCCTAACTTCCCACCATTGGTATTCGAATTCGACGAAAAATTGAATGTAGTTTCTGAATACTACCTTGGAAAATAATCTATAAACAGAAAGCCTAGGAATTCCTAGGCTTTCTTGTGTTTGCTCCTAGTTTTCAACTAGTTGAAAAAGCGTTATAATGATAGTAAGGAGTGACTTGATTGTAAGAAAGGTAGATATGCTCGAAGCCCTGAAATCAGTAGAGTAATTCACGGTCTTGAACAGTAAATCAGTTGACAAAGTCTCTGCTTCTTGGTAGAATAAGAACTGTCGTAAAGACAAATAACTTCTTCTTGGTTACAGGCATGCCAACCTGTCACTCGGATGAAGCCAAATAAAAAGGAGAAACATCATGGCAATCTCAAAAGAGAAAAAAAATGAAATCATCGCACAATATGCACGTCACGAAGGTGATACAGGTTCAGTAGAGGTTCAAGTTGCTGTCCTTACTTGGGAAATCAACCACCTTAACGAACACATCAAACAACACAAAAAAGACCACGCTACTTACCGTGGATTGATGAAGAAAATCGGTCGCCGTCGTAACTTGCTTGCATACTTGCGTAAAAACGACGTTAACCGTTACCGTGAGTTGATCAACTCTCTAGGACTTCGTCGCTAATCTGCTTTATTTTCCACTTACATTGCGTTGTCACCTTACCTCGATATACTCAAGTATAATCTTCGGTTACGGTTCCTAGCACTGTAAGGTAAAATAAACCAGATCATCTCCCTTCGGGGAGATTTTTTGTTTCACTAACATTTTTGTACAATCTTCGGCTTGCCGCTTAGTCTATAAACGTTTTATCCAGCAAGAATCATGATGCTAAGGGCGTTAAAAATCAGTATGAAAATAGGGAAAGGACACAGTGTTCGATGAACACAAGGAGTTTTATCTTTTTCACTAGGATTTTAGCCCAAGCTCAAATCAGCTCTCTGATATTCAGAGGGCTTTTTTATTGAGGTTTTATCGGTCACAATTTTGGAGACTATAAAAACAATCATTCTCAGTACCTCGAAGCGCATTGAGTTTTATCGGTCACAATTTTGGAGACTATAAAAACATAGTCGCTAGTGTATACATGGTTTCCGTAGTTTTATCGGTCACAATTTTGGAGACTACAAAAACCTAAAGAAAAAGTAACAGGAGCTGAGATTGGTTTTATCGGTCACAATTTTGGAGACTACAAAAACCAACTTCAACGTTGTCAAATTCATTCTTTTGTTTTATCGGTCACAATTTTGGAGACTACAAAAACAATGATCTTGGCTGTTGCAGCTCCAACATTGTTTTATCGGTCACAATTTTGGAGACTACAAAAACGCTTCAAACTCGATGGTGATAGGGCGAAGGGTTTTATCGGTCACAATTTTGGAGACTACAAAAACTCTTCGGTTATCTGCCACAAACTGTTTAGAGTTTTATCGGTCACAATTTTGGAGACTACAAAAACACAGTTTAATTTGTTTGAACGCCGAACTGCGTTTTATCGGTCACAATTTTGGAGACTACAAAAACAGGAAAATATAGACAAATTATAGATCTTTTGTTTTATCGGTCACAATTTTGGAGACTACAAAAACTCAAATGGTATCAGCTAATTACACCATAAAGGTGCGCAGCTACTCGGCTTGAAAAGTCGAGTAGCTGTCTGCAAGCCCCCTCGGAGAGCCCACACTTTACGAAGTAAAGTATAGTATGTTATACTTTACATGGAAGTAGTCACCGAATTCCAGTTAGAAATTACTTTGTAACTACGTTTTGAGGAGGAGTAAAATGCTTTCCTACGTTCGACATTACCCACTAGCGATAGCAAAATTAATGTGTCTGTGCTCTCCTAAAATCTGCTGATTTATTACTAACTAATACAGGAGGTTTTTATGGGACAGACAATCATATCTGCTATTGGTGTTTATATTTCCACCAGTATCGATTATTTAATTATTTTAATTATTTTATTTGCACAGCTATCACAGAATAAACAGAAATGGCATATTTATGCGGGGCAATATCTAGGAACAGGCTTACTTGTAGGGGCGAGTTTAGTTGCTGCTTATGTCGTTAATTTCGTGCCTGAAGAATGGATGGTTGGATTGCTTGGTTTAATCCCTATCTATTTAGGGATTCGCTTTGCAATTGTTGGAGAAGGTGAGGAAGAAGAGGAAGAAATTATTGAAAGATTAGAACAAAGCAAGGCAAATCAACTGTTTTGGACAGTTACATTGCTGACAATTGCGTCTGGCGGAGATAATTTAGGTATCTATATACCTTATTTTGCTTCGTTAGATTGGTCACAGACCCTCGTGGCGTTGCTTGTGTTTGTAATCGGCATAATTATCTTTTGCGAGATTAGTCGGATGTTATCCTCTATTCCGTTAATATTCGAGACAATTGAAAAATACGAGCGAATCATTGTGCCCATAGTATTCATTCTACTTGGACTATACATCATGTATGAAAATGGCACGATAGAGACTTTTCTGATCGTGTAGATTTTTTTGTTTCACTAGGATTCTGGCTCTAGTTCAAATCAGCTCTCAGATTTCAGAGGGCTTTTTCTATATATATTTCCATCCTTGTTCATCTAATAGAAATATGGTATACTTTTCATGAGAATTTTCTAAATTTTTAAGATTCTATCAAAGGAGGTTTGCATGCTTTCCAAATTTTCTGGAAGCCGACGGGACCTGCAATTTTTGTTACTTTTAGGTATTTTGCTAGCTGTTTTAGGGATTTCCCTCTTTCTAGCAGTTTCTATGGGATCCGTTGCGATTAATTTAGGCGATACCTATCGGATTATTTTGAGCAGGTTGGGTTTTCCTCTTGAGATAGGAGAGGTTTCCAAGTCCACTCTTGCCATTGTATGGAACATGAGATTCCCCCGAGTGTTGCTGGGTCTGATAGTAGGGGCTGGTCTTTCTATGTGTGGTAGCGTGATGCAGTCTACAGTGAACAATCCCATCGCAGAGCCTTATGTCTTAGGAATCTCTGCGGGTGCAACTCTAGGAGCAACCTTAAGCATCATTCTTGGTTTAAAATTGGTGATTAGCCTTGGAGCTTTTTTAGGAGCTATTTTGGCAACAATTGCTGTCCTTATCATTGCCTCTATGCAGGGCAGGATGACGACTTCCAGTCTGATCTTATCAGGAACGGTTGTCAATGCTCTCTTTCTGGCATTTTCCAACTTTATTATCTCAGTTGGCGCTAATGCGGACAGTGTGATGACCATTAAGTTTTGGACCATGGGCTCGCTTGCCGGGACTACCTGGTCTGACTTAGTCCTGCCAACTATAGTAGTAGGAATGGCCTTTCTATTTTTCTCTACTCAGTATCGTGTTTTTAATGCGATGATGATGGGAGATGAGGCTGCTTTAACTTTGGGAATTCCCTTACGCTTCTATTGGTATCTTTACGTGACCGTGGTGGCTGTGCTGACAGCTGTCTTGGTGGCAACTTGTGGGATTATTGGATTTGTTGGTCTGATTACTCCTCACTTAGCTCGAGGGTTAGTAGGAACGAATTACAGGAGACTTTTTCCTGTTGCGACCTTGCTGGGTGCCCTCTTTGTCATCTGGGCAGATGTACTCTCCCGTATCATCATTCCAAACGCTGAGTTGCCGATTGGTATTTTCACAGCCTTGGTAGGTGCTCCCTTCTTTATCTACATTGTTGGAGGTAGGCGAAGGGAGGTGAGGGCCTGATATGGACTTGATTTGTCAGGATGTCCACTTTGGACTAGGAGAGAAAAAAATCCTCAAAGGAGTTTCTCTTAAGGTTGAGGGGCATCAATTTCACACGATACTAGGACCAAATGGAAGTGGAAAGACCAGCCTGCTTAAACTTCTCTATCGTCAGGAAAAGGCGGACAAAGGCTTGATAAGACTAGATGAAAAGCCACTGGAGCATTGGTCACTCAAAGAAACAGCCAAGCAAATGGCAGTTGTAACCCAGTTTAATCAATTGCAGTTTGATTGTACAGTTGAGGAAATTGTCTTGCTGGGAAGAACGCCCCACCTGTCTTTTTTACAGAAGGAAAAGGAAAGAGATTATGCCCTCGTTCAAGATGCTCTCGTCAAGGTGGATATGCTTGAGAAGAAAACTCGTCTCTATTCGTCTCTGTCAGGGGGGGAGAAACAACGAGTCTTATTAGCCCGCGCCTTGGCGCAAGAACCGACTCTCTTGCTCCTGGACGAACCTACCAATCACCTGGATATCAAGTACCAGTTAGACTTGTTGGCCATTGTGAAGAATCTCAAGGTCAATGTTCTAGCTGTCCTACATGACATTCAACTTGCTTGTCGCTATTCGGATTATCTCTATCTGATGAAGGAGGGGGAAATCCTTTACCAAGGTATTCCAAAGGAGACCATCACCCCTGAGTCATTGCAAACTGTATACGGAGTTCAAAGTCAGGTTACTTGGACCGAGGATCAGCAAGCCATGATTCACTATTTATAAGAAAGAAAAGGAAAACAAGATGAAAAAAACACTAAGCATTTTACTCGTAACAGTAGCTACCCTAACTATGACAGCTTGTGGCAATACTACTACAGAAAAAACTACCACACAGTCTAGTACAGAAACAAGTCAAAAGGCCAGCACAGAGACGACTTATCCACTTACGGTCAAAACCTATGATGCTAAGGGAAATGAAGTCGAACAAGTCTTTGATAAGGCACCTGAAAAAGTTATCACCAACAATCTTTCAACCACTGAAATCTTATTGGAGTTAGGCTTGAAGGATAAAATTGCTGGCATGCTTAACCCTGATAATGCCGTGACTGACAAATACAAGGATGCGATTGCGACGATTCCTCAAATTGGGGATAAAAAAACAGTCTCACAAGAGACAGTCCTTTCTTATGAGCCAGATGCTGTGATGGGTCGAAACATGATGTTTTCTGAAAAATCCTTGGGGACAGTTAGCACTTGGAATGAAAATAAAATCCCAGTCTATACGCAAAAAGCTTCTCTCTCAACGATTCAGCAAGATTTGGGGAATATTGTAGAAGATGTCAAAAATCTGGGAATGATTTTTAATGTTCAGGACAAGGCTAACGAATACGCAGCTCAATTACAAGCTAAAATTGACGCTGTTAAGAAAGCAAACCCAGAAAGCCAAGGTGAGAAGAAAAAGGCTTTGATTATGGTTGCATATAACGACGAAACCTTCGGTGCTTACAAGTCTGCTTTGCAAGAAAGTTTGTTGAATCAACTTGGTTATACCAACGTTGCAACGGGAACATCAGGATTGACCTTGGAAAATCTCGTGTCAATGGATCCTGAGTTGATTATCTATGTAACCAGTGACCGCAATAAAAAATTGGATACCAACGCAGTAGAGTTGATGAAGGCAAATGAAGTTTTAGAAAACGTTCCTGCAATTAAGAATCAAAAAATCATGACCATTTCTTACGATGAGTTGATGGACTATGGTCCAGCAGTGATTGATTCCCTTGAGAAAATCAATGACTTTATCAATAAATAATGAGTTTGATTGGGAAGGGATCCAAGTCAAGATCAGTCTTCCTTCGACCTATGATCCCAATCAAACCTATCCAGTTATTCTCTTGAATGATGGAAACTTGGATTTCCTATCTTCCCTTTCAGAATCTGTGATTTTAGTGGGCTTGACCTCTAAAAATCGCCTAAACGACTACACTCCCTGGAAGGCATCTGCTCTGAGATATGGAGCTCCAAATTTTGGCGGTCAGGCAAATGCCTATCATGGTCATTTATTTGGAGGTCTTTTAGATAAGTTGCGGTCTCTTTATCGCCTGGACGAAGATCGCCTTGCCTATGGAGGATACTCATTAGGTGGACTGGCGGCAGTCTACAGTCTATTCAGCTTTGACAAGGTCTCCTGTATCTTCTCTATCTGCGGTTCCTTTTGGTATCCTGATTTTACGACTTATTGCAAGGATGAAAGGGTGAAAAATTTAGATTGTTTACTGTATTTACAGAATGGTCAAACAGAAGGAGTTCATCATACCAATCGTCTGGCTCAGGCACCAGCCTATGCTGAGCAGATCCATACCAGTCTTCAGAAACGTTATCCGACTGGTCAGTTTGTCTTTGATCCTTATGGGCATCATGAGCAAGTGGCTGAGCGCTTTCTAGCCTTTTCCAACTGGTTGGCCCAAAAGTGGAAAATCGAATAAAAGAAATATCCCTTGGCAAAAGCCAAGGGATATTTGTATTTTTTAACCAAGAGCCTCTCTCTTCTTATCTGGATTCCAGATAAAGCTTGCAATGAAGGTAAAGATAATCGTTAGGATACCAACAATCACAGCAAGGATGAGGGCTGGGATGCGGACAAACCACCAGAGTGGGTTTGGTTTTTTATCATTGTGCCATTGCTTGGTTTCTTCGTCTAAACGTTGGAATTCAGCTTGGATGCGGTCTGCAACCATTTCGATTCCTTCATCATTCATTTTCTTGATATCTGAGATATCGATTGGATTTCCAAAGTTCATATCGACACGTTCACGGCTGACCAATCCCTTCAAGGTCATAGGACCTGTGTAGGTAACCGGCATGATACGGACCTTGGCCATTTTAGCAATCAAGGCAACTCCACCCTTGACATCGTTTGAATGACGGCTCCCACTTGGGAACATGATGAGAGAGCGATCGCTTTTTTTGAGGACATTGATAGGGAACTTGATGGCAGAAGCGCTAGGATTTTCCCGGTCGATAGGGAAAGCACCACACATACGGATCCACCAGCCAAAGATACGGTTGTTAAACAGCTCTTTTTTGGCCATAAAGATGAACTGTTTTGGCTTGGTCGCAAAGGCCATGTAAACAGGATCCCACCAGGTACGGTGAGGTGCGACGAGGATATAGTTTTCGTCCCGGCTAGGGATTTTATCAGTATTGTGATAGTGGGCATTGCCATTGATGGACCACAAGATCAGCATGACTAGTCCACGTAAATAAGTATAAAACATGAGATCTCCTTCTATTGTATTGCTTTTATTATTATACCTTATCAAAAGACTGCTGGCAAACTTTTTCAGTTATCAGCCAACAGTTTTAGATGGGATTAGAATTCTTTTAAAAAAAATGATATGATAGAATTTATGGATAAAAAAAAGATTATGGGATTAACCCAAAGAGAAGTCAAGGAAAGACAGGCTCAAGGTTTGGTCAATGACTTTACCGCGTCGGCCAGTACCAGTACTTGGCAAATCTTCAAACGAAATGTTTTTACACTTTTTAACGCATTAAACTTTGTTATTGCCCTAGCGCTGGCCTTTGTGCAGGCTTGGAGCAATCTGGTCTTCTTTGCCGTTATCTGCTTTAACGCTTTTTCTGGGATTGTGACTGAGCTACGGGCCAAACATATGGTGGACAAGCTCAATCTCATGACCAAGGAAAAGGTCAAAACCATCCGTGATGGTCAAGAAGTTGCTCTCGATCCAGAAGAGTTGGTTCTAGGAGATGTCATTCGTCTGTCTGCTGGAGAGCAAATCCCTAGTGATGCTCTGGTTCTGGAAGGATTTGCGGAAGTCAATGAAGCCATGTTGACGGGTGAGAGTGATTTGGTGCAAAAAGAAGTGGATGCCTTGCTTTTATCAGGGAGTTTCCTAGCCAGTGGCGCAGTTTTGGCTCAAGTTCACCATGTCGGGGCAGACAACTATGCTTCCAAACTCATGCTGGAAGCTAAGACTGTGAAACCGATCAATTCCCGTATCATGAAATCGCTGGACAAGCTAGCTGGTTTTACTGGGAAGATTATCATTCCCTTTGGTCTAGCTCTCTTGTTAGAAGCCTTGATTTTAAAAGGCTTACCCCTCAAGTCATCTGTTGTAAATTCGTCAACAGCCCTTTTGGGTATGTTGCCCAAGGGAATCGCCCTTTTGACCATAACTTCGCTCTTGACTGCGGTGATCAAGCTGGGCTTGAAAAAGGTCTTGGTGCAGGAGATGTACTCTGTCGAAACCTTGGCGCGCGTGGATATGCTCTGTCTGGACAAGACAGGCACCATCACCCAAGGAAAGATGCAGGTGGAGGCTGTTCTTCCTCTGACGGAAACTTATGGTGATGAGGCTATTGCCAGAATTTTGACTAGCTATATCGCTCATAGTGAGGATAAAAATCCAACAGCTCAAGCCATTCGCCAGCGTTTCCAAGGACAGGTTGCCTATCCTGCGATCTCGAATCTTCCTTTCTCAAGCGACCGCAAGTGGGGAGCTATGGAATTGGAAGGCTTGGGGACAGTTTTCTTAGGTGCACCTGAGATGTTGCTGGACTCTGAAGTTCCAGAAGCCAGAGAGGCCTTGGAGAGAGGGTCACGTGTCTTGGTCTTAGCCCTCAGTCAGGAAAAACTAGACTATCACAAACCACAGAAACCGTCTGACATTCAAGCCCTGGCCTTGCTGGAAATCTTGGACCCCATTCGAGAAGGAGCAGCTGAGACACTAGACTATCTCCGTTCCCAGGAAGTGGGTCTCAAGATTATCTCTGGTGACAATCCGGTCACTGTATCCAGCATTGCCCAGAAAGCTGGTTTTGCCGACTATCACAGCTATGTAGACTGTTCAAAAATAACGGATGAGGAATTGGTTGCTATGGCTGAAGAGACAGCAATTTTTGGTCGTGTTTCCCCTCATCAAAAGAAACTCATCATCCAAACCCTGAAAAAAGCAGGGCATACAACGGCTATGACAGGGGATGGTGTCAATGATATCCTAGCTCTCCGCGAAGCAGATTGTTCTATCGTTATGGCTGAAGGAGATCCTGCGACTCGTCAGATTGCTAATCTGGTTCTCTTGAACTCTGACTTTAATGATGTTCCTGAGATTCTCTTTGAAGGTCGTCGTGTGGTCAATAACATTGCCCATATTGCACCGATTTTCTTGATAAAGACAATCTATTCCTTCTTGCTCGCTGTCATCTGTATCGCCAGTGCTCTTCTAGGACGGTCTGAGTGGATTTTGATTTTCCCCTTCATTCCAATCCAGATTACCATGATCGACCAATTCGTGGAAGGTTTCCCACCATTCGTTCTGACTTTTGAGCGAAATATCAAACCTGTTGAACCAAATTTCCTCAGAAGATCCATGCTTCGTGCCCTACCAAGTGCTCTCATGGTCGTCTTCAGCGTTCTCTTTGTCAAAATACTTGGAAGTAGTCAAGGTTGGTCAGAGTTAGAAATCTCAACCCTACTTTATTATCTCCTTGGGTCTATCGGTTTCTTATCCGTATTTAGAGCCTGCATGCCATTTACCCTCTGGCGTGTCCTCTTGATTGTTTGGTCAGTAGGAGGCTTCCTAGCCACAGCTCTCTTCCCAAGAATCCAGAAACTGCTTGAAATTTCGACCTTAACTGGACAAACGTTACCTGTTTATGGGGCCATGATGCTGGTATTTACGGTGCTTTTCATTCTAACCAGTCGTTACCAAGCTAGAAAATAAAGAAAGACTGCAATCTGTGGATTGTGGTCTTTTTAGGTGCAAGATTGCTAGCTGAAATATGGTATAATAAGAGGTAACAGAGTTTTGGAAAGTGAGAGAAGATGATTTCAAAGAGATTAGAATTGGTAGCGTCCTTTGTGCCACAAGGTGCCATTTTACTAGATGTAGGGAGTGACCATGCTTATCTGCCGATTGACTTGGTTGAGAGAGGCCAAATCAAAAGCGCCATTGCAGGGGAAGTGGTGGAAGGTCCTTACCAGTCTGCGGTTAAAAATGTTGAGGCTCACGGTCTAAAGGAGAAAATCCAAGTCCGTTTAGCCAATGGCTTAGCGGCATTTGAAGAGGCTGACCAAGTTTCTATTATCACCATTGCTGGTATGGGTGGCCGTTTGATTGCGACCATATTGCAAGAAGGCTTGGACAAGCTGGCTAATGTAGAGCGTTTAATCCTCCAACCCAATAATCGTGAAGACGACTTGCGCATTTGGTTGCAAGACAATGGTTTTCAGATTGTGGCAGAAAGCATCCTAGAAGAAGCAGGCAAGTTTTATGAAATTCTAGTTGTAGAAGCGGGACAAATGAAGCTATCAGCCAGTGATGTTCGCTTTGGTCCCTTCTTGTCCAAAGAAACCAACCCAGTCTTCGTTCAAAAGTGGCAAAAAGAAGCAGCTAAGTTAGAGTTTGCCCTTGATCAAATTCCAGAAAAAAATATGGAAGAACGTCAAGTTTTAGTAGATAAAATTCAAGCCATCAAGGAGGTACTCCATGCTAGCAAGTGAAGTCATTAAACGCTATGAAACCTTTTGCCCTCAGGAATTTTCCATGGAGGGAGACAGTCGTGGCCTGCAAATCGGTACTCTAGACAAGGATATCCAAAGGGTCATGGTTGCCCTCGATATTCGAGAAGAGACGGTGGCAGAGGCCATTGAAAAGGGTGTGGATTTGATTATCGTTAAGCACGCGCCTATCTTTCGTCCCATCAAGGACTTGGTAGCCAACCGTCCGCAAAATCAGATTTACATCGACCTGATCAAGCATGACATCGCAGTTTATGTCAGCCATACCAATATTGACATTGTTGATAACGGGTTAAATGACTGGTTCTGCCAGATGCTAGGCATTGAGGAGACGACTTATCTGCAGGAAACTGGCTCAGAACGTGGGATTGGACGGATTGGGAATATTCAGCCTCAGACATTTGGGGAATTGGCCCAGCATGTCAAACAAGTCTTTGGCCTAGATAGTCTTCGAATGGTGCATTATCAAGAGAGTGATTTGCAGAAGCCCATTTCAAGAGTGGCCATCTGTGGTGGCAGCGGGCAATCTTTTTATAAGGATGCTTTAGCAAAGGGAGCAGATGTCTATATAACTGGTGATATCTACTACCATACAGCACAGGATATGCTGTCTGATGGTTTGCTGGCATTGGACCCGGGCCACTATATCGAAGTGCTTTTTGTGGAAAAAATTGCTGCACTCCTTACTCAATGGAAGGAAGAAAAGGGTTGGACTATTGATATTGTACCTAGTCAAGCATCGACCAATCCTTTCCACCATATCTAGTTAGGAAGTGAAGACAATGAAAAAAGTTGCCATTATTGGAGCAGGGATTGTAGGGGCAACTGCTGCCTACTACCTCTCTAAAGAAAGTGATTTAGAGGTGACCGTTTTTGACCATGGAAAGGGGCAAGCAACCAAGGCTGCAGCGGGAATTATCAGTCCTTGGTTTTCCAAACGTCGCAATAAAGCCTGGTATAAGATGGCGCGCTTGGGGGCTGACTTTTATGTGGATTTGTTGGCTGATATAGAAAAGTCTGGTCAGGAAATTGATTTTTACCAGCGTTCGGGAGTTTTTCTCTTGAAAAAGGATGAATCCAAGTTAGAAGAACTCTATGAACTAGCACTCCAGCGTAGGGAAGAATCTCCCTTGATAGGTCAATTAGCCATTTTAGACCAAGCATCTGCAAATGAATTATTCCCTGGTTTGCAGGGATTTGACAGCCTGCTCTATGCTTCTGGTGGGGCACGGGTGGATGGTCACCTATTAGTGACTCGTTTGCTAGAAGCCAGTCAAGTCAAGCTGGTCAAAGAAAAAGTGAGTCTGACACCTTTAGCAACTGGCTATCAGATTGGCGAAGAGGTGTTTGATCAGCTTATTCTAGCGACGGGAGCTTGGTTGGGGGACATTTTGGAACCTTTAGGATATGAGGTAGATGTTCGTCCCCAAAAGGGGCAACTCCGAGATTATCAGCTTGCCCAAGACATGGAATCATACCCTGTTGTCATGCCAGAAGGGGAGTGGGATTTGATCCCTTTTGCAGGTGGGAAATTGTCCTTGGGCGCTACCCACGAAAATGATATGGGATTTGACTTGACGGTAGATGAAACCTTGCTCCAACAAATGGAGGATGCGGCCTTGCCTCACTATCCAGCCTTGGCAGAAGCGAAATCATCGGGTGATCGTGTGGGAATTCGTGCCTACACCAGTGATTTCTCCCCTTTCTTTGGGCAGGTACCAGGATTGGCAGGTGTCTATGCGGCTAGTGGACTAGGTTCATCAGGTCTCACAACGGGTCCTATCATCGGTTACCATCTAGCCCAGCTGGTCCAAGACAAGGAGTTGACCTTGGACCCAGTAAACTACCCAATCGCAAACTATGTCAAACGAGTAAAAAGCGAATAAGATTTTACTGAAATTTTAGCAGGTAGTTTAGGATGTCAAATGACATTCCCTATCAAAAATGATAAAATAAGAAAAAATAATCCGAGAATCGAGGAAAAAAGATGCAAGAAAAGATTTTGGTAACTGGTGGTGCTGGATTTATCGGAACCCACACTGTTATTGAGTTGATCCAAGCAGGTCATCAAGTGGTTGTGGTGGATAATCTTGTCAATAGCAATCGTAAAAGTTTAGAAGTTGTTGAAAGAATCACAGGAGTTGAGATTCCTTTTTATGAGGCAGATATCCGTGACACGGATACTCTCAGAGATATTTTCAAGCAGGAAGAACCGACTGGTGTGATTCACTTTGCTGGGTTGAAGGCTGTTGGCGAATCAACACGTATCCCTCTTACCTACTATGACAACAATATCGCTGGAACTGTCAGCCTTTTAAAAGCCATGGAAGAGAACAACTGTAAGAACATCATCTTCAGTTCTTCTGCGACAGTTTACGGAGATCCTCATACAGTTCCAATCCTAGAAGATTTCCCACTTTCAGTGACCAATCCATACGGTCGCACCAAGCTCATGCTAGAGGAAATTTTGACCGATATCTACAAGGCTGACTCAGAATGGAATGTGGTCTTGCTTCGTTACTTTAATCCAATCGGAGCGCATGAAAGTGGAGACTTGGGAGAAAATCCTAACGGAATTCCAAACAATCTCTTGCCTTATGTTTCGCAAGTAGCAGTGGGCAAACTAGAACAAGTACAAGTGTTTGGAGATGATTACGATACAGAAGATGGAACCGGGGTTCGTGACTATATCCATGTTGTCGATTTAGCTAAAGGTCACGTTGCAGCTTTGAAAAAAATCCAAAAAGGTTCAGGTCTAAACATTTATAACCTTGGAACTGGTAAAGGTTACTCCGTTCTTGAAATTATCCAAAATATGGAAAAAGCAGTGGGACGTCCTATTCCTTACCGCATCGTAGAACGCCGCCCAGGTGATATAGCTGCCTGCTACTCAGACCCAGCAAAAGCCAAAGCAGAGCTCGGATGGGAAGCAGAACTCGACATCACCCAAATGTGTGAAGACGCATGGCGTTGGCAAAGCAAGCATCCAAATGGATTTGAATACTAAGATGATGATTTCAATCATTGTCCCATGTCTAAACGAAGAGGAAATACTTCCTCTTTTTTATCAGTCTGTTGAAGTGCTGCTTCCTGACTTGGGAGTAGAAGTCGAATATGTCTTTGTAGACGATGGCTCAAACGATGGGACCTTAGAGCTTTTGAAGGCCTATCGGGAGCAAAATCCTGCGGTCCATTATGTCTCATTCTCACGAAATTTTGGGAAAGAGGCAGCCTTATACGCAGGCTTGCAGCATGCAACTGGAGACTTGGTGGTCGTGATGGATGCAGACCTTCAGGATCCTCCTAGTATGCTACTTGAGATGAAAGCCTTACTAGACCAAAATGCAGACATAGACTGTGTTGGGACACGGAGAACTAGTCGGGAGGGAGAACCCTTTTTCCGCAGTTTCTGTGCGGACCTCTTTTACCGCCTCATGCAAAAAATTAGCCCAGTGGCTCTACCCTCAGGTGTCCGTGATTTTCGCATGATGAGAAGGTCTGTGGTAGATGCTATTTTAACACTGACCGAATCCAATCGTTTTTCTAAAGGACTCTTTGCCTGGGTGGGTTTTAAAACGCACTATCTTGATTATCCAAACGTTGAACGACAGGCTGGCAAGACCAGTTGGAGTTTTAGACAACTCTTTTTCTACTCGATTGAAGGAATTCTCAATTTTTCAGATTTTCCCTTGAGTATAGCCTTTGTAGCGGGACTTCTATCTTGTTTTCTTTCTTTTGTGATGACAGTTTTTGTAGTGTTTCGGACTCTTATCTTGGGAAATCCGACATCTGGTTGGACCTCTTTGATGGCTGTCATTCTTTTTCTTGGAGGGATTCAACTTCTGACTATTGGGATTCTCGGTAAGTATATCAGTAAGATTTATCTAGAGACCAAAAAAAGACCACTCTATCTCGTCAAAGAAAAAAGTGACCTTTCTATTATTGAAGGAAAAAATAACCAAAAAAGACTATAATTTTACCTAGAAATATGCTAAACTAGTAGGTGTGGGAAAAATGAGAAAAAATCAATTATATTTATTCCCTGCTTCCTACGATGGATCTTTTAGAAGTGCTCTTGTAGGACAATTTTTGATGGCCTCCAGAACATCGCTGGTCTCAGCGATTTCTCTTTGCAATTCAACTGGATCATCGTAAAATCGAACGATTCCATTATCATGGTAATCAAAGAGTTCAGAATAGGTTTGGCAAAGCCCGCAGGCAATGCACCGTTCGGGTATAAGTGTGACTTTCATATTTATATTGTAATAAGAAAATGTAAAAAAAACAAGGAGTAAGGTATGGAAAAAGAACCGTGGCAAGAAGATATTTACGAAAACAATGAGGAAGAGACAAGATCAGAGCGTCGACACCGGAAACAAAAAGGGAAGGGCGTTGTTGCGAATCGTGTCTTGACGGTTCTAGCTAGCCTCTTCTTTGTAATCGTTGTAGCGATGGTAGTTGTATTGATTTACCTATCAACCGGAGGAAGCAATCGTACTTCATCTTTGAAGGACTTCTATGATGCATCGTCTCCTTCTACAAGTTCAAGTTCTAAAGTGGAAGCATCATCATCTTCAAGTAGCAAGGTAGAGGAAACATCTTCTTCTGAATCAACACCTTCAGAGAGCAGTTCGGAAGAACATACAGAGGGTGAAGGAACACTTACAGTACAGCCGGGAGAGGGAGAAGCAGCTCTTGCTCAACGTGCAGGGATTTCCATTGCCCAGCTAGAGGCTCTAAATCCTTCTCATATGTCATCTGGATCTTGGTTTGCCAACCCAGGTGATGTGATTAAGACAAGATAGGAGTCGGTCATGAAGACAATTCAAATTGCTATCGATGGTCCGGCTTCGAGTGGTAAGAGTACGGTCGCAAAGATTGTCGCTAAGGATTTTGGTTACACTTATCTCGATACGGGTGCTATGTACCGTGCTGCGACTTATATAGCGCTCAAACACCAGTTGGATGCAGGAAATGTAGATCAACTTCTCGAGCTTCTTAACCAACACCCCATTAGTTTTGGTCGTTCAGAAACTGGTGAGCAACTTGTTTTTGTAGGGGATGTTGATATTACGCATCCGATTCGTGAAAATGAAGTGACCAACAAGGTTTCAAGCATTGCTGCCATTCCTGAAGTGCGTGAGAAACTGGTTTCGCTCCAGCAAGAGATTGCTCAGCAAGGTGGTATCGTCATGGATGGGCGTGATATCGGGACAGTTGTTTTACCACAAGCTGAACTCAAGATTTTCTTAGTGGCTTCTGTTGAAGAAAGAGCAGAGCGTCGTTACAAGGAAAATATTGTTAAAGGGATTGAAACAGACCTTGAAACGTTGAAAGAAGAGATTGCGGCGCGTGACTACAAGGATAGTCATCGTGAAACCTCACCTCTCAAACAGGCTGAGGATGCAGTTTACCTTGACACAACTGGACTAAGTATCCAAGAAGTGGTCGAAAAAATCGAATCAGAAGCAAAAAAATATTTGTCCTAGGGACGAGAGGAGCAGGCTAAATGAAGCCTGCTCCTTTTCTCTCTTTTGCGCGCGTTTCAAAACAGTCTTTTTGGGAGAATTTTGATAAAATAGTAGTATCAATAAAAAGGACGGAAGCATGACAAAGAAAATCATAGCCATTTGGGCCCAAGATGAAAAAGGTGTGATTGGGAAGGAAGATCGTCTCCCTTGGCATTTGCCAGCAGAGTTGCAACATTTTAAGGAAACAACTTTAAATCATGCTATACTGATGGGGCGAGTGACCTTTGATGGCATGGGACGTCGTCTGCTTCCAAAACGGCAAACCCTGATTTTAACGCGCAATAGCGAAGAAGTCATAGATGGGGCGCTCGTATTTCAAGATGTGGAGTCTGTTTTAGCGTGGTATCAGAGTCAGGAAAAAAATCTCTATATCCTTGGCGGAAAACAGATTTTTCAGGCTTTTGAGCCCTATTTAGATGAAATCATCGTGACACAGATTCATGCTCAGGTGGAGGGAGATACCTATTTCCCTGAGGAGTTTGACTTGTCTCGTTTTGAGACAGTAGCAAGCAAATCTTACACCCGAGATGAGAAAAACGACTATGATTTTACTATCGAATACCGAGATAGAAAGGAAGTCTAATGGAGCGCAGTATATTTGGATTTTTTACAGCTTTTTTGTGTGTGATCTGTATTTTGACTGGAGCACAGGCTTTTCGTAAGAAGCGCTATGGACTGTCTGCTTTACTCTGGTTGAATGCTTTTACCAATCTGGTGAACAGTGTCCACGCTTTTTATATGACCTTATTTTAGATAGAATGATAAATTAGAATGGAAGGAAATCATGCCTACAAATAGGAAAAATGATATGATGGTTTATTGCTCATTTTGTGGCAAAAGCCAAGAAGAAGTAAAGAAAATAATCGCTGGGAACAACGCCTTTATCTGTAATGAATGTGTGGAGTTGGCCCAGGAAATCATTCGGGAGGAGTTGGCCGAGGAAGTTTTGGCAGACTTGTCTGAAGTACCAAAACCAATCGAACTCCTCAATATCTTAAACCACTATGTGATTGGTCAAGATCGTGCCAAACGTGCCTTGGCAGTGGCTGTTTACAACCACTACAAACGCATCAATTTCCACGATACGCGTGAAGAGTCAGAAGATGTGGATTTGCAGAAGTCAAACATCTTGATGATTGGCCCAACTGGTTCAGGGAAAACTTTCTTGGCTCAGACTTTGGCTAAGAGCTTGAACGTGCCTTTCGCTATTGCAGATGCAACAGCTCTTACTGAGGCTGGTTATGTAGGTGAGGACGTGGAAAATATCCTCCTCAAACTCTTGCAGGCTGCTGACTTTAACATCGAACGTGCAGAACGTGGGATTATCTACGTAGATGAAATTGATAAGATTGCCAAGAAGAGCGAGAACGTCTCTATCACACGTGACGTTTCGGGTGAAGGGGTGCAACAAGCCCTTCTCAAGATTATCGAGGGAACTGTCGCTAGTGTACCACCTCAAGGTGGACGCAAACATCCACAACAAGAGATGATTCAGGTAGATACCAGGAATATCCTCTTCATCGTGGGTGGTGCTTGTGATGGTATCGAAGAAATCGTTAAACAACGTCTGGGTGAAAAAGTCATCGGTTTCGGCCAAAATAACAAGGCGATTGATGAAAACAGCTCCTACATGCAAGAAATTATCGCAGAGGATATTCAAAAATTCGGTATTATCCCTGAGTTGATTGGACGCTTGCCTGTCTTTGCTGCTCTTGAGCAATTGACGGTCGATGACTTGGTTCGCATCTTGAAAGAACCAAGAAATGCCTTGGTGAAACAATACCAAACCTTGCTTTCTTATGATGATGTTGAGTTGGAATTTGACGATGAAGCCCTTCAAGAAATCGCCAATAAGGCTATCGAACGCAAAACGGGTGCGCGTGGTCTTCGCTCAATCATCGAAGAAACCATGCTAGACGTTATGTTTGAGGTACCAAGTCAGGAAAATGTGAAATTGGTCCGCATCACGAAAGAAGCTGTCGATGGAACGGAAAAACCAATCCTAGAAACAGCCTAGAGGTGACTATGGAAATCAATACACACAATGCTGAAATCCTGCTCAGTGCGGCCAATAAGTCCCACTATCCGCAGGATGACCTGCCAGAGATTGCCCTTGCAGGGCGTTCAAATGTCGGCAAGTCTAGCTTTATCAACACCATGCTGAACCGCAAAAATCTGGCCCGTACATCAGGAAAACCTGGGAAAACCCAGCTACTCAACTTCTTTAACATTGATGACAAGATGCGTTTTGTGGATGTACCAGGTTATGGCTATGCCCGCGTTTCCAAAAAGGAACGTGAAAAATGGGGGCGCATGATTGAGGAGTATTTGACCACTCGGGAAAATCTCCGTGCCGTGGTCAGTCTGGTGGATCTCCGTCACGACCCGTCAGCAGATGATGTGCAGATGTACGAATTTCTCAAGTATTATGAGATTCCGGTTATCATCGTTGCGACTAAGGCAGATAAGATTCCCCGTGGTAAGTGGAACAAGCATGAATCAGCAATCAAAAAGAAATTAAACTTTGACCCAAGTGACGACTTCATCCTCTTTTCATCTGTCAGCAAGGCAGGGATGGATCAGGCTTGGGATGCAATATTAGAAAAATTGTGAGGGAAAGAAATGGCAAAAACAATTCATACAGACAAAGCTCCAAAAGCAATCGGACCTTATGTTCAAGGAAAAATCGTTGGTAATCTTTTGTTTGCTAGCGGTCAAGTTCCCCTATCTCCTGAAACTGGAGAAATTGTAGGAGAGACTATCCAAGAACAGACAGAACAAGTTTTGAAAAATATCGGTGCTATTTTGGCTGAAGCAGGAACAGACTTTGACCATGTTGTCAAAACAACTTGCTTCTTGAGTGATATGAATGACTTTGTTCCTTTTAACGAGGTTTACCAGACTGCCTTTAACGAGGAATTTCCAGCTCGTTCAGCTGTAGAGGTTGCACGTCTTCCTCGTGATGTAAAAGTCGAAATTGAAGTGATCGCAGAGATTGGATAAGCTAGTTGAAGTTTGGCTCTGCCAAACTTTTTTTGATATAAGGAGAGATAGATGACAAAGAAACAACTTCACCTGGTAATTGTGACAGGGATGAGTGGCGCAGGGAAAACAGTAGCCATTCAGTCCTTCGAGGATTTGGGATATTTCACTATTGACAATATGCCACCAGCCCTCTTGCCAAAGTTTTTGCAGTTGGTAGAGACCAAGGATGATGACCACAAACTGGCCTTGGTTGTGGACATGCGTAGCCGTTCCTTCTTTTCAGAGATTCAGGCCGTTTTGGATGAATTGGAAAACCAAGATGATTTGGATTTCAAAATTCTCTTTTTGGATGCAAAAGATAAGGAATTGGTGGCCCGTTACAAGGAAACCAGACGGAGTCACCCTCTAGCAGCGGATGGTCGGATTTTGGACGGCATCAAGCTGGAGCGCGAGCTCTTGGCACCTTTGAAAAACATGAGCCAAAATGTGGTGGATACGACAGAACTTACTCCGCGTGAACTTCGTAAAACCATTGCTGAGCAATTTTCAGACCAAGAACAGGCCCAGTCTTTCCGTATCGAGGTCATGTCTTTTGGCTTTAAATATGGAATTCCAATCGATGCAGATTTGGTCTTTGATGTCCGTTTCTTGCCAAATCCATACTACCTCCCTGAACTCCGTAATCAGACAGGTGAGGATCAAGCAGTTTATGACTATGTGATGAATCATGAAGAGTCTGAAAGTTTTTATCAGCACTTACTCGCCTTGATTGAGCCCATTTTGCCAAGTTACAAAAAAGAAGGCAAGTCTGTTTTAACCATTGCAGTAGGATGTACAGGTGGACAACACCGTAGTGTTGCCTTTGCCAAACGCATAGCTGAGGACCTTGCTAAAAACTGGCCTGTCAATGAAAGCCATCGTGACAAAGACAGAAGAAAGGAAACGGTAAACCGTTCATGAGAAAACCAAAGATAACGGTAATTGGTGGAGGAACAGGTATCCCCGTCATTTTGAAAAGCTTGCGAGAAAAGGATGTTGATATCGCAGCTATCGTAACGGTAGCTGATGATGGTGGCTCTTCTGGTGAACTAAGAAAGAATATCCAACAGCTGACACCACCAGGCGATCTTCGCAATGTCCTGGTAGCCATGTCGGATATGCCTAAGTTTTATGAGAAGGTTTTTCAGTACCGTTTCTCAGAAGAGGCTGGAGCTTTTGCGGGTCATCCCTTGGGGAATATCATCATAGCAGGGCTCTCTGAAATGCAAGGATCTACCTACAATGCTATGCAATTACTCAGTAAGTTCTTTCACACAACAGGAAAAATCTACCCCTCAAGCGATCAGCCTTTGACACTGCATGCAGTCTTTAGAGACGGTTCTGAGGTGGCAGGTGAGAGCCACATTGCAGATCATCCAGGCATGATCGACCATGTCTATGTGACCAATACCTTGGATGATGAGACACCCCAAGCCAGCCGTCGAGTAGTCAATACCATTCTCGAGAGTGACATGATTGTCTTGGGGCCTGGTTCCCTCTTTACATCGATTTTGCCGAATATTGTCATCGAGGAGATTGGACAGGCACTCTTGGAGACTAAGGCAGAGATCGCCTATGTCTGCAATATCATGACCCAGCGTGGGGAAACAGAGCACTTTTCAGACAGTGACCACGTGGAAGTCCTCCATCGACACTTAGGTCGGCCTTTTATTGATACGGTCTTGGTTAATATCGAGAAGGTTCCTAGAGAATACATGGATACCAACCGTTTTGATGAATATTTGGTTCAGGTAGAGCATGACTTTGCTGGTCTTTGCAAGCAGGTCCCTCGTGTGATTTCATCCAACTTCCTTCGTTTGGAAAATGGAGGAGCCTTCCATGATGGCGATTTGATTGTAGATGAATTGATGCGCATTATACAGGTGAGAAAATGAGTTTCACAGTTGCAGTAAAAGAGGAAATTCTTGGTCAACACCATCTCAGTCGTTATGAACTATCGGCCATTATCAAGATGTCTGGTAGCATCGGTCTCTCGACTTCAGGCTTGACCTTGTCCGTCGTGACCGAAAATGCCAAGTTGGCTCGGCACCTTTATGAATCCTTTCTCCATTTTTATGAGATCAAGTCAGAAATTCGTCACCATCAGAGAAGCAATCTTCGCAAGAATCGTGTCTACACGGTCTATACTGATGAGAGGGTGCAGGAGCTTTTAGCTGATTTGCGGCTTGCGGATTCCTTCTTTGGTTTGGAGACGGGTATTGATCCCGATATTTTAGCAGATGAGGAGGCTGGTCGTGCTTACTTATGTGGGGCCTTTCTGGCAAATGGTAGCATCCGAGATCCTGAGTCTGGCAAGTACCAGTTGGAGATCAGTTCCGTTTATTTGGACCACGCCCAAGGACTAGCCTCTCTCCTTCAGCAGTTTTTGCTGGACGCCAAGGTTATTGAGCGCAAGAAAGGTGCAGTTACCTATCTTCAACGTGCAGAGGACATCATGGATTTCTTGATCGTGATTGGGGCCATGCAAGCGCGTGATAATTTTGAGCGCGTCAAGATTTTGCGTGAAACCCGTAATGATCTCAATCGGGCTAATAATGCCGAGACAGCTAATATCGCTCGAACGGTTTCTGCTAGTATGAAGACCATCAATAATATCAGTAAAATCAAAGATAGAATGGGTTTGGAAAATTTACCCGTGGATTTGCAAGAGGTAGCGCAGTTGCGGATTCAGCACCCAGACTACTCTATCCAGCAGTTGGCAGATAGCCTGAGCAATCCCCTGACCAAAAGTGGCGTCAACCACAGACTTAGAAAGATCAATAAAATAGCAGATGAACTATAAAACCACGAATCAGTTGATCCGTGGTTCTTTTCTTATAAACTGGTCGAGTGTTTGGGTTGAACTTTTTGTTCTGGGTCAATGTAGTTAATGGCATTGTTAACAGCTGTTGGAGCTTCACCCAGTCCTGTAGCGATCAAATCAATCTTACCTTCATAGTAGCAGCAGTCGCCGATAGCATAGATACCTGCTTGGCTAGACTCTTGCTTGCTGTTGACGATAATCTTGTGACGATTGAGGTCCAGACCCCATTTTTTAAGATTTCCGACAGAAGACTTGAAGCCGTAGTTGACAAAGAGGTGGTCCACCTCAATCGTTTCGGTTTCATCTGATTTGACTTTGGTGATTTCCAGTTTATCAAGTGTTTTTCCATCTCCAAGGAGTTGGCTAGGAACGAAAGGTGTCTTGATGGTTACAGATGATTCTTGTAGAGCTTGCACACTATGTTCCAAGGCGCGGAAATTATCTCTGCGGTGAACGAGGGTAGTTGGGGCAATCTTTTCAAAAGCCAATGCCCAGTCAACTGCTGAGTCCCCTCCACCAAGGATGGTCACTTTCTTACCAGCGTATTGCTGGATATTGGCAACGTGGTAGTGGATATTTTCATAGTTTTCGACGCCATCTAATTCGAGCGGACGCGGTTTAAAGGCACCGCCACCCATGGCAATGATGACTGTTTTAGTCAGGTGTCTTCCCTTGTTGGTTATAATGCTAAATCCTTGATCTTGTTTCTCAATCTCAAGAACGGTTTCGTTGAGGTGAACAGGTGTGTCAAAGCCATCTAGCTGCTCAAGCAAACGCTTGGTTAACTCTTCTCCAGTTAAGTTTGGAAAACCTGGCACATCAAGGATTTGCTTTTCAGGGTAGAGGATGGCTGGTTGACCACCGAGCTGGGGAAGGGAGTCGATGATTTGGACTTTGGCTTGGCGTAGGTGGGCGTAAAAGGCAGCAAAGAGCCCGACAGGACCGCCACCTACAATGGTAATATCATAGAGTTGAGACATGATTTCTCCTTCGTTTTTTCTAGTCAGTTTATTTTATCATAATTTTGCTTAATTTAAAATGAAGTAGGATGGGGAAAAAATGAGCAGAAAATGGTATAATAGTACGGAAAGTGTTTTGACAGGGAGGAGGCCAGGGATGAATTTTCAACAATTATCCAATTTGCAATACTGGACGAGTTTGTTTTCAAGTCCTTGGACAATAGTCACCAATCTGATTGATATTCTCATTGTGACTTATATTTTATATCATTTTACCAAAGCGATTGCAGGGACCAAAATCATGATATTGGTGCGGGGTGTTCTGGTCTTTATTTTAGGTCAGATTCTGTCCAATATGATTGGTTTAACGACCATTTCCTGGCTGATCAATCAGATCATCACTTACGGGGTTATCGCAGCGGTGGTTATTTTTTCACCAGAGATTCGGACTGGTTTGGAACGATTGGGCCGGGCTACGGATTTCTTCTACAATGCCCCTATTAGTGCAGAAGAGCAAATGGTTCGTGCCTTTGTCAAATCAGTCGAGTACATGAGTCCGCGTAAGATTGGTGCTCTAGTAGCGGTGCAGCGTGTGAGAACCTTGCAGGAATACATCTCAACTGGGATTCCTCTAGATGCTAAAATTTCCTCTGAGTTATTGATTAATATCTTTATCCCCAATACACCCTTGCACGATGGTGCGGTCATTGTCAGAGAAGACAGGATTGCCGTAACTTCAGCCTACCTACCCCTGACTGAAAATACTGGAATTTCCAAGGAGTTTGGAACACGTCATAGGGCGGCGATTGGTTTGTCAGAAGTATCGGATGCTCTTACCTTTGTGGTTTCTGAGGAAACAGGTGGAATCTCAATCACCTATAATGGAGTCTTTAAGCATGATTTGACCTTGGAAGAGTTTGAATCGGAGTTAAGAAGAATCTTGCTTCCAGCATCAGAGAAAAAACAAGGTCTGAAAGAGCGTTTGCTAGGAGGATTGAAACATGAGAAAAAATAGTCTTTATATTATTTCTTCCTTCTTTTTCGCCTGCATCCTCTTTATCTACGCGACTTCTACAAACTACCAGAATAGCAACAGTGCCAGACAAGTGCGGACAGAAACTTATACCAACACGGTCCTTAATGTCCCAATCGATATTCAGTATGACAGTGATCAGTATTTTATCAGTGGTTTTACATCTGAAGTTACTGTCTTCCTAACTGGATCAAATAGAGTTGCATTAGCGAGCGAGATGCAGGAAAGCACTCGGAAATTCAAGGTCAAAGCTGACTTAACCAATGCTAGTGTAGGAACCATCGAAGTTCCTCTAACCATTGAAAATTTACCGAGTGGTTTGACGGCTGTTGCAACACCGCAAAAGATAACAGTGAAGGTCGGTAAAAAAGCAAAACGAGATAATGTAATCGTTGTGTCAGAGATTGACCCTAGTCAGATTGATTCTCGTGTGAAAATTGATACAGTCACTGTGTCAGATGAGAAAGTAACGGTTATTAGTGACGAGGAAACTCTCTCTAGAGTAGATCGTGTCATTGCCATCTTGCCAACGAGTGAACGGATAACAGGTAACTATTCGGCTTCTGTTCCTCTACAAGCAGTCGATAAAAATGGAAATGTCTTACCAAGCGTCATTATGCCATTTGACACTACAATGAAAATTACAACCAAGACAGTATCGTCTAGCTCGAGTTCTTCGTCAGCGACCTCGTCAACGGGCTCTTCAACCAGCAGTTCGTCTTCAACGAGTTCAGAAACGAAACCAGACTCGTCTAAACAGGACTAAATAAAATAGTAGAAAAGGATGATAAATAAAATGGGTAAATATTTTGGGACCGATGGAGTCCGTGGAGAAGCAAACGTAGAATTGACGCCAGAATTGGCCTTTAAATTGGGACGTTTTGGTGGTTATGTTCTTAGCCAACATGAAACGGAAGCTCCTAAAGTCTTTGTAGGACGTGATACACGTATCTCCGGAGAAATGCTAGAATCTGCCTTGGTGGCAGGTCTTCTATCAGTAGGGATTCACGTCTACAAACTGGGTGTCCTTGCAACACCAGCAGTAGCTTATTTGGTTAAAACTGAGGGAGCTAGTGCGGGTGTCATGATTTCAGCGAGTCACAACCCAGCCCTTGATAATGGAATTAAATTCTTTGGTGGGGATGGTTTCAAACTTGATGATGAAAAAGAAGCAGAAATCGAAGCCTTGCTTGATGCTACAGAAGACACTCTTCCTCGTCCGAGTGCTGAGGGCTTGGGAACCTTAGTGGACTATCCAGAAGGCTTACGTAAGTATGAAGGCTACCTTGTTTCAACTGGAACTCCTCTTGAAGGAATGAAAGTGGCCTTGGATACAGCCAACGGTGCAGCAGCTACGAGTGCTCGTCAGATTTTTGCTGATTTAGGTGCTCAGTTGACAGTTATCGGTGAGACACCAGATGGTCTTAATATCAACTTGAATGTTGGTTCAACACACCCAGAAGCTCTCCAAGAACTAGTCAAAGAAAGCCAGTCAGCTATTGGTTTGGCCTTTGACGGAGACAGTGACCGTTTGATTGCTGTTGATGAAAATGGCGACATCGTTGATGGTGATAAGATCATGTACATCATTGGGAAATATCTTTCTGAAAAAGGCCAGTTGGCTCAAAACACCATTGTGACAACAGTTATGTCTAACCTTGGTTTCCATAAGGCCTTGGAGAGTGCTGGCATTAACAAGGCAGTGACTGCTGTTGGTGACCGCTATGTCGTTGAAGAAATGAGAAAATCAGGCTACAATCTTGGTGGTGAACAGTCTGGTCACGTTATCTTGATGGACTACAATACAACTGGTGATGGTCAATTATCAGCTGTCCAATTGACCAAAATCATGAAAGAAACAGGTAAGAGCTTGTCTCAACTGGCATCAGAAGTGACGATTTACCCACAAAAATTGGTCAATATCCGAGTGGAAAATGCCATGAAAGAAAAAGCCATGGAAGTACCAGCTATCAAAGCCATCATCGAAAAGATGGAAGAAGAGATGGCAGGCAACGGCCGTATCCTTGTCCGCCCAAGTGGAACAGAACCCCTCTTGCGTGTCATGGCAGAAGCACCAACAACAGAAGAAGTCAACTACTATGTAGATACGATTGCTGCTGTGGTTAAAGATGAAATCGGAATTGACTAAAGCCTAGAAAAACTAGATGAAATGATAAAAATGTGGTACAATTGCATAGTAAATTGTAGCAATGGGAGAGAAAAATGAATCTTAAAAGAGAACAAGAATTTGTTAGCCAGTATCACTATGATGCTCGTAACTTTGAATGGGAAAATGAAAATGGCGCTCCTGAAACCAAGGTAGACGTGAACTTTCAGTTACTCCAACACGACCAAGAAAACCAAGTAACTTCGCTAGTTGTTATCTTGAGTTTCATGATTGTCTTTGACAAATTTGTCATCAGCGGGACGATTTCCCAAGTGAACCATGTGGAAGGTCGTATTGTCAACGAACCAAGCGAATTTAACCAAGAAGAAGTCGAAACCTTGGCACGTCCATGTTTGAACATGCTCAATCGTTTGACGTATGAAGTAACAGAAATCGCCTTGGATCTTCCAGGGATCAATTTGGAGTTTTAGTCATGAAATTAGCTGTCATTACAGATTCTTCCGCCTATTTAGAGGAGAAGACGCTGCAAAGAGAGAATCTATTTATCTTGGATATTCCTGTCAATATTGATGGGGAAGAGTATGTCGAAAGTGTCAATCTGACTGCTGAGGAATTTTATCAAAAAATGGCTCAGTCTGCTGAATTGCCTAAGACCAGTCAACCAAGTATTGCTAAATTGGATGAGATTCTAAGTTCCTTGAAAGAAGATGGCTATACCCATGTCTTGGGACTCTTTCTTTCGTCAGGGATTTCAGGTTTTTATCAGAATATCCAATATATGTTAGACGAGTATGAAGGTTTGACCATTGCCTTTCCAGATACTCATATCACAAGCTCCCCTCTAGGATTTATGGTAGAGAGTGCCTTTGAATGGGCAGAACAGGGCGATGATTTTGCTCAGATTCAGGAGAAATTGGCTATTCAAATCGCTGATAACTCCGCCTTTATCATAGTAGATGACCTTGATCACTTGGTTAAGGGAGGACGTCTGTCAAATGGTGCGGCCATCCTAGGAAATCTTCTCAGTATCAAGCCCATTCTTTACTTCAATGACCAAGGTGTAATTGAAGTTTACGAAAAAGTTCGTACGGAAAAGAAGGCAACCAAACGTTTGGTGGAAATCATCAAAGAGTTGACAAAAGATGAGGACTACCGTATTACAGTCATTCATGGGAACGCTCCTCAAAAGGCAGCGGATTTACGTCAGCTTTTGATTGAGAGTGGTGTGAATTCTGAGATTCCAATTGTTAGCTTTGGTAGTGTCATTGGGACCCACCTTGGAGAAGGCAGTATTGCCTTGAGCTATACGCCAGTTGTCTAGATTGTTCTGGGCAGACTTTGTATCTTAGAAAATGAACACGGACTATCTGCCTCTTGAAAAAAGATGCCTGTCTTGCCTTTCGTGGAAAGTCAGCGCCATTCCCTATTTTTCATGGGCAGCTAACGTCCTTTGTATCTTAGTCAGGAGTAGTTATGAGTATTCGAGTGATTATTGCTGGGTTTAAGGGAAAGATGGGCCAGGCCGCTTGTCAGATGGTTTTGGCTGATCCTGACTTGGACTTGGTTGCAGTGTTGGATCCTTTTGAGTCTGAATCAGAATGGCAGGGGGTTCCTGTCTTCAATGATAAGGAAGCCTTGGTTGGATTTGAAGCGGATGTCTGGGTAGACTTTACAACACCAGCCGTTGCTTACGAAAATACGCGCTTTGCCCTTGAAAATGGCTTTGCTCCTGTCGTAGGAACAACAGGATTCACTAGTGAAGAAATTGCAGAACTAAAAGCATTTTCCCGTGAACAAGATTTGGGTGGTTTGATAGCCCCTAATTTTGCCTTGGGTGCTGTCTTGCTTATGCAATTTGCAACGCAGGCTGCCAAATATTTCCCAAATGTGGAGATTATCGAGCTTCATCATGACAAGAAAAAAGATGCTCCGAGTGGAACAGCCATTAAAACAGCTGAGTTGATAGCAGAAGTTCGAGAGTCTATCCAACAAGGTGTGCCTGATGAGGAAGAACTGCTTGCAGGAGCTCGTGGAGCTGACTTTGAAGGTATGCGGATTCACTCAGTTCGTTTGCCAGGCTTAGTAGCCCATCAAGAAGTTATCTTTGGCAATCAGGGAGAAGGATTGACCCTCCGTCATGACTCCTATGATCGCAGCTCCTTCATGACAGGGGTCAATTTGGGAATCAAAGAAGTTGTCAAGCGTCATGAGCTTGTCTATGGATTAGAACACTTATTATGAGATTAACACAAATGCCTTCTGAATTTCAGAAGGCTTTACCAGTATTAGAAAAAATTAAAGAAGCAGGTTTTGAAGCCTATTTTGTTGGGGGCTCTGTTCGAGATGCCATTCTCCATCGTCCCATCCATGATGTGGATATTGCGACCTCATCCTATCCAGAGGAAACCAAGCAGATATTTTCCCGCACAGCCGATATCGGAATTGAGCACGGAACGGTCTTGGTCTTAGATGGTGACGAGGAGTATGAGGTAACCACCTTTCGGACAGAGGATGTCTATGTAGACTATCGCAGACCCAGTGCAGTTTCCTTTGTGCGCTCGCTAGAAGAAGATCTCAAGCGCCGTGATTTCACAGTAAACGCCTTTGCCTTGGATGAGACAGGAGAAATCATCGATTTGTTCGATGGTCTCAAAGATCTGGAAAACCAAGTCTTGCGAGCGGTTGGGGTGGCTAGTGAGCGTTTCAATGAAGATGCCTTACGTATCATGCGTGGTTTTCGTTTTCAGGCCAGTCTCGGTTTTAAACTTGAGCCAGAAACTTTTGAAGCGATGAAGACCTTGACGCCACTCTTGGAGAAAATTTCTGTGGAGCGTACCTTTGTTGAATTTGACAAACTCTTGCTTGCACCTTTTTGGCGTGTTGGCTTGTTTTCTATGATTGAGAGTCAAGCTTATGATTACCTCCCTGATATGACAGACAGTCGAGAAAAGCTCCAAAAATTGTTTGATTTAGAGGCGGATTTCACCTTTGAGTCTTCTGAACAAGCTTGGGCGGCTCTCTTGTGGGTACTGGAAATTGAGGATGCTCAACAATTTTTGAAGCATTGGAAGACCTCACGCCAATTTACAAAGCAAGTACAGGATTTGCTGACTATTTTGGCTTTGCGTGAAAAGGGAGAATTGAGCAAGCGTGATTGTTACCGCTTTGACTTGGATTCCCTTCTACAAGCTGAACGTCTTCGTCAAGCCCAAGGAAAAGAGGTCAACCCCCAACTTATCACAGAAACTTACCAGAGTTTGACCATTCATGACAAGAAAGAAATCCAGATTAACGGTGGTATTTTAATCAAGGAATATGGTTACCAGCCAGGTCCAGATTTGGGAGAGATTTTAACAGAGATTGAGTTTGCCATTGTCGATGGTGACTTGGAGAATGACCGTGATGCCATTCATACTTACCTGAGGGAGAAAAAATGAGTGATTTTATCGTTGAAAAACTAAGTAAATCCGTTGGTGACAAGACCGTTTTTAAAGATATTTCTTTTATAATCCATGATTTGGATAGAATCGGTCTCATTGGTGTCAATGGCACGGGTAAGACCACCCTTTTAGATGTTTTATCAGGTGTTTCAGGCTTTGATGGGGATGTCAGTCCTTTTTCAGCTAAAAATGATTACCAGATTGGCTACTTGACTCAGGATCCAGAGTTCGATGATAGCAAGACGGTTTTGGATACAGTCCTATCCAGCGACCTCAAGGAAATCCAGTTAATTCGTGAATATGAACTGCTCATACTCAACTATAGTGAGGATAAGCAGGCTCGTCTAGAACGGGTCATGGCAGAGATGGATTCTCTCCAAGCCTGGGAAATCGAAAGTCAGGTCAAGACTGTTCTTAGCAAGTTGGGTATTCAGGATTTGTCGGCTCCAGTTGGTGAATTGTCAGGTGGTCTGAGAAGACGGGTCCAGTTGGCGCAAGTTCTTCTGGGAAACCACGACCTCTTGTTACTGGATGAGCCGACAAACCATCTGGACATTGCGACCATCGAGTGGCTGACCCTCTTTTTGAAAAATTCCAAGAAGACCGTTCTCTTTATCACCCATGATCGCTATTTCCTAGACGCGTTGTCAACACGAATTTTCGAGTTGGACCGAGCTGGTTTGACGGAGTATCAGGGAAATTATCAGGACTATGTTCGCCTCAAGGCTGAACAGGATGAACGCGATGCCGCTCTCCTTCATAAAAAAGAACAACTCTACAAACAAGAACTGGCCTGGATGCGCAGACAACCGCAAGCGCGTGCGACCAAGCAGCAGGCTCGGATCAATCGTTTCCACGACTTGAAAAAGGAAGTTTCAGGTGGCGTTGTTGAAACAGACTTGACCATGAACTTTGAAACTAGCCGTATTGGGAAGAAAGTCATCGAATTTAAAGATGTTTCCTTTGCTTATGAGAATAAGCCGATATTACAAAATTTTAATCTCTTGGTGCAAGCCAAAGACCGTATCGGAATCGTTGGGGACAACGGTGTCGGGAAGTCAACTCTGCTTAATCTCATTGCAGGGAGTCTTGAGCCGACTAAAGGTCAAGTTATCATCGGTGAGACGGTTCGCATTGCCTATTTCTCTCAACAAATCGAAGGCTTAGACGAGAGCAAGCGCGTTATCAATTACCTGCAGGAACTAGCAGAAGAGGTAAAGACCAGTGGTGGTTCTACGACTTCCATCGCTGAGTTGCTGGAGCAGTTCCTCTTCCCACGTTCGACGCATGGAACCCTGATTGAGAAATTGTCTGGTGGAGAGAAAAAACGCCTTTATCTCCTCAAATTGCTTTTGGAAAAACCAAATGTTCTTCTTTTGGACGAGCCGACCAATGACCTAGATATTGCGACCTTGACAGTCTTGGAAAATTTCTTGCAGGGCTTTGCAGGTCCTGTCTTGACAGTTAGCCACGATCGTTATTTCTTGGATAAGGTAGCGACCAAGATTCTCGACTTTGAGAATGGCAAGATTCGTACTTTCTTTGGCCATTACACCGACTATCTTGATGAAAAAGCCTTTGAAACAGAGATGGCCAATCAAGTGCAAAAGGCCGAAAAGGAGAAAGTGGTCAAGGTCCGTGAAGACAAGAAACGCATGACCTACCAAGAAAAGCAGGAGTGGGGAAGCATTGAAGGGGATATTGAAGCCTTGGAAAATCGTATTGCTGCTATTGAAGAAGAAATGCAGGCAAATGGCTCTGACTTTGGTAAACTAGCGACTCTTCAAAAAGAGCTAGACGAGAAAAACGAAGAACTTCTTGAAAAATACGAACGCTATGAATACCTAAGTGAGTTGGCATGATGGAAGAAAAAGTCATTAAACGTAGTCCCAAGAAAATCATTTGGAATACCTTGTTTGGCTTTGCTTCAGTGCTTTTCTTCTTGCTGCCTCTCTCTTATCTCCATTCGTACTCGCAAAAGGGAACTAAACTTCATACGATAAGTCTGTTATTAATACTGCTTGTCCTCTTTTGTGCTGGAGTAGTCGTTTATCAGACATACAGGCTGTTAAGTTCCGATAAGGAATATTTGAGATGTACTGTCGAGGGGTTTTACTACAAACAAAATCCAAAGAAACCTAGTCATTTCTACGCTTGGGCAGATGTAGAGGACTTTTCCTTCTCTCGGATTCGAGGGAAGTATAGGGATTCTTATCGGATTGAAGTTGATTTTAAAAACAAGGAAAATGTGAAATCCCAATCCTTTCTAGCTCTGTTGAAGAGAAGGATTCTCCCTTTTCATCAGTCAGCAGATTTAATTATCCCGATCTTTCTACTAGATGTAGGACTTCCTGAAAGGGTCTATGATGCCATGAAGTACTATGAAAGAGAATGGCGTATCGAACAAAATCGTCAAGCAAGAAAAGAGGCAAAACAAGCTTCGAAAAGCAAATCTTCCAAACCGTCATAGTCCGTCTTTGCTTAAAGTGGAATAATCAAAAAGGCCCTATCCACTGGATAGGGTCATTGTTTGTCTTCTTTTTTAGTTTCTTGGTGGAAGATGTTTTGCCAAGTTTCATGGCGACGCCAGATACTGGTATGGACGATGCCATCTAGCTCATAGCAAATGAGCTTGGTTTTCTGACTAATGGAAGTAATCTGAATGTCCTTAATCGCAGCACTAAGTTCTTTTTCGGCTTGATAAGCCTCTTTATCCATCTGCTCTCCGTCTTGACGAATATAGACAAAATCATCAGCTAATAGTTCTTCCAGTTGGTTTCCTTGGTCAATCAATTGTTCACGCATGAGCAATTTTTTATAGACATTGTCTAAAACTTCATCCTCAGGGATAGGCGCTGGCTCAATATGGACATCGGTATCAAAGACTCCAAAACGTTCTTCCAGCATGGATTCGACCTGGTCCGCAATCTCATGACTCTCATAGACTGATAAGTCAGGATTCATTTCCAGGGTGATATCAAGGTAGATATTGCTACCGTAGGTACGCCCTCTTTGGGACTTGACCTTACTAATCTTTGGAATCTCCATGATGGCCTTCTGGTAGTCCTCTAGCAGGCGGTCATCAAAACCATCTGAAAGACTGAAGGAAGACTCGATAAAGATATCATAGGCTGTTTTTAAGATAAAGAAGGTGATGATGATAGCGACCAATTTATCCACGATAGGGTAATTGAAACTGCTGGCTAGGATAGCAATGGAAGTCCCAAGCGAGGTGACAGCATCGGAAAGATTGTCCTTAGCAGCTGCCTTGAGAGCCTTGGATTTGGATTTCTTACTGAGGCGTGTGTTGTAGAGATAGACCACAAACATAATCGCTGCTGAAATGATTCCTAGAATCGCTCCCAGAGGATCAATGGGTGTTTGTTCCCGACTGAGGATTTTCTGAATGGTGTCCCGAAGCACATCAAAACCAACATAGAACATGATGATGGAAGTAATCAAGCTAGCCAAATCTTCCATCTTCCAGTGACCAAAGCGATGGTCACGGTCTGCAGGTTGGCGGGCCATCCGAATCCCAATCAAGAGAGCAACGTTTCCGATAATATCGGATACGTTGTTGAAACCATCTGCCACCAAACTGGAGGAATGCAGGAGGTGGCCAGTTGCCAATTTTGCCGCAGACAAGAGGAGGTAAGTCGAAATGCTGATAATGGCTCCACGTTCTGCCAATTTGAGATTTGACATGGATTGATTCATCGGGCTTCCTTTCTAGGCATATAGTATTCTACCATTATACTGGTTTTCATGGGAAAATTCAAATTTAGTCTTGTTTCATCTGATTTTAACCCTTGAAAACTTTTCAAATTTTGATATAATAGTACTACTCAAGGGAGTAGCTGGCAGAAACCTGTGATAGTGTCGTCATTCCGAATTGTATACTGAAAAGTATGTTTTCCGGCACTATCTTAAACAGCGAGACTTGTTATGATTAACAGGTCTCTTTTTGTTTGTCATAAAACCAAAAGAGAACTTGTTTTGCACACAATGTCAAGGAGGAGACACATGTCAAAAGAACAAAAACGCCAAGCGTTTTATACTCAGAGTCCTGAAGAGGTCTTGAAGTCGGTTGAAGCAACTGAGCAAGGTCTTTCGTCAAGCGAAGCACAGAAACGCCTAGTTGAATATGGACGCAATGAACTGGAAGAGGGTGAGAAAAAATCTCTCCTAGTCAAGTTTATCGAGCAATTTAAGGATTTGATGATTATTATTTTGGTGGCTGCAGCCATCTTGTCCGTCATAACTTCTGGTGGGGAAGATATTGCAGATGCCATCATTATTCTAGCAGTTGTTATCATCAACGCTGCCTTTGGTGTTTACCAAGAAGGAAAAGCAGAAGAAGCCATCGAAGCCCTCAAGTCTATGTCTAGTCCAGCTGCTCGCGTTATTCGTGATGGGCATATGGCTGAGATTGACTCAAAAGAATTGGTACCAGGTGATATCGTTGCTCTTGAAGCAGGTGACGTCGTACCAGCAGACCTACGTTTGCTAGAAGCTAATTCACTTAAAATCGAAGAAGCAGCCCTAACAGGTGAGTCTGTTCCAGTCGAAAAAGACTTGACCGTTGAGCTCTCTGCAGATGCTGGTATTGGTGACCGTGTCAATATGGCCTTCCAAAACTCAAACGTGACCTACGGTCGTGGTCTTGGTGTTGTTGTCAATACAGGTATGTATACTGAAGTGGGTCATATCGCTGGCATGCTCCAAGATGCTGATGAGACAGATACGCCACTCAAACAAAACTTGAACAACCTTTCTAAGGTCTTGACCTATGCAATTTTGGTTATTGCCCTTGTTACTTTTGTAGTTGGAGTCTTCATTCAAGGTAAAAATCCACTTGGTGAGTTGATGACCTCTGTTGCGCTTGCTGTTGCAGCCATTCCAGAAGGACTTCCTGCTATCGTGACGATCGTTCTTGCCCTTGGTACTCAAGTTTTGGCCAAACGAAACTCTATCGTTCGTAAGTTGCCAGCAGTCGAAACACTTGGTTCAACAGAAATCATCGCTTCTGATAAGACTGGTACACTTACCATGAACAAGATGACAGTCGAGAAAGTCTTCTATGACGCAGTCCTACATGACTCATCTGATGATATTGAACTTGGCTTGGACATGCCACTACTTCGTTCAGTTGTCTTGGCCAACGATACTAAGATTGATGCTGAAGGAAACTTGATCGGGGATCCAACGGAAACAGCCTTCATCCAGTATGCCTTGGACAAGGGCTACGATGTTAAAGGGTTCTTAGAGAAATATCCTCGTGTAGCTGAATTGCCGTTTGACTCAGATCGTAAACTCATGTCAACGGTTCATCCATTGCCAGATGGTAAATTCCTCGTGGCAGTCAAAGGGGCTCCAGATCAACTTTTGAAACGTTGTGTTGCTCGTGATAAAGCAGGAGATGTTGCTCCGATTGATGAGAAAGTTACTGAATTAATCCATACAAACAACTCTGAAATGGCTCACCAAGCCTTGCGTGTCCTTGCAGGTGCTTATAAGATTATTGATAGCATTCCAGAGAACTTGACTTCTGAAGATCTTGAAAACAACTTGATCTTTACTGGTTTGATTGGGATGATTGACCCTGAACGTGCCGAAGCTGCAGAAGCTGTTCGTGTGGCCAAGGAAGCGGGAATCCGTCCAATCATGATCACTGGTGACCACCAAGACACAGCAGAAGCCATTGCCAAACGTTTGGGAATTATCGACGAAAATGACTCGGAAGACCATGTTTTGACTGGTGCTGAGCTTAACGAACTTTCTGATGAAGAATTTGAAAAAGTCGTTGGTCAATACTCTGTTTATGCGCGTGTATCTCCAGAACACAAGGTTCGTATCGTGAAAGCTTGGCAAAACCAAGGTAAGGTCGTTGCTATGACAGGTGACGGTGTTAATGACGCTCCAGCTCTGAAAACAGCCGACATCGGTATCGGTATGGGAATCACTGGTACAGAGGTTTCTAAGGGAGCTTCTGACATGATTCTTGCAGATGATAACTTTGCGACCATCATCGTCGCAGTTGAAGAAGGACGTAAGGTCTTCTCAAACATTCAAAAGACCATTCAGTACCTACTTTCTGCCAATACGGCTGAAGTATTAACCATCTTCCTATCAACCTTGTTTGGTTGGGATGTCTTGCAGCCAGTTCATCTCTTGTGGATCAACTTGGTAACCGATACCTTCCCAGCTATCGCTCTTGGTGTTGAACCAGCTGAGCCAGGTGTTATGACCCACAAACCACGTGGACGCAAATCAAGCTTCTTCTCAGGTGGGGTCATGAGTTCTATTATCTATCAAGGTGTACTCCAAGGGGCTCTCGTCTTGACTGTTTATGGTCTTGCTCTTGCCTATCCGGTCCATGTAGGAGACAATCACGCCATTCACGCAGATGCCCTCACTATGGCCTTTGCAACACTTGGTTTGATCCAGCTCTTCCATGCCTATAATGTCAAGTCTGTTTACCAATCTATCTTGACAGTCGGACCGTTCAAGTCTAAGACCTTCAACTGGTCAATCTTGGTATCCTTCATCCTCTTGATGGCAACAATCGTTGTAGAACCGCTTGAAGGTATCTTCCACGTAACCAAACTAGACTTATCGCAATGGGGTATTGTTCTAGCTGGAAGCTTCTCAATGATACTTATCGTTGAAATCGTCAAGTTTGTTCAACGTAAACTTGGTCTTGATAAGAATGCGATTTAAAAAGAAAGTCATCTTCGGATGGCTTTTTTTGCATTTGAGGAGAATGGTTAGAAGTTATCCTCTTTTGTGCTATAATAAAGTAAAATAGCAAGGAGTGAAAGAGAATGGAAAAGAAAATTGTCCGAGATGTCTTATTCTTGTCGCAGGTCTCGAAAGCTGCAAGTCAGGAAGACCTTTATTTGGCTAAGGATTTGCAGGATACCCTGCTGGCCAATCGCGAGACCTGTGTCGGTCTAGCGGCCAATATGATTGGCGTGCAGAAGCGTGTCATTATCTTTAATCTTGGCTTGGTTCCCATGGTCATGTTTAATCCCGTTCTCCTTTCCTATAAAGGACCTTACGAGACAGAGGAAGGGTGTTTGTCCTTGACTGGGGTGCGACCAACAACTCGTTATGAAACGATTACAGTTTCCTATCGTGATAGCAAGTGGCAGGAACAGACCATTACGCTAACAGGTTTTCCAGCTCAGATCTGCCAGCATGAACTGGATCATTTGGAAGGACGGATTATTTAGGAGAAACTCAGATGAAACGTATACTTTTTGAACTTGTTTTTATCGCAACGACATGGTATATTTTTTTACCACCCTTCAATCTGACTAGCTGGGAATTCATCTTCTTTCTCTGTGGGCATTTGGTGGTGATGGGGATTTTGTTTAGTTTCCGCAAGGATACCAATCTCCTCAAAACTGTTCACCTACGCCATGGCAAGGCTACCAAAGATCTCAATCTAGAAGGATTCCTTTTTACCAAACTTAGTAGAGGATTGTTTCTGACTGCAGGTATCATTTTTGCCCTTGCTGGTCTGGTAAGCCTAGTAACCTCTAGCTTTTTCCAAGCAAAAAATTATGCTAATGTGGTATCCATTACAGAAAAAGACTTTAAAGATTTTCCTAAGAGTGATACCAGTAAGGTTCCAATCCTAGATCGGAGCACTGCAGAAAAGATTGGAGACCGTTATCTAGGATCTCTGACGGATAAGGTCTCCCAGTACGTGGCAGCAGATACCTATACCCAGCTGACGGTTGATGGCAAACCTTATCGAGTGACTCCTTTGGAGTATGCCGACCCGATCAAATGGTTTAATAATCAGTCCAAGGGAATTGGCGAGTATATCAAGGTTGATATGGTGACAGGAAATGCGGAATTGGTGGATTTAAAAACGCCAATGAAGTATTCAGACTCTGAGTATTTTAACCGCGATGTCAAACGTCATCTTCGGATCAAGTATCCGACCAAGATTTTTAAAACGCCATCCTTTGAGGTGGATGATGCAGGCAATCCTTTCTATGTAGCAACTGTTTATCAAAAGCAGTTTGGTCTAGGAGTCCCTCGCCCTTCGTCTGTTATTATCTTAGACGCCACCAATGGAGAAACCAAGGAATACAGCTTGGATGAAGTACCAGAATGGGTGGATCGTGTCTATCCAGCAGAAGAAACCATTGAGCAAATCAACTACAACGGTAAGTATAAAGACGGCTTCTGGAATGCCTTGATTTCTAAGAAAAACGTCACCCAAACGACAGAGGGCTATAACTATCTTTCTATCGGAAATGATATTTATCTCTACACAGGGGTGACTTCAGCAAATGCTGATGAAAGTAATCTAGGATTTATCCTTGAAAATATGCGCACTGGTGAAATCACCAAGTACAATCTAGCTTCAGCAACCGAAGAATCAGCCCGTGCTTCCGCAGAAGGAGCAGTGCAAGAGAAGGCCTACAAGGCTACCTTCCCTATCCTTGTTAATCTCAATGACAGGCCTCTTTATATCATGGGCTTGAAAGATAACGCAGGCTTGGTCAAGGAGTATGCATTGGTCGATGCCGTGGAGTACCAAAACGTCATCGTAGCAACTACGGTAGATGAACTCCTCAGCAAGTATGCCAATAAAAATGACCTCGAGTTGGATAATGAAACGGTAGAAAACATCAAGGGTATCGTCTCAGACCTTAAATCAGCTGTCATCAAGGGTGATACCGTCTATTTCTTTAAAGTTGATGGCAAGATTTATAAGGTCAAGGCTTCAGTGTCAGACGACCTTCCTTACCTCGAAAATGGCCAAACCTTCGAAGGTCAAGTTGGAAAAGATAATTATCTCAAGACCTTTAAAGTACAATAATACTCTTAGAAAATCAAATTCAAACTACGTCAGCGTCGCCTTGCCGTACTCAAGTACTGCCTGCGGCTAGCTTCCTAGTTTGCTCTTTGATTTTCATTGAGTATAAAAATAGGTTTTCTCAGTTCAAGGAGAAAAAAGATAAATTCTTATCTATCTTAACAAGCTTAGCTGGCACAACCCTTGTTCTCGTGGCTATCTGGTTAGGATGGCCAAAATAAACAGAGAAACCTCGGTATGAACCGAGGTTTTTAAGATGAAATTCTTGGTCGTGATTGAAAAATATGCTACACTAACAATATGAAAATTTTAATCCCAACAGCAAAAGAAATGAACACAGACCATCCTTGTATCGAAGCGCTCCCGTTGAGTGAAGAAAGTCAGGCAGTCCTTGACTCACTGGCGAATTATTCAGCTAGTGAATTAGAGACTTTTTATAAGGTATCTGTCGAGAAAGCAGAAGAAGAGTACGGCCATATTCAAGTTTTAAAAGATCACAGGGCTAAACATTATCCAGCCTTGAAACTTTTCGATGGTCTCATGTACCGCCATATCAAACGAGATGAGTTAACCAAGGCTGAACAAACCTATCTTGAAAATCATGTCCTAATTACCTCGGCTTTATACGGTGTTGTCCCCGCCTTGTCGCCCATGGCTCCTCACCGTTTGGACTTCTTGATGAAGTTAAAAGTTGCTGGTAAGACTTTAAAGAGTCATTGGAAGTCAGCCTACGATGAGGCCCTACGGGATGAGAACTTGATATTCTCACTCCTATCATCAGAGTTTGAAACCGTATTTTCTAAGGAAATTAGAGAAAAGATGGTGACCTTCAAATTTATGGAGGATAAGGCAGGTCAGTTGAAAATCCACTCAACTATTTCAAAAAAAGCCCGTGGCGCCTTTTTGACCGCCTTGATAGAGGGGCAAGTCCAAACAGTCGAACAAGCTCGCCAGCTCAGTTTTGCAGGTTTTGACTACCAACCTGATTTATCCAGTGACTTAGAACTCGTCTTTGTGAAACAAGCATAAAACCAGCTCATTCGAGCTGGTTTTTGCTGTATTAGTTGATGGCTGCAAGAAGGTCGTCAGCTTGTTTTGCAAGTGATGAAGCAGTTGCTTCTTCTAACACCAATTTTCCGTCTGCCCAAGCAGAGTCATTGACACGAGCGGCTGTAAAGTCACCAACGACTTGTGTACGGATAAATGGCAAGAGGTCTTTATAAATAGCAAAGAGTTGATCGTGACCGGCATTGGCTACAGATGAGACAGTAACAAACTTGTCTTGGAGAGCAGAAGCGCCACGTGTATCAGACAAGTCAAGGGCACGAGAGAGCCAGTCAAGCAAGTTTTTCACTGTTCCAGGGATAGAGAAGTTGTAGACTGGAGAGAAGATCCAGATAGCATCCGCAGCAAGGACTGCTTCACGAGCAGCAGCTACAGCTGGATGAGTTGGAACTTCCAAATCTTGGCTGAAGAGAGGAACAGCTGAGTAATCAAGATAGCTAACTTCTGCTTTTCCAGCAAGTACTTTTTCAGCTTCGAGGGCCATTTGGTTGTTGAAAGAACCTTGGCGTAGTGAACCGACGATAAATAATACTTTTTTAGACATGATGTGTCTCCTTTAGTTTAAAATTCAAAGAGCGAACTCTTTTGTTACCATCTATGTTACAACAAATGATACTAATTAGCAATAATTTTGCTCACAAATTTTTAAATTTTTTTAAAATGCGGATTAAGTCTTCCTTTTCGCCATCTTCCAAGATGCTGAGTGCTTCTAAGATAGAATCGATATGGTCAGGAAGAACCTCTTCGATTTTTCTGCGTCCTGCAGGTGTTAATTTCAGGAAAAAGGATCGACGATCCTTGGGGTCGCAAGTTCTAGAAATCCATCCATCTCGAACCATATTTCGAATGACAACAGTCATGTTTCCAGAAGTGGCCAACATTTTTTCAATCAAATCCTGAATGCGTAGTTCCCCCTTGCTATAGAGGGTTTCCAAAACTGAAAATTGGGTGGGTGTTAGCCCGTGTTCTTTAGCAGCCTTAGCTTCATATGGTTTAAAAGTCCGTATGGCTTTATTGAGGACGATAGCCGTTTTTAAGTCTAGTTGATTATCGGAAATTTTCTCTTTCAAATATTGTTTCATAAGGTTATTTTATCAATAATGAGAGAGAAAAACAAGAACTTATATTTTATAGGAAAAGAATCTCAGAATGTTCCTGTCTTCACTTGTAATACAGGAGGATAGATGGTAAAATAGACGAGTGAAACTAAGACAGAAAAAAGCAAAAAACAAGCTACTTATACAATACGGAATCGGCATTTCTCTGGTGATACTAGTGCTGACTGGATCCTTTCTTTACCTGATTTCGCTTAGCATGAAACCCTATCAAGATGCTAGTGTTGAAGGAGAAAAACTGGCCAAGCAGTATGCAGAATTGGAAAAGGCAGATCAGGTTGATTTTTTTAATGGTTCGGAAGCTTATTACAGCCTTCTGGGGCATAATAAAAAGCAAGAGGCCATTGCCGTACTGATTGAAAAGAATGACCACAAGATTTACGTTTATCAGCTAGATAAGGGGATTTCTCAAGACAAGGCAGCGACGATTTCGAGGGAAAAAGGTGCTAGTGACATTGACAAAGTCACTTTTGGTCGCTATCAGGACAAGCCGATTTGGGAAGTTAAGTCAGGAAACCACTACTATCTGATAGATTTTGAAACAGGAGCAGTGATCCAATAAGGAGGGCATATGAAACTATCCAAACGTGTACTAGAAATGGAAGAAAGTGTCACTCTAGCTAGTGATGCAAGAGCCAAAGCATTAAAAGCTCAGGGAAAGGATGTTCTTTTCTTAACCTTGGGACAGCCTGATTTTCATACTCCTGAAAACATTCAGGATGCAGCGGTAGAAGCGATTCGAGATGGACGAGCTTCCTTTTATACAGTTGCTTCAGGTCTGCCAGACTTAAAGGCTGCGGTTAATACCTATTTTGAACGCTACTACGGGTATTCCGTAGCGGCTAACGAGATTACCTTTGCCACTGGTGCTAAGTTCTCTCTCTACACCTTCTTTATGGCTGTGGTCAATCCAGGTGATGAGGTCATCATTCCTACACCATACTGGGTCAGCTATGGAGACCAGGTCAAGATGGCAGAAGGTGTGCCAGTCTTTGTCCAGGCTAAGGAAGACAATCACTTTAAAGTAACAGTCGAGCAGCTAGAAGCGGCCCGAACAGATAAGACCAAGGTCTTGGTTCTCAATTCACCATCGAATCCGACCGGTATGATTTACACTCGTGAGGAATTGATGGCTATCGGAAATTGGGCTGTTGAACATGATGTCCTCATCCTAGCAGATGATATCTACGGACGTCTGGTCTATAACGGAAATGAATTTGTTCCAATCTCTAGTCTGTCAGAAGCCATTCGCAAGCAAACCATCGTTATCAACGGAGTATCTAAGGCTTATGCCATGACTGGTTGGCGGGTAGGTTATGCTGTGGGAAATCCTGAAATTATCGCTGCCATGAGCAAATTAACAGGACAAACGACTTCAAATCTGACAGCAGTATCTCAATATGCTACCATTGAAGCCCTAACTGGACCGCAAGACTCTGTTGAAACCATGCGCCAAGCCTTTGAAGAACGTTTGAATACCATTTATCCACTCTTGTGCCAAGTCCCAGGTTTTGAAGTTGTCAAGCCCCAAGGAGCCTTCTATCTCTTCCCAAATGTTAAAAAAGCGATGGAAATGAAGGGTTATACAGATGTGACAGAGTTTGCAACGGCTATTCTCGAAGAAGTCGGACTGGCCTTGATTACAGGAGCTGGATTTGGAGCACCAGAAAATGTTCGTCTCAGCTATGCCACAGACTTGGATACATTAAAAGAAGCTATTCGTCGTTTGCATCAATTTATGGAAAAATAAAACTTAGAATCTTCGCCTTTTTAGCGAAGATTTTTTGTAACGAAAATCTCGCGATTTTTCTCTAGTAGAACCTAGCTATCACAGTCTATTTATGGTAAAATAGTGGGTAATGATGTCTTCGGACAAGTTAAACGAAAAAAGGAAGATAGATTATGACAAAACGTGTAACAATTATTGATGTAAAAGACTACGTTGGTCAAGAAGTGACCATCGGAGCCTGGGTTGCCAATAAATCAGGAAAAGGGAAAATTGCCTTCTTGCAATTGCGTGATGGAACAGCCTTCTTCCAAGGTGTAGCCTTTAAACCAAACTTTATTGAAAAATTTGGTGAAGAAGTGGGACTTGAGAAGTTTGATGTCATCAAACGATTGAGCCAAGAGACTTCAGTTTATGTGACAGGAATTGTCAAAGAAGACGAACGTTCTAAGTTTGGCTATGAGTTGGATATTACAGACATCGAAGTGATCGGTGAATCTCAAGACTACCCAATCACACCAAAAGAACACGGAACAGACTTTTTGATGGACAACCGTCACTTGTGGCTCCGTTCTCGTAAGCAAGTGGCTGTGATGCGAATCCGTAATGCTATCATCTATGCAACTTATGAGTTCTTTGATAAAAATGGCTTCATGAAGTTTGATAGCCCAATTCTTTCAGGAAATGCGGCAGAAGATTCTACAGAACTTTTCGAAACAGACTACTTTGGAACACCAGCCTACTTGAGTCAATCTGGTCAGCTTTACCTTGAAGCTGGTGCTATGGCCCTTGGTCGCGTCTTTGACTTTGGTCCAGTATTCCGTGCTGAAAAATCAAAAACACGCCGTCACTTGACTGAGTTCTGGATGATGGATGCGGAGTACTCCTACTTGACACACGATGAGTCACTTGACTTGCAAGAAGCTTATGTTAAAGCTCTTCTTCAAGGCGTTTTGGATCGTGCGCCTCAAGCCTTGGAAACCTTGGAACGTGATACAGAGCTCTTGAAACGCTACATTGCAGAGCCATTCAAACGCATCACTTACGATCAAGCCATTGATCTCTTGCAAGAGCATGAAAATGATGAAGATGCTGACTACGAGCATTTGGAACATGGCGATGACTTTGGTTCACCACACGAAACATGGATTTCAAACCACTTTGGTGTGCCAACATTTGTCATGAACTACCCAGCAGCTATCAAGGCCTTCTACATGAAACCAGTTCCTGGAAATCCAGAGCGCGTACTTTGTGCAGACTTGCTTGCACCAGAAGGTTACGGAGAAATCATCGGTGGTTCTATGCGTGAGGAAGACTACGATGCCCTTGTCGCTAAAATGGAAGAACTGGGCATGGATCGTACAGAATACGAATTTTACCTTGACCTTCGTAAATACGGTACAGTACCACATGGTGGATTTGGTATCGGTATTGAACGTATGGTAACCTTCGCAGCAGGTACAAAACACATCCGTGAAGCTATTCCATTCCCACGTATGTTGCACCGTATCAAACCATAAACTAGTAAAAAGAAGATATTTTCATCTTCTTTTTTCACTTTTATCTTGCTATCTATCAGTTTTTCTAGTATAATAATTAATTGTGAGCAAACCTCACTTACCCCTTGCAAAGTCTTGGGGTCATTAGACCAAAAGGAGGAACATATCAATGGCTAAATACGAAATTCTTTATATCATTCGTCCAAACATTGAAGAAGAAGCGAAAAACGCTTTGGTAGCACGTTTTGACTCTATCTTGACTGACAACGGTGCAACTGTTGTTGAATCAAAATCATGGGAAAAACGTCGTCTTGCATACGAAATCCAAGATTTCCGTGAAGGACTTTACCACATCGTTAACGTTGAAGCAAACGACGACGCAGCTCTTAAAGAGTTTGACCGTCTTTCAAAAATCAACACTGACATTCTTCGTCACATGATCGTCAAACTTGACGCGTAAGAAGGTAAATTATGATTAACAATGTTGTACTTGTAGGGCGTATGACACGTGACGCTGAGTTACGTTATACCCCATCAAATGTAGCAGTTGCGACTTTTACTCTTGCAGTAAACCGTACATTTAAGAGTCAAAATGGCGAACGTGAGGCTGATTTTATCAATGTCGTTATGTGGCGCCAACAGGCTGAAAATCTTGCTAACTGGGCTAAGAAAGGCTCTCTTATCGGGATCACAGGCCGTATCCAGACTCGTAGTTACGATAACCAGCAAGGACAACGTGTCTACGTAACAGAAGTCGTGGCTGAGAATTTCCAAATGTTGGAAAGCCGCGGAGTGCGTGAAGGACATTCAGGTGGAGCTTATTCTGCACCAACTGCTGGCCAATCAGCACCTGCAAACCCAGTACCAGACTTTTCACGTTCTGAAAATCCATTTGGAGCAACCAATCCATTGGACATTTCAGATGATGATTTACCATTCTAATGGACAATTAATACTATAAAGGAGAAAAAACATGGCTCAACAACGTCGTGGCGGATTCAAACGCCGTAAAAAAGTTGATTACATCGCAGCAAACAAAATTGAATATGTTGATTACAAAGATACTGAGCTTCTTAGCCGTTTCGTTTCAGAACGTGGGAAAATCCTTCCTCGTCGTGTAACAGGAACTTCAGCTAAAAACCAACGTAAAGTAACAACAGCTATCAAACGCGCTCGCGTAATGGCTTTGATGCCTTTCGTAAACGAAGATTAAAAAAGAGGTCCGGGTGGACCTCTTTTTCATGAGCTCGGAAATAAGAAAGCGAATTAAGACCCATACGGGTCTTTTTTTCACGAGCATGGAAATGAGAGAGCGAGTTGAGGTCCGGGGGACCTCTTTTTCAGATTTTTATGGGACTTTGTTAGAAAGGATTCCCTGTTGATCTAGTAAGATCCTTTTATCTTACTAGGTTTTTCTTTTAATCTTTATTATCGTGCTATAATGGTAGGAGAAAGCTATAAAGGAGCAACTTATGAAGACGATATGTTCAATTAGAAAAATGCAAGAATCTGACATACAAGATCTATCTCGAGGATTTATCAGCCAAGGTTGGTCAAGTAGAGAGGAGATTTTAACTCGATACTTTAAGGAACAAGAATGTGGGGAGAGAGAAGTCTTAGTTGCAGAGGTTGAGGGTGCTTTAGCGGGTTATATCACAATTTTGCCCTGCGCTAAGCAGGGGCCTTTTGCAGAAATCTATCCAGAACTCTCAGATTTCAATGTCTTTGAACCTTTTCAAAATCAAGGTATTGGAAATCTCTTGCTGGAAGAAGCAGAAAAACGAGTTAGGCTCATATCGGATAAGGTGACCCTTGGTGTTGGGCTCCATTCAGGGTATGGACCTGCCCAGAGATTGTACATCAAACGAGGCTATATTCCAGATGGGACGGGTGTTTGGTATCAGAACCATCAACCGGCCATGAATGCGGTGTATGAAGATATCGGAGAATTGGTCTTGTATCTGTCGAAAAATTTGTTTTAAGACAGATTTTATAAGATTTAAATTTTAAATATAGTAAACAATCACAGTCTCTTTTTCATTCGGAAAAGGGATTTTTTGTTTGAAATTGTTTGATTTATTCCTCAAAGTGGTAGAATATAATTGTTTGAAATATCAATACAAATATAAATATACAACAAGACATATAAATAATAGTTTGTGTATTGTCGTATTTTCTGAAAAAAATCTGAAATATATCGGGAAATGGGCTATTTTTAGTTGTAAACGATATCATTACAAAAAAAGTTACAGAATGTTAAAATTAAATGAAATGAAATAATATAATTTGGAAAAAATTTGACATATAAATAAATTGACGGTAAAATAATTATGAAAGTCAAATTAATTGAAATTGGAACTATTCGATATACAAATTAATATGATTTATCAAATTTTATTATAGTAGAAGGATAGCGTAATGAAGAAACTGAAAGTGATGGTTGTTTTTGGAACACGACCAGAAGCTATTAAAATGGCCCCTTTAGTGTTAGAATTGCAAAAACATAGTGACAGCATTGAGACGATCACAGTTGTGACAGCTCAGCATCGCCAAATGCTAGATCAAGTTCTTGAAACTTTTAGCATCGAGCCACATTATGATCTGGATATTATGGGGAAAAATCAATCCCTCTTAGATATTACTGGAAAAATTTTAGAAAAGTTTGATCCAGTTGTTAAGCAAGAACTTCCAGATATAATTCTTGTTCATGGAGATACAACAACAACTTTTGCAGCAAGTTTAGTTGCTTTCTATAATCAGGTACGTATCGGCCACGTTGAAGCTGGTCTAAGGACCTTTGATAAGTATTCTCCTTTCCCAGAAGAAATGAATCGTCAGATGACTGATAACTTAGCGGATCTTTATTTTGCTCCAACTAGTGAGAGTAAAGAAAATCTCCTCAAGGAAAATCATCCTGAGTCTGCTATTGTCATTACGGGAAATACAGCCATTGATGCCTTGAAACTAACCGTTCAATCGGATTACTATCATGAAGTTCTAGATCAATTGGATCCAGATAAGAAACTTGTATTGGTAACCATGCATCGTCGTGAGAATCAAGGTCAACCAATGAGAAATGTCTTTGCAGCTTTACGTGAGATGGTCGATCTTCATCAGGAAATTGAAGTTGTTTATCCTGTTCACCTTAGCCCTGCTGTGCAAGAAGCAGCAAAAGATATCTTATCTGGTCACGATCGTATTCACTTGATCGAGCCTTTAGATGTACTTGATTTTCATAATTTGGCTTCAAGAAGCTATTTTATCATGACTGACTCTGGAGGTGTTCAAGAAGAGGCGCCTTCTCTCGGCAAACCTGTCCTTGTCCTTCGTGACACGACGGAACGTCCAGAAGGAGTAAGAGCAGGTACGTTGAAGCTAGTTGGTACGGATCCAGTACGTGTGAAAGAAGCGATGGCAGCACTCTTAACAGATGAAACTCTTTATAGACAAATGTCTCAGGCACCAAATCCTTATGGAGATGGAAGAGCCTCTGAACGAATCGTACAATCCATTCAACAGTTCTTTGGGGCAGCGACTTCTGTATCTGAATTCAAAGGGGGGAAATAAGATAAAATGAAAAATTGGAGTCAATTTAAAAACTGGCTTATGGCTTTGCTTGCTTGTGAGGTCATTCTTTTGGTGCTTTGTTTTTTGTATGCTCGAGCAATCATTTTAGAACAAATCTTGTTTTTGGCTTTAGCCTTGTTTGCCGTGTTGGTATTATCTGACCTTTTGCTTACTTGGACTCTTATCTTAGCATTTGGTTTTGGACTTATCGTTTTGGTTGCGGGTGTGGTTTACATCCCAATCATGCAACTGATCTTCTTATTAATCAGTTTTCCTCTTTTGATTGGGATTCTACTTAAGGTTCGTTATTATTTCTTCAAGGTGGCCTCAAAGGTCCAAGAACAGGAAGACGCAGCTCGAGCAGATTACCAAGCTATGGTCGCTGAACAAAGTGATTTTACGGTTCAATCTCTATTGATTCATTGGGCACATGAAGATTTGTTCTTCCAGATTAAACCAAAAGAACATAACCAGATGCTCAGTCGTATTCAAGAGGAAATTGCTCAGGAATTGAGTTACAATGATAAGCTCTATTACGTTTCGGATGGTAATTTTCTCGTTCTATCGAGTACTAACCAACATTCTTTGAAGAAACTTTATTTGAATGGTTTGCAGGAGAAACTGAGCAGTTTAGTTTTTCACGGAGAAGATGGCAATCAAGGAATTCAGTTTCAAACAGGCTATTTGGTGATTAATTCTGATAATAAAGATAAATACCAAGACTACGCGGATGTCGCCAGTCATCTCAAACGTCAACTAGAGACAGATGTAATTGTAGAATATTAGGAGGGAAACATGACTTTAACCGAACTATTTTTTGGTATTGCTTTGGGACTCAGTCTCGTCTTTGGCATTTGTTTTATCATACTATTTATTGCATACAATATTCTTTACCACCGAGTAAACAAAAATTTTAAGGCGGTGAATCATGATTAGTCAAATGTTAATGATTTTTACCTTGCTTACAATTTGGATTTCTCTAGCATGGGGCTTGGTAATTCTCTTTTCGGCAGTACACTTTTGGTTTAAACACAGTGATTTTCGTGTAGACACTTCGCCGCTACCTTATTATCCTAAGGTCACCATTGTTGTTCCTGCACATAATGAGGATGTAGTTATTGCGCAGACGGCAAAAGCTATCTTGGATATGAACTATCCTCACGACCGTGTGGAGTTGCTCTTATTTGCGGATAACTGTTCGGATAACACCTATGCAGAATGTTTGTCTGTACAAGCCATGCCTGAATATGCAGGAAGAAATCTAACCATTATCGACCGTACTGGTACGGGAGGAAAAGCGGGCGTTCTAAATGATGCTTTGGAGATGGCAACAGGTGAATACATCTGTGTTTATGATGCGGATGCCATGCCTGAAAAAAATGCCCTTTATTTCCTTGTCAAAGAAGTGATGAAGGATCCAGAACGTCATGTGGCATCTTTTGGTCGCAACAAGACTCGAAATGCCAATCAAAATTTCTTGACTCGTTGTATCAACCAGGAAATCGTTGTTACTCAGCGCGTGCACCACGTTGGAATGTGGCATCTCTTTAAAATTGGGCGTATTCCAGGAACCAACTTTATCATTCAAACCGACTTTGTAAAGAGCATCGGGGGTTGGAAAAATGGTGCCTTAACTGAGGATACCGATATTTCCTTCAAAATCATGCAGAGTGGTAAATTGATTGCCCTTGCCTATAATTCAGAGGCTTTCCAACAAGAACCTGAGACCTTAAAGAGTTACTATATGCAACGGAAACGCTGGGCAAAAGGAAATTACGAAGTTGTTCTCTCAAACTTTAAGCATCTATTTGGCAGAGCAAACTGGCGCGTTAAACTAGAAGTCTTTAACTATTCATGTGTTTTCTTTTGGTTTAACTTTGCCATTGTCCTATCGGATTTGATTTTCCTAGCGAATGTGCTAGCGATCTGTCTTAATCTTTTCTTCCCAGATGTCAGGGTTCCATTTGCTTTTGATGCGGACAATATCTACATCGCCCAGCTCATGCTCTTCAACTGGATTCTCATGATTGGTCTTTATCTGATGCAAATTATGACAGCATTGGCAAGTCAATTTGGACAAGCTACTACAAAGCAAATCTGGTTGGCCTTGGCTGCCTATTTCACTTATGCACAGATGTTTATCGTTGTTTCCATTGATTCCATTTCTTCAATCGTTCTAGACAAGGTACTCCGAAGAAAAGAAACCAAGTGGGTTAAAACCAAGCGATTTGCAGGATAGGAGGTTCTATGAAAACGAATAAATTAAAATATGTCTGGTTTGTGCTCATCCTTTCTATCTTTTGTTTAGCCTTGTTTTTAGCAAGAGGAAGGACTAAAATCGAAATGCGTAATCGAATTTACAGCCAATGGAGCCAACAGTTCCTTGTTACAAAAGGCGATCAGTCTTATGTTCGTACGACGGATGATTCTGAGGAAACAACGGTTCTATCAGAGGCCCAAAGTTACGGCATGCTCATAACGGTTTTAGCAGCCCAAAAAGGGCAAGCAAGTCAAGCAGATTTTGATAACCTTTATCGCTATTATCAAAATCATCGTATTGAGGGAACGCAGTTGATGTCTTGGAAGCAAGTGATCACAAATGGTAGTGAAACGGTTGAGAAGCAGAACGCAACTGATGGGGATCTCTACATCGCTTATTCTTTGATTGAAGCTGCCAAGCAGTGGCCTGATAAAGCACAGGAATACCAAGCGCAAGCTAAAAAAATATTGGATGATATCCTTAAATACAATTATAATGAAGAGACAGGTGTCCTAACAGTAGGGAACTGGGCGAACAAGGATTCCGATTATTATTACTTGATGCGGACTTCTGACACCTTACCTCACTATTTCCAATCTTTCTATGACCTGACTGGAAATAAACAGTGGTTAGATGTTAAGGATAAGATGCTTGGCCAACTAGAGCAAATCAGTTCTCATTCTGATACGGGTCTCTTGCCAGACTTTATCTGGGCTGAGAAGTCAGGGGCACATCTTGTTGATGCCAATACTATCGAATCTCAATACGATGGAGCGTATTCTTATAACGCTTGTCGTTTGCCTTATCACTTGTCACAGAGCCAGGATGAAAGAAGCCAAAAACTCGTTCAAAAGATGATGGATTTCTTTATGAAAGAGCAACGCATTTATGCTGGTTATGACTTGAACGGAACGGCCCTCAATCAATACCAGGCAGGTAGTTTCTTGGCACCGATTACCTACGCGTCTGACAAGGGAGAAGGCTATCTGAAACTTCTTCAGCAAAATAAATACATTTTCACACAAGATTTACCTTTGGACAACTACTATGATGCAACGATGATTACCATGATTGCTCTAGAGATGTTCTAGAATGAAAAGGGAGGGCTAGTTTTTCTGGCCCTCTTTTTGATAGGATTTTCATCTTTTTCCAAAAAAGGAATTTCATCAGCTTTATGGTATAATGGAAAGAGTGATGGAAAAGAGGTAGAGAGATGGATGCGAAATTAAAATACAAGGCAAAGAAGATTAAAATCGTCTTTTTTGATATTGATGATACCTTGCGTACGTCAAAGACAGGTTTTATTCCAGCTACAATTCCCACTGTCTTTAAACAGTTACGTGAAAAAGGAATTTTAACAGGAATTGCCTCTGGTCGTGGTATTTTCGGTGTCGTTCCAGAGATTCGTGAGCTCAAGCCGGACTTTTTTGTAACCCTAAATGGGGCTTATATAGAAGACAAAAAAGGGAAGGTGGTTTATCAACATCAGATTGACAAGTCAGATGTTGAGGAGTACATTTCTTGGACAAAGGAAGAGAGAATTGAGTACGGCTTGGTTGGTAGCCATGACGCCAAACTTTCTACTCGAACAGAACTGATCAGTGAGGCGATTGACCCGATTTATCCAAACTTAGATGTGGATCCTAACTTCCATGAAAAAGCAGATATTTACCAGATGTGGACCTTTGAGGATAAAGGGGATGATTTGCACCTACCAGATAGTCTCTCAGGTAAACTTCGCATGGTGCGTTGGCATGAACATTCATCAGATATCGTGCCGATTTCAGGTTCAAAAGCCACAGGCGTAGCCAAGGTGGTAGAACATCTAGGCTTGAAACCAGAGAATGTCATGGTCTTTGGAGATGGGCTCAATGACTTGGAACTCTTTGATTATGCTGGAATCAGTATTGCCATGGGAGTTTCCCATGAAAAAATCAAAGAAAAAGCAGATTATATTACAAAAACAGTAGAAGAAGATGGCATTTTTGATGCCTTAGAAGGATTTGGTATGGTAGAAAAAGAATTGCATTTCCCACAAGTAGAAATTGAAACAGTAGAAGGTCCTCTTGCGACCATTAAGACAAATCACGGAGACTTGCGTATCAAGCTTTTCCCTGAACATGCTCCTAAAACAGTGGCTAACTTTGTTGCTCTGTCAAAAGACGGTTACTATGATGGTGTGATTTTCCACCGAATTATCAAGGACTTTATGATCCAAGGTGGAGACCCAACTGGTACTGGTATGGGTGGTGAGTCAATCTACGGCGACTCTTTTGAAGATGAATTTTCAGAAGAACTCTACAATATCCGTGGTGCCCTTTCTATGGCCAATGCGGGTCCAAATACCAATGGTAGCCAGTTCTTTATCGTGCAAAACCAACATTTGCCATACTCTAAGAAAGAGATTGCGCGTGGTGGCTGGCCTGAACCTATCGCTGAGATTTATGCAGAACAAGGTGGGACTCCTCACCTTGACCGCCGCCATACTGTTTTCGGGCAGTTGGTAGACGCAGAATCTTTCGCAGTCTTGGATGCCATTGCAGCTGTTGAGACTGGTGCAATGGACAAGCCAGTTGAAGATGTAGTAATTGAAACGATTGAAATTGAGGACTAGAATGAAAATTGGTGATAAGCTAAACGGGCGTATTACAGGAATTCAGCCCTATGGTGCCTTTGTCGAGTTAGAGACAGGGGTGACAGGGCTGATTCACATCTCGGAGATTCGGACGGGATTTATTGAAAATATCTATGACATTTTAAAAATTGGCGATGAAGTTCAAGTTCAGGTGGTGGATTTTGACGAATACACTGGGAAGGCCAGTCTTTCTATCCGTACCTTGGAAGAGGAAAAACATCAATTGCCAAGACGGAGACGTTTTTCAAATGATCGGATCAAGCACGGTTTTGAACCACTTGGACGAATGATGCCTGTTTGGACGCGTGAGGCATTAGAGCATTTAAAGAAGAAGCCATAAATACGATTATCTAAATCATTTGTAATATTAACATAATTTGTTATAATGAAAATATGAAAGAAGAACAATTATTAAAATCAGGAGAGCGAATCAATCAGCTCTTTTCGACAGATATCAAGATCATTCAAAATAGAGAGGTGTTTAGCTATTCGGTGGATAGTGTTCTTTTATCACGCTTTCCTCGCTTCCCTAAACGGGGTTTAATTGTGGACTTTTGTGCTGGAAATGGTGCAGTGGGACTTTTTGCTAGTTCACGTACTCAGGCGCGGATAATATCTGTAGAGATTCAGGAGCGCTTGGCGGATATGGCAGAGCGTTCGGTTCAGTTGAATGGCTTGGAAGAGCAGATGCAGGTCATCTGTGATGATTTGAAAAATATGCCTGCCCACATTCAGGGAAGTAAGGTGGATATGATTTTGTGCAATCCGCCTTATTTTAAGGTGGATCCGCATTCCAATCTGAACGAGAGTGAACATTACCTTCTGGCCAGACACGAAATTACGACTAACCTAAAAGAAATTTGCCGTAGTGCTCAGAGTATTCTCAAGTCTAATGGCCGTTTGGCCATGGTTCATCGTCCAGATCGGCTCTTGGATATCTTAGACATGCTTCAACGCCATAATTTGGCACCCAAGCGCCTGCAATTTGTCTATCCTAAACGTGAGAAGGAGGCTAATATGCTCTTAATCGAAGCTATCAAGGATGGATCGACCAGTGGCTTTAAGGTCTTGCCACCACTCATCGTTCACAATGATGATGGTTCTTATACACCAGAAATTCAAGAGATTTACTATGGATCATAAGGCCTATATGTATGTGGTGGAGTGTCGCGACGGTTCTTACTATACGGGCTATACAACGGATGTGAAGAGGCGCCTTGCCGTTCATAATAGTGGTAAGGGAGCCAAGTATACCCGAGCTCGCTTGCCAGTCAAACTCATCTATGTAGAGGGTTTTGCCAGTAAGGAAGAAGCCATGTCTGCCGAGGCTCTCCTCAAACGAAAGAAACGTCCTCAGAAAGAACGATTTTTATCTGAAAATCAAGAGAAAAATCTAGTCAACCATATTGATGTCTAAGGAGGAGTCTTTTGGCTCCTCTTACTTTTGTCAAAAGAGGAAAAAAGTGCTACAATAAGATGAATAAATTTAAAGAGGTATTATCATGTCTAAGATTCTAGTATTTGGTCACCAAAATCCAGACTCAGATGCCATCGGGTCATCTGTAGCCTTTGCCTATCTTGCAAAAGAGGCTTATGGATTAGACACAGAAGCAGTAGCACTTGGAACTCCTAATGAAGAAACAGCTTTCGTTTTGAACTATTTTGGTGTAGAAGCACCACGCGTCATCACATCTGCTAAAGCAGAAGGTGCAGAGCAAGTCATCTTGACTGACCACAATGAATTCCAACAATCTGTATCAGATATCGCTGAAGTAGAAGTTTACGGTGTTGTGGACCACCACCGTGTGGCTAATTTTGAAACTGCAAGTCCACTTTACATGCGTTTGGAACCAGTTGGATCAGCGTCTTCTATCGTTTACCGCATGTTCAAAGAACATGGTGTAGCTGTTCCTAAAGAAATCGCAGGTTTGATGCTTTCAGGTTTGATTTCAGATACCCTCCTTTTGAAATCACCAACAACTCACCCATCTGATAAAGTCATTGCTCCTGAATTGGCTGAATTGGCTGGTGTCAACTTGGAAGAGTACGGTTTGGCTATGCTGAAAGCTGGTACAAACTTGGCTAGTAAATCTGCTGAAGAATTGATTGACATCGATGCTAAGACTTTTGAACTCAACGGAAATAAGGTCCGTGTTGCCCAAGTAAACACAGTTGATATTGCTGAAGTCTTGGAACGTCAAGCAGAAATTGAAGCTGCAATGCAAACTGCCAATACAGCAAACGGATACTCTGACTTTGTCTTGATGATTACAGACATTGTCAACTCAAACTCAGAAATTTTGGCTCTTGGATCAAACATGGACAAGGTGGAAGCAGCCTTTAACTTCAAACTTGAAAACAACCACGCTTTCCTTCCAGGTGCCGTTTCACGTAAGAAACAAGTGGTGCCTCAGTTGACAGAAAGCTTTAATGGGTAATAGTCTGTGAGATAATTGACACGAGAAAACGATGTTTTCCTTATAGCTAAAGGGGTTTCGGCTCCTTTTTTTCTAGGAGAGAAAGATGTTAGAAAATGGCGATTTGATTTTTGTGAAGGACCTTTCAGATATGGGGCAGGCTATCCAGGCTTCTACTGGAAACTATAGTCATGTAGCTATCTTTTTGGACGGTTTCATCTACCATGCTAGTGGGAAAGCTGGTGTCATTTGTCAAGAACCGGCTGAATTTTTTGAACCAACTCATCTTTACGATCTTTATGTCTATCCAGAGCTGGAAGCTGACTTGGTAAAGGAGAGAGCTAGCAAACATTTGGGTGCACCCTATAATGCCTCTTTTTATCCAGATGGTTCTGGCTTTTATTGCTCCCAGTACATCGCAGAAATCCTACCTATTTTTGAGACCATTCCGATGAAATTTGGGGATGGGGAGCAGGAGATCAGTGATTTTTGGAGAGAATACTACAGGAAACTCGAACTTCCTGTGCCTCTGAACCAACCAGGGACCAATCCCAGTCAGTTGGCAGCATCTCCTCTTTTAGAATGTAAAGAAAGGAATCTTCATGATTCAGATTTTTAATCCATCACGTTTGACGCGACAGCCATTTTTTATAGATTTGGTGAACTATCTGGACCAGCATGATGATGTAATCCTCCGAGAAATCAAGGCTAAGTTTCCAGATTCGGCAGTTGATAAACTGATGGAAGAGTATATTAAGGCAGGCTTGATCCGAAGGGAAAACAAACGCTATTTTCTCAATCTCCCTTTTTTAGAATCTACGGATGATTTAGCCCTTGACCAAGAAATTTTTATCAGAGAGGACAATCCAGTCTATCAAGCCTTGCTAGAGAAGACTTTTGAGACAGAATTGCGCAATCAAACCAATGCAGCCATTTTAGTCGAATATACGGATTTTGCGCGGACAAAAATGACCCTGTCTAATTATTTCTACAAGGTCAAGAATCATTATCCTTTGACAGAAAAACAGCAGGAACTCTATGCCATTTTGGGAGATGTCAATCCTGAGTATGCTCTCAAGTATATGACGACGTTTTTGCTCAAGTTCCTCAAAAAGGACCAGCTCATGCAGAAACGGCGTGATATTTTCGTTGAGAGTTTAGTCGTCTTGGGTTATATTGTTCAAAACGAAGAAGGAAAGTATGAGTTGGCTGTTGATTTTGACAAGGAACGCTTGTTTTTCTATTTGTCTTAATTGTTTGCTTTTGAGCAGATTGTTTGACTTTACCAAAGAATAAGCATAAACTAAATGTAAGCGATAACCATTATCGTATTAAAACAAAAAGGAGACAGAGCTATGTCACTTGAAAATAAATTGGAACAAGCAACTGGTGCTATCAAAGAAGGATTTGGTAAAGTTACTGGCGATAGCAAAACAGAAGCAGAAGGTGCTGTAGAAAAAACAGTTGCCAAAGCAAAAGAAGTTGTCGAAGATGCTAAAGGTGCTGTAGAAGGTGCCGTTGAAGGTCTTAAAAACTCATTTAAGAAAGAAGACTAAAAAATCAAGGGAAAACTTCCCTTGATTTTTTGATTTTATAGGTAACGTTCTGCGACAGCAGCGTCACCAGGGTAGGATTCTTTCACTCCATTGACGATTTGGTAGCAATCAGCACCCTTACCCGCAATAATCACGGCATCGAGTTCTTGATTTGTGACGGCCATCGCCGCCTTGATGGCTTCTTCACGATCGGCAATCTTTTCAATAGGATGGCTGATATAGCTACTGATCTCATCTGCAATCGCCATAGGATCTTCATAGTTGGGGTCATCAGCGGTGAGAAAGACTTGAATCTCAGGATGTTGATTGAGAAGGAGTCCAAAGTCTTTGCGACGACTCTCCCCCTTGTTTCCAGTCGAACCGAGAACCAGAGCGATTTTTCCAGTTTGATGAGTTTCAACTACATTGATGAGTTTTTTCAGACTGTCGCCATTGTGGGCGTAGTCGACGAAGACCTTAGCACCATTTTTCTGAGTGAGAACTTCCATGCGGCCAGGAACGCGTGTTGCAGCAATCCCTTTTTTAATGTCTTCAAGACTAGCACCTAAACGAAGGCAGGCAAGTCCGGCAGCCACGGCATTTTCTTGGTTGAAATATCCAATCAACTGAATATCATAATCGCCAGCTAATTTACCAGTAGCTGAGAAGCTAAAGGCTTTGGAATTTTCTATTTGGTTATCAGATTGGCTACCGTAGAAGTCATGTTCTTGATCTTCTACTTGTTCTTTCAAGACAGAAAAGTGGTCCATGTCGCTATTAATGACAACTGCTCGGCTATTTTCCATCAAGAGACGTTTATGGTAGAAGTAATCTTCAAAAGTCGGATGCTCAATCGGACCGATATGGTCAGGAGTGATGTTAAGAAAGACTCCTACATCAAAGGTCAGACCATAGACTCGGTGAACTAGATAGGCTTGACTAGAAACCTCCATTACGAGATGGGTTCTACCATTTTTAACAGCCTGAGCCATCATGTCGAAAAGATCGATATTTTCAGGTGTTGAGAAGGAAGATTTAAAGAAGGTTCTGCCATCTAGAGTTGTGTTCATAGTTGACAAGAGGGCGGTTGGGTAGCGTTGAGATAGGATGTTGTATGCAAAGTAAGCTGCTGTTGTCTTACCTTTGGTCCCTGTGAAAGCGAGAATTTTGAGTTTCTTTTGTGGATTACCATAGAACTCCATGGCAATCAAACTCATGGCTTTCTTGATATCGCTAACGACAATAACAGGAATGCCTACTTCGTAGTCCTGCTCGGCTACATACCAACCGAGTCCTTGTGAGATTGCCGAAAGAAGAAATTCCTTCTTAAAAGCAGCTCCTTTTACAAAAAAGAGACTATTTTCTTGTGCTTTTCGGCTATCGTAGCAGATGCTACCAAAAGTTACATCATTAAAGTTATAGTGGTAATGTCTTTGGTCGATAATCTCACGGAAGAGATTGTCTTTCTTTAAAATATCTAATACGGTTTCAATCTTTATCATACTTTCTATTGTAAACCGAAAGTCTGAATTTTACAAGTAACAAGGAAAAGTTTATAATGGAAGATAAGGAACATTTCCTAGTTATTAAAAATGAATGAGGAAGTTATGTCTAACGAAAATAATCATCAGCAGGCCCAGATGTTACGTGGGACTGCCTGGCTTACAGCTAGTAACTTTATCAGTCGCTTGCTCGGGGCTATTTACATTATCCCTTGGTATATTTGGATGGGAACATATGCTGCTAAGGCTAATGGTCTCTTTACCATGGGTTACAATATCTATGCTTGGTTCTTGTTGATTTCGACTGCGGGTATTCCTGTTGCAGTCGCTAAGCAGGTCGCTAAATACAATACCATGCATGAGGAAGAGCATAGTTTTGCCCTGATTCGAAGCTTCTTAGGCTTTATGACTGTATTGGGACTTGCCTTTGCCTTGGTCTTGTATCTCTTTTCTCCTTGGTTAGCAGATTTATCAGGTGTTGGGAAAGATTTGATACCTATCATGCAGAGTTTGGCATGGGCGGTCTTGATTTTCCCGTCCATGAGCGTCATCCGAGGATTCTTCCAAGGGATGAATAACCTCAAGCCTTATGCTATGAGCCAAATCGCTGAGCAGGTGATTCGTGTCATCTGGATGTTGCTAGCGACTTTCTTCATTATGAAGATGGGGTCTGGTGACTACTTATCAGCAGTTACCCAGTCGACCTTTGCGGCTTTTGTGGGGATGGTGGCTAGTTTTGTAGTCCTAATCTACTTTCTTGCCCAAGAAGGTTTGCTCAAAAGAGTATTTGATACACGGGATAAAATCAATAGTAAGCGACTCTTAGTCGATACCATCAAGGAAGCCATTCCCTTTATCCTGACAGGATCAGCCATCCAGCTTTTCCAAATCTTGGACCAGATGACTTTTATCAGAAGCATGACTTGGTTTACCAACTACAGCAATGAAGACTTGGTTGTTATGTTTTCTTATTTCTCTGCCAATCCGAATAAAATTACCATGATTTTAATCTCTGTAGGAGTTTCCATTGGTAGTGTTGGCTTGCCACTTTTGACGGAGAACTATGTAAAAGGTGACTTGCAGGCAGCAGCTCGCCTAGTTCAAGATAGTATGACCATGCTCCTCTTATTCTTGCTACCAGCAACGGTTGGAGTTGTCATGGTAGGAGAACCGCTCTACACAGTCTTTTATGGTAAGCCAGATAGTCTGGCTATGGGATTATTTATCTTTGCGGTTTTGCAGTCTACTATCCTAGGCTTATATATGGTCTTGTCTCCTATGCTTCAGGCTATGTTCCACAACCGCAAGGCAGTTCTTTACTTTATCTATGGTTCCATTGCTAAGATCATCTTGCAATTGCCAACCATTGCTATTTTCCACAGCTACGGTCCTTTGATTTCAACGACTATCGGCTTGATCATTCCGAATGTCTTGATGTACCGAGACATCTGCCAGGTAACGGGTGCTCGTCGAAAGATAATCTTGAAACGGACTATTTTGATTACCATCTTGACCCTTGTCATGTTTATCCTAGTTGGCTTTTTGCAGTGGATAATCGGTTTTATCTTCCAACCAAGTGGACGCTTCTGGAGTTTCCTTTATGTGGCTCTCATCGGAGGGTTTGGAGGAGGTCTGTATGGTTTGATGAGCCTACGGACACGACTCTTGGACAAGATAATTGGCAAAGATCAAGCAGACCGACTACGGACACGATTGAAAATATCGTAAATGATTTATAAATAAAAGTTATAATTACAACCTTTCTATTAAAGAAAGGTTGTTTTATTGTTCAAAATATTAAAAAAGTAGAACTTTTTCTAAAATTAGTAGCAAAAAAATATGTTTTTTGACTTTTTCTTCAAAAAAAGCTTGACTAAATAAAACCAAAACTGTATAATAAGACAAATATTTAAAACAGGAGGTTCTGGAAATGAAAAAGTCTAAGGCCAAGTATCTGACACTTGCAAGTGTCGTGTTAAGCGCAGGTATCTTACTGAGCGCATGTGGAAATTCAAGTAGCGCTTCTAAAACATATAACTATGTTTATTCGAGCGATCCATCTAGTTTGAACTATCTTGCAGAAAACCGTGCAACAACTACCGACATCGTGACCAATTTGGTGGATGGGTTGATGGAAAATGACCAATACGGTAACTATGTTCCATCATTGGCAGAGGATTGGACTGTTTCTCAGGACGGTTTGACCTATACTTACAAATTGCGTAAGGATGCAAAATGGTATACTTATGAGGGTGAAGAATATGCCCCTGTAACGGCCCAAGACTTTGTGACAGGTTTGAAATATGCTGCTGATAAAAAATCCGAAGCCTTGTACTTGGTTCAAGACTCTGTAGCAGGTTTGGATGACTATATCAACGGGAAAACAACTGACTTTTCAACTGTCGGTGTTAAGGCGATTGACGACCAAACAGTTCAGTATACTTTGACACGTCCAGAACCTTATTGGAATTCTAAAACAACTTCAACCATTCTCTTCCCTGTCAATGCAGACTTCCTAAAATCAAAAGGGGATGATTTTGGTAAGGTAGATCCTTCTAGTATTTTGTATAGTGGACCTTTCTTGATGAAATCTTTTGTTTCAAAATCTGTTATCGAATACAAGAAAAATCCAAATTACTGGGATGCTAAAAATGTCTTTGTGGACGATGTGAAATTGACTTACTATGATGGTAGTGACCAAGATGCCCTAGCTCGTAACTTCGTAGAAGGAGTATACAGCTACGCGCGTCTCTATCCAAATAGCTCAAGCTTTGAAGGCATTAAAGAGAAGAACAAGGATAACATCATCTATAGTATGCAAAACGCAACTTCTTATTACTTGAACTTCAACTTGGACAGAAAATCTTATAACTTCACGTCTAAATCCTCAGATATTGAAAAGAAATCAACCCAAGAAGCAGTTCTGAATAAAAACTTCCGTCAAGCCTTCAACTATGCTTATAACCGTACAGCCTATGGAGCACAATCTCAAGGGGAGGACGGAGCAACAAAGATTATTCGTAACTTGGTTGTACCTCCAACATTTGTAAGTATCAACGGAAAAGACTTTGGTGATGTTGTTTCAGAAAAGATGGTCAACTATGGCCAAGAATGGCAAGGAATCAACTTTGCAGATGCGCAAGATCCATACTACAATCCTGACAAGGCTAAAGCTAAATTTGCAGAAGCTAAGAAAGAATTGGAAGCTAAGGGTGTGCAATTCCCAATCCACTTGGATGTAACAGTTGACCAATCAGCTAAAAAAGGTGTACTTGAAGCAAGTTCTTTGAAACAATCCATCGAATCTGTTCTAGGAGCTGAGAATGTGGTTATCGATATCCAACAGCTATCAACAGATGATTTTGACAACTCTAGCTACCTAGCTCAAACTGCAGCTCAAAAAGACTTTGATATCTATAATGGCGGTTGGAGTGCTGACTACTTGGATCCATCAAGCTATCTTGATATCTTAAATGTCAATAACGGTGGTATGTTGCAAAACATTGGTCTAGAACCAGGTGAGGTCAATGACAAGGCTAAGGCGGTTGGTCTGGATACTTACACTCAAATGTTAGAAGAAGCGAACAAGGAGCAAGAACCAGCAAAACGTTATGAAAAATATGCTGAAGTTCAAGCTTGGCTCGTTGATAGCGCCCTTGCAATTCCAAACGTTTCTCAGGGTGGAACACCGACCTTGAGAAAGACAGTTCCATTCTCATCACCATTCTCACAAGCTGGAAATAAGGGTGTCGAATCATACAAGTATCTCAAGTTACAAGATAAGACTGTAACGGCTGATGAGTATGAAAAAGCGAAAGAAAAATGGCTAAAAGAAAAAGAAGAATCAAATAAAAAAGCCCAAGAAGAACTGGCAAAACACGTTAAATAACCAGTCTATTCAACAGGAAAAACGATAGTTTCTCAAGGAACTATCGTTTTTATATAGTTTGAAACTATAACTAGCTCTTGAAAACAAGAAAATGAGTTAGTAAAAATAAGTGGTACAATAGTTACTATAGATTTGGAGGTATTGTATGAGCAAAAAACTACACATCAACACAATTTTGGCTCAGGCTGGGATCAAGTCAGATGAGGCCACAGGTGCCTTGGTAACACCGCTTCATTTTTCAACCACTTATCAGCATCCGGAGTTCGGTCAGTCTACGGGATTTGACTATACTCGGACTAAAAACCCAACTCGCAGTAAGGCGGAGGAGGTCTTGGCGGCTATTGAGTCAGCAGACTATGCCCTAGCGACAAGCTCAGGAATGGCTGCGATTGTACTGGCCTTTAGTGTTTTTCCAGTTGGAAGTAAAGTCTTGGCTGTGCGTGATCTGTATGGGGGTTCTTTCCGTTGGTTCAACCAAGTGGAGCAAGAAGGCCGTTTCCATTTTACCTATGCCAATACAGAAGAAGAGCTTATCGCAGAGTTAGAGAAAGATGTGGATGTTCTTTATATTGAAACACCAACCAATCCCTTGATGTTGGAATTTGATATTGCCAAACTAGCCAAACTAGCTCATGCCAAGGGTGCCAAGGTAGTGGTGGACAATACCTTCTACAGTCCGATTTACCAACGTCCGATTGAAGATGGTGCGGATATCGTTCTTCATTCTGCCACCAAGTATTTAGCAGGGCACAATGATGTCTTAGCTGGGGTGGTTGTGACTAATAGTTTAGAACTATATGAACAACTTTTCTATAATCTCAATACGACAGGTGCGGTCTTGTCACCATTTGATAGTTATCAGTTGATTCGTGGTCTCAAAACCCTGCCTCTTCGTATGGAGCGTTCTACAGCCAATGCCCAAGAAGTGGTTGCTTTTTTGAAGGATTCACCTGCTGTCAAGGAAGTGCTCTATACTGGGCGTGGGGGTATGATTTCCTTTAAAGTAGTGGATGAAAAACGTATTCCTCATATTTTAAATAGCCTCAAGGTCTTCTCATTTGCGGAAAGTTTGGGTGGGGTAGAGAGTCTGATCACCTATCCGACAACTCAGACTCATGCGGATATTCCGGCAGAAGTGCGTCATTCCTATGGCTTAACAGATGACCTCCTGCGCTTGTCAATTGGGATTGAAGATGCTAGAGATTTGATTGCGGACTTGCGCCAAGCTTTGGAAGGATAAGATAGATATGGGAAAATATGATTTTACAAGCCTGCCCAATCGTTTTGGGCACCATACCTATAAATGGAAAGAAGCGGAAGCTGATCGCGAAGTTCTACCAGCCTGGATAGCAGATATGGACTTTGTGGTTTTGCCTGAGGTTCGACAAGCTGTACAAGCCTACGCAGATCAGTTGGTCTATGGCTATACTTATGCAAGTGATGCTTTGATTGAGTCGGTTCAGGACTGGGAAGCCAATCAACACGGGTATCACTTTGACAAGGATGCCCTCGTCTTTATCGAGGGAGTGGTACCGGCCATCTCAACAGCTATTCAAGCCTTTACAAAAGAAGGAGAGGCTGTTCTGATTAACACACCGGTCTATCCACCTTTTGCCCGCAGTGTCAAACTGAACAATCGCAGATTGATTACTAATTCTTTGGTGGAAAAGGACGGGCTGTTTGAGATTGACTTTGACCAGTTAGAGAAGGAATTGGTGGAAGAGTATGTGAAGCTTTATATCCTTTGCAATCCCCACAATCCTGGTGGACGTGTTTGGGAAAAGGAAGTGTTAGAAAAGATTGGGCATCTCTGCCAAAAACATGGTGTTTTGTTGGTTTCAGATGAGATTCACCAAGATTTGGCACTCTTTGGTCACAAACACCAGTCTTTTAATACCATTGATCCTGCTTTTAAAGACTTCGCCCTTATCTTGAGCAGTGCCACTAAGACCTTTAATATTGCTGGGACCAAGAATTCCTATGCAGTTATTGAAAATCCAAAGCTTCGTGTTGCTTTCCAAAAATGCCAGTTGGCCAATAACCAACATGAAATCTCAGGCTTGGGGTATTTGGCGACAGAAGCTGCCTACCGTTATGGTAAGGACTGGTTAGGAGAGTTAAAAGAAGTCATCGAGGACCACATTAACTATGTAGTGGATGTTTTGGGCAACGAAACCAAGATTAAGGTCATGAAACCACAAGGTACCTACTTGATCTGGCTTGATTTTTCAGCCTATGACCTAACGGATGACCGCTTGCAAGAGCTTTTGAAGAATGAAGTCAAGGTTATCTTGAACCGAGGTTTGGACTTTGGGGAGGAGGGAACTCTTCATGCCCGCCTCAATGTAGCTATGCCGAAGTCAGTACTAGAAGAAGTTTGCCAACGTATCGTGACCACTTTTGCTACACTTTAAAAATCGAGCCTTCTAGGAGAAAAGTCTTCCTGGAAGGCTATTTTCGTAGGGGAAAATGTGGTATAATGAAAAGATAAGATAAAGGGGTAACTATGGCTAAATTGATTCCGGGAAAGTTGCGCATGGAGGGTGTTACTCTCTATGAAACAGGCAACATTGAGATTATCAAGGAAAAAGGGAATCGCCTCTATACACGTGTCGCGGGAGAAGACTTACGCTACAGTTTAGAGGATGATTTGGTTTTTTGTGCTTGCGATTTTTTCCAAAAAAGAGGTTACTGTGTTCACCTAGCAGCGCTCGAGCATTATCTGAAGAATGATGAAGAAGGCCAGGTGATTTTACAAGCCTTAGAAAAAGGACATGAAGAGCAAGAAGAGGTCGAAACCAAGGTTAGTTTTGGCGGTAGTTTTTTGGAGCGTATCCAACCTCAGAAGAGAGAGAAAATCTACACTTTGTCGGCTCAAGGTCAGGTGGAAGCTGGGACCAATCGCCTCCTTTGGACACTCCGAATCGGTTTAGTTGATAGTCAAAAATATTATGTCATTCGTGACATCCCTCTCTTTTTGAAGGTCTTAGTCCATCGAAAGCCATACATGATTGGGAAATACTATGAAAATGACTTGTCTTGGGAGTCTTTTGATACAGCTAGTCAAGATGTTCTTACTTTTTTATGTGGCTTGATTGAGGAGGGACTGAGTCAAGAGCTCTTTTTCCCCAATCAAGGTCGTCACCTCTTTTTCCCTCTGACCTTTTTTGAGCAGGGAGTGGGGTTATTGATGAACTTGGAAGATTTTCATTTCGAACACCAGATTACTAGTTATGAAAATCTTCTCTTTCATGATTTAGATCCCGATGCAGAACTTTTCTCTTTTTCAGTGCAGGAGTATCCCGATTATTTTGAGATGGAGATTTCTGAAAGTGAGCGAATCAACGTATTCTATGGGGGAGCGGTTCTCTTTCGTAAGGGGAATCTTTATCTCTTAAATCCTAAACAAATCAGCCTCCTAAAGGAAATCAAGGAGCTTCCTCAGGAGGAAAGAGGGAGAAAATGCCTCCAGTTTGACAACAGTGATCGTGACCGTCTGGCTGCCTGTCTGCCTTTGTTTGGACAGCTGGGCACAGTTTCTGCTCCTGAGCGCTTGCAAATCAGACCCTTTTCACCAATCTTTTACTTTGATAGGGAGGATGACGGTCGCATTCGTTTGGATATCGAGTTTGATTATGGAGATCTTAAGGTGACTAGTCAGCAACAGCTGGAACAATTACCATTTTCAAGCGATGCTGTCTTGGAAAATCAGCTATTTCAAGTCTGTTTAGGGGCTGGTTTTGAGGCTGATTTTCAGTCTTGGAGACAGGCTTTGAAGCCAGAGGCAGTTTATTCTTTCTTTCACCATACGATTCCAGCTTTTGAGAAGTTGGGTCAGGTTTTCTTGTCTGATGAGATGAATCAGCTCTACAGCGTCCAAGCTCCTCAGGTTCAGATTGAGTCCAAGGGAGGACTGTTGGAGATTCAGTTTGATTTCCAAGGGATTGCCCAAGAAGAGATTGATCAAGCTCTTAAAGCCCTGACCAGCAATCAGGATTTCTATATCAGTTCTTCTGACCAAGTGTACTTTTTTGATGAGGAAACCAAGCAGATTCGTCAAAATTTGCAGGAACTGGGAGTTGAGCTAAAAGATGGTTCTTTTCAAGCTCGAAAATCTCTAGCTTATAGCCTTTCTCAGCTTTTTGAAGGTCGAGACAGGATTTCCTTCTCAGAGGAATTTCAGCATTTAGCTCATGATTTGACCCATCCAGAGGACTTTCCTTTGGGAGATATACGGGTGCAGGCGAGCTTGAGAGACTATCAGGAAAAGGGAGTCCGTTGGCTCCAGATGCTTCATCACTATGGCTTTGGAGGCATCTTGGCAGATGATATGGGGTTGGGAAAAACGCTGCAAACCATTGCTTTTTTGACAAGTCAGGTAACAGAGGATAGTCGTGTCTTGATTTTGGCGCCGTCAGGTTTGATCTACAACTGGGCAGATGAATTCAGGAAATTCGCACCACAATTGGATTTAGCTGTTGTTCATGGTTTGAAAGCGAATCGAGAAGTGATTCTTTCCGAAAATCATCAAATCTATGTGACTAGCTATGCGAGCTTTCGTCAAGATAGCGAGCTCTATCAAGAGAAGTCCTTTGATTTTCTCTTTTTAGATGAGGCCCAGGTCATGAAAAATGCTCAGACTAAGATTGCTCAGAGTTTGCGCCAGTTTGTGGTGCCGGCAGTCTTTGCTTTGTCAGGTACGCCCATCGAAAATCATTTAGGAGAGTTGTGGTCTATCTTCCAAATTGTGCTTCCAGGGCTCTTACCAAGTAAAAAGGAGTTTATGAAATTACCGGCTGACCGAGTAGCGCAGTTTATCAAGCCCTTCGTCATGAGGCGTAAGAAAGAAGAAGTCCTAACAGAACTACCTGATCTGATCGAAGTTGTCTATAAAAATGAACTGGAAGACCAGCAGAAGGCCATCTATCTCGCCCAGTTGCAACAGATGCGAGACCGTCTAGCCCAAGTGACAGATCAAGAATTCCAGAGAAGTCGGGTGGAAATCTTATCTGGTCTCATGCGATTGCGCCAGATCTGCGATACGCCAGCCCTCTTCATGAACGATTACCAAGGAGCTAGTGGTAAATTGGATAGTCTCCGAGATTTATTGCTACAAGTGGCTGATGGTGGGCATCGGGTCTTGATTTTCTCCCAGTTCAAAGGAATGTTGGAAAAAATCGAGAAAGAACTCCCAGACTTGGGCTTGACTTCCTTTAAAATCACAGGTTCAACTCCTGCTCAAGACAGACAGGAGATGACCAAGGCCTTTAATCAGGGAGAAAGAGACGCCTTTCTCATCTCTCTGAAGGCAGGAGGTGTCGGTCTTAATCTAACGGGAGCTGATACGGTTATTTTGGTTGACCTCTGGTGGAATCCCGCTGTCGAAGCCCAGGCTATCGGACGAGCCCACCGCATGGGGCAGGAGCAGATGGTCGAGGTCTATCGTTTGATTACCAAGGGAACCATTGAAGAAAAAATCCAAGAACTTCAAGAACAAAAGAAACATTTGGTTTCCCAAGTTTTAGATGGTACGGAGTCGCGTGCCAGTCTCAGTCTGGCAGAAATTCGTGAAATTTTGGGAATTTCTGAAGCCAGCACTTGAAAAATCAAGACAATACGCTATAATGAAGTGTTGAAAGGAAATACAAAATGAAACAAGATCGATTTCCATTGGTGTCAGATGATGAGATCATGCTGACCAAAATGCCAGTCATGGACTTGTACGATGAGTCAGACTTTATTAGCAATATCAAAGGTGATTACCGTGATAAGAACTATTTAGAATGGTCTCCTATCAATGAGGAAGAAACCGTAGTTTCTCCAGTGGTTAATAAGGAGTCGAAGCCAAGCCCAGAACCTAAAAAAGTTGAAAAAACGTATGCTGAATTGGCTCGAGAAGAGGCGCGTGCGGACTTGAAGAAGAAACGTTCAGCCAAGTATTTGACTCAGGATGTTAGTCATACTAGACGACACAATGGTTCAACACTTGTTCGTCAAGGAAACCAACCAACAGCACCATTTCAAAAGGAAAATCCAGGTGAGCTTGCCAAATTTAGTAAAAACTTGAGCCAGTCTCACTATATCTTAGCTGAGGAGGTTGGCCAAATGGCGAACCCAACTCCGAAAGTCCAAACGGGAAAAGCTAACAAGAACAACTATGATTTTCTAAAGAAGAGTCAAATCTATAATAAAAAGAATAAGCAAACGGAACAGGAACGTCAGGTTGCCCAAGAGTTGAATCTGACAAGAATTACTGAGTAGGGGAGAAAAGCATGTCAAAAACATATCATTTTATTGGAATCAAGGGATCAGGGATGAGTGCCCTAGCCTTGATGTTGCACCAAATGGGACACAAGGTTCAAGGTTCAGACGTTGAAAAATACTACTTTACTCAACGTGGACTAGAGCAGGCAGGGATTGCCATTCTTCCTTTTGATGAAAAGAACCTACAAGGTGATGTGGAGATTATCGCGGGAAACGCCTTCCGTCCAGATAACAACGTTGAAATCGCCTATGCGAACCAAAATGGCATCAGCTATAAACGTTATCACGAATTCCTCGGTAGCTTTATGCGCGACTTTGTCAGCATGGGAGTGGCAGGAGCACATGGAAAAACTTCAACGACAGGTATGCTGTCACACGTCTTGTCTCACATCACAGACACCAGCTTCTTGATTGGTGATGGGACAGGTCGTGGTTCAGCCAATGCCAAATATTTTGTCTTTGAATCAGACGAATATGAGCGTCACTTCATGCCTTACCACCCAGAATACTCTATCATCACCAACATTGACTTTGACCATCCAGACTACTTTACAAGTCTAGAGGATGTTTTCAATGCCTTTAACGACTATGCCAAACAAATTACCAAAGGTTTGTTTGTATACGGTGAGGATGCTGAGTTGCGTAAGATCACAGCCAATGCGCCAATCTATTACTATGGGTTTGAAGCTGAAGGCAATGACTTTGTAGCTAGTGACCTCCTTCGTTCAACAACTGGTTCGACCTTTACAGTTCATTTCCGTGGTCAAGAATTGGGTCAATTCCACATTCCAACCTTTGGTCGTCACAATATCATGAATGCGACAGCTGTTATTGGTCTTCTTTACACAGCTGGCTTTGATTTGAACTTGGTCCGTGAACACTTGAAAACTTTTGCAGGTGTTAAGCGTCGTTTCACTGAAAAAATTGTCAATGATACAGTGATCATTGATGACTTTGCCCACCATCCAACAGAAATCATTGCAACCTTGGATGCAGCTCGTCAGAAATACCCAAGCAAGGAAATCGTGGCAATCTTCCAACCGCATACCTTTACAAGAACCATTGCCTTGTTGGACGAATTTGCCCATGCATTGAATCAAGCAGACGCCGTCTACCTAGCGCAAATCTATGGATCAGCTCGTGAAGTGGACCATGGTGATGTCAAAGTAGAAGACTTAGCCAATAAGATCAACAAGAAACACCAGGTTATCACTGTTGAAAATGTTTCACCACTCCTAGACCATGACAATGCTGTTTACGTCTTTATGGGTGCAGGAGACATCCAAACCTATGAATATTCATTTGAACGTCTCTTGTCTAACTTGACAAGCAACGTCCAATAAGGAAAATAGATGGAAATTCCAATCACAATAAGGCAAGCTATCCTATCAGATTTAGAAGAAATGTTGGCGATTGAAGAAGCCAATCCTACATCAGAAGAGGCATTTAGCCGCCAATCCTTAGAAGAGAGTATCCGCAAGACTGCGGGTACCTTTCTTGTAGCTGGGGATGAAAATCAGCTCCTAGGCTATGTTTTAGGAGAAGCTCAGTATCTTCATCCCAAGTGGATAGAATTAAAATCATTGACCATTCATCCTGACCATTGGGGACAGGGGTTGGGAACTCTTCTTCTTGCAGCCTTGAAACAGGTGACAGTCGAACTAGATTACCAAGGTATTCTTTTGCAAAGTCCTGATGAGTTGCTATCATATTTTGAAATGAATGGCTTTGTTGAAGAAGAAATGACAGAAAGTCATTATGGCAGTGGTTCTGAATGGTATCTGACTTGGGCTAATCCCTTTTATCAGGAGGAAATATGAAAATCAGACAAGCAAGATTTTCGGATTTGGATCGGATTATAGAGATAGAGCTAGAGAATTTTTCCCTTGAGGAGGCCATTCCTCGTTCGGTCTTTGAGGCGCATTTGCAGGAAATTCAGACCAGTTTTCTGGTAGCTGAAAAAGAGGGGCATATTCTTGGTTATATCGAAGGTCCAGTCGTCCCGCACCGCCATCTCCAAGATCAGTCCTTTACAGAAAAAATAAAAGACTATAGCCATCAACCTGGAGGTTATATTTCTGTGACTTGCCTATCTATTGCCAAGGAAGCACAAGCTTTGGGAGTGGGGAAAAGACTATTAAGGGCTTTGAAAGAAGTCGCTTTAGAACATGAGCGAGAGGGCATTAATCTGACATGTCATGATTACCTTATCTCCTATTACGAAAAGCACGGCTTTGTTAATGAAGGAATATCCCAGTCAAACTTTGCTGGGGAAACATGGTATGATATGGTCTGGCAGCCTGAAAATCAATAAAACTAGCTAGGGAATGCCCTAGTTGGTTGCTTTTCTACGACTTTTAAGATATAATATTATGGATTGTCAACAAGGAGGTAATGCTTTTGACTGAAAAATCAAGAGAAGAAGAAAAATTAAGCTTTAAAGAGCAGATTCTACGTGATTTAGAAAGAGTAAAAGAACAAGATAGAAGAGAGAAAGAAGTAGAGATTCCAAATCTGACGGTTTCATCATCTCCAGCTAGTTCAGCAACTCCTTCAGATCTTGAACCAGAAACATCAACAGAAGAGTTGATGGCTGATTCCCTATCTGTTGTCGATAAAATTCTAAAAAATGCACCAAGTGTTCCTCCACTTTCAAGTGCTAGAACTGATGAAGCGGATGACCAAGAAGAGAAAGAGATTAGACAGCCAATCATTGATAAAATTGAAGTTGTAGAATCTGAAGAACCTCTAGTAGAGCCGATTCATCTGGCTGAAGAACCTGTAGTGGAACCTGTTCAACCTAAGGTAGAACCAGTTGAGCTTAAACCCGAAGAAAAAGAATTTAACGATACTCCGACTAAGGTAGCCGTAACCTATAAAACAGAAGACAAGAAAGAGGAAATCACCCCAGGAATGCCTGAAAGAGTAGAGCCTGTTTCTACAGAATCTAGCAGTGGATTAGCTGATGCTCCACGTCGTAGTCGTCGTCAAGGTGCAACATCAACTAAGAAAAAATCAAAAGCCAAAGGTTGCCTAGTAACAGTTCTAGTTCTCCTAGTACTCGTTGCAGTTGGCGGTTACTTTGGTTATGGTTATGTTCAAGATTCCTTGAAACCTGTTGATGCGAGCTCTAAGGATTACGTAACGGTTCAAATTCCAGACGGTGCAAATGTTCAAGAAATTGGAAGCACCTTGGAAAAATCTGGTTTGGTTAAACATGGACTTATCTTTAGTCTTTATGCTAAATACTATAGCCATGCTAACTTGAAGTCAGGTTATTACAACTTGAAGAAGAGTATGAGTACGGATGAGTTGATTCAAGAATTGCAAAAAGGTGGGACTCCTGAAGCTCAGGCACCTGTTCTTGCAAGCTTGACAATTCCAGAAGGCTATACATTAGAGCAAATCGCTCAAACAGTAGGACAACTTCAAGGTGAATTTAAAGAACCCCTTACTGCGGATGCTTTCTTGGCAAAAGTTCAAGATGAGACCTTTATCTCACAATTAGTAGCTAAGTATCCAAACCTACTTGGAAGTCTTCCAACAAAAGACAGTGGCGTTCGTTATCGTCTTGAAGGTTACCTTTTCCCAGCAACCTATACGATCAAAGACGATACAACTGTTGAAAGTTTGATTGATGAGATGGTGGCTGCTATGGATAAGGCTATGTCACCATATTACGCTACGATCAAAGAAAAGAATCTGACAGTTAATGAATTGCTCAGCATTGCTTCTCTTGTCGAAAAAGAAGGTGCTAAGACCGAAGACCGCAAGAAAATCGCAGGTGTCTTCTATAACCGCTTGAATGTCGGTATGCCACTTCAAAGTAATATCGCTATCCTATATGCTCAAGGAAAACTTGGTCAAAAGATTAGTTTAGCAGATGACGCTGGAATTGATACAACGATTGATTCACCATACAATGTTTACACACACCTTGGCCTCATGCCTGGACCGGTTGATAGCCCAAGTTCGGATGCGATTGAAGCAAGTGTAAACCAGACAAAGAGTGAGTACTTGTACTTTGTAGCAAATGTTGAAGATGGTAAAGTATACTTTGCAACAACAAAAGAAGAACATGATCAAAACGTTGCAGAGCATATCAATAGCAAATTACCTCAAGCAAGTAGTTCAAACTAAAATTATGTGGTTTTCCACATAATTTTGTTTTAAAAAAGTAAATAGAAAAGAAAGTTAAAAAAATGGCAGAAAAAACTTACCCAATGACCCTTGAAGAAAAGGAAAAACTAGAAAAAGAATTAGAGGAGTTGAAACTCGTTCGACGTCCTGAAGTCGTAGAGCGTATCAAGATTGCTCGTTCCTATGGAGACCTTTCAGAAAATAGTGAGTATGAAGCAGCGAAAGATGAACAAGCTTTTGTTGAAGGTCAAATTTCAAGTCTAGAAACAAAGATTCGCTATGCTGAAATTGTTAATAGCGATGCGGTTGCCCAAGATGAGGTAGCAATCGGTAAGACAGTAACAATCCAAGAAGTCGGTGAAGACGAAGAAGAGGTCTACATCATCGTCGGTTCTGCAGGTGCAGATGCTTTTGCTGGTAAAGTCTCAAATGAAAGTCCGATTGGCCGTGCTCTAATTGGCAAGAAGACTGGCGATACTGCAACGATTGAAACACCAGTTGGTAGCTATGATGTCAAAATCTTAAAGGTTGAGAAAACAGCCTAAATAGGATGAAAAAGGAGTAGTGAAGGTTTTGCCTTGCTCAACTCCTTTTTGGTTTTTTGGATAAAAAGGAGACTATATGAGTGAAAATAAGAAGAAAAATAAAATGGAGCGTGGTTTAACCAATCGCCATGTTCAGGTGATGGCCATTGCGGGAACAATCGGAACAGGACTTTTCCTAGGTGCTGGTCGCTCTATCAGCCTTACAGGACCTTCTATCATCCTGATTTATATGATCACAGGAGCCTTTATGTTTTTGATGATGAGGGCTGTTGGAGAGATGCTGTATCAGGATCCGGAACAACATACCTTTATCAACTTTATCACACGTCATTTGGGGAAAGGCTGGGGATATTTCTCAGTTTGGTCTTATTGGTTGTCAGTTGTCTTTATCGGTATGGCAGAAATCACTGCCATCTCAGACTATGTCCGCTTCTGGTTTCCCACCTGGCCTAGCTGGCTGATTCAGCTTGTCTTTTTAACGATTTTGGCTTTGGTCAATCTGATTGCAGTTAAGCTCTTTGGCGAAGTCGAGTTTTGGTTTGCTATGGTCAAGATTGTAGCGATTTTAGCCATGATTGCAACAGGAGTCTTTATGGTTTTGACAGGCTTTAAGACACCCCATGGTGTTGCAAGTTTGGCAAATATCAGTGACCAATTCTCTCTTTTTCCAAACGGAGTTATGAACTTTGTCATGGCCTTTCAAATGGTATTTTTTGCCTATCTGATGATTGAGTTTATCGGGGTGACAACTTCTGAAACAAAGAACCCTCGTCAGGTCTTGCCCAAAGCTGTCAAGGAAATTCCTCTCAGAATTATCTTCTTCTACGGGGGAGCTCTCATTGCGATTATGGCCATTATTCCTTGGTCTTATCTTAATTCTTCAGATTCTCCTTTTGTAACGGTTTTTGAACTGGCAGGGATCAAGTGGGCGGCGGCTCTAATCAACTTTGTTGTCTTGACCTCAGCAGCGTCTGCTCTTAACTCAACTCTCTACTCAACAGGGAGACACTTATATCAGATTGCCCATGATTCGCCCAATCGTTTCTTAAGGGCCATCAAGGTCGATACCCTTTCTCGCCACAATGTTCCACAAAATGCCATCATCGCCTCAGCGATCTTGATTGCTCTGGCTGCCTTTATCAATGTGCTACCTGGTGTTTCAGATGCCTTTGCTTTGATCACAGCATCCTCATCAGGCGTTTACATCGCGATTTATATCTTGATAATGGTGGCCCATCTCAAATACCGCAAGTCACAAGATTTCATGGCTGATGGCTACCTCATGCCTCAGTATCGCTTGCTTAATCCCCTAACCATTCTCTTTTTTGTCTTTGTTTTTGTGACTCTCTTTTTGCAAGAGTCTACTTTCATGGGGGCAGTTGGTTCTGCTATCTGGATCCTTGTTTTTGGGATTTATAGTCAGTGGAAATTTAGAAAATAAATCATGAACTCATCAACTCTGTTTGGTGAGTTTTTCTAGTTTGACAGTCTATTAAAATAGGATTATAATCAAGCTGTAGCAGTTCTAAGGAGGTTTGGATGCACGTTAGATTGGAAAATAAGGAGTCGCATAAAGCGCAAGAAATAGGGAATTTGATTCGTGCTTATAATCGTTCTAAAAGAGAAGAGGCTGAAAGTAAGCCACTGAATCTTTATCTCGAAGATGAAAAGGGCAATCTCTTGGCGGGCTTAGTAGCTGAGACTTTCGGAAATTGGTTGGAAATCGAATATCTGTTTGTGAAAGAGGAATTACGGGGACAAGGAATTGGTTCAAAACTATTGCAGCGAGCAGAAAATGAAGCCAAGAAACGAAACTGTCGTTTTGCTTTTGTCAATACTTACCAGTTTCAAGCGCCAGATTTTTATATAAGCCATGGCTACAAGGAAGTCTTTACCTTGCAAGACTATCCCTACACAGGGCAAAGATTTTATTACCAAAAGGATTTGTGACCTAGACTTCTTTCTTTTGGAGAGGAACTTAGCTAAGTATCAAAAAAGAACGAATACTCTTTATCATGTAAGATGGTAGAGAGTTTTTTTGTTAATAAAATCTTACAAAATGACATTTATATATTGCATTAAGTTAGATATATGGTATAATGTTTTTAAAAGAAGCGCAACTTTTAAAAAATGTGAAGGAGGACTCTAGTGGCTAAAAATTTAAAATTAAAATTAGCTCGTGTGGAGCTTGATTTAACACAAGGGGATTTGGCAGAGGCTGTGGGTGTTACTAGGCAGACTATAGGCTTGATTGAAGCTGGGAAATACAATCCTAGTCTCTCACTCTGTCAGTCCATTTGCAGATGTTTAGGCAAAACTTTAGATCAATTATTTTGGGAGGAAGAAGATGAAAAATAGAAAGAAACTTGTGATCAAAGATGAACGTACGGAAAAATTGGACGGAAACATTTCAGGAGAAATTCTCTTGGGAATGTGCCTATTTTTGGCACTGGAAATTTTTGCAAAACTTTATATCTTCAATTTAACACTTCTGTCCTATTTACCAGAATTACTTTTATTGATTGGAGTCGGTTTGTATGCCATTATTCGCCGCATGTATGTAGGGATTGATATTCGAGATATTGTTGAGAATACTGGAAAAGAAAGAATTTTATCTGCTTTGGGATTTTCTATAGTGATTTTATTGATTGATATCGTAGGCAATCGCGAGGAACTGGTCAATCTATTGACTTGGAAGTACTCCCTAAAAGTGGTTCTAGCAGTTATCATCTATCTCGTTGGGAGTTTTTCTATGGATAGAGTTATCCTATACTTGAATCGCAGAAATCAGCAAGTTTGGGAGGAAGAAGATGAAAAATAGATTTTTTTATTATCAATTACTAGACGAAAGAGAAGAACAACTGATGAATAAAGCTGGGACAGAGTCTTTTAATGTGTTTATCGGGCTCATTCTCCTAAGTTATTTGGTGGCTGTGTTAGCACCTGCTCTTTTTAATCCTAATATTCTTCTGGTTACCCTTCTTTTAGGAATTTTCTTCTTTTTCAATCGTGCACGACAACTTGGAGTGACCTACTATAGTCGTTTTCATTTTACGATTGTAGGGTGTTTGCTGGTAACTCTCGCTATTACGACTCTCTTGATGTTGGAGAATTATCAATTCAATATCGAAATTTATCAGCACAATCCTCTGAACGTTAAATATTTGTCTACTTGGGTCCTTACTTATCTGATTTACCTTCCTTGGGTTTTTATCGGCAATCTCGGCCTTAAAAGTTATGGCGAATGGGCTCAAAAAAAGTTTGAGCAAGATATGGATGAACTGGAGAATGGAGAATAGCTTGTTAGCTTTTTATCAATCTCGGTAAAATGTGTTATAATAGTACTAATTTATCGGACGGTGTGAAAGTGGTAGAATACGTTCATACCTTTGTAAAGTAGGAAGAAGGAAAACAGATGTATCCAGATGATAGTTTGACATTGCACACGGACTTGTACCAGATTAACATGATGCAAGTTTACTTTGACCAAGGAATTCACAATAAGAAGGCGGTCTTTGAAGTTTATTTCCGCCAGCAACCTTTTCAGAACGGTTATGCAGTTTTTGCTGGTTTGGAAAGAATTGTACATTATCTTGAAGACTTACGCTTTTCAGATAGCGATATTGCCTACTTGGAGACGCTTGGGTATCATGGAGAATTCTTGGATTACCTACGAAATCTCAAGTTAGAACTAACGGTTCGTTCTGCTCAGGAAGGGGACTTGGTTTTTGCTAATGAGCCGATTGTACAGGTAGAAGGTCCTCTAGCTCAATGTCAATTGGTCGAAACGGCTCTCTTAAACATCGTTAACTTTCAAACCTTGATAGCGACCAAGGCAGCACGTATTCGTTCGGTCATTGAAGATGAACCCTTGATGGAATTCGGGACACGTCGTGCGCAAGAAATGGATGCAGCTATCTGGGGAACACGCGCAGCTGTGATTGGTGGCGCCAACGGAACCAGCAACGTGCGAGCAGGGAAGCTCTTTGGGATTCCCGTTCTAGGAACTCATGCCCATGCCTTGGTACAGGTTTATGGAAACGACTATGAAGCCTTCAAGGCTTATGCATCAACCCATCGTGACTGTGTCTTTCTAGTAGATACTTATGATACGCTTCGTATCGGTGTGCCAGCTGCCATTCAGGTAGCGCGTGAGTTAGGTGATAAGATCAATTTTAAAGGCGTTCGTATTGACTCAGGGGATATAGCCTATATTTCCAAGAAAGTTCGTCAACAGTTAGATGAGGCTGGATACCCAGATGCCAAAATTTACGCTTCCAATGACCTAGATGAAAATACTATCCTTAACCTCAAAATGCAACACGCTAAGATTGATGTCTGGGGGGTGGGTACCAAGCTGATTACAGCCTATGATCAGCCAGCTCTTGGGGCAGTTTATAAGATTGTGGCTATTGAAGATGAAACTGGTAAGATGCGCAATACCATCAAGCTTTCAAGTAATGCTGAAAAAGTATCGACCCCAGGTAAGAAGCAAGTATGGCGCATTACCAGTCGTGAAAAAGGCAAGTCAGAAGGTGACTACATTACTTATGATGGTGTGGATGTTGCCAGCATGACAGAAATCAAAATGTTCCATCCGACCTATACTTACATCAAGAAGACCGTTCGTAATTTTGATGCTGTTCCTCTCTTGGTGGACATCTTCAAAGAAGGAACATTAGTTTACGATTTGCCTAGTTTGACTGACATTCAAGCCTATGCTCGTAAGGAATTTGACAAGCTTTGGGATGAGTATAAACGGGTACTCAATCCGCAACATTACCCGGTAGACTTGGCGCGCGATATTTGGCAGGACAAAATGGACTTGATTGACAAGATGCGCAAAGAAGCCCTTGGTGAAGGAGAAGAAGAATGAGTTTGCAAGAGACCATTATCCAGCAACTGGGCGTCAAACCAGTGATTGATGCTCAGGAAGAAATTCGTCGTTCGATTGACTTCTTAAAGAGATACTTGAAAAAACACCCCTTCCTTAAAACCTTTGTACTAGGGATTTCTGGGGGTCAAGACTCAACCTTGGCGGGGCGCTTGGCACAATTAGCGATGGAAGAAATGCGAGCAGAGACAGGAGATGACAGCTACCAATTTATCGCTGTCCGCCTGCCATACGGAGTGCAAGCTGATGAAGCAGATGCTCAAAAAGCTCTTGCTTTCATCCAGCCAGATGTCAGTCTAGTTGTAAATATCAAGGAATCAGCTGATGCTATGACAGCTGCAGTCGAAGCGACAGGAAGTCCTGTTTCAGACTTTAACAAGGGCAATATTAAAGCTCGTAGTCGTATGATTGCTCAATATGCCCTTGCGGGTGCCCATAGCGGAGCCGTCATTGGAACAGACCATGCTGCGGAAAATATCACAGGTTTCTTTACTAAGTTTGGTGATGGTGGTGCAGACATTCTCCCTCTTTACCGCCTCAATAAACGCCAAGGAAAACAACTCTTGAAGGAACTTGGTGCAGACCCAGCCCTTTATGAAAAAATCCCAACAGCAGATTTGGAAGAAGAAAAACCAGGTATTGCAGACGAAGTAGCCTTGGGAGTCACTTATGCAGAAATTGATGACTACCTTGAAGGCAAAACCATCAGTCCAGAAGCCCAAGCAACTATCGAAAACTGGTGGCACAAAGGCCAACACAAACGCCACCTACCAATCACCGTATTTGATGACTTTTGGGAGTAAAAAGGTCCGGGGGACCTTTTTAGCTTCTTGCCTAGAAACTGGGAAGCAAGAAAAACCTCCAGTGGAGGTTTTTACCCTGAGTCTAGAAATGAGAAAGCGAGGCAGATTTGGTAACTCGTAGAGTTCGATTTTCCTTGTCTCACCCCCGCAACGATGACTAGGTTTGAAAAAGCTTGGTAAAGCGCATTTCAAACCAGACAGCGACTGCGTCAAGGGACTAGATAAAACACTTGTTTTCTAGCTATTACTGAGTTTAGTCTTTTTACCCTGAACCTAGAAATAAGAAAGCGAAGAAGGTCCGGGGACTTTTTTATCTTGAGCCTTAAGCTTAGAAAGCGAGGTAACATTATGAAAGCAATCGGTACGCAAATGTTAGAGACGGAACGTTTAATCTTGAGAAGATTTGTGGAGAGTGATGCGGAAGCCATGTTTCAAAATTGGGCTTCGTCTGCTGAGAATCTAATCTATGTCTCTTGGGATCCTCATCCTGATGTTGAGGTGACTCGGAACTCGATTCGAAATTGGGTTGCATCCTATACCAATCCCAACTATTACAAATGGGCCATTTGTCTCAAAGAAAACCCTGAGCATGTGATAGGAGATATCAGCATCATTGAAATGCACGAGGAAGATTTAAGTTGTGAAATTGGGTATGTTTTAGGAAAAGATTATTGGGGTCGTGGTATGATGACGGAGGCCTTGAAAGCTGTGTTAGACTTTTGTTTTACTCAAGCAGGCTTTCAAAAAGTCAGAGCTCGTTACGCCAGTCTCAACCCAGCTTCAGGCCGTGTGATGGAAAAAGCGGAAATGTCTTATCTAAAAACCATTGCCAATGGTGTGGAGAGAAAAGACTACGTTGCGGACCTTATTTATTACCAGATAAGTAGGGAGGACAGGTGATTCTCTTTTCTGTTTCTACCAAAGTCAGACCTTGTCTGGCTTTTTTTGTGCCAGATTTCTAAATAAACTGATTAAATTCCTATTTTTCCCTATCATTGTCCCTGTTTTTTCTGGAGTTTTGGGGATATAATAGACCTATCAAATCAAAGAATGGAGGAAGGCAATGGACAATGTAATCTTTTTTATTAGTGTTTTTCTTGCTGGAATTCTTTCCTTCTTTTCTCCTTGTATTTTACCCTTGTTGCCAGTCTATGCAGGAGTCTTATTGGATGATAAGAATGATGCTCAGGCTTCTAGTGGAAAATTTTCAATCTCACTTGTTAGTTTATTGCGAACTCTGGCCTTTATAGCGGGGATTTCCTTTGTTTTTATCTTACTGGGTTATGGAGCTGGTTTTTTAGGCAATTTGCTGTATGCTTCTTGGTTTCAGTATGTGACGGGTGCGATTATCATTCTCTTGGGCTTGCACCAGATGGAAGTCTTACATTTGCAGGGACTCTACAAGGAAAGAAGGCTACAATTAAAGAGACAAGGGCAAAAGGGTAACGGCTATAGTCAGGCATTTTTACTGGGGTTAACCTTTAGTTTTGCTTGGACGCCATGTGTGGGGCCGGTTCTGGGCTCTGTTTTGGCTTTGGCGGCTTCAGGTGGTTCAGGTGCTTGGCAGGGAGCTGGTCTCATGTTGGTTTACACGCTGGGTTTGGCACTACCATTTTTAGTTCTAGCTCTTGCCTCCAGCTATGTTTTGAAACATTTCCGAAAACTCCATCCTTATCTCGGAATCCTCAAAAAAGTGGGTGGTTTCCTCATTATCGTGATGGGAATCTTGGTGCTTTTGGGAAATGCTTCCATTTTGACTACATTATTTGAATAGAGAGGAAAAAGAAATGAAAAAATGGCAAACATGTCTCCTTGGAGTAGGCTCAATTTGTTGCTTGGTAGCCTGTTCGGCTAAAAACATGTCAGACGAGTCTACTATGAAGGAGCAATCCAAAACAGAACAAGTTAGTTCACAAACTGCGACTAAAGGTCAGGTGGTTGCTGATTTTGAACTGATGGGAGTAGATGGTAAGACCTACCGTTTATCTGATTACAAGGGCAAGAAAGTCTATCTTAAATTCTGGGCTTCTTGGTGTTCCATCTGTCTAGCCAGTCTTCCAGATACCGATGAAATCGCTAAGGATGCTGGTGATGACTATGTAGTTTTGACAGTGGTCTCTCCTGGTCACAAGGGGGAGCAATCTGAAGCGGACTTTAAGAATTGGTACAAGGGCTTGGATTATAAAAATTTTCCAGTTTTAATTGATTCATCAGGTAAACTCTTGGAAAGTTATGGTGTCCGTTCTTACCCCACTCAAGCCTTTATAGACAAGGAAGGCAAGCTGGTCAAAACGCAACCAGGTTTTATGGATAAGGATATGATTTTAAAAGAATTGAAAGAAATGGGGTAGAGAAAGATCATGAATGATAAAGTTAAACTTTTTGTCTTGGCAGGGGTCATTCTCCTAGCCTTAACCGGTTTCTATTTTCTATTGATGCGAAATGCAGGGCAGACAGATAGCTCGCAAATTGAGAAAGCATCCGTTAGCCAAGGAGGAAAAACAGTGAAAAAAACAGAAGTGAGTAAAGACGCAGACTTGCACGAAATTTATCTAGCTGGGGGATGTTTCTGGGGAGTGGAGGAATACTTCTCACGCGTGTCTGGAGTAACCGATGCCGTTTCAGGCTATGCGAACGGTAGAGGGGAAACAACCAAATACGAATTGATTAACCAAACAGGACATGCAGAGACTGTCCATGTCACCTATGATGCTAAGCAAATTTCCCTCAAGGAAATTCTTCTTCATTACTTCCGCATTATCAATCCAACCAGCAAAAATAAACAAGGAAATGATGTGGGGACTCAGTATCGTACCGGCGTATATTACACAGATGATAAGGATTTGGAAGTAATCAACCAAGTCTTTGATGAGGTGGCTAAGAAATACGACCAACCTCTGGCAGTTGAAAAGGAAAACTTGAAGAATTTTGTGGTGGCGGAGGATTACCATCAAGACTACCTCAAGAAAAATCCAAATGGCTACTGTCATATCAATGTTAATCAGGCTGCCTATCCCGTCATCGATGCCAGCAAATATCCTAAACCAAGTGATGAGGAATTGAAGAAGACCTTGTCAACTGAGGAGTATGCAGTTACCCAGAAAAATCAAACAGAACGAGCTTTTTCAAACCGTTACTGGGATAAATTTGAATCCGGTATCTATGTGGATGTGGCAACTGGTGAACCCCTCTTTTCATCAAAAGACAAGTTTGAGTCTGGTTGTGGCTGGCCTAGTTTCACCCAACCCATCAGCCCAGATGTTGCTACCTACAAAGAAGATAAGTCCTACAATATGACACGCATGGAAGTGCGGAGCCGAGTTGGAGATTCTCACCTTGGCCATGTCTTTACAGATGGACCACAGGACAAGGGTGGCTTGCGCTACTGTATCAATAGTCTTTCTATCCGATTTATTCCCAAAGACCAAATGGCAGAAAAAGGCTATGCCTATTTACTAGATTATGTTGATTAAGAAGTCTTTCCTAAGCAGTTAGAGGAGAATTTTGCTATACTGATACTAGTAAGTGGTAAAGGAGCGGAGCATGACCTACACAATCTTAATCGTAGAAGATGAGTATCTGGTAAGACAAGGTTTGAGCAAGCTGGTCAATGTAGCAGCCTACGATATGGAAATCACCGGTCAGGCTGAAAATGGAAGACAGGCTTGGGATTTGATTCAAAAGCAGGTGCCAGACATCATTTTAACCGATATCAATATGCCTCAGCTAAATGGCATCCAGTTGGCCAGTCTGGTACGAGAAACCTATCCTCAGGCGCATCTGGTATTTTTGACAGGATACGATGATTTTGATTATGCCTTATCTGCCGTCAAACTCGGTGTAGATGACTACCTGCTCAAGCCCTTTTCTCGTCAGGATATTGAGGAAATGTTGAGGAAAATCAAGCAAAAACTAGACAAGGAAGAAAAAGAAGAGCAGTTACAAGATTTATTAACCGATAAGTTTGAAGGAAATCTGGCTCAGAAGATCCAGTCTCATCTGGCTGACAGTCAGTTTAGTTTGAAGTCTTTGGCCAGTGACCTAGGTTTTAGTCCGACTTATTTGAGTTCCTTGATTAAGAAAGAGTTGGGCTTACCTTTTCAGGATTACCTGGTGAGAGAGCGTGTCAAACAAGCCAAGCTCTTACTTCTGACCACGGATTTAAAGATTTATGAGATAGCCGAAAAGGTTGGCTTTGAAGATATGAACTACTTTACCCAACGTTTTAAACAGATTGCAGGTGTGACACCTCGTCAGTTTAAGAAAGGGGAAGGCCGATGAAGCGTTCTTCTCTCTTAGTCAGAATGGTTATTTCCATCTTTCTGGTCTTTCTCATTCTCCTAGCTGTGGTTGGGACTTTCTACTATCAATCGAGTTCATCAGCTATTGAGGCCACTATTGAGGGCAATAGTCAAACGACCATTAGCCAAACTAGCCACTTTATTCAGTCTTATATCAAAAAATTAGAAACCACCTCTACCAGTTTGACCCAGCAGAAGGATGTGTTGGCCTATGCTGAGAATCCTAACCAAGACCAAGCCAAGGGAATCCGAGATCTGTTTTTGACCATCTTAAAGGCAGACCAGGACTTGAAAACGGTGGTACTGGTAACCAAATCTGGTCAGGTTATTTCTACAGATGATAGTGTGCAGATGAAAACTTCATCAGATATGATGGCTGAGGATTGGTACCAAAAGGCTATCCATCAGGGAGCTAAGCCAGTTTTGACCCCAGCTCGTAAATCAGATAGTCAGTGGGTCATTTCTGTCACTCAGGAACTTGTCGATACAAAGGGATCCAATCTTGGCGTACTTCGTTTGGATATTTCCTACGAAACTCTGGAAGCCTATCTCAACCAACTCCAGTTGGGCCAGCAGGGCTTTGCCTTTATCATCAATGAAAACCATGAATTTGTCTACCATCCTAAACGTACTGTCTATAGCTCAGCGAGTGAAATGGAGGCCATGAAACCCTACATTGAGAAGGGGCAGGGCTATACTCCTGACCACAAATCCTACGTCAGTCAGGAACAGATTGCAGGGACTGATTGGACGGTTATAGGCGTGTCTTCGCTGGAGAAGTTAGACCAGGTTCGGAGTCAACTCATGTGGACCTTGCTTGCTGCTAGTGCCTTATCTCTTCTTGCCTGTCTCTGCTTGGTGTGGTTCAGTCTCAAACGCTGGATCGCCCCTTTGAAGGATCTGAGAGAAACCATGCTGGAAATTGCTTCTGGTACACAAAATCTTCGTGCCAAAGAAGCTGGCGCCTATGAACTGAGAGAAGTGACTCGTCAGTTTAATGCCATGTTGGATCAGATTGACCAGTTGATGGCAGATGTGCGCAGGCAGGAAGAAGCGACCCGGCAGTATGAACTTCAAGCATTGTCGAGCCAGATTAACCCCCATTTCCTCTATAACACCTTGGACACCATCATCTGGATGGCTGAGTTTCAGGATAGTCAGCGAGTGGTTCAGGTGACCAAGTCCTTGGCAACCTATTTCCGCTTGGCGCTCAATCAAGGAAAGGATTTGATTTCTCTTTCTGATGAAATCAATCATGTCCGCCAGTACCTCTTTATCCAGAAACAACGCTATGGTGATAAGCTGGAGTATGAGATTGCTGAAGAACCTGACTTTGATAGCCTAGTCTTACCCAAGTTGGTGTTGCAACCTCTTGTAGAAAATGCTCTTTACCATGGTATTAAGGAGAAGGAAGGTCGGGGCAATATTAAAGTCTCTGTTCAGAAACAGGATACAGGGCTTGTCATCCGCATTGAGGATGATGGTGTTGGTTTCCAAGCTGCTGGCGATAGTAGTCAAAGTCAACTCAAACGTGGGGGAGTTGGCCTTCAAAATGTCGACCAACGACTCAAACTTCATTTTGGAGACAATTACCAGATGAAGATCAATTCTGTACCTTCAAAAGGGACGATAGTTGAAATATACATTAATAAAATAGTAATTAGCTAACTCCCAGTCTATTCTGGGAGTTTTGCTTTTAAAATTCAGAATGATTAGTTGGCCTTGATAAAATCAGTAAAAAAAGATATGATAGATAGTGACAAAAGAGGTATCAAGTATGAAGGAAAAAGACATTCAAAGAGCAACAAGCCAGATTGTAGAAGATGTATTAGAAAAGGCTAATTTGAAGCAAGGAACTATCTTTGTTTTGGGCCTTTCTTCTAGTGAGGTGATAGGTGGTCAGATTGGTAAGGAATCCAGTCAAGAAATTGGGGAAGTCATTGTGAAGACCATTCTAGATATCCTAGAGGAAAAAGGAATTCATCTAGCTGTTCAAGGTTGTGAACATGTCAATCGAGCCCTCGTTGTTGAACGTCAGGTGGCAGAACAGTTTGGTCTTGAAATCGTCAGTGTCCTTCCTACACTTCATGCAGGAGGTTCGGGTCAGTTGGCAGCCTTCAAGTTTATGCGGGATCCAGTTGAGGTTGAATTTATCAAGGCCCATGCTGGATTGGATATCGGAGATACTGCGATTGGCATGCATGTCAAGCATGTTCAGGTTCCAATTCGCCCTCTTTTGAGAGAAATTGGGCATGCCCATGTAACGGCTCTAGCTAGTCGTCCAAAATTAATTGGAGGTGCGCGTGCGCAGTATCCACAAGATTCTATCAGAAAGTCATGAGAATGAAAAAGACAAAACAACAACTAGAAAAAATTACCAAATATTCGATTCGTAAGCTCACTGTTGGGGTAGGTCCTGTAGCTATCGGGGCCTTCCTTTTTGGTGCCAGTACCCTTTCAGTAGATAAGGTGCATGCCAATGAAGTTGGCGGTGCTCATAGTGTTCATTACCGTTATTTGGCGGAGCAGGAATTGACCGAGTCTGAAAAAGCCCTGATTCACCATGAGGTTCCTACAGAATTTCAAGATGAAGATATTATTTATGTAGTTTATCGCAAGAAGGAGACTAACAGTCAACAACTTCCATACACAGGAAGTAAGGAGCTTGCTTTGGCAGGTCTTGGGTTGGCAACAGCCTCACTAGCGGTTTTATTAGTTTCCAAGAAACACCGTAGTAAAGTACTTGGTATTCTGTTAATTAGCTCTATCGGCGTCAGCAATTTTGTACCTTTTACTGCCTTTGCATTTGAAAATAAAGAGTTACTTTCGTATAACCAAACTATTTCTGCATCTACCCATGAAGGTTTGGCTAAAGGTGTTATTCATATTGAAGGATATGAGTATGTTGGTTACTTTAAAGAATCAAAATCTAGTACCAATACAAGCAGTAAAAAAGGTGAGTCGGTAGTTGAAGAACCACAGACGGAATATACAGGCAAGATTGAAGCTAAAGGCACTCAGGAACCAGGCAAAGAGGGAGAGTCCTTAGTTCAAGAGCCACAGTCAGAATATACAGGCAAGATTGAAGCTAAAGGCACTCAGGAACCAGGCAAAGAGGGAGAGTCCTTAGTTCAAGAGCCACAGTCAGAATATACAGGCAAGATTGAAGCTAAAGGTACTCAGGAGCCAGGCAAAGAGGGAGAGTCCTTAGTTCAAGAGCCACAGTCAGAATATACAGGCAAGATTGAAGCTAAAGGCACTCAGGAGCCAGGCAAAGAGGGAGAATCCTTAGTTCAAGAACCACAGGCGGAATATACAGGCAAGATTGAAGCTAAAGGTACTCAGGAGCCAGGTAAAGAGGGAGAATCCTTAGTTCAAGAACCACAGGCGGAATATACAGGCAAGATTGAAGCTAAAGGTACTCAGGAGCCAGGTAAAGAAGGTGAGTCGGTAGTTCAAGAAAAGTTACCTGAATATAAAGCAACTGAGGGCGCGGTTACGAAAGAAACTACTACGGAGATTGACTATAAGACAGAAATTATCGAAGATCCAACCAAATATACGGATGAAGAAACTGTCATCCAAGATGGAGAAAAGGGTAGTCAAATTACCAAAACGACTTATAAGACTCTCGACGGTATTGAGACTGATCAAGTTTTAAATACAACAACCATTGTCATCAAAGAACCAGTCATTAAAAAAATAAGCCGTGGTACAAAACCAATTGAAGGAACTCTGGTAGAAGAAAGTCTTGAAAAGATTCCGTTTAAGGAAAAGGTTGAAGAAGATGATCAACTGAAAAAAGGTGAAAGAGTTACTGTCAAAGAAGGAAAAGACGGACAGAAAAAGGTTATAAAGACTTATAAGACAATTAAAGGACTGAAGACTGAAGAAGCACCGAAAGTTGTCGAACAGGTTTTGGAGTTAGATCAAGATCGTATCGTTAAATTAGGAACTAAAAACTTTGAAAAACCAATTTTAAGTTTGTCGCTTATCGATGTTAAAGATTTAAAACGAACATCTCAAATTCGTTACAATTTGGAAAACCCAAGTAAGGCAGCCATTAAATCTATCACCTTAACTCTGAAAAAAGGTGATGAGATTGTCAAAACTTTGACTATTTCACCAGACAACTTAACAGCTAGCCTGACAGATTTGCAGTACTATAAGGATTATAAACTCGAAACCAAAATGGTTTATGACCGTGGTGAAGGTGATGAAGAAGAAGTTCTAAGGGAAGAACCACTAAGAATTGACCTCAAAAAAGTTGAAGTCAAAAACATCAAAGAAACAAGCTTGATGAGTGTGGATGATGCTGGTGTTGAAACGGATAGTAGCTTCTTAACTTCTGTTCCAACTAATGTAAAACCATACTATCTAAAAATCGCTACGCATGATAATAAGGTGACCCGTCTTGCTGTGGATAAAATCGAAGAAGTTACTGTCGATGGAAAAGCACTATACAAGGTCACTGCTAAAGCTCCTGACCTCGTTCAGCATACGGATGGTAACCAGCTCAGTGAGGAATACGTCCATTATTTTGCCAAGCCAAAATCTCACGAAGAGAATGTCTACTACGATTTCAATGAATTGGTAAAAGCAATGCAAGCTAATCGTAAGGGGACGTTTAAGCTTGGTGCAGATTTGAACGCAGCAAATGTTCCAACTCCAAATAAACAATATGTACCAGGTGTATTTAATGGTCATTTAACAAGTGTTGATGGAAAACAGTATACCATTCATAATATCGCTCGACCATTGTTTGAGCGCATTGAGAATGCTTCTGTGAAGAATATCAATCTTGGCAATGTGAATATTAATATGCCTTGGGCAGAAAATATTGCACCTGTTGCAAGAATTGTTAAAAATGCTGTAATCGAAAATGTCAAAGTTACAGGCCATATTATTGCGAAAAATGATATTGCTGGTGTGGTTAATAAATTAGATGGTGAGGGCGCTAAAGTTAATAATGTTGCTTTCATTGGTAAAATTGATGGTGTTGGGGATAAAGGATGGAATCTTGCTGGTATTGTGGGTGAGATTTGGAAAGGCCATGCGAATAAAACATATGTAGAAGCTGATATTACAGCAACTAAGGCCCGGGCTGCTGGTCTTGCGTCTACTGTTGACAATAGTTCGGACCCTAATGGCATCGGTAAATATGGGACTGTACGAAATTCAGTCGCTAAAGGAACAATTAAAGTTAAATCACCTGTAGATGTTGGAGGTTTCATCAGTAAGAACTGGGTATGGGGCAAACTTGAAAATAATGTTTCAATGATGAAAGTTGAGAACGGTGAAGAATTCTATGGTTCCGGTGATATTGATTACGATGGGGGATACTTCACGAATAATGCTCTTGAAAGAAACTTTGTTGTAAAAGATGTTAGTGCAGGTAAACATTCGTTCAAATATTCTCGTTCACATAGAATTAGAGAAATTAGTCTCGAAGAAGCTAATACCAAGATTGATGCAATGGGAATCACTGCTGATAAGTTTGAAATTAAACCTCTAATTGAGGACACTCTCAACAATACAAAATCATTAGATGAGACCTATAAAGATACTCAAGATTACAGAATTGACCGTGAACTTGCTTATCGCAATATCGAAAAATTACAACCGTTCTACAATAAAGAGTGGATTGTCAATCAGGCCAATAAATTGGAAGCCAGTTCAAACTTGGTTACGAAAGAAGTTCTTTCTGTTACAGGTTTGAAAAATGGACAGTTTGTAACTGACTTGTCAGATGTTGATCATATTATGATTCATTATGCTGATGGTACTAAGGAAGAAAAAGTTGTCACACGTAAAGCTGATTCTCAAGTCCAACAAGTTCGTGAATATAGTATCGAAGGTCTTGGTGACGTCGTTTATACACCGAATATGGTTGTTAAAGATAGAACACAATTAATCAACGATATTAAAGCAAAATTAGCAGGTGTTGAATTGATTTCACCTGAAGTACGTGCGTTAATGGACAAACGTGGTAAAGCCGAAGAAAATACTGATGGTCGTAAAGATGGTTATATTAAAAATCTATTCCTTGAAGAAAGCTTTGAAGAAACGAAAGCTAATTTGGATAAATTAGTCAAAGCTTTAGCCGAAAACGAAGACCATCAATTGAATAGTGATGAAGCTGCCATGAAAGCTCTTCTTAAAAAAGTAGAAGACAACAAAGCTAAAATTATGATGGCTCTTACTTATTTAAATCGTTATTATGGATTTAAATACAATGATATGAGCATTAAAGATCTTATGATGTTCAAGCCTGATTTTTATGGTAAGAACGTTAGCGTTATTGATAGATTGATTCAAATTGGTTCACGTGAACATTTCTTGAAAGGAGACCGAACTCAAGATGCTTATCGTGATGTGATTGCGGGAGCAACAGGTAAAGGTAATTTAAATGACTTCTTAACATATAACATGAAACTCTTTACAGAAGATACTGATATGAATGTATGGTATAAGAAATCTATTTCTCATACTAACTATGTAGTTGAGAAACAATCATCTAACCCTGATTTTGCTAATAAGAAATATCACTTATATGAAAACTTAAATAACGGTGAACATGGTCGATACATTTTACCACTTCTTAATACGAAGAAGGCTCACATGTTCTTAATTTCAACGTACAATACGCTAGCGTTTAGTGCATTTGAGAAATATGGTAAGAATACAGAATCTGAACGTGAAGCGTTTAAGAAAGAAATCGATTTACGTGCACAAGAGCAAATTAATTACTTAGACTTCTGGTCAAGACTTGCTGCTGATAATGTACGTAATCAATTGTTGAAATCTGAAAATATGGTTCCATCAGCAATTTGGGATAACCAAGATGTTCCAGGTAATGGATGGTCTGACCGAATGGGTCATAATAAGAATGGTGACTATGCTCCAGTTCGTGAGTTCTATGGACCTACAGGTAAATGGCACGGATATAACGGTATGGGTGCGTATGCTTATATCTTTTCTAACCCACAAAATTCAGAGGCTGTATACTACATCATCTCTAGTATGATTAGTGATTATGGTACATCTGCATTCACTCACGAAACAACTCATATCAATGACCGTATGGCCTACTTAGGAACATGGCGTCACCGTGAAGGGACAGATATTGAATCATTTGCTCAAGGTATGCTACAATCGCCATCTCTTACAAACTATAATGGTGAATATGGTTCACTTGGATTAAATATGGCGTACGAACGTAAAAATGATGGTACACAAATTTATAACTATGATCCTAATATGTTAAGTAGTCGTGAGAAGATTGATCACTACATGAAGAACTATAACGAATCAATGATGATGCTTGATTACTTAGAAGCAGAATCTGTCATCAAGAAAAATACTGGAACTAACGATAAGTGGTTCAAGAAAATCGATAAGAAATATCGCGAAAAAGCGAGCTATAATAAGTTAGAAGGTGCACCACACCAATGGGATTTAGTTCGTGATTTAAATGATGATGAGAAGAGTATGAAACTGACAGCTATTGATCAACTTGTAGATAACAACTTCGCTACTAAACACGGGCTACCAGGTAATGGTCATTACCGTACTGAAGGATTCGATTCTGCTTATACTGTTGTGAATATGATGACTGGTATTTACGGTGGTAACACAAGTAAGAGTACGGCTGGCTCAATCTCATTCAAACACAATACATTCCGTATGTGGGGCTACTACGGTTACCTTGATGGATTCTTAGGGTATGCATCTAACAAGTATAAACAAGAATCTAAAGCAGCCGGTAACGTAGGTCTAGGTGATGACTTTATCATCCAAAAAGTTTCTAAAGGTAGATTTAATACATTAGAAGAGTGGAAGAAAGAATGGTATAAAGAAGTCAGAGCTAAAGCTGAGAAAGGTTTTGTAGAAATTGAAATTGATGGTCAAAAGATTTCAACATATGAAAAACTTCAAGAGCTATTCGATGCTACAGTTGAAAAAGACCTTCAAGGTAATAAATTTGATAATACAGTGAATCTTAAATGGAAAGTTTACAAACAACTCTTGCAGAAATCAGACGGATTTACTGGAGATTTATTCACTAAATAGTAGATAGGACTAGTAAAATGAAAAAAGGTAGATCAGCTTTGTCTGTATCTGCCTTTTTGTGCTATACTTAAGGTATGCATAGAAAAACAGTGATTGATTTTAGGGCTTTGGGGGAGAGATACACCTTTACCCAGCCTATCAAAGAGTTAAAAACGAGAGATTTATCAGAAGTGGCGGACTTGCTGGCACAGGTGGAGAGCTACCAAGAACAAGGCTATTATGTGGTGGGCTACGTCAGTTACGAGGCTGCACCTGCTTTTGAGGAGAAACTAGCAGTTCATAAAGCTCCTTTACTGGGCGAGTATTTGCTTTACTTTACCGTTCATGATAGGGTGGAAACATCCCCTATTCCACTGACTTATGAGGAAGTAGATTTGCCTTCAAAGTGGCGGGAACAAACATCTGCAGAGAACTATGAAAAAGCTATTTCCCAGATTCACCATCATTTGCGTCAGGGGGACACCTATCAGGTAAATTACACCGTCCAACTCAAGCAAGACTTAAGTGCCAATCCTTTTGCCATCTACAATCGCATGGTGGTAGAGCAGGAGGCGGGCTACAATGCCTATGTTGAACATGACGAGATGGCGGTGATTTCCATGAGCCCAGAGCTCTTTTTTGAGCAAAATGACCGGGAATTAACGACTCGCCCAATGAAAGGAACAACCCAGCGGGGAGTGACTAACCAAGAAGATTTAGAACAGGCTAGTTGGCTAGAACAGGATCCTAAAAATCGTTCTGAAAATATGATGATTGTGGATCTTTTGCGCAACGATATGAACCGTATTTCTGAGGTGGGGAGTGAGCACGTGGAGCGTCTGTGTCAGGTGGAGCAGTATTCAACTGTTTGGCAGATGACTTCGACCATCAAGAGTCAGTTACGACCGGATGTTGAGCTAGTTGAAATCTTCCGTTCGCTCTTTCCATGTGGTTCCATCACAGGAGCACCGAAAATTGCGACCATGGAAATCATCAAGAACTTGGAGCCTCAACCCAGAGGAGTTTACTGCGGAACGATTGGTCTCTTGCTTCCAAATGGACGACGGATTTTCAATGTCGCCATTCGGACCATTCAACTCTATATGGGCCAAGCTATCTATGGAGTTGGAGGCGGGATTACTTGGGATAGTACTTGGGAGTCTGAATACCGTGAAGTTCATCAAAAGGCGGCTGTACTCTATCGTAAACAACCACGTTTCCAATTGATTACAACTGGGAAAATCAGCAAAAAACAACTGCTGTTTGAAGATCAACATCTGGAAAGACTGACAAAGGCGAGCCGTTATTTTGCCTATCTTTTTGATCCGGAAGACCTGAGACAAAAGATAGAGGAAGAGTGTCAGGCTTGTGATGCTAATCAAGACTACCGTTTGCGAATTACCCTCAGCAAGTCTGGAGAGATAGAACTCAGTCGTCAAGTATTAACACCCCTTAGTCCTAGTTTCTGTCAGGCTCAACTTTGTCTGCAAGAAGCTGATTTGCAGCAAGCATTTACCTACTTCAAAACCACTCACAGACCGCACTTGAGCATAGGGGAACAGGAAATCATTTACCATAATGTGGCAGGAGAGCTATTGGAAACGTCTATCGGGAATCTAGTTCTGAAAATTGCTGGAGAACTCTACACACCGCCTACCAGTCTAGGAATTTTGCCAGGAATTTATCGTCAGCATTTGCTGGAAACAGGACAGGTAAAAGAGAAAATTATGACTTTGGAAGACCTGAACCAAGCAGAAGCTATCTATGGCTGTAACGCAGTCAGAGGTTTGTATGAGTTGGAAGTGATATAACTATAGGTTTTCAATTAAGTTTTAGATTTATTTGTTAATATTTAATATTTGATTTGAAAGCAAAATTAAATATATGGTATACTATAAGTATAAATCAATAAAAATAATGGAGATTTTTATGAAAAAATCAAAAAAAATTTTAGTAACCAGCTTAGCAACTGCAACACTGGGACTTATTGCATTATCAGATACAACTGGAGACTTTCCTTTTTCGGCTCAGCATGTTTCTGCTCAAGAAAAGGATGCATCTAAAAATGGTAAGGTTGTAAAAGAGAATACAACTTCGGCGTCAAATCAAGCTGAGAAATCAAAAACACCAGCGCAAAAACCTGCTGAGAAACCAAAAACACCAGCGCAAAAACCTGCTGAGAAACCGAAAACACCAGCACAAAAACCTGCTGAGAAACCAAAAACACCAGCACAAAAACCTGCTGAGAAACCAAAAACACCAGCACAAAAACCTGCTGAGAAACCGAAAACACCAGCGCAAAACCCTGCTGAGAAACCTAAAAATACAAGTCCTAAAGAGGATAAGTCCAAATCTACAGCTCAGTCTGGTTGGGTAGGCTCATCGTACTATGAAAATGGTACTAAAGTTACTAATAAGTGGATTTTTGATAAAAAAGCTAATTCTTATTTCTATCTAAATGCTTCGGGAAACTATGTCCAAAATGCTTGGGTAGGCAATTACTATCTCAAATCAGATGGAAAGATGGCCAAGAATGAATGGATTTATGATAAAAAGTACTCTGCACATTATTATTTAACAGCAGAAGGTAGCTATGCTCGTAATACATGGGTAGGTAATTACTATCTAAAATCAGACGGGAAAAGAGCTAAAAATGAATGGATTTATGATACGAAATCGAGTTCATATTTTTATCTAACATCAGAAGGAAGTTCTGCTCGTAACACTTGGGTAGGCAATTACTATCTCAAATCAGATGGAAAGATGGCCAAGAGTGAATGGATTTATGACAAAAACTACGGGTCATACTATTATCTAACAGGAGAAGGAAGCTACGTACGTAACAAATGGGTAGGTAATTACTATCTCAAATCAAACGGAAAGATGGCCAAAAATGAGTGGGTAGATGGTGGTCGTTATTATGTTGATTCTGATGGAAAGATGGTTAAAAGTGACTGGATTTATGATAAAAACTATGGTTCCTATTATTATCTAACAGCAGAAGGCAGCTACGCTCGCAACAAATGGATAGGAAATTACTATCTTAAATCAGACGGTAAGATGGCCAAGAATGAATGGGTAGATGGTGGCCGTTATTATGTTGAATCAGATGGTAAAATGGCTAGTAAAAAATGGGTAGATGGTGGTCGTTACTATGTAGGATACGATGGTGTGTGGCAACCAAAACCAGCAGCCGGGAATCCATACTCAGCAGCTTTAAAGGAAGCACAAGGTTATAACAGCCTTCATTTGTCAAAAAAAGGAATTTATGAGATGTTAATTTATGAAGGTTTTAATAGTGACACTGCACAATATGCTATCAATCATTTGAATGCAGATTATAAGGCAAATGCCTTGGCTCAAGCAAGAATGCATTTAAAATATGGTACTTCATCTAAATCAGAAATATATAGAAAGCTGACCTCTCCGAAAGTTGATAAATTTACGGAAGAAGAAGCTAACTATGCCATTCAAAAACTAGATTTAACACCTGAAGGAAGCTCTGCCCGCAATAAATGGGTAGGATACTATTATTATAAATCAGATGGAAAGCTGGCCAAGAATGAATGGGTAGATGGCGGTCGTTACTATGTTGATTCTGAAGGCAAAATGGTAATAGGTAAATGGGTTGATGGTGGCCGTTACTATGTAGGATATGATGGTGTGTGGCAACCAAAACCAACAGACGGGAATCCATACTCAGCAGTTTTAAAGGAAGCACAAGGTTATAATAATATCCATTTGTCAAAAAAAGGAATTTATGAGATGTTAATTTTTAAAGGTTTTAATAGTGACACTGCACAATATGCTATCAATCATTTGCAAGCCGACTATAAGGCGAATGCCTTAGCTAAAGCAAGGATTCTTAGTAAATATAATAAAAAATCGAAATCGGAAATACATAAATGGCTAGTTTCGCCTTATGGTGGAGAATTTACAGAAGAAGAAGCCAACTATGCAATTCAACATTTGGGTGACTAATTATTTAGAATAACTATTTTAACACTGATTGACAAGTCAAGTGCAACAAAGTTGTTCCTCTAATTAAGAGAGTATCTTTAAAGCTGTTTGAGTGAGCTCAAACAGCTTTTTTGCGGACTATAGCCAAGTTCAAAATAGAAGGTTCTCCTATTTCAAAAAGGGGTTGGAGTTTATAGGTGTGAACAAAGGCATCTATGCTATATCCCGTTGGTTTCTCTCCCATTACTTCTGTAAATTGTTTCAGAAAGTCGTCCGATAAACGATCTAGTTTCAAATAATAGCTGGCTTCTCTAGCATACTGATAATGGTTATGGGTAGCATCTGCATAATGGTGTAGGTAATAGATCTTCTGCCCATTGACTTATTTCACTTGTGTTATGGAACCACGATTCATTTTACGCGTAATAGTAGAGCAGTTTCCCCCAGTCTACGAGCAAACTCAGCAGGTTTGAGTCCTACGTTTAAATAAGCTTCAATTTCTACTCGCTCAGCTTCAGATAAGTGCTTGTATGAGAATAATTAGTGGACATGTTCATCTTCCTTTATACTGTTTTTCGCAACTCCAGTATATCAGATGAACATGTCTTTTGTGTTGCACTTCATTTTAAAATAGGGCTTTCATAAATAGTTATTATTTGAGTGTAAAAAAAATTAAGTATATGGTATACTATAGGTATAAATCAATAAAAATAATGGAGATTTTTATGAAAAAATCAAAAAAAATTTTAGTAACCAGCTTAGCAACTGCAACACTGGGACTGATTGCATTATCAGATACAACTGGAGACTTTCCTTTTTCGGCTCAGCATGTTTCTGCTCAAGAAAAGGATGCATCTAAAAATGGTAAGGTTGTAAAAGAGAATACAACTTCGGCATCAAATCAAGCTGAAAAATCAAAAACACCAGCGCAAAATCCTGCTGAGAAACCAAAAACACCAGCACCGAAACCAGAACCAAAACCAGCGCCAAAGCCAGCGCCGAAACCAGCTGAGAAACCGAAAACACCAGCGCAAAACCCTGCTGAGAAACCTAAAAATACAAGTCCTAAAGAGGATAAGTCCAAATCTACAGCTCAGTCTGGTTGGGTAGGCTCATCGTACTATGAAAATGGTACTAAAGTTACTAATAAGTGGATTTTTGATAAAAAAGCTAATTCTTATTTCTATCTAAATGCTTCGGGAAACTATGTCCAAAATGCTTGGGTAGGCAATTACTATCTTAAATCAGATGGTAAAATGGCTAAGAGTGAATGGATTTATGATAAAAACTATGGATCCTATTATTATCTGACCGCAGAAGGTAGCTACGCTCGAAACGCATGGGTAGGTAATTACTATCTAAAATCAGACGGGAAAAGAGCTAAAAATGAATGGATTTATGACAATAACTATGGGTCATACTATTATTTAACAGGAGAAGGCAGCTACGCTCGCAACACATGGGTAGGCAATTACTATCTTAAATCAGATGGTAAGATGGCTAAAGCTGAGTGGATTTATGACAAAAACTATGGATCCTATTATTATCTAACAGCAGAAGGCAGCTACGCTCGCAACAAATGGGTAGGCAATTACTATCTAAAATCAGATGGTAAGATGGCCAAAAATGAATGGGTAGATGGTGGTCGTTATTATGTAGGAGACGATGGTGTGTGGCAACCAAAACCAGCGCCAAAGCCAGCACCAAAACCAGCTGAGAAACCGAAAACGCCAGCACAAAAACCTGCTGAGAAACCGAAAACACCAGCGCAAAAACCTGCTGAGAAACCGAAAACACCAGCACAAAAACCTGCTGAGAAACCGAAAACGCCAGCACAAAAACCTGCTGAGAAACCAAAAACACCAGCACAAAAACCTGCTGAGAAACCGAAAACGCCAGCACAAAAACCTGCTGAGAAACCAAAAACACCAGCACAAAAACCTGCTGAGAAACCAAAAACACCAGCACAAAAACCTGCTGAGAAACCGAAAACACCAGCACAAAAACCTGCTGAAAAAGCTAAAGAAACAACTCCTAAACAGGATAAATCACAATCTAAAGTTCAGTCTGGCTGGGTAGGAAATTACTACCTCAAATCAGATGGAAAGAGAGCTAAAAATGAATGGGTAGATGGTGGTCGTTATTATGTTGATTCTGATGGAAAAAAGGTTAAAAGTGACTGGATTTATGATAAAAACTATGGTTCATATTATTATCTAACAGCAGAAGGCAGCTACGCTCGCAACAAATGGGTAGGAAATTATTACCTCAAATCAGATGGAAAGATGGCCAAGAATGAATGGGTAGATGGTGGCCGTTATTATGTTGAATCAGATGGTAAAATGGCTAGGGATAAATGGGTAGATGGTGGCCGTCACTATGTAGGATACGATGGTGTGCGGCAACCAAAACTAGATGGGAAGCAGTACAATGCTGCTTTAAAGACAGCACAAGATTATAATAGGATTCATTTGTCAAAAAAAAGAATTTATGAGATGTTAATTTATGAAGGTTTTAATAGTGACACTGCACAATATGCTATCAATCATTTGCAAGCAGACTATAAGGCGAATGCCTTAGCTAAAGCAATAGGATACCGAAAAAATAGCAATCTCTCAGAAACGCAAATTTATCACTGGCTAACTTCTCCTAGTATTGACAAATTTACCAAAGAAGAAGCCAACTATGCTATTCAAAAACTTAATCTACCATCAGAAGGCAGCTATCCTCGCAATAAATGGGTAGGAGATTATTATTATAAATCAGATGGAAAGTTGGCCAAGAATGAATGGGTAGATGGCGGTCGTTACTATGTTGATTCTAAAGGCAAAATGGTAAGGGATAAATGGGTAGATGGTGGCCGTCACTATGTAGGATACGATGGTGTGCGGCAACCAAAACTAGATGGGAAGCAGTACAATGCTGCTTTAAAGACAGCACAAGATTATAATAGGATTCATTTGTCAAAAAAAAGAATTTATGAGATGTTAATTTATGAAGGTTTTAATAGTGACACTGCACAATATGCTATCAATCATTTGCAAGCAGACTATAAGGCGAATGCCTTAGCTAAAGCAAGAGGATACCGAAAACATAACAATCTCTCAAAAACGCAAATTTATCACTGGCTAACTTCTCCTAGTATTGACAAATTTACCAAAGAAGAAGCAAACTATGCCATTCAACATTTAGGTGACTAATTTTTACAAATAGTGAAGCAAATGAGATGTTTTAATTTTGGCTTGTAGCCTGCAAACCTTTGCACAAAAGAGACGATTTTGTTATACTATATCTGTAAGCATTTTCAATTAAAAAGGAGAAGACGATGAGTCAAAAGATTATTGGGATTGACCTTGGTGGAACATCTGTCAAGTTCGCAATTTTAACTCAAGAGGGAGAAATCCAAGAAAAATGGTCTATTAAGACCAATATTTTGGACGAAGGAAGCCATATTGTAGATGATATGATTGAGTCTATTCAGCATCGTTTGGACTTGCTTGGATTGTCAGCTACGGATTTCCGAGGTATTGGAATGGGATCACCTGGTGTGGTTGACCGTGAAAAAGGGACTGTTATCGGTGCCTACAACCTCAACTGGAAAACCCTTCAACCGATTAAAGAAAAGATTGAAAAAGCCTTGGGGATTCCATTCTTCATTGATAATGATGCCAACGTAGCTGCTCTTGGTGAGCGCTGGATGGGGGCAGGCGACAACCAACCGGACGTTGTCTTTATGACACTTGGTACTGGTGTTGGTGGTGGTATCGTGGCAGAAGGCAAATTGCTTCACGGTGTTGCTGGTGCGGCAGGTGAGCTTGGCCATATCACTGTTGACTTTGACCAACCAATCGCATGTACCTGTGGTAAAAAAGGCTGTCTTGAGACAGTTGCTTCTGCAACAGGGATTGTCAACTTGACTCGTCGATATGCAGATGAATACGAAGGCGATGCGGCCTTGAAACGCTTGATAGACGACGGTGAAGAAGTAACAGCCAAAACTGTTTTTGACCTTGCAAAAGAAGGGGACGACCTTGCCTTGATCGTTTACCGTAACTTCTCACGTTACTTGGGAATCGCATGTGCTAACATCGGTTCCATCCTCAACCCATCAACAATCGTTATCGGTGGTGGGGTGTCAGCAGCGGGAGAATTCCTTCTACAAGGTGTTCAAAAGGTTTACGACGAAAATACCTTCCCACAAGTACGCACATCCACAAAATTGGCTCTTGCAACTCTAGGAAATGACGCTGGAGTTATCGGTGCGGCATCACTTGTATTGCAATAAGATCATAAAAGGAGAAAAACACTACTTTAAAGCCAGTGATTTTCCTCCTTTCTTTTTTTATGCTATACTAGTTAGGACAATAAATGAGGTGAGAGTAAATGACAAAAGCTGATACGATTTTTAAAGAAAATATTGAACGAATCCTCAAAGACGGTGTCTTTTCTGAACAAGCACGTCCCAAGTACAAGGATGGGACTGTTGCCAACTCCAAGTACGTAACTGGTGCCTTTGCCGAGTATGACTTGGCTAAGGGGGAATTTCCCATTACAACCTTGCGTCCGATTGCAATCAAATCCGCCATCAAGGAAGTGCTCTGGATCTACCAAGATCAGTCTAATTGCCTAGAAGTGCTAAATAGCAAGTACAATGTTCACTACTGGAATGACTGGGAAGTGGGAGATACAGGAACCATTGGTGAGCGCTACGGTGCAGTTGTTAAGAAACACGACATCATCAATAAGATTCTCAAACAATTGGAAGAAAATCCTTGGAACCGCCGCAATATTATCTCTCTCTGGGATTACCAAGCTTTTGAAGAGACAGACGGCCTCCTTCCATGCGCCTTTCAGACCATGTTTGATGTCCGTCGAGTAGATGGAGAAATCTATCTGGATGCGACCTTGACCCAGCGTTCGAATGATATGTTGGTGGCCCACCACATTAACGCTATGCAGTATGTGGCTCTTCAAATGATGATTGCCAAGCATTTCGGCTGGAAGGTTGGGAAGTTTTTCTATTTTATCAACAACCTTCATATCTATGATAATCAGTTTGAACAAGCTCAGGAATTGCTCCGTCGTGAGCCGTCAAACTGCCAACCACGCTTGGTTTTAAATGTTCCTGATGGGACTAATTTCTTTGATATCAAAGCGGAAGACTTTGAGTTAGTTGACTATGATCCAGTCAAGCCACAACTGAAGTTTGATTTGGCCATTTAAGAAAATAAAAAGAAGTTGAGATTTCTCAACTTCTTTTGTTGCTTAATGTGATACGCGGCGGCGAGCTGCTTTTTTGCGGTTTTCTTCGATGAAAGCTGCTTTTTGCTCTTCTGGCTCAATCACTTTCTTTTTAATTGCGTATACTGCACCTGCAACAGCAGCGACAGTTCCTGCGACACCTGTTACAAGACCTTTAGCGAATCCTTTAGCCATGAGTCTTCCTCCTTTATCTTCCCGATCAGCCAGGCTCCCCAAGTGGTAGCATTTTTCTGACTGACCTTTTTGTGATATAATAATAGTAACGAAAAAATGGAAATTTTTCAAGGAAAAAAGATGAAAACAAAAATAATTGTGATTGTTGGACCGACCGCTGTTGGGAAGACAGCCCTTGCTATTGAAGTAGCCAAGCGCTTTGGTGGAGAGGTGGTCAGTGGTGACAGTCAGCAAGTATACAGAGGGTTGAATATTGGGACGGCCAAGGCTAGCCCAGAGGAGCAAGCAGCTGTTCCTCATCATTTGATTGATGTCAGAGAGGTGACCGAGTCTTACTCGGCTTTTGATTTTGTTTCAGAAGCTAAGAAGGCTATTGAGGATATTCAAAGCCGTGGCAAGCTAGCCATTATCGCTGGTGGAACTGGACTTTATATCCAGAGCTTGCTTGAAGGCTATCATCTAGGTGGGGAAACACCTCATGAGGAGATTGTAGCTTATCGGGCTAGTTTGGAGCCTTATTCAGATGAGGAATTAGCCCATCTTGTGGAGCAAGCAGGTCTTGAAATTCCCCAGTTTAATCGTCGTCGTGCCATGCGTGCCTTGGAAATTGCCCATTTTGGTCAGGATTTGGAAAATCAGGAAAGTCCTTATGAAGCTTTGATTATTTGCTTGGATGATGAACGCAGTCAGCTTTATGAACGTATCAACCGTCGAGTAGATCTGATGTTTGAGGCTGGACTTTTGGATGAGGCTAAGTGGCTTTTTGACTATTATCCAGATGTGCAGGCTGCTAAAGGCATTGGCTACAAGGAACTCTTCCCTTATTTTCGAGGAGAGCAAACTCTTGAGGAAGCAAGCGAGAGTCTCAAACAGGCGACCCGCCGTTTTGCTAAGCGTCAGTTGACCTGGTTCCGTAATCGCATGCAGGTGACCTTTTATCAGATAGGAGAGTCTGGTGTGAAGGAGCGCATTCTAAGCCAGATTGAGGAGTTTTTACATGATTGAAACGGAGAAAAAAGAGGAGCGAGTTCTGCTGATTGGTGTGGAATTACAGGGCATGGACAATTTTGACCTCTCTATGGAAGAATTGGCCAGTCTAGCCAAGACAGCTGGGGCAGTCGTAGTCGATAGCTACAGGCAAAAACGGGAAAAGTATGACTCCAAGACCTTTGTCGGTTCTGGTAAGTTGGAAGAGATTGCGCGGATGGTTGATGCAGAAGAAATTACCACAGTCATTGTCAATAACCGCTTAACTCCACGGCAAAATGTCAATCTAGAAGAAGTTCTGGGTGTCAAGGTGATTGACCGTATGCAGTTGATTTTGGATATCTTTGCCATGCGGGCTCGTAGCCACGAAGGGAAACTTCAAGTGCATTTGGCCCAGCTTAAGTACCTCTTACCTCGCTTGGTTGGTCAGGGAATTATGCTCAGCCGTCAGGCAGGGGGAATTGGTTCTCGTGGTCCAGGTGAGAGTCAGTTGGAACTGAACCGACGTAGTGTTCGCAATCAAATCACAGATATCGAGCGTCAGCTCAAGGTGGTTGAGAAAAATCGGGCCACAGTCAGAGAAAAACGCTTGGAGTCAAGTACCTTTAAGATTGGTTTGATTGGTTACACCAATGCTGGGAAATCAACCATCATGAACACCTTGACCAGTAAGACCCAGTATGAAGCAGACGAGCTCTTTGCGACCCTGGATGCGACGACCAAGAGCATCCATCTAGGGGGTAATCTTCAGGTTACCTTGACTGATACGGTTGGGTTTATCCAAGATTTGCCAACAGAATTGGTGTCCAGTTTTAAGTCAACCTTGGAAGAAAGCAAGCATGTGGATCTACTAGTTCATGTCATCGATGCCAGCAATCCTTACCACGAGGAGCATGAGAAAACAGTCCTCTCCATCATGAAAGACTTGAATATGGAGGATATTCCTCGTTTGACCCTTTATAATAAAGCGGATTTGGTTGAGGATTTCACGCCGACTCAAACGCCTTATGCCCTCATTTCTGCCAAGTCTGAGGATAGTCGTGAGCAGTTGCAAGCATTGTTTTTGGAGAAGATCAAGAATATTTTTGAAGTCTTTACCCTGCGCGTGCCTTTTTCAAAATCCTACAAGATTCATGATTTGGAAAGTGTGGCGATTCTTGAAGATTTTGACTACCAAGATGATGGAGAAGTGATTACAGGCTACATTTCCGAGAAAAATAAATGGAGGTTAGAGGAATTTTATGACTGATATTAAAACCTTGGCTCTAAAATATGGGGGCTATACAAGTCTGGATAAGGTCTATCTGGATCAGCTTCTAGCTGGCAAAACAGAGCAGGAGCAGTTAGCTCTCATCACACCTCCTCCGAGTGTAGTCAATGCCTACTTTGCAGAACTTTATCAGAAAAAGAGTCCTGAAGCTGCGACGGATTACTTTGCAGAACTCAGTCAGGAACTGAACCTCTACAATGCTGAGCCAAGTTTCACCTTTGAAAATAAGCCTTTTATTCGTCTTAATTTATCTGGCAAATCTTTTGGATTTTGCTATGAGAGTAAGGGTCTGGGGCGGATCTTCTCTGAAAATGAAGAGGTAATCTCGGATGACTTGCTCTTTGAAATTGCGCAAATTTTCCCTCATCAACTCGTCTTTGAAGAATCTGGAAAGATTTACATGAAGGCTGTCGGAGATGAGAAAGTTGTTAGTGTGGAGAGTCTCACAGCTTTGACTGATTTGGAAAGTTTGGCAGATGGTCGCAAACGACTCAAAGGCTACAGTCAAGAGGATTTACTGCAAGAAGCTGTTGCTTTTTCTGGCAGTCGCTATTTCCGATCGGAAAATCGCACAGCCATGTTATATATTGATTAATTAGAAAGTATCGAATGGATATTCAATTTTTAGGAACAGGGGCTGGTCAGCCCTCTAAAGCCCGCAACGTTTCAAGTCTCGCATTGAAACTCTTGGACGAGATTAACGAAGTCTGGCTCTTTGACTGTGGAGAAGGAACGCAAAATCGCATTCTGGAAACCACGATTCGACCACGGAAGGTCAGCAAAATCTTTATCACCCACCTGCATGGAGATCATATCTTTGGCTTGCCAGGATTCCTTTCTAGCCGTGCTTTTCAAGCTAATGAAGAGCAGACAGATTTGGACATTTATGGACCACAAGGGATCAAGTCATTTGTCTTAACCAGCCTTCGTGTGTCGGGTTCTCGTCTGCCTTATCGCATTCATTTTCATGAGTTTGACCAAGATTCTCTAGGGAAAATCCTTGAGACCGATAAATTCACAGTGTATGCAGAGGAGCTGGACCACACTATTTTCTGTGTCGGTTACCGTGTCATGCAAAAGGATTTAGAAGGAACCTTGGATGCTGAAAGACTTAGGGCTGCTGGTGTTCCATTTGGTCCGCTTTTTGGAAAAATCAAAAACGGTCAGGACGTTGTTCTAGAAGACGGAACTGAAATCAAAGCTGCTGACTATATCTCAGCGCCACGTCCAGGTAAGATTATCACCATTCTGGGCGACACCCGAAAAACCAATGCCAGTGTGCGTCTAGCTGTCAATGCAGATGTTCTTGTCCATGAGTCGACTTATGGCAAGGGAGATGAAAAAATTGCTCGCAATCACGGTCACTCAACCAATATGCAGGCAGCACAAGTAGCGGCTGAAGCAGGTGCCAAACGCCTCCTACTAAATCATATCAGTGCTCGTTTCCTCTCAAAAGATATCAGCCAGCTCAAGAAAGATGCAGCAACTGTTTTTGAGAATGTCCATGTGGTCAAAGATCTGGAAGAGGTTGAGTTATAATGTTTCAGGTTCATTAAGAGGGAAATAAGATGACTGTTGAAAATCGTTTATTGGATAAAGCAGATTGGTATTTTGAAAATGCATTAACCAACTACTTGCACAGCTATCAATTACAAAAAGAAGAGCTAACTCAAAAAGATTATCGGGAGATTTATCGTTGGGCTGCGAATCATATCGGTTTTTTCGTTACTTGGCTCATCCAGCATGATGCCAAAGAAATGATGTCTCCTGATGAAGAAACGGTATTCCAAAGTATAAAAAAAGAGCAAACTTTGGGTGTTGATTATCTTTTAGACTGGTACGATGGTAAACTGGGAACGATGGATATTACAAAGGATTTTCAGGCTTTTGTAAATGACTATTATGAACATCAGTATATGGATGATTATTCCGAATTTGTAGTCAATGACTTGTATGACTTGCCTTTAGAATTTTTAGGTAGCTGGGAGGATTATCATCTGTTTGCTCCTGTCATTGATCAAGCCTATGCTCATTATTTAGCTGGAAAAAGATTTCATTAATTGACCAAAACTTTGAAAGGAATAGAGATGCGCACCATCATCATCACTGGGGCTAGCGGTGGCTTAGCCCAAGAAATGGTCAAACTCTTGCCAAATGACCAACTCATCTTACTAGGTAGAAACAAGGAAAAATTAGCTCAACTCTACGGAAATCAACCTAATGTGGAATGGATTGAAATCGACATTACTGATGACTCAGCCATAGAAGCTCTGGTAGCTGACCTCTATCTCCGTTATGGCAAGATTGATGTCTTGATTAACAACGCTGGTTACGGGATTTTTGAGGAATTTGACCAGATTTCTGATCAAGACATTCATCAGATGTTTGAGGTCAATACCTTTGCTCTGATGAATCTGTCTCGTCGTCTTGGAGCTCGCATGAAAGAAAATCGAAAAGGCCATATCATCAATATCGTCAGCATGGCAGGTTTGATAGCGACTAGCAAGTCCAGTCTCTATTCGGCGACCAAGTTTGCGTCTATTGGATTTTCAAACGCTTTGCGCCTCGAACTGATGCCCTATGGTGTCTATCTAACGACGGTTAATCCAGGACCGATTCGTACTGCCTTTTTTGACCAGGCAGACCCAGATGGGACCTACCTCAAGTCGGTTGACCGCTTTCTCTTAGAACCAGATGCAGTCGCTAGAAAGATTGTCAGAATCATAGGAAAAAACAAACGGGAACTCAATCTCCCAGTTTTGTTGAACCTAGCCCATAAGTTTTATACCCTCTTTCCCAAGTTAGCTGATAAGTTGGCAGGGGAGACTTTTAATTATAAGTAAAAAAGTTCCTTACAAAAGGAACTTTTTTTATACTATTTAACTGAGTGTCAAAAATTTGTTTGTTTTTTTGTTCTAAATCTACATTCACTTTTTTCGAATCTTCTACAAATTTTAGAAAAAACAATCAAAAATATGATTTTTTGTGTTTAGGATATTGAAAATTCCTATATTATTTTATAAAATAAGGGTAAAAGGCTATGAAAAAGTAATACGCTTACAAGAAAATGGAAGCGGTTACTAAAGGAGGACTTTATGGAAAAAGGCCATTGGAATCGTAAAAGAGTCTACAGCATTCGTAAGTTTGCCGTAGGCGCTTGCTCTGTCATGATTGGAACCTGTGCGGTTCTATTTGGAGGAAGTGTCATTGGAGAATCACCAGTTTTCGCGGATGAAACTCCTATCACCCACACTGTGGAACAAGCAAAAGAGGAAAGTCCGGCAGTGGTGGAAAAAGAAAATCAAGCTGTAGCAGAGCACAAGGATGCTGCAAGTGTCGATCAAAGTCAAGCCACTCCAATTGAAGCAAGCAAACCCGAGAAGAAAGAAGAGGAACCTGTAGCTCCAAAAGAGGAGAAGGCGTCTCTAAAACCTGAAGAAACAGATCCAAAGGTAGAATCTCAAGCTTCAAGTCAGGAAAAGCCTGTCAAGGAAGAGTTGAAAGCTGCGACAAATGAAGAAGTGAATCAAATGATTGAAGATAGAAAAGTGGATTTTAATCAAAATTGGCACTTTAAACTCAATGCGAATCCTAAAGAAGCTGTGAAATCAGATGCCGATGTATCAACATGGCAAAAATTGGATCTCCCACACGATTGGAGTATCTTTAACGATTTTGACCATCAGTCACCTGCCCAAAACGAGGGTGGACAGCTCAATGGTGGTGAAGCTTGGTATCGCAAGACCTTTAAACTTGATGAAAAAGATCTCAAGAAAAATGTTCGTGTCACCTTTGATGGTGTCTACATGGATTCTCAAGTCTATGTCAATGGCCAGTTAGTGGGGCATTATCCAAATGGTTATAACCAGTTCTCATACGATATCACCAAATACCTTCACAAAGATGGTCGTGAGAATGTGATTGCTGTCCATGCGGTTAACAAACAGCCAAGTAGCCGTTGGTACTCAGGTAGTGGTATCTACCGTGATGTAACCTTGCAAGTGACTGATAAGGTTCATGTTGAAAAAAATGGAACAACTATCTTAACACCAAAACTAGAACAACAGCAACATGGTAAGGTTGAAACTCATGTAGCCAGCAGAATTGTCAATACAGACGATAAAGACCATGAACTAGTGGCAGAGTATCAAATCGTTGAACGTGGTGGTCAGGCTGTAACAGGCTTGGTTCGTACAGCGAGCCGTACCTTGAAAGCACATGAGTCAACAAGTCTTTATGCGATTTTAGAAGTTGAACAACCAAAACTCTGGACAGTTTTAAATGATAAACCTGCCTTGTACGAATTGATTACGCGTGTTTACCGTGACGGTCAATTGGTTGATGCTAAGAAAGATTTGTTTGGTTACCGTTACTATCATTGGACTCCAAATGAAGGATTCTCTTTGAATGGTGAACGCATTAAATTCCATGGTGTTTCCTTGCACCATGACCACGGAGCGCTTGGAGCAGAAGAAAATTATAAAGCAGAATACCGTCGTCTCAAACAAATGAAGGAGATGGGCGTTAACTCCATCCGTACAACTCATAACCCTGCAAGTCCACAGACATTGCAAATCGCAGCAGAACTTGGTTTGCTGGTTCAGGAAGAGGCTTTTGATACGTGGTATGGTGGCAAGAAACCATATGACTACGGACGTTTCTTTGAAAAAGATGCCACTCACCCAGAAGCTAGAAAAGGTGAAAAATGGTCTGACTACGATCTTCGTACCATGGTCGAAAGAGATAAAAATAACCCAGCTGTCTTCATGTGGTCTATCGGAAACGAAATCGGTGAAGCCAATGGTAATGCTCATTCTCTTGCAACGGTTAAACGCTTAGTAAAAGTGATTAAAGATGTTGATACTACACGTTATGTTACCATGGGAGCAGATAAGTTCCGCTTTGGTGATGGTAGCGGTGATCATGAGAAAATTGCTAATGAACTGGATGCAGTTGGTTTCAACTATTCAGAAGATAACTACAAGAAACTTCGTGCGAAACATCCAAACTGGTTGATTTACGGTTCTGAAACATCTTCAGCTACCCGTACACGTGGAAGTTACTATCGCCCTGAACAGGAATTGAAACATAGTAACGGACCTGAGCGTCATTACGAACAGTCTGACTATGGTAATGACCGAGTTGGCTGGGGTAAAACGGCAACAGATTCATGGACGTTTGACCGTGACAACGCTGGCTATGCTGGACAGTTTATCTGGACAGGTACGGACTATATCGGTGAACCTACACCATGGCACAACCAAAACCAAACTCCCGTTAAGAGCTCTTACTTTGGTATCGTAGATACAGCCGGTATTCCAAAACATGACTTCTACCTCTACCAAAGTCAATGGGTTTCTGTCAAGAAGAAACCAATGGTGCACCTCCTTCCTCACTGGAACTGGGAGAATAGAGACTTGGCCTCTAAAGTAGAAGATGCACAAGGAAAGATTCCAGTTCGCGCTTACTCTAATGCTGCAAGTGTTGAATTGTTCTTGAACGGTCAATCTCTCGGTGTTAAAAAGTTCAACAAAAAACAAACTAGTGATGGTCGTACCTACCAAGAAGGTGCCAATGCTAAGGAACTCTATCTTGAGTGGAAGGTTGCTTACCAACCAGGTACCTTAGAAGCAGTAGCTCGTGATGAAGCTGGTAAAGAAATTGCACGTGACAAGATTACCACTGCAGGTCAACCTGCAGGTGTTCGTCTCATCAAGGAAGAACACGCAATCGCTGCAGATGGAAAAGACTTGACTTACATCTACTATGAAATCGTAGACAGTGAAGGAAATGTGGTACCAACTGCTAATAATCTGGTTCGCTTCCAATTACATGGCCAAGGTCAACTTGTCGGTGTAGATAATGGGGAACAAGCCAGCCGTGAACGCTACAAGGCACAACCAGATGGTTCTTGGATTCGCAGAGCCTTTAACGGTAAAGGGGTTGCCATTGTTAAATCAACTGAGCAAGCAGGTAAATTCACACTGACAGCTCATTCAGATCTCTTGAAATCGGACCAAGTCACTGTCTTTACAGGTAAGAAAGAAGGACAAGAAAAGACTGTTTTAGGTACAGAAGTACCAAAAGTACGTACTGTTATTGAGAAAGAGCCAAAAATGCCGAAGACAGTCGGTTTTATCTACAGTGATGGCAGTCGTGAAAAACGTCCAGTCACTTGGTCTTCAGTTGATGTGAGCCAAGCAGGAGTTGTGACTGTTAAAGGTATGGCAGACGGACGCGAAGTTGAGGCCCGTGTCGAAATTCTAGCAATCGCAAATGAGCTTCCAACTGTTAAGCGTGTTGCTCCAGGAACAGACTTGAGCGCTGTTGACAAATACGTTTCTATTGCTGTTACGGATGGAAGCGTACAAGAATACGAAGTTGATAAGTGGGAGATTGCGGAAGCAGATAAAGCTAAACTGTCAGTTGCAGGATCACGTATTCAAATGACTGGTCAACTGGGTGGTGAGACTATTCACGCTACCCTTGTGGTAGAAGAAGGTAATCCTGCGGCTCCTGCAGTACCAAATGTAACTGTTGGTGGCGAATCTGTCACTGGTCTTACTACTCAAAATCCAATGCAATATCGAACTCTTGCTTACGGTGCATCCTTGCCAGAAGTTGTAGCAAGTGCTGAAAATGCAGCTGTTACTGTAGTCCAAGCAAGTGCAGCAAACGGCATGCGTGCAAGCATCTATGTTCAACCAAAAGATGGTGGACCTCTTCAAACCTATGCAATTCAATTCCTTGAAGAAGCACCGAAAATTGACCACTTGAGCTTACAAGTAGAGCAAGTTGACGGTCTTAAAGAAGACCAAACAGTGAAATTGTCTGTACTCGCTCACTATCAAGACGGAACACAAGCAGTTTTACCAGCTGATAAAGTAACCTTCTCTACAAGTGGTGAAGGGGAAGTCGCGGTTCGTAAAGGAATGCTTGAGTTACATAAGCCAGGAGCAGTCACTCTGAAAGCGGAATATGAGGGAGCTAAAGGCCAAGTTGAACTCACTATCCAAGCCAATACTGAGACGAAGGTTGCGCAATCGATCCGTCCAGTAAATGTAGTGACAGACTTGCATCAAGAACCTACTCTTCCAACAACAGTAACGGTTGAGTATGACAAAGGTTTCCCTAAAACTCATAAAGTCACTTGGCAAGCTATTCCAAAAGAAAAACTCGATCACTATCAAACCTTTGAAGTTCTAGGTAAAGTTGAAGGACTTGACCTTGAGGCGCGTGCAAAAGTCTCTGTAGAAGGCATCGTTTCAGTTGAAGAAGTCAGTGTGACGACCCCAATCGCAGAAGCGCCTCAATTACCAGAAAGCGTTCGTACCTACGATTCAAATGGTCACGTTTCATCAGCTAAGGTTACTTGGGATGCGATTCAATCTGACCAATACGCCAAGGAAGGTGTCTTTACAGTTAATGGTCGTCTAGAAGGTACGCAATTAACAACTAAACTTCATGTTCGCGTATCTGCTCAAACTGAGCAGGGTGCAAATATTTCTGACCAATGGACCGGTTCAGAATTGCCACTGGCCTTTGCTTCAGACTCAAATCCAACTGATCCTGTTTCAAATGTCAACGATAAATTGATTTCCTTTAATGATCGCCCAGCTAACCGTTGGACAAACTGGAACCGTAGTAATCCAGAAGCTTCAGTTGGTGTCCTATTCGGAGATTCAGGTATTTTGAGCAAACGTTCAGTTGATAATCTAAGTGTCGGATTCCACGAAGACCACGGAGTTGGTGTACCGAAGTCTTATGTGATTGAATATTATGTCGGTAAGACCGTTCCAACAGCCCCTAAAAACCCTAGCTTTGTAGGTGAGGAAAACCATGCCTTTAATGATCCTGCAAACTGGAAAGAGGTAAGCAATCTCAAAGCACCAGCTCAATTAAAAGCTGGAGAAATGAATCATTTCAGCTTTGACAAGGTTGAAACCTATGCGGTTCGCATTCGTATGGTTCGACTTGATAGCAAGAAAGGAACGTCTATCACAGAAGTACAAATTTTTGCGAAACAAGTCGCAGCAGCTAAACAAGGACAAACGAGAATCCAAGTTTACGGTAAAGACTTAGCGAACTTCAACCCTGATTTGACAGACTACTACCTTGAGTCTGTAGATGGAAAAGTTCCTGCAGTAACAGCAAGTGTTAGCAACAATGGTCTCGCTACCGTCGTTCCAAGTGTTCGTGAAGGAGAGCCAGTCCGTGTCATCGCGAAAGCTGAAAATGGCGACATCCTAGGAGAATACCGTCTACACTTTACAAGCAATAAAGATTTGCTCTCTCGTAAACCAGTTGCTGCGGTCAAACAAGCTCGCTTGCTACAAGTAGGACAACCACTTGAATTGCCAACTAAGGTTCCGGTTTACTTCACAGGTAAAGACGGTTACGAAACAAAAGACTTGGCAGTTGAATGGGAAGAAGTTCCAGCAGAAAATCTGACAAAAGCAGGTCAATTTACCGTTCGAGGTCGTGTCCTTGGTAGTGATCTTGTTGCTGAGTTCACTGTACGAGTGACAGACAAACTTGGTGAAGCTCTTTCAAATAACCCAGAGTATGATGAAAATAGTAACCGCGCCTTTGCTTCAGCCACTAACGACATTGATAGAAACTCCCATGACCGTGTGGACTATCTCAATGACGGAAATCATTCAGAAAATCGTCGTTGGACAAACTGGTCTCCAACACCATCTTCTAATCCAGAAGTATCAGCAGGTGTGATCTTCCGTGAAAATGGTAAGATTGTAGAACGGACTGTAGCGCAAGCCAAACTTCATTTCTTTGCAGATAGTGGTACAGATGCACCATCTAAACTCGTTTTGGAACGTTATATTGGCCCAGAGTTTGAAGTGCCAACCTACTATTCAAACTACCAAGCCTACGATGCAGCCCATCCATTCAACAATCCAGAAAATTGGGAAGCTGTTCCTTATCGTGCGGATAAAGACATCGCAGCTGGTGATGAAATCAACGTAACATTTAAAGCTGTCAAAGCCAAAGCCATGAGATGGCGTATGGAGCGTAAAGCAGACAAGAGCGGTGTTGCGATGATTGAGATGACCTTCCTTGCACCAAGTGAATTGCCTCAAGAAAGTACCCAATCAAAGATTCTTGTCGATGGAAAAGAGCTTCCTGACCTCGCTGAAGATCGTCAAGACTACCAAATCACCTATAAAGGTCAACGTCCAAAAGTCTCAGTCGAAGAAAGTAATCAAGTAGCTTCAACAGTTGTAGATAGCGGAGACGATAGCCTTCCAGTACTTGTTCGCCTTGTTTCAGAAAGTGGAAAACAAGTCAAGGAATACCGTATTCAGTTGACTAAGGAAAAACCAGTTTCTGAGAAGACTGTTGCTGCTGTACAAGAAGATCTTCCAAAACTCGAATTTGTTGAAAAAGATTTGGCCTATAAGACAGTTGAGAAAAAGGATTCAACACTGTATCTAGGTGAAACTCGTGTAGAACAAGAAGGAAAAGTTGGTAAGGAACGGATCTTCACAGCGGTTAATCCTAGTGGAAGTAAGGAAGAAAAACTTCGCGAAGTGGTAGAGGCTCCGACAGACCGCATCGTCTTGGTCGGAACAAAACCAGGAACCTCTCTTCCAGAAGACGAAGTGAAGAACCTTGTCCTCGACAGACCCGAACTTATAGTCGAAGAAGAAATCATTGACTTCAAGGTTCAGGAGCGTAAGTCTGATAAGTTGTACCTAGGAGAAACTCGTGTCCTACAAGAAGGTCAAAAAGGTATTCGTCTTCACTTGATTGAAGTGGAAAATGGAAAACGTCAGCTTAAAGAAACTTACGATAAAGTCGCTGCTCAAGATCGTATAGTAGAAGTTGGCACTAAACCAGGAACTTCTCTTCCAGAAGATGAAGTGAAGAACCTAGTCCTTAACAGACCAGAACTTGTAATCGAAGAAGAAACAATTGATTTCAAGGTTCAGGAACAAAAGAATGATCAGCTTCCAGCGGGTCAAACTCGTGTTCTCCAAGAAGGTCAAAAAGGTATCCGTGTTCACTTGATCGAAGTTGAAAATGGCAAGCGAACTGAAAAAGAAAGCTATGATAAAGTCATGGCTCAAGATCGCATTGTAGAAGTTGGTACGGCTAGTGAAACAACTAAACCAGTACCTCAAGAATCTACAAAACCACAAGTATCAGAAAAAGCAGATACAAAAGAAATTGCTTCAAGTGAAGCTAGTCAAGCTCAAGAAGAACAGTTACCAAATACAGGAAGTGCAGAAAGTCAAGCAGCCCTAGCAGCAGGCCTAGCTCTTCTTGGTTTGAGTGCAGGTCTAGTGGCCACTAAAGGCAAAAAAGAAGACTAGAATGAATCAGTATTTCTTCTAATTGTATCTCAGAAAGACCAGGGAAACCTGGTCTTTTTAATAGGTAGAAGCATTCTCTCTAGAACAATTTAACGTTTATGAAATCAGATAACCAAAATGATAAAAACACTATCTGGTATCGAAAACAAGGTGAACTTATTTTTTAAAAAATAGCGGTAAAATATACCAGTTTCTGTTTCGATGATAGGAGAAAACGATACAATAAATTGATGGGGAATTCGATAAGAAAATATGAATTTTAAATAGTAAAATAAATTTTAAAAAATGTTTGATGTTTCTAGCCTTTTTTTAAATAGTATGATAAAATATGAAAGTAATGTAGCTATCAATTTTTACTTGAAAAAGGGAAATGGTGATTAGTTGGGGACAATCAATTAGTTTACAATTACATTGTACATTTACAATTGAATATTATTAAGAAAGGAAGATTCAATGAACAAGAAAATAAGATCTTGGATTCAGATTCTTATTCTTTGTTTGGGAGTTATTCTCCAATCGTTTGCCCCTCTGACGCAAGTACATGCGACAGAGTATAATGATGTTATCACTAGTGTTGGTGTTGAAAACAGATCTGGTGAAGCTTTAACGCAAGGGTTGGATATTTGGCAAGAATTCCGTCTTACTGCAGATTTTGTTTTGCCAGATAATACGGTGCATGAAGGTGATACAACAACACTTCAATTGCCATCAGAGATTACATTTTCAAACTCTTCAGACATTGAATTACGAGATGCTTCTAACAATCTTGTAGCTACTGGTCGTTTAGATGCAGCTAGCAAAACAATTACTCTCACTTATACAAAATTTGTTGAGAATAATTCTGGCGTTAGGGGGAAATTCTTTGTCTATGTCCGAGTTGACCATGACGTTGTTTCAGAAGAAAAAGACGTTGATGTTAACGTTACAGTAGGCCATAGAGTTCTATTTGCAGGGAAAATCCGTTATAACGGCCCTCCAGGGAAATACGACTCTAAAATTGAAAAGAGTTCCTTCCAATACAAGGATGACGAGAAAAATGTAATCCGTTATAACATTACTGTAAACCGCAATATGGCGAACTACAGTGATGTCACTATCAAAGATGCTTTCTCTTCTCCAAATATGATATTCCTACCAGATACTTTTCGTATTTATAAAGTAAACTGGAGCTGGAATAACGGAGACTGGAAATGGTCCGATGCTCAGGATATGACTGAAACCTTTAAAAACCAACTAGTGGTAAATGCGAATAGTGATGGTTTCACCCTTCCTTTAGGAGATACTAATGGTTTTGGTTATATGATCGAGTATCGAGCTAAAGCGAATTACGATCTTGTTGATGGAGAGGAAATTACGAACGTAGCTAACATGAGTTACAATGGTAGTGAGAATGAACAATCAACTAGCACGCGTATTTACCAGATTGCAGGTGGTGTTGCGGAAGGATATGTTTTCACCATTAAAATTCATAAGGTAGACGAAGCAGGCCAACCTTTACAAGGTGCAGTTTTTGAAGTGATTCGTGATCGTAACCAAGCCGTTGTTGGACGATTGACAACAGATTCTGATGGTAACGCTAGTGTAGGCAAATTGTTGCGAGACAACTATACAATTCGTGAAGTAACTGCTCCTCTTGGCTATGACAAATTAACTGAAGATATTAAAATTTCTCCAGATGAGTTTGGTTCAGACAAATCAGTAGAACGTCGAATTGAAAATAAGAAGACACCTCCGAAGACACCAACTGAGAAAGAGATTACTTTCAAAAAGGTGGATCCAAATGGAAAAGAAATTCCAGGAGCGGAACTGAAAATCTATAGTGGAGATCGTGTAAGACCAGAAGCTCCACCTGTAGCAGACTGGACAACAGAAGCTAATACTTCTAAAGTGATTAAATTAGCTCCTGGTACCTATACTCTAACAGAGTCCGTTGCTCCAGATGGGTATCAGTATGTTGATGATGTTACCTTCACGGTCAATGCTGATGGTTCTATTACAATTGTCAAAAAAGGTACAACAGATACTGTCGTAACAACTGGTTCTGTTTTGTCAATCACTGACAAAGAAGATACAACTCCAAAGGCGATTACCTTCAGTAAGGTAAACCTTGGAGGAAATGAAATCGCTGGTGCACAGATTAAGATCTACAAGGGCGAAAAAGCTGAAGGTACAGCCGTAGAAAGCTGGACTTCAACTGACCAACCTAAGCAATTGAATCTTGAACCTGGTATCTACACTTTCCATGAGGAAGCAGCCCCAACTGGCTACCTCAAAGTAACGGATATCACTTTCCAAGTTAAACCTAACGGTACTGTTGAAGTGACAAAAGTAGGTGAAAAAGATTCTAAAGGTGAAGACAATCGTGTTGTAGCCCAAAATTCAACTCTGACAGTTACTGATAAAGATGACGATGTAGCTCGTAAAATCACGTTCAGTAAAATTAGTCTTGGTGGGGTTGAAATCGCAGGAGCACAAATCAAGATCTTCAAAGGCGATAAGGCAGAAGGTACAGCTGTAGAAAGCTGGACTTCAGAAGCTGGTAAGTCTAAAGAATTGAACTTGGCCCCAGGTACTTACACCTTCCATGAGGAAGCAGCCCCAACTGGATACCTCAAAGTAACGGATATCACTTTCCAAGTTAACTATGATGGAACAGTTAAAGTGACGAATGTTGGTACTAAGGATGCTAAAGGCGAGGACAATACAGTCGTAACCGATGGTTCAACAATCAAAGTCACTGATAAAGATGATGATAGTCCACGTAAGATTACCTTCAGTAAGGTTAGCCTTGGTGGTACAGAAATCGCAGGAGCACAAATCAAGATCTACAAGGGCGATAAGGCAGAAGGTACAGCTGTAGAAAGCTGGACTTCAGAAGCTGGTAAGTCTAAAGACTTGAATTTGTCTCCAGGCACTTACACCTTCCATGAGGAGGCCGCTCCAACAGGCTACCTCAAAATAACCGACATCACTTTCCAAGTCAAACATGATGGCACAGTGGAAGTGACCAACGTTGGTGAGAAAGACTCTAAAGGTGAAGAAAACAAAGTCGTTACCAACGGCTCAACTGTAACTATAACCGATAAAGACGATGACCTTCCACGTAAGATTACCTTCAGCAAGGTTAGCCTTGGTGGAACAGAAATCGCAGGCGCTCAAATCAAGATCTTCAAAGGCGATAAGGCAGAAGGTACAGCTGTAGAAAGCTGGACTTCAGAAGCTGGTAAGTCTAAAGATCTCAACTTGGCCCCAGGTACTTACACCTTCCATGAGGAAGCAGCTCCAACCGGTTACCTCAAAGTAACGGACATCACTTTCCAAGTCAAACATGATGGCACAGTGGAAGTGACCAACGTTGGTGAGAAAGACTCTAAGGGTGAAGAAAACAAAGTCGTAACCAATGGCTCAACTGTTACAGTAACGGATAAAGACGATGATAGTCCAAAAGCTATTACTTTCAGTAAAGTTAACCTTGGTGGTACAGAAATCGCAGGCGCTCAAATCAAGATCTACAAGGGCGACAAGGCAGAAGGCACAGCCGTAGAAAGCTGGACTTCAGAAGCTGGTAAGTCTAAAGATCTTAACTTGGCTCCAGGTACTTACACCTTCCATGAGGAAGCAGCTCCAACCGGTTACCTCAAAGTAACGGACATCACTTTCCAAGTCAAACATGATGGCACAGTGGAAGTGACAAACGTTGGTGAGAAAGACTCTAAGGGTGAAGAAAACAAAGTTGCCACAAACGGTTCAACTGTAACTGTAACTGATAAAGATGATGACCTACCACGTAAGATTACCTTCAGCAAGGTTAGCCTTGGTGGAACAGAAATCGCAGGCGCTCAAATCAAGATCTACAAGGGCGACAAGGCAGAAGGCACAGCCGTAGAAAGCTGGACTTCAGAAGCTGGTAAGTCTAAAGATCTTAACTTGGCTCCAGGTACTTACACCTTCCATGAGGAAGCAGCTCCAACCGGTTACCTCAAAGTAACGGACATCACTTTCCAAGTCAAACATGATGGCACAGTGGAAGTGACAAACGTTGGTGAGAAAGACTCTAAGGGTGAAGAAAACAAAGTTGCCACAAACGGTTCAACTGTAACTGTAACTGATAAAGATGATGACCTACCACGTAAGATTACCTTCAGCAAGGTAAATCTAGCGGGTGAAGAAATCGCGGGTGCTCAAATCAAGATCTACAAGGGCGATAAGGCAGAAGGCACAGCCGTAGAAAGCTGGACATCTGAAGCTGGTAAGTCTAAAGATCTCAACTTGGCCCCAGGTACTTACACCTTCCATGAGGAAGCAGCTCCAACCGGTTACCTCAAAGTAACGGACATCACTTTCCAAGTCAAACATGATGGCACAGTGGAAGTGACAAACGTTGGTGAGAAAGACTCTAAGGGTGAAGAAAACAAAGTTGCCACAAACGGTTCAACTGTAACTGTAACTGATAAAGATGATGACCTTCCACGTAAGATTACCTTTAGCAAGGTTAGCCTTGGTGGAACAGAAATCGCAGGCGCTCAAATCAAGATCTACAAGGGCGACAAGGCAGAAGGCACAGCCGTAGAAAGCTGGACTTCAGAAGCTGGTAAGTCTAAAGATCTTAACTTGGCTCCAGGTACTTACACCTTCCATGAGGAAGCAGCCCCAACTGGATACCTCAAAGTAACGGACATCACTTTCCAAGTCAAACATGATGGCACAGTGGAAGTGACAAATGTTGGTGAAAAAGACTCTAAAGGTGAAGAAAACAAAGTTGCCACAAACGGTTCAACTGTAACTGTAACTGATAAAGATGATGACCTTCCACGTAAGATCACCTTCAGCAAGGTAAATCTAGCGGGTGAAGAAATCGCGGGTGCAAAAATCCAAATTTTCCGTGGAGAAAAAGTTGCAGGTAGTCCTGTGGCTGAATGGACTTCAAAAGCCAATCAATCACATGTACTTGATTTGACTCCAGGAGTATATACTTTCCATGAAGAAGCCGCTCCAACTGGATACTTAGCAGTAACAGATATTACATTCCAAGTTAACTACGACGGAACTGTAACAGTGGTAAATGCTAGTGGAAATCAGGTTGAGTTTAAGGATGGTAAGTTAGTAGTAACGGACCAAACTGAACCAGAAAATCCTAACCTACCAAACACTGGAAGTGAATCTGGACAAGCTGCATTAGCAGCAGGTTTAGCTCTTCTAGCTTTAGGTGCAGGTCTTGTAGCAACTAAACGAAGAAAAGAAGACTAATCTCATTTAGTAGCCAATAAGTACAGTAAAGAAAGATCAGGGATAACCCCCTGGTCTTTTTTCTATGATTCAGAATAATGAAATATGATAAATTAAACTATTTACCAGTATGGTATATGACTATTGCTAAATCTCTTCCGATTTTTACTTATATAAAATAGTTTGGATAATTATTAAGGTGTATCAAACTTATAAATAAATGGAATGTTTTGTGCAATGTTTCTTTCTGTTTGTGTAAAAGAGAAGTTGTTCGTATGTGTACACTAAACTTAAAGAAACTTCAGTGTGATGAAAGAATTAATTTTTATGACAGTAATTTTACACTGTGTCAACATTTTCAAAAGGCAATAACCTCATAATATTACAAAAAAAGTTAATTTTGTTTTATAATGAAATTAAAGGAAATTTCTATATTAAGTACAGAACAAATACGATAAGTATTGTACTCACATATAGTTATGAAATATGTTAATATGATGTAGTTTAATTAATAACTCTCATGTATTTCAATAAGTCTGAAAGGAGATGAGTATTGGGAATCTATTATCAGAGTTGGTCGTTTTAATGTTTTCGGTAATTTAGAAAGGAAGATTATGAAGAACAAGAAATTTTGGTTACCCATCCTAACCTCTCTGGCCTGTTTGCTAGGGATGATCTTTGCTCCAAATTCAGTTCAAGCAAAGGAACTGAAGAACGTTATCAGTAATATTGGAATTTGGGAGGTTGATAATGGTAGATTTATAAAACCGGATGCGAATGGTGTTTATACTCTGTCTCCTGAGCATAATGATTACCCGAACTACAAGTTTATCGTAGATTATGATTTAAGTGCTTACGATGGTAAGTTGGAGGATGGTGACACCTTTACATTCACCGTTCCAGGTCCTTTGTCAGTTAGAGAGGAAACTTTTGATCTAAAGGACAAGGAAACAGACCTTGTTATAGGAGAAGCAAAAATTGTGTCAAATGGTGATAATAATGGTGGAAAGGCTACAATTACCCTAAAAAATTTAAAAACTTACCTAGAGAAGAAGAAGGGAATCTACGTTCAGAATGTTAGAGGAAGCTTCTATCTTGGATTTAGTTCTAAGAATGAACTAAGTGAGCAAACACTACGCTTTGAAAAGACAGAAACAATAAATGAAATTACTTATCAAATCAGGGTTGGTCGAAGAGGTGAGGTTGATTATTCTGAAGGGATTGGCAAAGCCAACTTTAGTAAATATCATGGATTAATTAGTAAGGAAGCCTGGACCTCAAAAGCTTTAAATAAGAGTGGTCAATATCTTCATACGTGGTATGTTAGGGTCAATCCAAAGCAAGCTTCATATGATAAAATTGAGATTCATGATTGGGTCGATCCAAATTCGTCACCAATGCAAATGATTCCAGAATCTCTCAGTGTTATAGCAGGTTGGTATAACAAAGTATACTACATGAAAGACGAGGTAGTTTTAGAAGCTGGTAAAGATTACGAAATTAAGTGGAATAATTCTTATACAGAATTCACCATTATCATTAACAACGCTTCTTCTATCGTAGCTAAAAATGGAAAACCAGCAGCTTTTCGAATTGGTTATAAAACGAGCGCTCCAGGAGATGGTACAAAAGTACTGAATAATGTCGAAGTAAAAGCCAATGATAAAAAACTGGAGTATCAAGATTATAGTAATAAGACGGTACTTCAGCAGATTGGTAATTCTGTTGTGGCCTCAGGAGGAACTATACAATTAGAGACAGCTTACCGTATCATTCTTTATAAGGTGGACGAGCTGACTCATGACCGTCTAAAAGGAGCAAAATTCAAGATTACTCCTCCGGCAGGAGCTACGGCTAAAGAAGAAATTGTAACGACAAATGATGACGGAATTGCTGAATCATCTATTTACTCAGAAAGTGATATCAAGAAAGGGAACTTTACGGTAACCGAAATTGAGGCTCCTGAGGGATATGAGTTGAATCCTACTCCATTTGAGATGACTGTTGGACAAGATGGAGCTATCAAAACAGTTACAAATAAACGTAGCAAAGTTAAAGTTAAGATTAAAGCTAATAAAAAACTTACAGGACGTGAGTTGAAGGCTGAAGAGTTTGAATTCACTTTAACAGACCAAGATGGTAAGGTGAAAGAAACTGTGAAGAATGACAAAGACGGAAACATTGCTTTCTCAGAATTGGAATTTGACAAAGCAGGGACTTATACCTTTAAAATTGCTGAAAAAGCTGGCAGTGATACAAGCATCAAGTACGACACTAAAACTGTCACGGCTACAGTTACTGTAGTAGATAAGGGCAAAGGTGCACTTGAAGCAACTGTTTCTTACGATGACGAAAAAGCTTTCGAGAATACTTACACTCCAGCAAAAACGGAAGTTTCTGTTAAGAAAGTATGGAAGGACGTGAACAACCAAGATGGTAAACGCCCATCTTCTGTCACAGTTAAATTGCTTGCAGATGGTCAAGATACTGGTAAAACACTTGAATTGACTGAAGCAAATGGTTGGGCTGGAAGCTTCAAAGACCTTGATGCTGATAAAGGCGGAACACCTATTAAGTACACAGTAGTAGAAGTAACTGTTGCTGGTTATACTTCTGAAATTACTGGTGATGCTGCATCAGGATTCACCATCACAAATAGCTATTCACCAGAAACAGTTGATGTAAAAGCAACTAAGAACTGGGATGACGCGAATAACCAAGACAGCAAACGTCCGACTAAGATTACAATCAATCTTTTAGCAGACGGTGAGAAAGTAGCATCGAAAGAGGTTCAAGCAGCCGCAGACGGAACTTGGACTGCTACATTCGAAAAATTAGCAAAATATAAAGCTGGTAAAGAAATCAAATACACTGTAACAGAAGAAGCCGTAGCAGAATACGAAGCGACTATTACAGACTTTACCATCACAAACAAATATGCTCCTAAAGAAATTGACTACAAGGTAACAAAAGTATGGAAGGACGCGAACAACCAAGACGGCAAGCGTCCTGAGTCCGTAACGGTTCAACTTTATAAAAAAGTAGGAAATGCAGATCCAGTAGCCGTTGAAGGTAAGAAATTGACCTTAACAGCTAAGGATAAGACTGACGATAACACTTGGGTAGCATCCTTCACCAATCTTCCACAATACGAAGCTGGAAAAGAAATCACCTATTCTATCAAGGAAGTGGATGTACCAGCTGGTTACGAAGCCTCTGTGACTGGTCAGGTCGTGACAAACACTCACACACCAGAAACAGTTGTTCTTTCAGGAACTAAGGTGTGGAAAGATAACAACAACCAAGACGGCAAACGTACAACATCTGTGAAAGTTCAAATTCTTAACGGCGACAAGGTTGTTCAAGAAATTGAAGTTTCAGAAAAAACTGGCTGGAAGTTCGAATCTAAAAAACTTCCTAAGTATGAGAATGGTAAGGAAATCAAGTACACTGTCAAAGAAACTGCTATGACAGAATACAAAGCAACCATCACTACAGATAAGGATGGCAAGTACACCATTACCAACGAACATACTCCAGAGAAAACATCTGTAAAAGGTAAGAAGATCTGGAAAGATGAAGATAACAAAGATGGCATCCGTCCAGCATCTATCACCGTAAAACTTCTTGCAGATGGTAAGGAAACTGGTCAGACAGCTACAGTGTCAGAAACAAGTGGCTGGACTTATGAGTTTACAGGTCTTGATCGTTATCAAGAAGGTAAGGAGATTGCCTACACTGTTGAAGAAGTGAATGTTCCAGATGGTTATACAGCTTCAGTAGAAGGTTACAACATTACAAATACGCACACTCCTGAAAAACCAACACCTGGCAAACCAAATGAACCAGGTAAGCCTAAAAAAGGTGGGGAATTGCCTAATACAGGAAGCGAGTCTAACCAAGTGGCTCTAGTAGCTGGAATCGCCCTTCTTGGATTGGGAACAGGATTCTTGGCAAGACGCAAAAAAGAAGATTAAGTTTTTTAAACGGTATCTTTCACGAAATTTTGCAAGACAGTTTAAAAGTGGAAACAAGTGTCAATGGAAATTGGCACTTGTTTTTTTGTAACTGACCCTGGTTCTACTACCGGATACAAGTGGATAGTTGCCACTTACTGAAAAGCTATTATTTTTGCTACGAAATCCTCTATAATAGGTGACAAATAAAAAAGGAGATGTTGCATATGATTGAAACAAGATTACAAGATAAATTGAAGTCAGGTTTAAAGGTAGAAAATTTTCAAAAAGATGGCGATATCTATCTGTCTCTTAATCCAGATTATCTATCTGGAGATAATGCTAAATACATGACCATGTATAACCGTATGGCTCGCTGGTACGATATGAGTGAGAAATGGATAGGACCACTTCTCCACGGCAAAGCAATTGATAAGTTGAGAAGGGATCTGATGGAGGAAATAGAATGGAAAGATAATTTATCTGTTCTCTATGTCTCTATAGGGACTGGTCAAGACCTACGTTATATTCCTGAGACAATTGACCTGAAAAGTTTAGATTTTGTAGGGGTAGATATTTCTATCAGTATGCTAAAAAAATGCCAGAAATCTTGCGCTAAAAAGACCAATCTGCAACTTTTCCATGCTTGCGCGGAGGATCTCCCCTTTGCGGATAATAGTTTTGACATTGTCTACCATATTGGCGGAATCAATTTTTTCAATGATAAGGCCAAGGCTATGCAGGAAATGCTACGAGTGGCGAAGCCAGGGACTAAGATTTTAATTGCAGATGAGACGGCTGACTATGTGGATCAGCAATATAAGAAAAATCATTTTAGTAAGGATTATTTTAAAGATGCTACTGTTGATTTGAGTGAAATTGAGAATGCTGTTCCAAGCGAAGTTAAGGAAAAGGAAATGAAGCTTCTTTGGGATGGCAAATTCTACGCCTTGACATTTAGGAAATAAGAAAAAGTATTTTGGTAGAGCTTAGAAAGTAAGTATGAAGATAAAAATATTCCCTTAGACAGCTGTCTGAGGGAATGTTTTTTATGGGAGCATCATCAATTCGACAACCATAGAAATGTAGATGATTAAGGTAAGGAGAAAACCGGCTCTCCAGAAGAATTTGATGAATTTAGGGTAATAAAAACTTCGTTTTTTGACAAGGAAAAAGACTACAAGGAGGATTGCTAGGAGAGAAAGTGCGACTCCAAGTCGCGGTAGAAAGTTGTGGGTAAAAGCTTTAGCAGTAATCAGATAGTACTCGAATACCAAAAGTGGAAAAGCGAGATCCGCGAAATTAAATCCTATTTTCCTAAGTCCGAAAAGCTTGGTGACAATAAAGCAAACCACCAAGGTTAATATCAATAATAAAATAGATGCTATTTTCATTAAAATCATACCCATATTGTATCATAAAAAAACGCTAAAGGAAATGAGAAACAAGGGAATTTGTAGGAAAGTCAGGCTTTTGAGATTGTAGGTGTTTTTTGTTATAATGAAAGTTATGAAATCTTATAATACCTTGAATGATTATTATCGAAAACTTTTTGGAGAAAAGACTTTCAAAGTTCCTATTGATGCGGGATTTGACTGTCCAAATCGTGATGGAACTGTAGCTCATGGTGGTTGTACTTTTTGTACGGTTTCAGGTTCTGGAGATGCCATTGTGGCACCGGATGCCCCTATCCGTGAGCAATTTTATAAGGAAATTGACTTTATGCACCGCAAGTGGCCAGATGTTCAGAAGTACTTGGTTTATTTTCAAAATTTTACCAACACCCATGAAAAGGTGGAAGTCATCCGAGAACGTTATGAGCAGGCCATCAACGAGCCAGGTGTAGTTGGAATCAATATTGGAACACGGCCAGATTGTTTACCAGACGAAACTATCGAATATTTGGCTGAGTTGTCGGAGCGTATGCATGTGACGGTTGAATTGGGCTTGCAGACCACTTTTGAAGCAACCTCTGACTTGATTAACCGTGCCCATTCTTATGAATTGTATGTTGAAACAGTAAAACGCTTGAGAAAGTATCCCAAGATTGAGATTGTTTCCCATTTGATCAATGGTTTGCCCGGTGAGACTCATGAGATGATGATTGAAAATGTCCGTCGCTGTGTCACGGACAATGATATTCAAGGAATTAAGCTGCACTTGCTTCACCTCATGACCAATACACGGATGCAGCGAGATTACCACGAAGGACGTTTGCAACTGATGAGTCAGGACGAGTATGTCAAGGTCATTTGTGACCAGTTGGAAATCATTCCCAAGCATATCGTCATCCATCGAATTACAGGAGATGCACCGAGAGATATGTTGATTGGTCCTATGTGGAGCCTCAATAAATGGGAAGTGCTAAATGCTATTGAAACTGAGATGCGCCGTCGTGGAAGTGTGCAAGGATGCAAGGCTGTAAAACAGGAGTTTAAAAATGAAAAGACCACTTGAGATGGCACATGATTTTTTGGCGGGAGTTGTGACAAAAGAGGATATCGTAGTGGATGCGACTATGGGTAATGGCCACGATACGCTATTTTTAGCCAAGCTAGCCAAGCAAGTCTATGCCTTTGATATCCAGGAGCAGGCTTTGGAGAAAACCCAAGAGCGTTTGGAGCGGGCTGGAATGACAAATGCCCAGTTAATCTTGCAGGGTCATGAGACACTTGATCAATTTGTGACAGAAGCTAAGGCAGGGATTTTTAATCTGGGTTATCTGCCTTCTGCTGACAAATCCGTCATCACTCAACCTCAGACCACTATCGAAGCCTTAGAAAAGCTGTGTCATTTGCTTGTCAAAGGGGGACGGATTGCTATCATGATCTACTATGGTCATGAGGGAGGAGATACTGAGAGGGATGCTGTATTGGAGTTTGTTAGCCAGTTGAACCAACAAGAGTATACAGCTACCATTTATCGGACTCTCAACCAAGTTAATAATCCACCGTTTTTAGTTATGATTGAAAAATTAGAAAGGTATAGACATGGATAAACAATACCTTCGTGAGAAGCTTGAGGCAATGCGCCAAAATTTTGTCGAGTCAACGCATCACGAGCGAGCAGTTGGGGTGCTCGACGAAGCACATATGAGCAAGAAAATGCTTAAAATTAAGAAAAAATTAGTGGCTCTTGAAATGGAACGATGCCAGAAAAAAATTGAGCACAAAGACTGTTCTAAGATTGATCAGAAAATTCAAGAGCAAAAGGAGATTTTTGAATCTTGTTGTAAAAAAGATTAAGGAGGAATTGTGTGGAATTACTCATTTACTTGATTCTATTTTTATTTGTCTTAATCATTTCAACTACGACCAATAAACTTCTGCCTTTTGTGCCCCTTCCTCTTGTACAAATCCTTTTGGGGATTGGGATTGGTTTATTTGTTCCCGATGCGGACTTTCATCTCAATACAGAGCTGTTTCTAGCCATGGTTATTGGTCCCTTACTTTTCCGGGAGGCAGAAGAAGCGGATATTACGTCCATTTTGAAGCATTGGCGGATTGTCGTCTTTCTGATCTTTCCTGTGATTTTTATCTCGACCTTAAGCTTGGGGGGCATGGCTCACTTCCTTTGGATGACTCTTCCTTTGGCGGCCTGTTTAGCAGTTGGAGCGGCACTTGGGCCAACAGATTTGGTTGCCTTCGCGTCTCTTTCTGAACGTTTTCGTTTTCCCAAACGGGTTTCCAATATCCTAAAAGGGGAAGGACTCTTAAATGACGCTTCTGGTTTGGTTGCCTTTCAGATGGCTCTGGCTGCTTGGACAACAGGAACCTTTTCTCTCAGCCAAGCTGGAACTTCCCTAGCACTTTCTATACTTGGTGGTTTTGTAGTCGGTTTTGTGACGGCTATGGTCAATCGTTTCTTGCATACCTTTTTACTGAGTGTGCGAGCGATAGATATAGCCAGTGAACTATTGCTAGAGCTAAGTTTGCCGCTCATGACCTTTTTCATCGCAGAAGAGTTTCATGTTTCAGGGATTATCGCAGTAGTGGTTGCAGGTATTTTGAAGGCCAGTCGCTTTAAGAAAATTACGCTCCTTGAGGCTCAGGTAGACACTGTGACGGAGACCGTTTGGCACACCGTGACCTTTATGCTAAATGGATCAGTCTTTGTTATCCTGGGAATGGAATTAGAGTTGATAGCAGAGCCAATTTTGTCTAATTCTCTCTACAATCCCCTTCTTTTACTGCTTTCAGTTGTCGTTCTGACCTTCTTGCTTTTTGCGATCCGCTTTGTCATGATTGCTGGTTTTTACTTTGTGAGAACGCGTCGACTTAAGAAAAAAATTCATAAGTACATGAAAGATATGCTTCTTTTGACCTTCTCTGGTGTCAAAGGGACAGTATCTATCGCGACCATTCTCCTCATACCAAGCCATTTGGAGCAGGAATATCCTTTGTTGCTCTTCCTAGTAGCAGGCGTTACACTATTGAGCTTTCTAACAGGTTTATTGCTCCTCCCTCACTTATCTGAGGAACAAGAGGAAAGCAAGGATCATTTGATGCATATTGCGATTTTGAATGATGTAGCTGCAGAATTAGAAAAAGAACTAGACCATCACAAAAACAAACTTCCTCTTTATGCAGCTATTGATAACTATCATGGTCGGATTGAAAACCTCATCCTTAGTCTGGAAAATAAGAGAGTCCAAGAGGACTGGGAGTCCCTCAAGCTTCTTATCTTGAGTATTGAGAGTGATGGTTTGGAGCAAGCCTACGAAGAAAATAGAATCAGCGAGCGTGGCTATCGAGTTTACCAACGTTACCTAAAAAACATGGAGCAGAGTATCAATCGGAATTTCGCTTCTAGAGTGACGTATTACTTCCTAGTTTCCTTACGGATACTGCGCTTTCTACTCCATGAAATGTTTACCTTTGGCAAAACTTTCCGTAGTTGGATGAATGAAGAATCTCGTAAACTACTAGCAGTTGACTATGATCAGATTTCAGAGTTGTATTTGGAAAATACAGAGTTGATTATCGAGAGTTTGGAAAACCTAAAAGGGGTTTATAAGAGTTCTCTGATTAGCTTTATGCAAGAGTCTCGTCTACGCGAGACGGCCATTATTGGAAGTGGTGCCTTTGTTGAGCGGGTTATCAATCGCATCAAGCCAAACAATATTGATGAAATGCTACGAGGCTACTATCTCGAACGTAAGGCAATCTTTGAATACGAAGAAGCTAAACTGATAACAGCCAAGTATGCCAAAAAACTACGACAAAATGTGAATAATTTAGAGAATTATTCTCTGAAAGAAGCCGCAAATACTTTACCTTATGATATGCTAGATTTAATCAGAAGAACTTAGACGATGAAGAAAATGACGGAGGATGAAACATGAAAAAGTGGTGGAAGGAGCTAATGGATAAGCCCTTATTGAAAGCTTTTTTGCATTATTATCAAGCATCTGATAGCGAGTTGACCAGTGTTGCGGTTGCCTACTATTGGTTGATTTCAATCTTTCCTTTACTAATGATAATGGTCAATATTTTGCCTTATTTTCAGATTCCAGTCTCAAATTTCTTACTGACGATCAAGGAATTTTTGCCCGATACGGTGTATGATGTGGTTGCCAAGATTGTCCGAGAAGTTCTGACTCAACCATCGACTGGTTTGCTGAGTTTTGCCGTTTTATCTGCCCTCTGGACCTTTTCGAAATCAATGGATTTTCTCCAAAAAGCTTTTAACAAAGCCTATGGAGTGACCAAGAGTCGAGGCATTATCTCCCATCAGTTGATGAGTCTACTTGTTAGTTTTGGCCTGCAGATTCTTTTTGCCTTGGCCTTGTTTTTGAGTATGTTTGGTCGTATGTTGCTCAACCTCCTCAAAACTTACTGGCAATCAGACAATCCGCTATTTTCCTACCTGCAAGACTTTACAGGCCCTCTGGTCTATGCCTTGATCTTTGCCATTCTAGTTATGATCTATTACTTCCTTCCAAAAGTAAAAGCACCACGAATCCGCTATGTTTTACCAGGAAGTGTCTTTGTCTTGCTAACTCTTATCTTTTTATTGAACATCTTTTCTGTCTACGTCAATAGTTATGTCAATCATCTGGTTGATGTTCGATTTTTCAGTTCCATTATCGTGGTGGTCATGATGTTCTGGTTTATTCTCATTGCAAAGATTTTGATTATCGGAGCAGTTATCAATGCCAGTGTTCAGAGCTTGAAAGATCCAAAGTTTAGTATGGAATAATTAGAAAAATCCCTATTAGGTTTCCTAATAGGGATTTTCTTAATAGATAAACATGGCATCTCCAAAACTGAAGAAGCGGTAGTGTTCTTGGATGGCATGGTGATAGGCATCTAGGACTAAGTCACGACCGGCAAAGGCAGAAACTAGCATAACAAGAGTTGATTTGGGCAGGTGGAAGTTGGTTGAGAAGGCGTCTACAACCTTCCAGTCGTAGCCTGGTTTGATAAAGATATTGGTCCAGCCAGAATCTGCTTGAATTTGCCCATTAAACTTGGAACCGATGGTTTCCAGTGTGCGGATCGAAGTGGTTCCAACAGCGATGACGCGACCTCCATTTTCCTTGACTGAGCGAAGGGTGGCAGCTGCTTCCTCAGAAAGTTGGTAGAACTCCGAGTGCATTTCATGTTCGTCAAGATTGTCAACAGAAACGGGTCTAAAGGTTCCGAGTCCGACGTGAAGAGTGAGATAGACCAGATGAACACCTTTGGCTTGGATTTCTGCTAGCAGTTCTTTGGTGAAGTGCAGTCCAGCAGTTGGTGCAGCAGCAGAGCCACTTTCTTTAGCGTAGACCGTTTGATAACGTTCACGGTCATCTAGTTTTTCGTGGATGTAGGGCGGTAGTGGCATTTCACCCAGACTTTCCAAGACTTCTAGGAAAATTCCTCGGTATTCAAAGCGGACAATGCGACCCCCGTGGGTCAATTCTTCCGTAACGACAGCGCTGAGGCGACCATCGCCAAAGTTAACACGAGTCCCAATCTTGAGGCGTTTAGCAGGTTTAGCCAGAACTTCCCACTCATCACCACTAGTATTTTTGAGTAGGAGAAGCTCCACATGACCTCCTGTTTCTTCCTTTTGACCATAGAGGCGGGCAGGGAGAACGCGAGTGTCATTCATGACAAGGGCGTCACCAGGTTCCAACATATCAATAATAGAGTGGAAGTGTTTATCCTGCATTTCTCCCGTTTCACGATTAACGATAAGGAGTTTGGAGGCATCTCGTTTTTCAAGGGGCGTTTGTGCAATCAATTCCTCTGGTAAGTGGAAATCAAAATCAGCTGTATTCATTTTTCATCATTCTTTCTAAGTTCTAATCCTATCCATTATAACATGTTTCAAGTTTGGACGCTCTTTTTTTAGAAATTAAATCGTTTTCACTTGACAAAAATTGGTCTATACCATATAATAAATATAGAAATATGGAGGATATAAAATGAAAGTTATAAAAGTTGAGAATCAAGTCGAAGGTGGAAAAGTAGCTTTTGAGATTTTGAAGGAAAAATTGTCCAATGGTGCTCAAACATTAGGACTTGCAACAGGAAGCAGCCCACTTGAATTTTACAAGGAAATTGTTGAGAGTGACCTTGATTTTTCAAATCTAACCAGTGTGAATCTTGATGAGTATGTAGGGCTTGATGGGGACAATCCACAATCTTACCGTTACTTCATGCAGGAAAACTTGTTTAACCAAAAACCATTTAAAGAAAGCTTCTTGCCACGTGGTGTTAAGGACAATGCTGAAGAAGAAGTAGAACGATATAATCAAATTTTGGCTGACCATCCAGTTGATTTGCAAATCTTGGGAATTGGTCGCAATGGACATATCGGCTTTAACGAGCCAGGAACTCCATTTGATAGCCAAACGCATCTAGTAGAACTTGATCAATCTACCATCGAAGCCAATGCACGTTTCTTTGACAAGATTGAAGACGTCCCAACTCAAGCCATTTCAATGGGAATTAAAAACATCTTGGATGCCAAGTCAATTATTCTCTTTGCTTACGGTGAGTCGAAAGCAGAAGCCATTGCTGGAACAGTATCAGGCCCAGTGACTGAGAATCTCCCAGCAAGCAGTCTACAAAACCACCCTGATGTGACTATTATCGCTGATGCAGAAGCGCTCAGCCTGCTTGAAAAATAAAAATTACAAGAACCACTTGCTCTTTGGAGTGAGTGGTTTTAGACATATAAAACTTCAACATTACGTTAGGGGACCACATGAATAAAGAAGAATTTCTAAAAGTAAAAGAAGCGTATAAGAACGTTAGGCTAGAAGAGAAAAAGAAGATAATAGACTTCCTCTTAAATAAGAAAAATAATCATGGAAACTTAATATTTTTTAAAAAAACAGATATAAATAAAAATGAGTTGAATAAAGGTGAGGATATATCATTTGTACAGACAAGTGGAGGAAGTGGAAAACCAAATTACTCATCAGGAGGTACTTTATCTAAACCGTATGATTTATCAAATCACATGTATATTGATTTGTCATATAAAGGGAATGATGTACTAATCTCTTTACAGTCTTTTGATATTGATCCAAATAAGAAAAAGAGTCTTCATGTCTTATACGATCGAATAGGTATTATGTTTGGAAAAGATGACATAATTTTGTTACCAGATAATAAATCAAAAGTCAGTGATGCTTTTCTTAAAATGGAAACAACAAACTGGGAATTGCCTTTATCTGAAGCAGAGATGGAGGAGATGGTGAACTATATTATTAATCATTATGAAGAATAAAAAACTTAGTTTCCTCTTGACATTTATTCATTTTGCATGTAAAATGGAATAGATCTTGAACTTGAAGGGAGTGAAAAAAATGTCTAAAACAGTAGTACGTAAGAATGAATCTCTTGACGATGCACTTCGTCGTTTCAAACGTGCGGTTACTAAAGCTGGTACTCTTCAAGAAACACGCAAACGTGAATTCTATGAAAAACCTTCTGTAAAACGTAAACGTAAATCAGAAGCAGCTCGTAAACGTAAAAAATTCTAATTTGAAATGAAAGGCTAGACTTGTCTAGTCTTTTTTTACATAGTATTTAGAGGAACAAATTCTTATGAAAGAGTATATAAAAGAATATCAAAAGATGCGTGATAATCACTTGGAAGATTGGGGTTATTATGCTGATCCGATAGATTGGAAGGAATTTGAAGAGTCAAACCAAAGAATTTTTGAAAAGTATTTGACCGATTCAAAAGTATTGTCTGACAAGGTTTTAAGAGTAAAATTGTACAGTAGCTTATTGCTAGATGATATTCAATATTTTGCTTATTATGCTGCGTTTTTAGATGGGGATTATAAGCAGTTAAACAACGCTCTATGGCAAACAGGAAGAACCGAGTTGCTGAGAGGCGGTTTGTTGGCAAGTGGAACCATTTACACAGATGGGATTTTGAAAGGCTTGTTTACCTCTTTTGCTTGTAACGATTTTTCAGTCATTCCATCATTCATCCCCAAAGATTTACCCTTGTTGAAAGGAACCTATTATCCAGAAAATGTGATGAATCTTTTATACGCTCTTTATTATCAAGATGAAGAAAGATTATCCGAGTCGCTCTTGCGTGCACAACAGTTTTTAGGGAAGAAAAAACGAACTGGTATGGAAGAATTTTCTGTTCGGTATTTTATAAACTTGGCAAAAAAAGATGCAGTTTCATTAAGTGAGTCCTTACAAAGTTTATGCCAAGCTTATCAGAGACGAGGCTTCCCCTATGAAAAAATTGATAAGTGCTTTGCGGATGAGATTCATGGTCTATATCGATTGGTACGATTGTTTGACCATTCCTTGTTTGAAGAAGTCAGCATGCCATCTCATAAGACTTTTTTGAAGGAGTTTGAAGAATGGCAAGTCCAAAATCAGTTTCCACAAGGTCAACAGTGCTATACCTATCCTCAAGATATGGCTGATGCAAACAGAATGTTAACAAAAGGTCTTCCAAGGATTTACTTAGAAAAATCTGGAAGGGACTTGGTGATAGATGTTGACCAATTTGCAGTAGATTTGTCTCGATTAATTTGAAGGAGTACGAAAAGACTTCCTAGTCAAATCTTTTCCCAAGCTACATCAAATAAATACTGTAAATCCTGCAAAAAAAGGAAACTTCCACCTACAATCTGATATAATAGTAGGGAGAACTCGATTGAAGGAGGAAATTATGTCGGTTTTAGTAAGAGATGTCATTGAAAAACTCAGACTAGATATTGTCTATGGTGAAGGCGAATTACTTGAAAAAGAAATCAATACTGCAGACATTATGAGACCTGGTCTTGAAATGACGGGCTATTTTGATTACTATACACCAGAACGGATTCAGCTGTTAGGGATGAAGGAGTGGTCCTATTTAGTTGCCATGCCTGCCCAGAACCGTTATCAAGTTTTGAAGAAAATGTTTCTACCTGAAACACCTGCGGTTATCGTTGCTCGTGGTTTGGTAGTGCCAGAGGAAATGTTGAGGGCTGCTAGAGAATGTAAGATTGCGATTTTAACCAGTCGAACAGCAACCAGTCGTTTATCTGGAGAACTTTCTAGCTACCTTGATTCCCGTTTGGCTAAACGTACCAGTGTGCATGGTGTCTTGATGGATATCTATGGCATGGGTGTCTTGATCCAAGGGGATAGTGGTATAGGTAAGAGCGAGACAGGTCTTGAGCTTGTGAAACGTGGACACCGTCTGGTAGCAGACGATCGTGTAGATATTTATTCTAAAGATGAAATGACTCTTTGGGGTGAACCTGCTGAAATCTTGAAACATTTACTTGAGATTCGTGGAGTTGGGATTATCGATATCATGAGTCTTTATGGTGCAAGTGCTGTAAAAGATTCTTCACAAGTTCAACTAGCAGTTTATTTGGAAAACTACGATACGCATAAGACCTTTGATCGCTTAGGAAATAATGCTGAAGAAATCGAAATTTCTGGTGTAGCCATTCCGCGTATCCGCATTCCGGTAAAAACAGGACGCAATATTTCTGTTGTTATTGAAGCGGCTGCCATGAACTACCGTGCTAAGGAAATGGGCTTTGATGCGACACGTTTATTTGAAGAACGCTTGACAAATCTAATCGCTCAAAATGAGGTGAAACATGATTAATCCAGTCGCATTTGAAATTGGTCCCTTTGCTATTCGTTGGTATGCTTTGTGTATTGTAGCTGGTTTGGTTCTGGCAGTTTATCTTGCCATGAAAGAAGCTCCTAAAAAGAAAATTCTATCAGATGATATTTTGGATTTTATTCTGATTGCTTTTCCGGTAGCTATTTTAGGTGCTAGACTATACTACGTACTCTTTCGCTTAGATTATTATCTGCAAAATCCAGGTGAAATCATTGCTATTTGGAATGGTGGTTTGGCCATTTACGGAGGATTGATAGCGGGCGCTATTGTCCTTTATATCTTTGCAGATAGAAAGCTGATTAATACTTGGGATTTCTTAGATATTGCAGCACCGAGCGTCATGGTTGCCCAGAGTTTAGGGCGCTGGGGAACTTCTTTAATCAAGAAGCCTACGGTGCAGCAGTAGATAATCTGGATTATTTGCCAGGCTTCATTCGTGACCAGATGTACATTGATGGTAGCTACCGTCAGCCGACCTTCTTATATGAGTCGGTTTGGAATCTGATTGGATTTGCTTTGATTCTGATTTTTAGACGAAAATTAAAAGGAATCAGACGTGGTCAGATCACGGCATTCTACTTGATTTGGTATGGCTTTGGTCGTATGATCATCGAAGGCATGCGGACGGATAGTCTCATGTTCTTTGGTCTGCGAGTTTCCCAATGGTTATCAGTTGTCCTTATCGGACTCGGTATTTTTATCATACTTTATCAAAATCGAAAGAAAGCCCCTTTCTATCATACAGAGGAGGAAAAATAAATGTTAGAAGTTGCATATATACTTGTTGCGATTGCTTTGATTGTCTGTTTAGTCTATTTGACAATCACGATTCAAAAAGCAGGTCGTATGATTGATGAGACAGAGAAAACCATCAAAACCTTGAGCTCAGATGTGAACGTTACCTTACATCATACTAATGAATTGTTGGTCAAGGTCAATGTGTTAGCAGACGATATCAATATCAAAGTTGCGACGATTGATCCACTTTTTACAGCTGTGGCTGACTTGTCAGAGTCGGTATCTGATCTCAACCAACATGCACGTGTTTTAGGTAAAAAGGCTTCATCTGCTGGTTCGAAGACCATCAAAACAGGTGCAGGCTTGTCCGCACTTCGTGTTGCAAGTAAATTTTTCAAAAAATAAAAAAGGAGAAATCTTATGGGAAAACTATCCTCTATCCTTTTAGGAACAGTTTCAGGTGCTGCTCTTGCTTTGTTTTTGACGAGTGACAAGGGCAAGCAAGTTTGTAGTCAAGCTCAGGATTTTCTAGATGATTTGAGAGAAGATCCAGAATATGCTAGAGAGCAGGTTTGTGAGAAACTAACAGAAGTGAAGGAACAGGCAACGGACTTTGTGCTGAAAACAAAGGAACAAGTAGAATCTGGTGAAATCACTTTTGATAGTGTCCTTGGCCAAGCTAAAAACTGTGCTCGACAAGCGACAGAAGCGTCAAAGGAAACCTTTAACAACCTCAAGGAGCAGTGGCAGGAGCAGTCAGAAACTCCAGACGTCGCTGAAGACCAAGAAGAAATCATCATCGATATTACTGAAGTATAAGGTATCACCATCTCTGGTTTTTGGAGATGGTGATTTTTATCTGCAAGCCTGTCTTTATGGTATAATAAGTACTATGCAGAAAAAACCAACGTCCGCCTACGTGCATATTCCCTTTTGCACACAGATTTGTTATTATTGTGACTTTTCAAAAGTTTTTATCAAGAATCAACCAGTAGATAGTTACCTGGAGCATCTGCTAGAGGAGTTTCGTTTTTATGATATCCAAAAGTTACGAACTCTCTACATTGGAGGTGGGACGCCAACGGCTTTGTCCGCTTCGCAATTAGAAGTGCTCTTGGATGGCCTGACTAAAAATCTAGACTTGTCTGTCTTGGAAGAGTTGACCATTGAGGCCAATCCAGGAGACTTGGATACAGATAAGATTGCGGTTTTGAAACGGTCGCCAGTCAATCGTGTTTCTTTAGGTGTGCAGACTTTTGATGACAAAATGCTGAAAAAGATTGGGCGCAGTCATTTGGAGAAGGATATTTATGAAAATATCGACCGTCTTAAATTGGCTGGTTTTGACAATATCTCCATCGACTTGATTTATGCTCTACCCGGTCAAACTATGGATCAGGTCAAGGACAATGTGGCTAAGGCTATCTCGCTTGATATTCCTCATATGAGCCTTTATAGCTTGATTTTGGAAAATCATACGGTCTTTATGAACCGCATGCGACGAGGGAAGTTGCCCCTACCCAAGGAAGAGTTAGAAGCGGAGATGTTTGAGTACATTATCGCAGAACTGGAGCGAGCTGGTTTTGAGCATTATGAGATTTCCAATTTCTCTAAACCCGGATTTGAAAGTCGCCACAATCTCATGTACTGGGACAATGCCGAGTATTATGGTATCGGTGCAGGTGCTTCGGGTTATGTGGACGGGGTGCGTTATAAAAACCACGGTCCTATCCGCCACTATCTCACTGCGGTAGAGGCAGGAAATGCTCGGATTACAGAAGAACACCTGAGTCAAAGGGAGCAGATGGAAGAAGAAATGTTCCTAGGCCTCCGCAAGAAATCAGGTGTTTCTATGGCGCGATTTGAGGAAAAATTTGGACGGTCCTTTGATGGACTTTATGGCGAGATCATCAGAGACTTGGTTCAACAAGGACTCATGCAGATCGACGGTGATCGTATCCGAATGACAAAGAGGGGTCTCTTCTTGGGAGACACTGTAGCAGAACGATTTATTTTGGAGTAGAACAATGGGCTTAACTTATCAAATGAAAATGAAAATTCCTTTTGATATGGCGGACATGAACGGTCATATCAAACTTCCAGATGTGATTTTGCTGTCCTTGCAAGTATCCGGTATGCAGTCGATTGAACTGGGAGTTAGCGACAAGGATGTGTTAGATCGTTACAATCTGGTCTGGATTATTACAGACTATGCGATTGACGTGGTTCGCTTGCCTCGCTTTGCTGAAGAGATTACGATTGAAACAGAAGCATTGACTTACAATCGTCTTTTTTGCTACCGCCGTTTCACTATCTATGATGAAGCAGGTAAAGAAATCATTCGCATGGTAGCAACCTTTGTTCTTATGGACAGGGACAGTCGGAAAGTTCATGCTGTCGAACCTGAGATTGTTGCGCCTTACCAGTCTGAATTTGATAAAAAACTCATCCGCGGGCCAAAGTATGCAAATCTAGAAGATCCAATCAGTAAAGACTACCATGTTCGTTTTTACGATTTGGATATGAATGGTCATGTTAATAACAGCAAATACCTGGATTGGATTTTTGAGGTCATGGGAGCAGACTTTTTGACCAAGTATATTCCAAAGAAAATCAATCTCAAATATGTCAAAGAAGTGCGACCAGGTGGCATGATTGCTTCAGCTTATGAACTCAAGGGACTAGAAAGCAAGCATGAGATTATCAGTGATGGGGAGATCAATGCCCAAGCTATGATTACTTGGCAAGAAATTGAAGGCAATTAGAAAGGACGATATGGCTTATAAAGGTTATTTAATTGATTTAGACGGAACCATTTACAAGGGGAAAGACAGAATCCCGGCAGGAGAGGCTTTTGTGCATGAACTGCAAAAGCGTGAAATTCCTTATCTCTTTGTAACCAACAATACAACCCGAACTCCAGAGAGTGTTCAAGAGATGTTGGCTCAGAATTTTAACATTAATACGCCTCTATCAACTGTCTATACAGCGACTTTGGCAACCATCGACTATATGAACGACTTGGGACTGGAAAAGACAGTCTATGTCATCGGAGAAGCTGGGCTCAAGGATGCTATTGAGGCGGCTGGTTATGTCGAAGACAAGGAAAATCCAGCCTATGTGGTCGTTGGACTGGACTGGCAAGTTGACTATGAAAAATTTGCCACAGCAACTCTAGCCATTCAAAAGGGGGCTCACTTTATCGGAACCAACCCTGACCTCAATATCCCGACGGAACGTGGTCTCTTGCCTGGTGCTGGTTCACTAATTACACTTCTTGAAGTAGCAACACGCGTAAAACCAGTTTATATCGGAAAACCAAATGCTATCATTATGGATAAGGCAGTTGAGCACTTGGATTTGAAAAGAGAAGAATTGCTCATGGTCGGGGATAACTACTTGACAGATATCCGAGCAGGGATTGACAATGGTATTCCAACGCTCTTGGTGACGACAGGTTTTACCAAGGCAGAAGAAGTAGCGGACCTGCCAATCGCACCAACTCATGTGGTGTCTAGCCTTGCGGAGTGGAATTTTGATGAGAACTAAACTGACTTTTTGGGGAAGTATGCTCTTTCTCCTTTCCATTTCTATCCTACTGACTATTTATCTGGCATGGATTTTCTATCCTTTGGAAATTGAGTGGCTGAACTTAGCGGATCGAGTCTATCTAAAGCCAGAAACCATTCAGTACAATTTTCATATCTTGATGAATTACCTGACTAATCCCTTTAGTCAGGTCTTAGAGATGTCAGATTTTCGTTCATCAGCTGCAGGTCTACACCACTTTGCGGTGGTGAAGAATCTCTTTCATCTAGTTCAGCTAGTTGCCCTAGTGACACTTCCAAGTTTCTATTTCTTTGTTAAAAAGATTGTAAAAAAGGGTTTTCTCCCCTTATATCGTAAAAGTATTTTAACTCTAGTACTATTGCCCCTTATCATTGGGGTTCTGGGAGTGTTGATTGGGTTTGAGCAATTCTTTACTCTTTTCCATCAGATTCTCTTTGTGGGAGATGATACCTGGCTTTTTGATCCAGCAAAGGATCCCGTTATTTGGATTTTGCCAGAGACTTTCTTTCTCCATGCCTTTTTACTTTTCTTTGCTTTGTATGAAGGAATGTTTGGTTTCCTTCTTGCTAAAGCTTCAAGGAAATAGTGGAAAAAATTCTGTATTTTTAATAAAAAACGAGAGAAGTTGCTCTACTCCCTATTTATTGTTAGGTTATCCTAAAGATAAACTTGCAAAGCAGGAGATTTTTGCAGAAAACAGTCTATTTTCTATGAAAAAATAGGCTTTTTTTCTAAAAATACCTAGTCAAGCGCTTTATTTTTTTGTATAATAGAAATAGCAAGTATAGATAAAAGAAGAGAAAAGCATGATTACACTATTTTTATCACCGAGTTGTACATCATGTCGTAAGGCAAAGGCTTGGTTAGAGACGCATAAAGTGCCCTTTCAAGAGCATAATATTATGACTAGTCCTTTAACAAGAAAAGAATTACAACATATTCTTTCCTTGACCGAAAATGGTACTGATGACATCATTTCAACTCGTTCAAAAATTTTTCAAAAATTGGATATTGATGTAGAGAGTATCTCGGTATCGGAGTTGCTTCAGTTGATTGAGCAATATCCTAGTCTTTTGCGTCGCCCAATTATTATAGATACCAAACGCATGCAGATCGGTTTTAATGAAGATGAGATTCGTGCTTTTCTCCCTCGTAGTTACCGTAAACAAGAATTGAAAGAAGCAACATTGAGAGCTGGTATTGGATAGATGAACAAACAGTATAGTTACCCACTAGATTTGTCGTGGAGCACTGAAGAACTTGCTTCAGTGCTTTCTTTTTTTAATGATGTTGAAGCTGCTTATGAAGATAAGGTTGAAGCAAAAAAACTGCTAGAATCTTACAAGAAATTTAAGTCTGTGGTTCCAAGCAAAAGCGAAGAAAAGCGCTTAGGTCGCGAATTTGAGACGGCTAGCGGTTATTCCTGCTATCATGCAGTTCAATTAGCAAAAGAAAAAAGAGAAGGGAAGATTTCTCTTGGAAACTAAATTTGAATTTGCCAAACAGATTGTGCAGGAAGCTGCTGCCTATATTTTGGCTCACATGAAAGAAGATTTGCAGGTTGAGCGAAAATCTTCACCTACCGACTTGGTGACGCGTTTGGATAAGGAAGTTCAGGATCTCTTGGTTGGTAGAATTTTAGCATCTTATCCAGAAGACTTGATTTGCGCGGAAGAGGGTTGTTTACGTGCTGCAGTCGGTCAAGGTTCCGTTTGGGTGATTGATCCCATTGACGGTACCAATAACTTTATCGCCCAGCAGGAAGATTTTGCCGTGATGTTGGCTTATTTTGAGAATGGTGTTGGCAAATTTGGTGTCATCTATGATGTCATGAAAGGTGATTGTTACCATGGTGGTGGCGCCTTTCCTCCTTGTCGCAATAATGATCCCTTACCGCCTTTTAAAAAGAAACCTCTTCAAGAATTTTTAGTTGCCGGTAACTCAGGTATGTTTGAAAGCAATGAGTGTGGCTTGGCTGATTTGGGTCGAGCAGCGTTGGGAGTCCGTGTTTACGGCAGTGCGGCCATTAGTTTTGCCAAGGTTTTATCGGGTCGACTTCTGACTTACATTACCTACCTGCAGCCATGGGATTACGCTGCGGCCAGTATCTTAGGGGAAAGTCTGGGTTATCGTCTGATTACGGTTTCTGGTGAGCCTGTTGATTTTCAAACACGCCAGCCGGTCATGATGGTGCCAATCGAGATGCAAGAAGAGATTCAGTCTTATATCTACGAAAGGAAAGAGAACTAAATGCAATTTCCAGAAGGATTTGTTGAAAAATATGAAGCGATACTAGAAGAAGAGGCAAGAGACTTTCTTGCCTCTTTTAAACAAGAAGCAGTTTCGGCTTTTCGGGTCAATCCCTTAAAAGAAAGTCAGTTATCGTTTGCAGATGCTATTCCAAATACACTTTGGGGACATTATGGTAAGGTTTCTGGAAAGTCACCAGAGCACGCGACCGGTCTCGTGTATTCGCAAGAGCCTGCAGCCCAAATGGTAGCCCAGGTGGCTCAACCAATTCCTGGCATGAAGGTCTTGGACTTGGCGGCGGCTCCAGGTGGAAAATCCACTCAACTAGCAGCTTATCTGGCTAATCAAGGAGTCCTTGTCTCCAACGAAATTTCAAGCAAGCGTGCTAAAATTTTAGTGGAAAATATGGAGCGATTTGGAGCGACAAACGTTGTCGTGACCAATGAATCTGCTGACCGCTTGGCCAAGGTTTTTAAAGGTTACTTTGATGTGATTATCCTTGATGCACCTTGCTCGGGTGAAGGGATGTTTCGTAAGCAGCCAGAGGCCATGGATTATTGGAGTACCGATTATCCTAGCCAATGTGCTAGTCTCCAAAGAGAAATTTTAGAAGATGCAGTGACCATGCTTGCAGAAGGCGGCCGTTTAGTCTATTCGACCTGTACTTGGGCACCTGAGGAAAATGAAGAAATCGTCCACTGGTTGCTGGATACTTATGAATTTGAATTGCTTCCAGTTGAGCATGTGAACGGTATGGTAGCAGGAATTGACCTTCCTGAAACGGCTCGGATGTATCCTCATCATTTTAAGGGAGAAGGCCAGTTTGTTGCCCACCTGCAGTTTAAGGGACAAAATCCAGCACCTAAATTCAAGGCTAGCAAGAGCAATCTCAGTCGGGAGCAACTGGCTTTGTGGCAAGAATTTGCCCAAAAACACTTACGGGTCAATCTAGCTGGTATCTTGCAAACTTTTGGAGACCAGCTCTATCTCTTGCCAGAGATGCTACCTAATCTAGGGAAACTCAAAATTGCCCGAAATGGGCTCCATCTGGGTACTTTTAAGAAGAAACGCTTCGAACCAAGCTTTGCTCTGGGATTAGCCTTGAAACCAAGCCAAGTAAAACAAAGTGTCGAAATCAATGATAAGGACTTTGTAAAATATGTGGCTGGTGAGACTGTTCAATTGTCTGAAGCTCGACCAAATGGTTGGTACCAAGTTCTGGTTCAAGGAAACGGATTAGGCTTTGCCAAGGTAACGGGAAATGTTTTGAAAAATTATTATCCAAAAGGACTCAGATTCAGGTGAAAAAGCTAGTCAAAGAGCCTATTCTATGTTATAGTGGAAGTATGAGTTTTTTCTGATAGTCTTTCATTATTACTTATATTATACGATGGAATTGTCCGCTCCTAAGAATGACTAGATAAAATAAAGCGGGACAATCATTGATGATAATTGGATGATCAGGACAAACGGAAGAAATCAGAACATTTATCATTATGTTCAAGGAGAATAACAGTGAAAAAAAGAAAAAAGCTCGTCATGTCTCTTGCAGCTCTTTTAATGGCAGGTTCTCTAGCAGGATGTGCTAGCTGGATTGATCGTGGAGAATCCATGACAGCCGTTGGTTCGACTGCTCTTCAGCCTCTTGTCGAAGCGGCAGCAGATGAATTTGGTTCTAGAAACATCGGAAAAACAGTTAATGTTCAAGGTGGTGGATCGGGTACAGGATTATCACAAGTCCAGTCTGGAGCAGTTGACATCGGGAACTCTGACGTCTTTGCAGAGGAAAAAGAAGGAATCGATGCTTCAGCTCTAGTAGACCACAAGGTTGCAGTGGCTGGTCTTGCAGTGATTGTAAACAAGGAAGTGGATGTTGAAAATCTCACAACCGAGCAACTTCGCAAAATCTTTACAGGTGAAGTGACCAACTGGAAAGAATTTGGGGGCAAAGATCTGGCCATTTCAATCATCAACCGAGCAGCAAGTTCTGGTTCACGAGCGACGTTTGATACGGTGGTTATGAATGGCCAAGCGGCAATGCAGAGTCAAGAACAGGATTCTAACGGGATGGTCAAGTCCATTGTATCCCAAACCCCTGGAGCCATTTCTTACCTGGCTTTTGCCTATGTAGATGACTCCGTGAAAAGCATGAAACTGAATGGGTATGAACCTACATCTGAGAATGTAACGACCAACAACTGGCCTTTGTGGTCTTATGAACATATGTACACACTTGGTCAGCCAAATGAGTTAGCTGCTGAATTCCTGAATTTCGTCCTCTCAGATGAAGCCCAAAATGGAATTGTTAAGGGCATGGGCTATATCTCTATCAATGAAATGAAAGTCCAAAAGGATGCTTCAGGTACCGTTACAGCAGTAGAAGGAGGTCAATAATGAATCAAGAAGAATTATCAAAAAAATTACTATCTCCTTCAAAGAACTCTCGCCTTGAGAAGTTTGGTAAAGGTTTGACCTTCACTTGCCTTTCTTTGATTGTTATCATTGTGGCCATGATTTTGATTTTTGTAGCTCAAAAAGGCTTATCGACCTTCTTTGTCAATGGGGTCAACATCTTTGATTTCCTCTTTGGACAAACTTGGAATCCTTCAGGGAAACAATTTGGTGCCCTTCCAATGATTTTGGGTTCCTTTATTGTGACGATTTTATCAGCCCTCATCGCAACACCCTTCGCTATCGGAGCTGCAGTCTTTATGACAGAAGTCTCACCAAAGGGTGCAAAGATTTTGCAACCAGCCATTGAACTTCTCGTCGGTATTCCTTCAGTCGTCTATGGATTTATCGGTTTGCAAGTTGTGGTGCCTTTTGTTCGTAGCATCTTTGGTGGAACTGGTTTTGGGATCTTGTCAGGGATTTTCGTTCTCTTTGTCATGATCCTACCAACTGTAACCTTTATGACAACAGACAGCTTGCGTGCTGTTCCTCGTCATTACCGTGAAGCCAGTTTAGCTATGGGAGCCACTCGTTGGCAAACCATCTGGCGTGTGACCTTGAAAGCAGCACGTTCAGGTATTTTCACTGCAGTGGTCTTTGGGATGGCGCGTGCTTTTGGTGAAGCTCTTGCTATTCAGATGGTTGTCGGAAACTCAGCAGTTATCCCAACCTCGCTAACAACACCAGCTGCGACCTTGACATCTGTATTGACTATGGGTATCGGAAATACCGTCATGGGAACGGTTGATAATAACGTTCTCTGGTCACTGGCCCTAGTCTTGCTCTTGATGAGTTTAGCCTTCAACAGTGTGATTAAATTGATTACGAAAGAAAGAGGAAAGAAAAACTATGCACGCTAAGAAATTAGATAAACTTGCAACAGCTGTCCTCTATACCATCGCGGGTATCATCGTTGCCATCTTGGCATCCTTGATTCTCTATATCTTGGTGAGAGGGTTACCGCATATCTCTTGGTCCTTCTTGACAGGGAAATCTTCCTCTTATCAAGCAGGTGGGGGTATCGGGATTCAGCTCTACAATTCCTTCTTCCTTTTGGTCATTACCTTGATCATTTCTGTTCCGCTGTCTATGGGAGCTGGCGTTTTCCTCGCTGAGTATGCCAAAAAAGGACCTGTGACCAATTTTATTCGTACCTGTATTGAGATTTTGTCTTCTCTACCATCAGTCGTTGTGGGTCTCTTTGGTTACTTGATCTTTGTAGTCCAGTTTGAGTATGGATTTTCAATCATTTCAGGTGCCTTGGCCTTGACGGTCTTTAACCTCCCTCAGATGACTCGAAATGTTGAAGACAGTTTAAAACACGTTCACCATACACAACGTGAGGCTGGTCTGGCCCTTGGAATTTCTCGTTGGGAGACTGTGGTCCATGTCGTCATTCCAGAAGCCCTTCCAGGTATCGTAACGGGTGTTGTCTTGGCATCTGGCCGTATCTTTGGTGAGGCCGCCGCTCTTATCTATACGGCAGGACAATCCGCTCCAGCCCTTGACTGGTCTAACTGGAATATCCTCAGTGTTACCAGCCCTATCTCAATCTTCCGACAAGCAGAAACCTTGGCTGTCCACATCTGGAAGGTCAACAGTGAAGGAACCATTCCTGATGCTACCATTGTATCTGCTGGTTCTGCCGCCGTGCTCCTCATCTTTATCTTGATTTTTAACTTTGGAGCTCGCAAACTCGGAAGCTATTTACACAAGAAATTAACCGCTGCCTAAAGGAGAAGCCATGTCAAAATATAACTGGGATGAAAAGCATATCATCACCTTCCCTGAAGAAAAAGTGGCCCTCTCTACTAAGGATTTACATGTTTACTATGGTAAAAATGAATCCATCAAGGGCATCGATATGCAATTTGAAAAAAATAAAATTACAGCCTTGATTGGCCCTTCTGGATCAGGGAAATCTACTTATCTTCGCAGTCTCAATCGGATGAATGATACCATTGATATTGCCAAGGTCACAGGTCAAATCCTCTACCGAGGGATTGACGTCAACCGTCCAGAAATCAATGTCTATGAGATGCGCAAGCATATCGGAATGGTCTTCCAACGTCCAAATCCATTTGCCAAGTCTATCTATCGCAACATCACTTTTGCTCATGAACGTGCAGGTGTTAAGGACAAGAAAGTACTTGATGAAATTGTAGAAACCTCTTTAAGACAGGCTGCCCTTTGGGACCAGGTCAAAGACGACCTCCACAAATCAGCCTTGATGCTTTCTGGTGGTCAGCAACAACGTCTCTGTATCGCTCGCGCCATTTCTGTCAAGCCAGATATCCTCTTGATGGATGAACCGGCGTCAGCCTTGGATCCGATTGCGACAGCCCAACTGGAAGAAACCATGTTGGAATTGAAGAAGGACTTTACCATCATCATCGTTACCCACAGTATGCAACAGGCTGCGCGTGCAAGTGACTACACTGGATTTTTCTACTTGGGTGATTTGATTGAGTATGATAAGACATCCAATATTTTCCAAAATGCCAAGTTACAGTCAACCAATGACTATGTAACGGGACACTTTGGTTAGAAAGGAAACGGTATGTCAGAAGCGATTTTACAGGTGTCAGACCTGTCCGTTTATTACAATAAAAAGAAGGCCTTGAATAGTGTTTCCCTTTCTTTCCAACCTAAGGAAATAACAGCCTTGATTGGTCCTTCTGGATCAGGAAAGTCTACCCTGCTCAAAGCTATCAACCGCATGGGCGATCTAAATCCTGAAGTGACAACAACGGGATCAGTAGTCTATAATGGTCACAATATCTACAGTCCTCGCACCGATACGGTTGAATTGCGTAAGGAAATCGGTATGGTCTTTCAACAGCCTAATCCTTTCCCTATGTCTATCTACGAAAATGTTGTCTATGGGCTGCGTATCAATGGGGTTAAGGATAAACATGTTTTGGATGAAGCAGTAGAAACGGCCTTGCAACGTGCTTCTATCTGGGATGAAGTAAAGGATCGTTTGCATGATTCAGCCATTGGTCTCTCTGGTGGACAACAACAACGTGTTTGTGTTGCCCGTGTCTTAGCAACCAGTCCGAAAATTATCCTCTTAGATGAACCAACTTCAGCTTTGGATCCTATTTCTGCAGGTAAGATTGAGGAAACCTTGTATGGTCTGAAGGATAAATACACCATGCTCTTGGTAACGCGTTCGATGCAACAAGCCTCACGTATCTCTGATAAAACAGGATTCTTCCTAGATGGGGATTTGATCGAGTTTAACGACACTAAGAAGATGTTCCTAGACCCACAAAACAAGGAAACAGAAGATTATATTACAGGAAAATTTGGATAAGGAGTTGAATGATGTTACGATCTCAATTTGAAGAAGATTTAGAGAAATTGCACAACCAGTTCTATGCTATGGGACAAGAAGTGCTCTCGCAGATCAATCGTACAGTGCGTGCCTTTGTTACGCATGACCGTGATTTGGCAAAAGAAGTCATCGAAGACGATGCAGAAGTAAATGAATATGAAGTGAAGTTGGAAAAGAAATCATTTGAAATGATCGCCCTCCAACAACCTGTTTCTCAAGACCTTCGTACCGTCTTGACCGTTCTCAAGGCAGTGTCAGACGTGGAACGCATGGGAGATCATGCAGTGTCTATCGCTGAGGCGACCATTCGTATGAAGGGGGAGCAACGTATCCCTTCTGTTGAAGAAGAAATCAAAAAGATGGGACGCGACGTGAAAAACTTCGTTGAAGCAGCTCTAGATCTCTATCTCAACGGTTCTGTGGATCAAGCCTACGAAGTAGCGGCGATGGATGAAAAAATCAACCATTACTTTGATAGCATCCGTGATTTGGCTACAGAAGAAATTAGGAAAAATCCTGAAGCTATCGTTACAGGCCGTGATTACTTCCAGGTCATTTCTTTCTTGGAACGTATCGGAGACTACGCAAAAAATATCTGTGAATGGGTTGTTTACTTTGAAACAGGTAAGATTGTTGAATTATAAAGTATTCAAATGATAAAATGATTGTGAAAGCTTACTTTTTAATAGTAAGCTTTCGTTGTATTGATGATTTTTTTATCAGAGGTGAGTAATGGACTACATACAGAATATAAGAAAAAAAGTTGGGAAAGATAAAATTATTTTAAATTTCACCTGTGGGATATTAAATCAATCAGGAAAAATTTTATTACAAAAACGAGCAGATAAAGGAACGTGGGGATTACCAGGTGGTGCTATTGAATTAGGTGAATCGGCTTTAGAAGCTTTAGTGCGAGAGTTTTATGAAGAAACGGGAATCGAAGTGAGAGCGGAAAAACTCTTAAATGTTTATACTAAATATTCAGATAGTTATCCGAATGGTGATGAGGCTCAAGTGCTTACAATTTTGTATTTAGTTTCATCTGAAAATTCTATTTCTACAAATTTTTTTTCAAGTGATGAAACTTTAGAATTAGGATTTTTTGACCATATAGACATACAAAATATTGCGATTGTAAACCAGCAACATCAAGATATGATAAATGATTTTTTTGAAAATAAGTTCCCAATAGATAGATAAACTAATCTCTGAATTTCTATTTTTTGTAACGATATTTTATGAAAATGCAAGAAAAACGTTGACAAGTATTTTCAAATGAGTTATAATTATTCAGAAATAACAGAAAGGTCGTTTATTTATGAAATTTAAGAAATGGATATTAGTTGTTTGTAGCATGCTTGCCAGCATGGTTTTGGTAGCTTGCCAGTCAGGAACAGATAGTTCCCAGTCTGCTGTGGACGCTATTAAACAAAAAGGGAAGCTAGTCGTTGCGACCAGTCCAGACTATGCACCGTTTGAATTCCAAGCCTTGGTAGATGGTAAAAACCAAGTGGTTGGGGCAGATATTGATATGGCTCAAGCGATTGCGGATGAGCTTGGGGTTAAACTTGAAATCTCTAGCATGAGTTTTGACAATGTCTTGACCAGTCTTCAAACTGGAAAGGCTGACTTGGCCATTGCAGGAATTAGTGCTACAGATGAGAGAAAGGAAGTCTTTGACTTTTCAATCCCTTACTATGAAAACAAAATGAGTTTCTTGGTTAGAAAAGCCGATTTAGACAAATACAAGGATCTTACAAGCCTCGCAAGTGCCAATATCGCAGCTCAAAAGGGAACTGTGCCAGAAACCATGGTCAAGGAACAATTGCCAAATGCCCAGTTGACATCCTTGGCCAATATGGGTGAAGCCGTCAATGAATTGCAGGCTGGAAAAGTGGATGCTGTTCATATGGATGAACCAGTTGCTCTTAGCTACGCAGGTAAAAACTCAGATCTTGTCGTTGCATCTGTTAACTTGACAATGAAAGATGGCGAAGCCAATGCCGTTGCTATTAAGAAGAATCAATCAGACTTGAAAGCAGTAGTCGATAAGGTTATCCAAAAACTGAAAGACGACGGAACCTATCAAAACTATCTTGAAAAGGCAGCGAAACTAACAGAAGTTGAGCAATAAGAAAAAGCAGAGTTGGACTTTAATCCAATTCTGCTTTTATGTATTCTAATAGCTCTTCTAGATTTTCAAGAGTGACTTTGGCGAACTGATAAGGACAGGCATCCAAATAAGCCTTCTCAAAAAAGTCTAATTTGAGTGAGCTGTGTTTCAAACTGGCAATCTTAGGATAGTGTCTCAAATCAAGCAAAAGACCATCGTGTAGAGGATAGTGGGGTAAGGGACAGGTGTTTTTTTCAAGTAGCTCCTTAATCTGAGCCTGATAGTTCTCTTGAAGGCTCAATCGAGCCAGTCGATTTTTTTCAAATAACTGGCTATCGATGTAAAGAGAAAGAGCCTTTTGCATGATGAGATTGCTGTCATAGTCCAAGATATTTTTGTAGGAAACAAAGGCCTCTTTTAGGGCATTTGGAAGAATGAGAGCGGTAATACGAAGGGCTGGAAAGAGACTGGTTGAGAAGGACTTGATATAAATGACCCGATCCTCAGTATCCAGATAGTGGAAGGTTTGTCCCTTTTTAGAGTCTAAGTCACCTAGATAATCATCCTCTACGATGTAAACACCATACTGGTTTGCTAGATCCAGAATAGCCCTTTTTTCCTGATCAGAATAGGAATGACCTAGGGGATAGTGGAAGCGAGGAATAGTGTAGAAAAACTTGATCTTCCTAGATTTGAACTGTTCTTCTAGTTCGTCAAGGTTGATGCCATCAATTCGGCGTTCAATGGTCTGGTATGCTAGCCCCTGAGCGACCAAGAGGCGATTCATCCGGTGGTAGGTCGGTTGTTCGACCAAAATCTCCGCTCCCTTGCTCGGAAAGTCAATCTGAGAAAGGATAAAGAGAGCTTGCTGGGTACCAGATGTTAGAACCAGTTGATCGGGTTTACAGTAGAGAGCTTGGTTGAAAAGAAGTTGATGGACAGATTGTCTTAGTTCCTCAAGGCCTTCTTGGTTGTCATAGTAGTTGAAGAGGTAGTTTTCTCGGCCTATCAGGGTTTCGTTGACGCAGAGTCGGAAGTCGTCATAGGCACTGGCATGTTCGTCAGTGACTTCGATTTCCAAGTCTTGGTGCTGTCCTTGTTCTAGAACATAGTAGCCACTTTGGGGTTTGGCATATAGGTATTGTTCATGGCGTAATTCCAGCAGGGCTCGTTGGATAGTGTCCTTGCTACAGTGGAAGTCTTGGCTCAATTGACGGATGGAGGGAAGCCGGCTACCTGTTGGAAATTTTCCTGATTCGATCCCCTTTTTTAGAAAGGAAACGACTACTTGGTATTTACTTTCTTTCTTCATTCCAGACCTCCGTTGATTTTGTTACATTGTACCTTTTTTTTGCCTCCTTTGCAATGGGAAAAGCATTCCCCCTTTCACAACTAGGAGCAAATGTGGTATACTTAGAAAGTATAATGATTCATTGAAAAGAAGATAAGAAAGAGAATGGATAGAAAAGTGCAGGAACCGGTTAAATTATTTCAATACAATACTTTAGGTGCCCTAATGGCAGGTCTCTATGGTGGAACCATGACAGTGGGAGAATTGCTGGAACATGGTGACCTTGGTTTGGGAACCCTTGATTCGATTGATGGGGAGTTGATTGTCCTTGATGGCAAGGCTTATCAAGCCAAGGGGTCTGGTCAAACGCCTGAAATCGTTGAAGTGGCAGCGGATGCTCTTATTCCCTATGCAGCAGTGGTCCCTCATCAGGCAGAAGTGATTTTTCGTCAGCGCTTTGAGATGACGGACAAGGAATTGGAAAAGCGAATTGAGTCCTACTATGATGGGGAAAATCTTTTTCGTTCCATCAAGATTCATGGCGAATTTTCACAAATGCACGTGCGGATGATTCCTAAATCCACACCTGATACCAAGTTTGCTGATGTCGCGACTCACCAACCTGAATATAGCCGTGAAAATGTATCGGGAACCATTGTTGGATTTTGGACACCGGAGATTTTCCATGGAGTGAGTGTTGCAGGCTACCATTTGCATTTTATCTCAGATGACTTGACCTTTGGTGGGCATGTGATGGACTTTGTTATCAAAGAAGGAATGATCGAGGTTGGGGCAGTCGACCAGTTGGACCAACGTTTTCCAGTCCAAGATCGCCAGTATTTATTTGCCAAATTTAACGTTGACGAGATGAAGAAAGATATTGATAAGTCAGAATAGGAGAAAAAGATGACAGTACATATTATCCTTACCATGATCGCTTTGGTTCTCATTCTAGTAAGTGGGACTTGGTATGCCAAAAAACGGTTTAAAATCTCTCTTGCAGTGATGGGCTTGGGGGCAATCGCATTTTTTGTTTCTTCTCAAGTGTTAGAGAAGATGGTTCACCTTCTGATACTCCATCCGCAAAAAGATGGAACCATTCCGCTTATGCAGGAGCAGCCTTTCTTATACGTCCTTTATGGGATCGCTATGGCAGCCCTTTTTGAAGAGACGGCTCGTCTTATCTTTTTTAAATGGTTGGAGAAAAAGAGAAAGCTAGAAGATCGAGATGCTTTGGCTTATGGCTTGGGACATGGAGGTTTGGAGTTGCTCTATCTTGGGATGGGAAGCTTGATCGGTTTGTTGATCCTCTTTTCATTCATCCAGTCTTCAAATACTGATGTAGCCAATCTCCTTCCAAAGACGACACTCGAAATGGTTCAGTCTCTTTCTGTATGGCAGGTTTATTTACTAGGAGTTGAGCGTGTATTGGCTCTAGTTCTCCAAATCGGTCTTTCCATCTGGGTTTACCAAAGTGTTAGCCAAAAGAAATGGCTCTATCTCTTTGTTGCCTATGGATTACATGCCTTGTTTGACTTAGCTCCAGCCTTATCTCAAGTGGGATGGATTGCAAATCCGCTTCTAGTTGAGTTTATTCTTCTCGTAGAGCTTCTAGTCTTTATCTGGCTGACCAAATCTACATTTTGGAAAAAATCATAAAAAGAGGGGTGACCTCTTTTTATTGTTCTCTCTTAACTCTGTTTTTGTCTATTTCTTACTATTTACCACCCGTTGTATTATCTGGAAGACAAGCCTATCTTTCTGTTTAACACCTATTTACCAAGGGACAGCCAGCTTTTCAAGAAATGAAAAACTTGTTTGATAAAATCTTCAATTAAGCCTAGGAGATGCTGTTATCAAGCAAGTCCACATCAACTTTATATATGCTCGAAAAAAATTTAAAAAATTTTTCATTTTCCTCTTGACATGGAACGCGTTCCAGAATGTACAATGGTATCAAAGGTTGGGAATGCGCATTTAAACCGACCTATCACACGCTAGCGGACAAAGAAGAAAAGAGGACAACATTATGACCATCAAACGTATTTTTTCAGATATGGACGGCACCCTTCTCAATTCTGAGGGCCGCGTTTCTAGCGAGAATAGCAAGGCTATCCGCGATGCTCAGATTCCGCTGACTCTGGTTTCTGCTCGAGCTCCAATGGAAATGAGAGAGGCTATCGAAGCACTTCAGCTGACTGGACCTCAAGTAGGTTTTAACGGTGGTTTGATTTATCAGATTGTGGATGGAAAGGTCAAGCCCCTTCATATAGATATTCTCCCTAGAAAGACAGCACAAACTATCTTACAGGCAGTGCGCCAGCATTTTCCACAAATTAGCGTCAGCTATTATGATATGACGAACTGGTATTGTGATAGAATAGATGAAGGGATTCGTCTAGAGTTCAACATCACGCGCCAGGCACCAACACTTACGAACGAGGCTGATTTTCTAGCAGCTAAGGACAATACCTTCAAGATAATGATGATTGCCCTAGATAATGACGAACTATTAGCACTGGAAAAATACTTGCAAGCCCTAGACTTGGGTGAGGTCAGCATTCTCCGATCTGGCCAATATCATCTAGAAATTACCAGCAAAACTGCTAAAAAATCAAAAGGTATTGCTTATATTCTCAAAAAAGAAGGTTTAGATAAGAGCCAGATCGCTGCCTTTGGTGATGGGCACAACGATATCCCAATGTTTGAGATGGTGGGCTATCCAATTGTAATGGGCAATGCCTTTCCTGACATCAAAGAGCTGGATTATAAGGTAACACGCAGCAATGATGAACATGGTGTCGGCTACGGCATCCGTAAATATCTCAAAAAAATCCACTAATCACGTGTTCGGAGGATGTCAATCCTCTTATAGAAAGCAAACAATGACAAATATTCGAAAAATTGCCAAACTGAGTGGCTACTCAGTTTCTAGCGTGTCACGCGTCATCAACAACCATCCTCATGTATCCGAGGAGGCTCGTCAGAAAATCCTGCAAGTCATGGAGGAACTGGACTACCGCCCCAACATTCTAGCTCAGGAGTTAAGTTCAGGTTCGACTCGTCGGGTCGGTGTAGTTATTCCCAACATGACCCTGCCCCCTTATTTTAGTCAGTTACTGAACGGGCTTTTGGACGCTGCTATGGATCATAACTATACCTTGCTCATTCTACCTTCTCGTTATGATATAGACTTGGAAAAATATTATCTGGAGCAGCTTCGAGGAAGGGCCTTTGACAGTCTTATTTTCACCTCTCGCAGTGTAGACTTAGAAACCATTGCTTCCTACGCTAAGTATGGCAATATTGTCTGCTGTGAAGAAGTGCAGGACCCCAATCTGAGTAGCGTTTATGTGAGCCGCACCCATGCTTGCAAGACAGCCTTTAATTGGATTAAAGACCAGGGAAAAAGTAGAATTGCTCTGCTATTTACCCGAAAAGACCTAAAAAGTTCCACCTACCGTCTTACTATGGAAGCCTACAAGGAAGTTTTTGGTGAAAAAAAGGAACCTCTGATTTTGGATGGCATTTCCACGGGAGAGGATGCTTATGAGCAAGGGGATAGCCTACTAGAGCAAGATTTAGACTGTATTTTCAGCAACGGAGATGATGTAGCAACTGGTGTGGTTCGCTATTATCAGGAGAAAAATCTTGCATTACCTTTGCTGATTGGCCAAGAAAAGCAACTGACAGGAGAGGTACTGGGGATTCCTACCATTGATAATAAATCCTACCAACTCGGTCAGGAAAGCTTCAAGCAAGCTCTCTCTGACGAAAAACGGACCATTATCCTTCAATCGGAGTTTATCATACGATGATAAAATAGTCTCAAGCGACAATAGTCACTTGAGACCTATTTTTCTTCTATACAGCATCCGTAAACAAACTATGATGCAGATGCTTAGGCAGACAATCAAGACCAGACGATACGGATCCAGCCCTGAGCTGGAACTAGCTAGGTGCACCAAGTTACCAGAGAGATAAAAGACAAGTACACTAACAAGATAGGCAATCCCCTGATAAATATTCCAAATTGTAAAGGGGCTAGGACTTGCTGCCTGGTGTTTGACTAGAGAAATGTAGAGTCCCCATAGAGCTCCCACAGCCCCATTTAATAACCCCCAACCTATGCTCCAAAAGATTGTATAGGATGCAGCATCGTGGGGAAGAAAGAAGATCAAAAGAATCTCGCATCCCGTTACCAACAGTAAGATTGTGAAAAACAGAGAACGTCTTTTTTCAAAACAAGGACCTGCAAGAGCAAAGGCTAGGACGTTCCCCAGCAAACTCATACTCGAATATAGAGACACGAGGTTGGCGGATAGGTGCAATACCTGTACCATATAGAGGACATTCATCGTTAAGGTTACATATAAAATCAAACTATCCAAAAGTAGGATACGGACATGGTGCCAGAGCTGTTTTTTCAAAACCTGCCAGTCCATCTGCCTTGTTACTTGATGATTTTGAAACAAGCTATAGTCTGTTTGTAACTGTTTCAAAAGGATAAACTGCATGAACAGACTAGCAAGGGCAATCACCAGTAACCAACGATAATGAAGTGCAGTCAGTTCTTTTCCGATGAAAAAGGAAATAAGAAGGGTATAAAAGCTCGTGACTAGCTGAAACAAACCTAGGTAACTGAGAAATTTTGCGCGAACTTTCTCTTCTGTTAATAATAATATTAAGGGGTTCCAAGCCAGACCAAAGCCCAACTCCACGGCTATCTGATATAGAACCAGAAAAAGAGCATAGATAGAAAAAGTCACACTTTCGTAGGGAATCACTACTAATATCCCTAGCAAACACAGCTTAGACAGTATACTCCACCGCATCAGGTCAAGGAGATTTTTCCTCCGCATCAGATGAGACAAGGGAATGCGGACAAGGGCTATAATTGGTAGCATTGTGATAAGCCAGCTATTTTGCAAATCACTAAAACTTAAAATCTGACTCATAAAAAGAATCATGAAGTCACCTGTGATGGTGATGGAAACAATTTGATTACTGAGGTTGAGCCCTACTATACTAGATTGATACGACTTTTTCATTTGTTTTCCTTTCTTGGCCCATTATAAACCAATGCTTATCGCTTTTCTAGGAGTTCATGATGAAGAAATATGCACTTATGTTGCAAGGAGAAAGCATTTATGAAACTATGGCACTATTTTAAAGAAACATCTAAGGAATTTTACCTTGAAGAATGTGGGATTGATGATTATTCTAGCTTTCCGTTTTATGACTATACTGTTTTTCAGGATTTTGTCATCCACTGGATTTGTGAAGGCAAAGGCTACCTGCAAGTTGATGGGCAGACCTATTCTTTGGAGAAAAATGATGGTTTTATCCTAAGAAAAGGCCAAAAAGTACGCTATTGGGCAAATCCAGAAGATCCTTGGACCACCTACTGGCTGGGATTCTCTGGAGACAAATTAAGCGACTATCTCCAAAACACACAAGTTTTTTATGAGTCTGTTTGCCATTTCGATAGTTATTTTAAAAGCAGGGAAATCATTCAGGACATCTGTCACAAAACTGCAGAAAATAGGCAAAAAGAAAGCTGGTACCAGATGCAAATTTATACCTTCCTTTACTACTTGCAGGAAGAATTTCCAGCAGAAATACCGCTGAATGTCGCTCAACTCCCTGTTGAAAAAGCTGCACAGATTTTACTACAACACTACCAACAAGATATCTCTATTCAAAACTTGGCATCCCAGGTCGGACTCAGTCGTAGTACTTTGTTTCGTCAGTTTAAGAAACTTTACCATAAATCTCCTCAGCAATTTCTCCTTGAAACACGCCTGCTAAAGGCAAGAACACTCTTAACTGACACCAATCTATCTATAAAAGAAATTACCTTGGAAGTCGGCTATCAGGACCAACTAGTCTTTTCAAAAGCCTTTAAGAACTTTTTCTCTGTGAGTCCTAAATTTTACCGCCAAAGCTGGAAAAAGTCCCCGCTTGATTAGCATCCATCTCAGCATTTGCTTTAGAAGGGTCTTATTGATTGCTTCAAGTGTAGATAGATTCAATATAAAAAAATTTTGAAAACAGCATCCTGAAAGTTAGATATCATTCATCTAACTCTTGGGCTGTTTTTCTATAGTCCCCATTCACGTCAACATCTGTATCCATCATTTGAAAAACAAGAGTTGAATTATCAATAGTCATTTTGAGGTCGTCAAATGTCTCTAAAAATGGTATAATGGAATGAATTTTGAAAAAGGAAGAGTGACATGTCAGTAAAAGAAAAAATGCTTGAAATCCTAGAAGGAATCGATATTCGTTTTAAGGAACCTTTGAAGACCTATACCTATACCAAGGTTGGAGGTCGAGCAGATTATCTAGTTTTGCCACGCAATCGCTATGAGATGGCCCGTGTCGTCCAATTTGCCAATCAAGAGAATATTCCTTGGATGGTGCTAGGAAATGCCAGCAATATCATCGTGCGTGAAGGTGGAATCCGTGGTTTTGTCATCTTATGCGATAAGCTTAATAACGTTTCAGTTGATGGTTACACTATTGAAGCAGAAGCTGGAGCGAACTTGATCGAAACGACACGTATTGCTCTCCGTCATAGTTTGACTGGTTTTGAGTTTGCTTGTGGGATTCCTGGAAGCATCGGTGGAGCTGTCTTTATGAATGCGGGTGCCTATGGAGGAGAGATTGCTCATATCTTGCAGTCTTGTCAAATTTTGACCAAGGAAGGGGAAATCGAGACCTTATCTGCCAAGGATTTGGCTTTTGGTTACCGCCATTCAGCTATTCAGGATTCTGGAGCTGTTGTTTTGTCAGCTAAATTTGCCCTAGCTCCAGGGAATCATCAGGTTATCAAGCAAGAAATGGACCGCTTGACGCACCTACGTGAACTCAAACAACCTCTAGAATACCCATCATGTGGGTCAGTCTTTAAGCGTCCAGTTGGGCATTTTGCAGGACAGTTGATTTCAGAGGCTGGCTTGAAAGGCTATCGTATCGGTGGTGTGGAAGTATCTGAAAAGCACGCTGGTTTCATGATCAATGTTGCTGACGGAACGGCCAAAGACTATGAAGACTTGATCCAATCTGTTATCGAAAAAGTCAAGGAACACTCAGGTGTCACTCTTGAAAGAGAAGTCCGAATCTTGGGTGAGAAGGAATAAGGTTGGGGTAGAAAAGTTGCTACTATAACCATTGTAAAGGGGGTGAAAGCCTATCGTGAGTGAAGATGTATGTAGGCAGTTTAATCTCCTACACGAGGTGGTAGCGGCCTGACAGAGCCCTGATCTGTTAATTTATGAAAAAGAAGGAATTTATGACAATTGAAAAAACCAATTATTGAATTCAAAAACGTCTCTAAAGTTTTTGAAGACAGCAACACCAAGGTTCTCAAAGACATCAACTTTGAGTTGGAAGAAGGGAAATTTTACACTCTTTTGGGCGCATCTGGTTCAGGAAAATCAACCATTCTAAATATCATTGCAGGTTTACTGGATGCGACGACAGGGGATATTTTACTGGATGGGGTGCGGATCAACGATATCCCAACCAACAAACGAGATGTTCATACAGTCTTCCAATCCTATGCCTTGTTTCCACATATGAATGTGTTTGAAAATGTTGCCTTTCCACTCCGCTTGCGTAAGGTCGATAAGAAAGAAATCGAAAAACGTGTGCTAGAAGTTCTCAAAATGGTACAGTTGGAAGGTTTCGAGAAACGTTCCATTCGTAAGCTTTCGGGAGGACAACGTCAACGTGTGGCGATTGCGCGTGCGATTATCAACCAACCACGTGTGGTCCTCTTGGATGAACCTCTGTCAGCCCTTGACCTGAAGTTGCGAACCGACATGCAGTACGAATTGCGTGAATTGCAACAACGATTGGGTATTACCTTTGTTTTCGTTACCCACGATCAGGAAGAAGCCCTTGCTATGAGTGACTGGATTTTCGTTATGAATGATGGCGAGATTGTCCAGTCTGGAACACCAGTGGACATCTATGATGAGCCAATCAACCACTTTGTTGCCACCTTTATCGGTGAGTCCAACATCTTGCCAGGAACCATGATTGAGGACTACTTGGTCGAGTTTAACGGCAAACGCTTTGAAGCGGTCGATGGTGGGATGAAGCCAAATGAGCCTGTCGAGATTGTCATTCGTCCAGAGGACTTGCGCATTACCCTTCCTGAAGAAGGCAAGCTCCAAGTTAAAGTTGATACCCAGCTTTTCCGTGGGGTTCACTATGAGATCATCGCCTATGACGAACTCGGAAACGAATGGATGATTCACTCGACTCGTAAGGCCATCGTTGGCGAGGAAATCGGTCTGGACTTTGAACCAGAAGATATCCACATCATGCGTCTCAACGAAACCGAAGAAGAGTTCGATGCTCGTATCGAAGAATACGTAGAAATCGAAGAGCAAGAAGCAGGTTTGATTAACGCGATCGAGGAGGAAAGAGATGAAGAAAACAACCTCTAAACTCTTTGTAGTGCCCTACATGCTTTGGATTGCCCTCTTTGTCCTCGCACCCTTAGTCTTGATTTTCGGTCAATCCTTTTTCAACATTGAAGGGCAGTTTAGTTTAGAAAACTATAAATCCTACTTTGCGTCACAAAACTTGACCTATCTTAAAATGAGCTTCAACTCTGTGCTTTATGCAGGGATTGTCACCTTGGTAACACTGCTCATCAGCTATCCAACAGCCCTCTTTTTGACTCGTCTCAAGCACCGTCAACTCTGGCTTATGCTGATTATCTTGCCAACCTGGATCAATCTGCTCCTTAAGGCCTATGCCTTTATCGGGATTTTTGGTCAAAATGGCTCTATTAATCAATTTTTGGAATTTATCGGAATCGGTTCGCAACAGTTGCTCTTTACCGATTTCTCCTTTATCTTTGTCGCAAGCTACATCGAGCTTCCCTTTATGATTTTACCGATTTTCAATGTCTTGGATGACATGGATAACAATCTCATCAATGCCAGCTACGACCTCGGTGCGACCAAGTGGGAAACGTTCCGTCATGTTATCTTTCCTCTATCAATGAATGGAGTGAGAAGTGGGGTTCAGTCTGTCTTTATCCCCAGCTTGAGTCTCTTCATGCTGACACGTTTGATTGGTGGGAACCGCGTTATCACGCTGGGAACGGCTATTGAGCAGAACTTCCTGACCAATGACAACTACGGTATGGGTTCTACCATCGGTGTGATCCTCATCCTGACCATGTTCATCACCATGTGGGTGACCAAGGAAAGGAGAGAACGATGAAAAAATTTGCCAATCTCTACCTAGCCTTTGTCTTTATCATCCTTTATTTGCCGATTTTTTACCTGATTGGTTACGCCTTTAACGCAGGGGATGATATGAACAGCTTTACAGGATTTAGTCTGAGCCATTTTAAAACCATGTTTGGTGATGGTCGCCTCATGTTGATCCTCACCCAGACATTTTTCTTGGCCTTTCTATCAGCCTTGATTGCGACCATTATCGGGACTTTCGGTGCTATCTATATCTACCAGTCTCGTAAGAAATACCAAGAAGCCTTTTTATCACTCAATAATATCCTCATGGTTGCGCCTGACGTTATGATTGGTGCCAGCTTCTTGATTCTCTTTACCCAGCTTAAGTTTTCACTTGGCTTTTTGACTGTTCTATCTAGTCACGTGGCCTTTTCCATCCCTATCGTGGTCTTGATGGTCTTGCCTCGTCTTAAGGAGATGAATGATGACATGATTCATGCGGCCTATGACTTGGGTGCCAGCCAGTTTCAGATGTTTAAGGAAATCATGCTACCGTACCTGACACCGTCTATCATTGCAGGTTATTTCATGGCCTTCACCTATTCGCTGGATGACTTTGCCGTGACCTTCTTTGTAACAGGAAATGGCTTTTCTACCCTATCCGTTGAGATCTACTCTCGTGCTCGTAAGGGAATTTCGCTAGAAATCAATGCCCTGTCTGCCCTTGTCTTTCTCTTTAGTATTATCCTAGTGGTTGGATATTACTTTATTTCACGTGAGAAGGAGGAGCAAGCATGAAAAAACTCTATTCATTTTTAGCAGGAATTGCAGCAATTATCCTTGTCTTGTGGGGAATTGCGACTCATCTAGACAGTAAAATCAATAGCCGAGACAGTCAAAAACTGGTTATTTACAACTGGGGGGACTATATCGATCCAGACCTCTTGGAGAAATTTACAGAAGAAACAGGAATCCAAGTACAGTATGAGACCTTTGATTCTAACGAAGCCATGTATACCAAAATCAAGCAGGGTGGAACGACCTATGATATTGCCATCCCAAGTGAATACATGATCAACAAGATGAAGGACGAAGACCTCTTAGTTCCGCTTGATTATTCAAAAATTGAAGGAATCGAAAATATCGGACCTGAGTTCCTCAACCAGTCATTTGACCCGGGCAACAAATTCTCCATCCCGTACTTCTGGGGAACCTTGGGAATTGTTTACAATGAAACCATGGTAGAGGAGGCACCTGAGCATTGGGATGACCTCTGGAAACCAGAATACAAGGATTCCATCATGCTCTTTGATGGGGCGCGTGAGGTGCTGGGACTCGGGCTTAACTCACTCGGTTACAGTCTCAACTCCAAGGATCCTCAGCAGCTGGAAGAGACAGTGGATAAGCTCTACAAACTGACTCCAAATATCAAGGCCATTGTGGCGGACGAGATGAAGGGTTACATGATTCAGAACAACGCTGCTATCGGTGTGACTTTCTCTGGGGAAGCTAGGCAGATGTTGGAGAAAAATCCTAACCTCAAGTATGTCGTTCCGACTGAGGCCAGCAATCTCTGGTTTGATAACATGGTCATTCCAAAAACTGTGAAAAACCAAGATGCAGCCTATGCCTTTATCAATTTTATGTTGAAACCCGAAAATGCTCTGAAAAATGCGGAGTATGTGGGCTACTCAACACCAAACCTACCAGCCAAGGAAATGCTCCCAGAGGAGACTCGTGAGGACAAATCCTTCTATCCAGACGCTGATACCATGAAACACCTAGAAGTTTATGAGAAATTTGACCATAAATGGACAGGAAAATACAGCGACCTCTTCCTCCAGTTTAAAATGTATCGGAAGTAGGAGTTAGCAGTTATGAAACGAATCAGTTAAGCTGGTTCGTTTTTTGTATTAAAAAAAATTTATATTTGGGCTTGACAAAAGGAATTTTAATGATAAAATGGTATCCTTTATACATTTAGGAGGTATCTATGAGATGAGTGATTTATTTGTTCAAAAGTCTAACCATTTCCTGTGTCTTAACAATCATAAGATTATCGTAAAAAATGGTCAAGGTCAGATTGTTAAAGAAATTTCTATTCACTTAGTAGAGAACCTTTTGATTTTTGGTCAAGCACAGGTAACTACACAGTTACTTAGGGTTCTAGCTAAGAAAAATGTCAATGTCTATTATTTTACTGGGGAGGGGAGAAGGATTTTTATCCAGGCCATGAGAGAGCGCATGTTGGAAATCCATCAGTATGTCGAAGTCGACAAAAAACGCTATACTTTTTTCTATATGGCAGATATGCAAATTAAGGGATTGATTCGAGCTTTTGAGAGTCTAAAACCCGAACTTTATGTTACAGGCTATACAGGAGAATAATCATGGGACTTTATTTTAATCTTTCAGCAGAAGAGAAGGAGTTTGCTAAGAAAAAGTCTTTCTTTTGTATTATCATATATGACATTGTTAGTAATAAGAGGCGTCTGAAACTCGCAAAGTTACTAGAGGGATTTGGTATCCGAGTCCAACGATCCTGCTTTGAGATTGACCTAGAAAAGTCCAACTATCGTAGCTTGCTGAGTGAGTTACAAGCATTCTATGATGCTGACCAGTTAGACAATATCATTGTTTACGTTGGAAATCGAGAAGAAACCTTGCGCTTAAACACAGATGAAGTCGAGATAGAAAAGGAGGATTGTTTGTTCTTTTGAGATGAAAACTCTTACAAAATATGGTATACTAATAGTAGTTTCCAATAGGTTATATCTAGTGCTTGTTATAGGTTTACATACAAGATATGGGGTATAGATACCTATCTACCTCGAGAGGGGCCGGAAACGTTAACGTATAAGTTTTGAAGTGTTAACAACCCATTTTGTATAGATACCTATCTACCTCGAGAGGGGCCGGAAACTGGATAAAGTTCATGATTGTACGTTGGTCATCGTATAGATACCTATCTACCTCGAGAGGGGCCGGAAACAAGTTGCCAGCAACAATTGCGTTATTTGTAAATTGTGTATATCAACCTCGAGAGTGGCCGGAAACTAAGCAGAACCTTTAGCAATCTTATCTCCAGCCTTAACCAGTATAGATACCTATCTACCTCGGGAGGGGCCGGAAACTCGACCACACGAGTTTCTGTTACAAAATCAGAAACTGTTTAAATATACCTATCTACCTCGCGAGGGGCCGGAAACGCCATGTACCCTTTCTCATCGAACCAGTACCATTTTTATAGCTCCCTATCTACCTCGAGAGGGGGCGAAAACGCAACTACGTTGTTTTCAACAACTTCTACTGCTGCTACTGCGTATAAGAACCTATCTACCTCGAGAGAGGCCGGAAACTCTTTAGCCTTGTTCACTCTCTATCTCCTTTGTGTATAGCTACCTATCTACCTCGCGAGGGGCCGGAAACAATTCTATATCGACATCAGAGCTTTCCGCTCCACAGTGTATATCTCCCTATCTACCCCGAGAGGGGCCGGAAACGGAACAGGAACATAAGGTTTGATTACAACGTATGGTTTTGTATAGCTCCCTATCAACCTCGAGAGGGGCCGGAAACTCGTAGTATTTAACCCAACCAGTTTGCATAGAGCCGGTATATCTCCCTATCTTTCTCGCGAGGGGCCGGAAACAGGTAGCGCTCAAAGTTCTTGTTCAATCGGTCATTCGTATAGCCCCCTATCTCCCTCGAGAGGGGCTGGAAACAGAAAAATCAATGCTTTGAACAAATTTAAGCATAAGTATATCCACCTATCTCCCTCGCGAGGGGCCGGAAACTTGTTCGTTCATGCTGCTTTCTCCATTTTTTCTGTTTTTGTATAGATACCGATCTACCTTGAGAGGGGCCGGAAACAAGAAATCGTATCCGATTTTCATTTGTGGGTATGGCAGTATAGACTCCTATTTACCCTGCGAGGGGCCGGAAACAATCAATTCCTGCTTATTCATCTTCCAACTCCTTTTATAACTACCTATCTACCTCGAGAGGGGCCGGAAACGTTGATGTTGAAGTAGTTCCAATTTGAGACTTCCCGTATAAGAACCTATCCACCTCGCGAGGGGCCGGAAACGTAGAATATCTGACGGTGATGCAAGTGAGCGATTCTGTATAAGAACCTATCCACCTCGAGAGGGGCCGGAAACTGTTCAACCCAATTCCTTTCGTTAAATTTCTTTTTGTATAAGAACCTATCTACCTCGAGAGGGGACGGAAACACGTCTTTCAAATCAAATACTTCGTATAGTTCCGTATAAGAACCTATCTACCTCAAGAGGGGCCGGAAACGCACCAAGTACATGTGTATCTGTAAATGCCATATTTCGTGTAGAACAATCTATTCGCCCCGCGAGGGGCCGGAAACTAAAGATTATGTGGATTATCATGATTTTCGAATTTTTATAAGAACCTATCCACCTCGAGAGGGGCCGGAAACTATTTTTTCTATCGAATCTATAGGGTAGCTAAAATAAAGTATAAGAACCTATCTACCTCGAGAGTGGCCGGAAATGGATAAGAGCCATCAGACTCCTCCCACCACCATCCGTATAGATACCTTATCTACCTCGAGAGGGGACGGAAGCTAATACCATTTACCGTCGGTATGTTTAAGCCAACGTGTATGGCCACCTATCAACCTCGCGAGGGGCCGGAAACATAAACCGCACTTATTTTTTCGTTAATTTCCATTTTGTATAGCTACCTATCTACCTCGAGAGGGGCCGGAAACGATTGAAAATCGCCAGAAATATTAAAGAAAATTTCGTATAGCTACCTATCTACCTCGCGAGGGGACAGTTTCATAAGGGAAAAGAATTCCAAAAGTAAAAGAAAAAGCGCTCATGAGAAACCAAAAGCGCAATTGTATCAATAAAGGAGGCATATGAAACGCATCGAACTATTATTTAAGCGGATTGACCAATCACCGAGCGACCTATCTACAAAATTCCAAGGTTTTCTTATGGAAAACTTGGAACCAGACTATGTGACTTGGCTACATGAGCAGGAGACCAACCCCTACTCACTAAAAATCATCCATCAAAAGGACAAGACCCTATGGTCCCTTCATCTCCTGACGGATGAGGCTGTCAAGCAGATTTTGCCAGTTCTATTGGAGCTCAAGAAAGTAGAACTTCATGATTTACCAACTCTCATGGTAGAGTCTCTGTCCATGCAAGATCTCAGTTCGGAGCAACTCTTTGAGTTTTTTAATGAAAACCAAGATCGGTCACTCTACACTATACATTTTCAAACTCCAACAGGATTTCGCTCTCAGGGAGAGTACGTGCTCTTTCCGACCATGCGTCTCATCTTTCAGAGTTTGATGATGAAGTATGCACGTCTGGTCGAGAATCGTCAGGACATTGAAGAGGAAACCCTGGACTACTTGGTCAAGCATAGTAGGGTTACCAGCTATCGATTGGAATCCAGCTATTTTAAAGTCCATGGCAAAAAAATACCTGGTTTCAGGGGGAAATTGACCTTTAAGATTACAGGTCCAAATACCTTGAAAGCTTATGCTAATATGCTTCTAAAATTTGGGGAGTACTCAGGTCTCGGTATGAAAACTAGCTTAGGGATGGGAGGTTTAGAACTTGAAGAAAGAAAAGATTGATTTAGTTTATGGATCGCTTTTGCACGCTATCGGCAAGGTGATTCAAGGTTCCAGGTGTGATGAGAAAGACCTGGGTACCATTGGGTCCGAATGGTTTAGACGCTTTTCGGATAATGAAAAGATAGCCCAGCAGATAGCCAAGGCGACTTCTAGTGATTTGCCGAAGGACTTAGCTCCTGATAGTTTGGTCTATATCACGTCAGCTGCTGCAAAGATTGCTTCAGGTCTAAAAGGAGCAGCAGACACTCATGGAGGTAAAGAAGATTTCCTAAGCAAACAATCGGATATCTTCAATGTATTTTCAGATAGCCCTAGTAAGCGTTATCTTGATGTGCGTCCATTAGAGCTTGACGGGGAACCAAACTATGCTAAGGAATCGAGTGAGCCTTCTGACCAGTCAGATTATGACTTGATAGTAGAGACCTTAGAAAAAGAGTTTGAGAGATTGGACTTTAGCCAATCTGAGATATATACCCTTTTGAATCTCCTTGAGTCTACTCTTTCCTATGTGCCTGTTTCGACAAGAACCAAGGAATTATCGGATATTTCTCTAGCAACCTACAGTCGTCTGACAGCTGGCTTTGCCCTAGCTATAGAGGACTATTTAGCAGACAAGAATTGCCGTGACTATGAGAAGGTACTGGGGCAAGATTTAGAAGCTTTTTATAGCGAGAAGGCCTTTTTATTAGCAAGTTTTGACTTGTCAGGGATTCAAGACTTTATCTACAATATCGCAACGGCTGGAGCAGCCAAGCAACTAAAAGCACGTTCCTTGTATCTAGATTTTATGGGGGAACATATCGCTGACAACTTACTGGAGAAGTTAGAGCTTACGAGGGCTAATCTTCTCTACGTTGGTGGAGGGCACGCCTACTTTATCCTTCCAAACACCGAAAAAACTAGAGAGAGCTTGGCTCACTTTGAAGCAGAATTCAATGAGTTTTTGGTCAAGCATTTCCAGACAGGTTTGTACGTAGCATTTGGTTGGAGTCCGTTTTCTTCCAATGATATGACAACGACACTGGCCGACTATCGAAAAGTCTATCAAACAACTAGTCGGATGATTTCCCAAAAGAAAATTTCTCGTTACGATGCCAAAACTCTGCTTGAACTCAACCAAGGAGGAAAAAGCTCCCAGAAAGAATGTGCAATTTGTCACTCAGTCGAAAAGCTTACCAAGTATAAAGATCAAGAGGTCTGCCATATCTGTGCAGGGATGTATCGCTTTGCCAAGGAAATACAAGAAAACTACTATATTGTGACAAAAGAAAAAGGCCTGCCGATAGGTCCGGGAGCCTATATTAGTGGTATTTCAAAAGCCGACCTTGCCAATGAAGAGTGGGACCGTATTTATGTAAAGAATAGCTATAGTACAGATATCCTAAAAGCAACCCATGTCTTTGTCGGAGATTACAAGTATGATGAGATTTACGAGTACGCCAAATTATCTCAGGATAGTGAAACTGGACAAGGGATTAAGCGATTAGCAGTTGTTCGACTAGATGTGGATGATCTTGGAGCAGCCTTTATGGCTGGATTCTCCTATCAAGATGGTGGCAAATATAATACTCTGGCACGCTCGGCAACCTTCTCTAGAAGTATGAGTCTCTTCTTTAAGGTCTATATCAACCAGTTTGCGAAGGAGAAAAAACTATCGATCATTTATGCCGGTGGAGATGATGTATTTGCTATCGGTTCTTGGCAGGATATTATTGAGTTTACTATTTGTCTCCGACAAAACTTTATCAAGTGGACAAATGGCAAATTAACCCTATCAGCAGGAATCGGCCTCTTTCCAGATAAAACTCCAGTTAGCCTCATGGCTGAAGAAACTGGTAAGCTAGAAGGAGCAGCAAAGGATAACGACAAGGATAGTATTTCCCTTTTTAAAGCAGGTAATACCTTGAAGTTGGACCAATCTTTTGGCAATGTTGATTCTGAAAGAAATTATACATTGAAGTTCGACCAATTTATTGACAATGTCTATAATGGGAAACTGAAGAGCATTCGTTACTACTTTAATATTCAAGATGAGCGAGGAAAGAGTTTTGTATATAGACTTATTGAGCTCCTTCGCAACTACGATCGTATGAATATTGCTCGATTAGCCTATTATTTGACGCGCTTAGAAGATCAAACTTCTAAGGATAAAAAAGAAGAGTTTAAAGAGTTTAAAGATTTATTCTTTTCTTGGTATACAGGTAGCGATAATGAACGTAAGGAAGCAGAGATAGCTTTACTTCTATATATTTATGAGATTAGAAAGGATTCATAGATGGCAATTTTAACAGATGATAATTACGTAGATAAGGCAGAAAAAACCATTAAAAATTTAGTAACTGATAAGCGTAATTTTAAAAATAAAAATTCAGATGTTCTATCCATGAGTAAACTACGAAACTTATTGAGTTTAACGAGTACCCTCTTTGATGAAAGTAAGGTCCGTGAGTACGAAGAATTAAAGGATAAGATTGCCTATTTGAGGGTCCAATTCGTCTATCAATCAGGCCGTGAAGAGGCGGTACTGGACTTAGTTCAAAAAGGTGAGATTTTACCAATTTTAAAAGAAATTAATAGTAGGGAAAGTCTCCAACGTTTTTGTCGCTATATGGAAGCGCTAGTAGCTTATTTTAAATTTTATGGAGGAAACGATTAATGGCATTTGCAAAAATTCAAGTAACAGCACAAATCCGTCTAGAGACAGGACTTCATATTGGGACCAGCAATGCTTTTGCAGCGATTGGTGCTACGGACTCACCTGTGATTAAAGATCCAATAACAAACTTACCTATTATTCCAGGATCTAGTATCAAAGGGAAAATGCGTACCCTTCTGGCAAAAGTATATAATACTACATTAGCAGAAAAACCAGGAGACGATGGGGAAATTATTAGTCGTCTCTTTGGGAATAGTTCAAACAAAGACTATAAAGTAGGAAGACTCATTTTTAGAGATGCCTTTTTAACTAACAAAAAAGATTTAGATTCACGAGCTGTCAAAGGTTATACTGAAGTTAAGTTTGAAAATACTATTGACCGTATCACTGCTGAAGCAAATCCAAGACAAATTGAACGTGCCATCCGAGACAGTGTCTTTGGATTTGAGTTGATCTATGAGGTGACAGACAAGAGTCAAGCTCAAGTAGAAGAAGACTTCAAAGTGATTCTTGATGGATTAAAACTGTTGGAACTTGATTATTTAGGTGGTTCAGGCTCTCGTGGATATGGTAAGGTTGCTTTTGAGAATCTTAAAGCAAATACAGTTTTCGGAAACTATAATGTTAGTAGATTGAATGAACTTTTAACTACGGAGGTCTAGTATGACCTATAAGATGTATATTATGAACTTCCATACTGCTCACTTTGGAGCAGGTAGTCTGGATAGTTCTAAAATGACTTTTGCAGCTGACCGCTTGTTTTCAGCTCTGGTCTTAGAAGCAAAAAAAATGGGGAAAATGGAGGAATTCGTGTCAACAGCGGGTCAAGATGATTTTGTTTTGACTGATGCCTTTCCTTATCAGTCAGGTCCATTTTTACCGAAACCGATAGGATTTCCAAAGTTTGAACAGCCAGACTTAACAACAGATGTTAAAGAAGTAAGACGTCAAGCGAAAATGGCAAAGAAACTTCAGTTTATCCCTTTGGATAAATTTGATTCTTATGTAAATGGAACGCTTTTTAAAGACGCAGATCATGCAGTAACAAATATCGTCACTAAAAACCAACCTCATGTAGATGGAAATCTTTTCCAAGTGTCTACCGTTAGATTTAGAGATGAGTCTTGTCTTTACGTGATTGCTAAAGAGTCTGAGCTATTAAATGAACTTATGACAAGCTTACAGTATACAGGAATTGGTGGCAAACGTTCCAGTGGTTATGGACAATTTGATTTGACTATATTAGATTTACCAGATAGCTTCAAAAATCGTCTCACCAAGGCCCATCAAGGACCTGTGATGACCTTGACAACTTCTCTACCAGTTGAAAAGGAACTTGAATATGCTATGGAAACTGGTTCCTATTTACTAAGTAAATCAAGTGGTTTTGCTTTTAGTACAGAAACTAAGGAAAATTACCGTAAGCAGGATTTATATAAGTTTGCTTCTGGATCTACTTTCTCTGAAACCTATACAGGACAGATTGTGGATGTAAGACCTCTTGATTTCCCGCATGAAGTATTAAACTATGCTAAACCACTATTTTTCAAGATGGAGGGAGAAAGATGAAAACAGAATATAGAACCTTTCAATTCAGCCTCCTAGCTATGGCTCCTATCCATATTGGGAATGGTGAAAAATATACTTCTCGAGAATTTATCTATGAAAATGGGTACTTTTATTTCCCTGATATGGGTAAGTTTTATAATCGAATGGTGGAGAAAGGTTACGATCAAAAGTTTGAGCGTTTTTTACAAGAGACAAAGCCAAGCGCTAGAAATAATCGCTTGATTTCCTTTTTAGAAGATAACCGTATTTCTGACCGTAATTTTGGTGGCTATAGAATTATAGAAACTAAGTTAGAAACAAATAATAACTATTTAAGAGGAGGCGCATTAAATCAAGTATCAAAGTTTATAAGAGATCCTTTTGGTAATCCCTATATTCCTGGAAGTTCATTAAAGGGAGCTATTCGGACTATTTTGATGAATACCAATCCCGACTGGAATAATAAAAATGTTTTGCAAGATAAAAAGGAAAACAAATCTTTGATTCCTTGGGGAGCAAAAAAAGGGCAGAACTATGATGACTTGTTTAACGCTATTCGTGTTAGTGATAGCAAACCATTTAGCAATGCCAGTCTTATTTTAGTTCAAAAATGGGATCATAAAGTCAAGCCCCCTATTCCTAAGCCTCTACCTTTATATAGGGAAGCGATCGCACCCTTAACTAAAATCAATTTCACCATTACTACAACTACTAAGGAAGCTGGAGTCCTAATTGAGGAATTAGGAAAGAGAGCGCAAGCCTTTTACAAAGAATATAAAAACTTTTTCTTATCAGATTTTCCTGAAAATAAAATTCAGCCAAATCTTCAATATCCTATATACTTGGGTGCTGGTAGTGGAGCTTGGACAAAAACAATTTTTAAACAAGCAAATGGTATTTTGCAAGAACGTTATCAGAATAGCAGAACCACTAAGATGGTTGGAAAAGGTGTGTTGAAACTAACAAAAGCACCAATGAAAAGTGTTAAAACAACACAAGCAACCCGAAAATTGATAATGAATGACGAGTCTTTCTATGAGATGGGCAAGGCAAACTTTATGATTAAGGAGATTACTAAATGAAGGTTTTGATTTCAGCAGTGGGGAATACGGATCCAATCCGTAATTTTCACGATGGAGCTTTAGTACATATTGCGAGAAAATACCGTCCAGATAAGATTATTATTGTTTTTTCTGAGGAACTGATTCGTAAGAAAGATGATATTGAGAAAGTAATTCGTTCTATTGATTCTGAATACCTCCCAGAGATTGTATACCATGAACCAATCATTTTAAACAATGAAGTACATATTTTTGATACCATGTTTGATCAATTTGATGCTATTATACAAGAGTATTATACAAAAGACGACGAATTTATTCTTAATCTTTCAAGTGGAACTCCTCAAATAAAATCAGCTTTATTTGTTCTTAATAGACTAAGTGAAATCAATGTCAAGGCAGTACAAGTTCCAAGTCCTGAAAAAAAATCGAATGCTGGCGTTAGGCATGATGATTCGGAAGATATTGATGTACTAATTGATACAAATATGGATAATAAGCAGGACTATGTCGATCGAACTATTGAAGATACTTCAGATAAGTTTAAACAAGGCTTAATGAAAAAAACTTTACGTGATTTTATTAAGAAATATGATTATAAAGCTAGTTTAGAGATAGCAAATCAGTTGCCTGACTTCCCTGGATTGAAAGATTGTCGCAAAAAGTTACAAGATATTGTGGATTCATTAGATAGGCAAGATATACCTCAAGTCCTCCAAAAGAAAAAATGGAGTGAAGAACAGAAAAAAGTACTAAATGCTTATTTGACTATTGATTTACAAAAAGAACGTGGTAATTTTAGTGAAGGTCTGATTAGAATTAAAAACCTTACAGAGTTTATCTTAGAAGACTATATCGAAAATCGTTATCCAGAATTTCTGGATAATTACGTGAATGAATCAGAGAAATATTACCTCGGAATTCAGGATTATAATAAGATTCTTCAAATAAAAAATCGGACATTGTATTACAAAATCAAACCGATTTTGAAAATAAACAAAACACGAAATACTGTAGCTCATAAATTGGATCCATTAGATTCTGAGGAATTAAAACAGTTAGGTCCTGTCCTAAAAACCTTAAAAGGACTAGTCAAGGAACAATATCAACTCACTGAGAAAGATTTTAATTTTTACAAGGACTTAAATAAGGAATTATTAGAATTACTGAAATAATGAGAGGTAGAATATCTTGGAAATTTTGATTTCAGCAGTTGGAACGACAGATCCGATAAGCAATAATCGAGATGCAGCTTTATTACATATTGCTCGAACATACAGACCTGAACAAATTGTTTTGGTTTATAGTGAAGAAATGTTAGTAAAAAAAGATCTTGTTGAGAAAGCATTATGTTCAATAGAGGGTTATCATCCTAAAGTGGTTATTGAATCAATCATATTGAAAAATGATGAAGTCTATCTGTTTGATAAAATGTATGAAGTGATGGGACAGATTATTGAAAAATATTCTGGAACAGATCATCAATTAATCTTAAATCTATCCTCAGGGACACCTCAGATTATTTCTGCTTTATTTGCCTTAAATCGAATTAATGATTATAATACGCAGGCCATACAGGTTACAACTCCTAACAAATCTGCAAACAGAAAGTATGTACCACTGTCAAGTGAAGATGAACAGAAGCTTTTTGACGAGAACGAGGATAACCAAAAGGATTACGAAGATCGTACAATCAAAGATGAAGCTGAAAAATTTAACCAGTCTCTTATCAAGCGCCACTTAAGAAATTTAATCTCTTCTTATGATTATCTTGCTGCGGAAGAATTAATTACTAGAAAAGAATACAATAAATTACTTTCTAAAAAGAAATTAGCTCGTTTAAGAGAACTATTAAATGATTTTGTAAAAGTATTTAAAACCCAAGCGATTTTAAAAGATATTCAGGGATATTCACTTACAGAGGTTGAGAAAAAAGCTCTTAATTACTTTTTAATGATTGAAGTTTTGAAAGAGAGAGGGCAGGTTGCTGATGTCTTAATCAAATCAAAGTCTTATGTTGAATTTATCATCGAGGAAAAGATAAAGAAAGATTATCCAGAATTGATCAAATATGACGGAACTTTTCCAAAGTTAAATGAAGAATACAAGGATTTTGAAGCTATTTTAGATTTCATTGACCTAGAATTTAAGAAAGCTAAGGGTATAAAAGATGAGAAGGAAAGAATCTATTCACCTCAGTCAACCTTAAATCTCTTGTCTTATGAAAATATTCTATCTTATTATCAAGTTTCTCCTGAATTACTTAAGTCCATAAAGCTAATAAATAGCTTAAATGGCGAGAGAAATAAGGTGGCACATGGCTTATCAGAGATTGATAGTAAACTAGTCAATTCAAAGAAATTGCAACAGACAATAGATACCTTACGCTTTATTTTACAAGATACATTTGAGATTGATGATAGCTATTTCTCTTGTTATCAAACACTTAATAATGAAATGCTTGACTTACTTCGTCAATAATATTCTTTAACAATAAATCGATTTGATAATGATACATATAATGAAATTGCAAGTGCTTGCTTTCCCAGTTGACTCAAACTCAAAAAAACAGTATAATAGGAATGTTGAGAATTGATTTTCTCCCCATCTTAGTTCAGAGAATTGGCGGTGCTGCGAGCCATCTAAGATAGAAAATCATGCTACTCGATTGTAACAATTGCATAAGAATAAGAGAATGACAAGTTCATTGAATGAAGGTGGTACCGCGGTTTTTCGCCCTTCGTGATGTGAGCTTGTCTTTTGATTTTTGGAGGTGTTTATGAAGACATTTCTCGTGAAACAAAAGTTTCGTCTTGGAGGCGAACGCTTCGATATCAAGGATGATAGAGGAGTAGTGAACTATCAGGTGGAGGGATCTTTCTTCCAAATTCCTAAGACCTTTACCATCTATGACGCCTATGGTGAGCAAGTCAGTGAAATCAGTAAAGAATTTTTCACCTTGCTTCCTCGCTTTACTATTCAGCTACGAAACGGTTCAAATTTCGTTATTCGTAAGAAGTTGACCTTCTGGCGAGATAAGTATGAGTTTGATAATCTGGGACTTCGCATCGAAGGCAATATTTGGGATTTAAATTTCAAATTGCTGGATGACCGCGACCAAGTGATTGCCGAGATTCGGAAAGAAATTTTCCATCTGACCTCGACTTACACCGTAACCGTCTATGAAGACTCTTATGCAGATCTGATCATTTCCCTTTGTGTCGCGATTGACTATGTGGAAATGCTGGAAAGCCAATCAAATTAAACAAGTAATAAGGAGATATTATGAAACAACTATCTAGTGCTCAAGTTCGCCAAATGTGGCTAGATTTCTGGGCAAGCAAAGGTCACTCTGTAGAACCATCAGTCAGCTTGGTTCCAGTAAACGACCCAACTCTTTTGTGGATCAACTCTGGGGTAGCAACCCTTAAGAAATATTTTGACGGAACCATCATTCCTGAAAATCCACGTATCACCAATGCGCAAAAAGCTATCCGTACTAACGATATTGAAAACGTAGGGAAGACTGCGCGTCACCATACTATGTTTGAAATGTTGGGGAACTTCTCTATCGGGGATTACTTCCGTGACGAAGCCATCACTTGGGCTTACGAGCTTTTGACAAGCCCTGAATGGTTTGATTTCCCATCTGAAAAACTTTATATGACCTACTATCCTGAAGATAAAGATTCTTACAACCGCTGGATTGAAGTAGGAGTGGACCCAAGCCACTTGATTCCAATCGAAGACAACTTCTGGGAAATTGGTGCGGGACCTTCTGGACCTGATACAGAAATCTTCTTTGACCGTGGAGAAGCCTTTGACCCAGAAAACATCGGTATTCGTCTGCTTGCAGAGGATATCGAAAACGATCGTTACATCGAAATCTGGAACATCGTTTTGTCACAATTTAACGCAGACCCTGCTGTTCCTCGTAGTGAGTACAAGGAATTGCCACACAAGAATATTGATACGGGTGCTGGTTTGGAGCGTTTGGTGGCAGTTATCCAAGGGGCTAAGACAAACTTTGAAACAGACCTCTTCATGCCAATCATCCGTGAAGTTGAGAAATTGTCTGGTAAGGTTTATGACCAAGATGGCGACAACATGAGCTTCAAGGTCATTGCTGACCATATCCGTTCTCTTTCATTTGCCATCGGTGATGGTGCCCTTCCTGGAAATGAAGGTCGTGGTTATGTCCTTCGTCGTTTGCTCCGTCGTGCTTCTATGCACGGTCAAAAATTGGGCATCAACGAGCCTTTCCTTTACAAATTAGTTCCAACTGTTGGAAAAATCATGGAAAGCTACTATCCAGAAGTCCTTGAAAAACGAGACTTTATCGAGAAAATCGTTAAGAGCGAGGAAGAGTCATTTGCCCGTACCCTTCATTCAGGTCAACACTTTGCCCAAGGCATCGTAGCTGATTTGAAAGCGAAAGGTCAAAACGTTATCGCGGGGCAAGATGTCTTCAAACTCTACGATACATATGGATTTCCAGTTGAGTTGACAGAAGAAATCGCTGAAGAAGCTGGTATGACTGTAGACCGTGAAGGTTTTGAAGCAGCCATGAAAGAGCAACAAGAACGTGCGCGTGCGTCAGCTGTCAAAGGTGGCTCAATGGCTATGCAAAATGAAACCCTTCAAAACATTACAGTGGAAAGTCGCTTTAACTATAAAAAAGAAAAACTAGGTAGTAGACTTGTAGCTATCGTAGCTGACAATGTTGAGGTAAAAGCTGTATCAGAAGGCACTGCCTCCCTCATATTTTCAGAAACGCCATTCTACGCTGAAATGGGTGGACAGGTTTCTGACCATGGTAAAATCCATAATTCCGAAGGAAAACTTGTAGCCAAAGTTACAGATGTTCAAAAAGCACCAAACGGACAGCCATTGCATACGGTTGAAGTTCTTGCACCTCTTTCTTTGGACAAAAACTATAAACTCAGTATTGATAAAAATCGTCGTCACCGTGTCATGAAAAACCACACTGCGACTCACTTGCTTCACGCTGCCCTTCACAATATCCTTGGTCACCATGCGACACAAGCAGGATCTCTGAACGAAGTTGAATTCCTTCGCTTTGACTTTACGCACTTCCAAGCCGTAACTCCTGAAGAATTGCGCGCCATTGAACAGCAAGTCAATGAGAAAATCTGGGAAGCAATTGCAGTAGAAACTGTTGAGACAGATATTGACACTGCTAAAGAAATGGGAGCCATGGCCCTCTTTGGTGAGAAATACGGTAAAGAAGTCCGCGTTGTGACCATCGGTGATTACTCAGTTGAGCTTTGTGGTGGTACCCACGTTGGCAACACTTCTGAAATCGGTCTCTTCAAGATTGTCAAAGAAGAAGGAATCGGTTCAGGTACCCGCCGTATCTTGGCAGTGACTGGTAAGGAAGCCTTTGAAGCCTACCGCGAACAAGAAGACGCTCTGAAAGCCGTCGCAGCAACCTTGAAAGCACCTCAACTCAAAGAAGTACCTCATAAGGTTGAAGGACTTCAAGAACAACTTCGTCAGCTCCAAAAAGAAAATGCTGAGTTGAAAGAAAAAGCAGCGGCAGCGGCAGCAGGTGATGTCTTCAAGAATGTTCAAGAAGCAAATGGTCACCGTTACATTGCTAGTCAAGTTTCTGTATCCGATGCAGGTGCCCTTCGTACCTTTGCGGATAACTGGAAACAAAAAGACTACTCTGATGTGCTTGTCCTAGTTGCAGCTATCGGTGACAAGGTGAACGTTCTTGTAGCTAGCAAGACAAAAGATGTGCATGCAGGAAACCTTGTCAAAGAATTGGCTCCAATCGTCGATGGACGTGGTGGTGGTAAACCAGACATGGCCATGGCAGGAGGAAGCAACCAAGCGAAAATCCAAGAACTCTTGGATGCAGTAGCAGGTAAATTATAAGACAATAAAGATCTATCCATTTGGGTAGGTCTTTTTGTGCATACAAAAAAGCCAAATCCGGTTGGATTTGACTTGTACCTGATAGGTTTATTTTGCTGCCCAGACACTGACTGAACCCGCTGCTACTGGAAATTCTCCATAACCTTCAGCATTGATTGTAACTTGTGCTGGATGATTTTCAAGGAGATCAACAAAAGTCTGCTCAGCCCATTCTTGACCGACAAACATGGATTTGCTGTTTTCTTGGTCATTTGAGATAAGGACAGCGATCGGGGATTGGTTTTCAGCGCCTGAACGAACCCATCCAATACAGTTGGCATCGTCAAAGTAGTCTGTTTGCTCTCCATAGGCCAAGTCTTTTCGGATGGCTAGGAGACGGTCAAGAACTTCTCTGAAATCTTGTTGAGCGTATTTTCCTGAAATGCCATAATAATCTCCGTAAAAGATACATGGAAGCCCATCTTGACGTAATAGAATAAGGGCATAGGCTGCTGGTTTGAACCATTCTTCAACAGTAGACTCAAGTGCTTGTCCTCGTTGGGTATCATGGTTGTCAACGAAAGTGACTGCTTTGTCAGGCTTGAGTTCAACCAAGCTATCTGTGAAAATGTTACGAAGGTCGTAGCTTGCTCCAGAATGGCTAGCTTCAAAGAGGTTTTGGTGGAGGCGAACATCGACAAGGTCAAAACGTTCTTCTATTTTCTCGAGATAGTCTAGATTGGCTTCCTTATCTGGGTTCCAAAATTCCCCAAAAACATAGAAATCTTGACCGTATTTTTCCTTCATATCACGAATGAAATTGCCCATAAAGAAGGAGTCGATGTGTTTAACGGCATCCAAGCGGAAACCAGCTACACCAGTCGTTTCCATGAACCAGTCAGCCCAGTCATAGATATTTTGGATGACTTCAGGATGTTTAAAGTCTAGGTCGGCATACATGAGGTAGTCGTAGTTACCGTTTTCGTTATCGACCAATTCCTCATTTGCCCAACCTTTATTGTCTCCCTGGATCAGATAAATGCCAGACTTACGGCGCTTGGCATCGTAGTCTGTACCTGTGAAGTGGTACCAGTGCCAGTGGAAGTCATTGTAGGTGTCTTTGCGACCATCGAAAGTAAAGTGAGTCCAGCCATTGATAGTAAAGGGCTCGCTTAGTTGAACGGTACGATCCTCAGGATCCACTTCAATAACCTGAAAGGCTTCCATATGATCGGCAGCAGCCTTGTGATTGAGCACCACATCGGCCATAGGTTGAATTCCCTGTTCCTTCAGGGCTTGAATGGCTTGAAGATAGTCTTCTTTAAACCCATACTTGGTACGGACAGTCCCTTTTTGGTGAAATTCACCTAGGTCAAAAAGATCGTAAACACCATAGCCGACATCTTTTTCGTTAGTCGCCTTGAAGGCAGGTGGCATCCAGACATGGCTGATACCAAGGTTTGCTAGGTGTTCTGCGTCATTTGTCAGTCGAGGCCAGTGTTGGCCGTCGTGAGGCAAATACCATTCAAAGTATTGCATAAGTGTCTGATTTTGCATTGTTTTTCCTCTTGCTTATCAATGTTGTGTTTTATTCTACCATAAAGTTTAGAACCAGGCAAACGTTTGCGCAAGATTCTATACTCATTTCTGAAATTGTCTATTTTTAGCGAATAGAATCTCACTTTCCATTATAAGGGAAAGGATGTTTTGGTGGAAAAGTAAATGGCATATACTTATTTTAACAAAAATGACACTCAGTAAACTAAAGTACAACTGGTTAAACGGTTTCTTTTTTGAGAATTGTCACAAAATTTGCTATAATAGTAGCTATGAATAGAATTAGGGTCAGCAGACGTGTTGAAAAAAAGCTAGCTAAGGGTCTAGTTCTTTTGGAAGCAAGTGATTTAACAGATATTGAACTGACGGATCAGGCAGTAGAAGTTCTTAGTCAAGACGGGAAGTTTTTAGGGAGTGCCTATCTTTCTCAGCAGAACAAGGGAATCGGTTGGTTCATCAGCAAGGAAAAGGTTCGTTTCAATCAAGCCTTTTTTGAAATTCTGTTTCGTAAGGCCAAGGAAGCTAGAAAGCCTTATTATCAGGATGATTTGACCACTGCTTTTCGCCTTTTTAACCAAGAGGGAGATGGTTTTGGGGGTCTGACTGTTGATCTCTACGGAGATTATGCTGTCTTTTCTTGGTACAACTCCTTTATTTACCAGATTCGTGAGCTGATCGTAAAGGCTTTTAAGGAAGTTTTTCCTGAGGTTTTGGGTGCATATGAAAAGATTCGTTTTAAAGGTCTAGATTACGAGTCTGCTCATGTTTATGGTGAGAAAGCGCCAGACTACTTTACTGTTCTTGAGAATGGCGTGCTCTATCAAGTCTTTATGAATGATGGCTTGATGACAGGGATTTTCCTAGACCAGCATGAGGTTCGTGGGAGTCTGGTTGACGGTCTAGCCATGGGCAAATCTTTGCTCAATATGTTTTCCTATACGGCTGCCTTTTCAGTTGCTGCAGCTATGGGAGGCGCTAGTGAGACGACTTCTGTCGACTTGGCAAAACGATCGATAGAGCTGTCAGAAGCTCATTTTCAGGCAAATGGACTTAGCACAGACAATCACCGTTTTATCGTCATGGATGTTTTTGAGTACTTCAAGTATGCCAAGCGAAAAGGCTTGACCTATGATGTGATTGTGCTTGATCCGCCGAGCTTTGCCCGCAATAAAAAACAAACATTCTCTGTAGCTAAGGACTATCACAAGTTGATTTCCCAGAGTCTAGAGATTTTAAATCTGGGAGGCATTATCATTGCCAGTACCAATGCTGCCAATGTTTCCCGCCAGAAATTTACAGAACAAATTGATAAAGGTTTTGCAGGAAGAAGGTATCAGATCTTGAACCAATATGGTCTTCCAGCTGACTTTGCCCATAATAAAAAAGATGAAAGCAGTAATTACCTCAAGGTGATTAGTATGAAGGTTAGTAGATGAAATTAATCGTTTCAGTGATGCCAAGAAGTTTAGAAGAAGCGCAAGAACTGGATGCAACTAGGTATGAAGATGCCGATATCATTGAGTGGCGTGCGGACTTTCTTGCAAAGGACGCTATTTTACAGGTAGCACCCGCTATCTTTGAGAAATTTGCAGGACGCGAACTTGTCTTTACCCTTCGGACCCGCGCTGAGGGAGGAGAAATCGAACTTTCCTCAGAAGAGTATGTTCAAATCATCAAGGAAGTTACTCAGCTTTATCAGCCGGATTATGTAGATTTTGAGTATTTCAGCTACAAGGACGTTTTTGAGGAAATGTTGGATTTTCCAAATCTTGTTTTGAGTTACCATAATTTCCAGGAGACACCTGAAAATATGATGGAAATCCTGTCTGAGTTGACCAGTCTCTCTCCAAAAGTGGTCAAGGTATCAGTTATGGCCCATACGGAGCAGGATGTTTTAGACCTGATGAATTACACTCGAGGATTTAAAACACTCAATCCTGAACAAGAGTACGTGACCATTTCCATGGGGAAAATGGGCAAGGTATCCCGTATCACTTCAGATGTGACGGGTTCAAGTTGGTCATTTGCTAGTCTGGATGAAGCGAGTGCCCCAGGTCAGATTTCGCTATCAAACATGAAGAAAATCAGGGAGATTTTGGATGAAGCTTGATGGCTATACACGTTTAGCTGCAGTTGTTGCCAATCCTATCAAACACTCTATTTCACCCTTTATCCACAATAGGGCCTTTGAGGCGACAGCTATTAATGGCGCCTATGTAGCTTGGGAGATTGAAGCGGGTGATTTGGCAGAAACAGTCGCCAATATTCGCCGTTACCAGATGTTTGGCATCAACCTGTCTATGCCTTACAAGGAGCAAGTGATTCCTTATCTGGATGAGTTGAGTGATGAGGCTCGTTTGATTGGGGCGGTCAACACAGTTGTTAATCAAGATGGAACGTTAATTGGATATAATACAGATGGCAAGGGATTTTTTAAGAGCTTGCCTTCTTTTACAATTTCGGATAAGAAAATGACCATTCTGGGGGTAGGTGGTGCGGCCAAGTCCATTTTGGCGCAGGCTATTTTGAATGGCGTCAGTCAGATTTCAGTCTTTGTTCGTTCAGTTTCCATGGAAAAAACAAGACCTTATCTAGACAAGTTGCAGGAGCAAACAGGATTTAAAGTGGACTTGTATGCTTTAGAAGATGTTTCTGTCTTGCAAGCAAGGATTGCCGATTCGCACTTACTAGTCAATGCCACCAGTGTGGGCATGGATGGCCAGTCGTCACCAGTTTCAGAAAGCATCAATTTGCCGGAAACTCTCTTGGTTGCAGATATCATTTACCAACCCTTTGAAACTCCATTTTTGAAATGGGCTAAAAGTCAGGGCAATCCAGCTGTCAATGGTCTGGGGATGTTGCTCTATCAAGCCGCCGAAGCTTTTCAATTGTGGACAGGTAAAGAAATGCCGACAGACGAGATTTGGCAGTCCTTAACAGAAAAATACCAATAATGAAAAGGAGACCCTACTATGAAAATCAGAATCGATATTCCGAATCATCCCTATGATATTCAGATTGAAAAAGGTTGTCTATCGCAAGCAGGTCAATGGTTGCGAGAACTCTGGCAACCTCAAAAAGTGGTTATCGTAACCGACAACCATGTAGCTTCTCTCTATGCAGAGAAGGTTAAACTCAGCCTAGAAGATGCTGGTTTTCAGGTAGCTGTTTTTGACTTTTTAGAAGGCGAAGAACGAAAAAATTTAACCACTGTTCAGAAAGTCTATGAGTTTCTAGTTAAGCAGGGTTTGACTCGTAGCGATGGAATCGTGGCTCTCGGTGGTGGTGTCGTTGGAGATCTAGCTGGCTTTGTGGCCTCAACCTATATGCGGGGGATTCACTTTGTTCAGATTCCGACTAGTTTGACAGCCCAGGTAGATTCTTCTATCGGTGGTAAGACAGGCGTTAACACTCCATTTGCTAAAAATATGGTGGGAACTTTTGCCCAACCAGATGGGGTTCTGATTGATCCGCTTGTCCTAGAAACGCTTGGAAAAAGAGAGCTGATTGAGGGGATGGGCGAGGTCATCAAGTATGGCTTGATTGAGGATGTAGAACTCTGGAATCTCCTGATGGAAATGGACGGTTCTGTAGAGAGCATTCTGAAACATGCAGAGACTTTGATTGAACATTCTTGTCAGGTGAAGCGCAAGATGGTAGTTGAGGATGAGTTAGACAACGGTGTCCGTCTTTACCTCAATTTTGGGCACACTATTGGCCATGCTATTGAAGCGACTGCCGGTTATGGCAAGGTCATGCATGGTGAAGCTGTGGCCATGGGTATGGTACAGATTTCCAAGGTTGCTGAGGGAAAAGAACTCATGCCAGAAGGAATAACCCAGTCCATCAAAAAGATGTGTCAGAAATTTGGACTACCTGTTGACTATGAAAACTGGGATGTTGACAAGCTTTATCAGGCTTTGACTCATGACAAGAAAGCGCGTGGCAACACCTTGAAACTGGTCTTGGTACCAGAGCTTGGTTCAGCGACCATTCACCCTGTTTCCCTAGAAGAGATGAAAGACTACTTGGTAAAATAAGGAGAGCCTATGAGATATTTAACTGCGGGAGAATCACACGGCCCCCGTCTGACTGCTATCATTGAAGGAATTCCTGCTGGACTTCCTTTGACTGCGGAGGACATCAATGAGGATTTGAAACGTCGTCAGGGTGGCTACGGACGTGGTGGTCGTATGAAGATTGAGAGTGACCAGGTTGTCTTTACTTCTGGCGTTCGCCACGGGAAGACGACAGGGGCTCCCATTACCATGGATGTCGTCAATAAAGACCACCAAAAATGGCTGGATATCATGTCTGCAGAAGACATAGAAGAACGCCTTAAAAGCAAACGAAAAATTACCCATCCTCGTCCAGGTCATGCCGACTTGGTAGGGGGCATCAAGTACCGTTTTGACGATTTGCGTAATTCCTTGGAACGGTCATCTGCTCGTGAAACCACCATGCGAGTGGCAGTTGGAGCAGTAGCCAAACGCCTCTTGGCTGAGCTTGATATAGAAATCGCCAACCATGTTGTTGTCTTTGGCGGCAAGGAAATCGATGTTCCTGAAGATCTAACAGTCGCTGAGATTAAGGAACGAGCTGCCCAGTCTGAAGTTTCTATTGTCAACCAAGAACGAGAACAAGAAATCAAGGATTATATTGACCAAATCAAACGTGACGGTGATACCATCGGTGGTGTTGTGGAGACAGTCGTCGGAGGTGTTCCAGTTGGCCTTGGATCTTATGTTCAATGGGACAGAAAATTGGATGCGCGATTGGCCCAAGCAGTTGTTTCTATCAACGCTTTTAAAGGGGTGGAATTTGGTCTTGGATTTGAAGCTGGTAACCGAAAAGGCAGCCAAGTTATGGATGAAATTCTCTGGTCTAAAGAAGACGGATATACTCGTCGTACCAATAATCTGGGTGGATTCGAAGGTGGTATGACCAATGGGCAACCCATCGTTGTTCGAGGTGTCATGAAACCCATTCCCACTCTCTATAAACCATTGATGAGTGTGGACATCGAGACTCACGAACCTTACAAGGCAACCGTGGAGAGAAGTGATCCGACGGCTCTTCCAGCAGCAGGTGTTGTCATGGAGGCTGTTGTGGCAACAGTTCTGGCGCAGGAAATTCTTGAAAAATTCTCATCGGACAACCTAGAGGAATTAAAAGAAGCGGTAGCCAAACACCGTGAGTATACAAAGAACTATTAAGGAGTCTCTATGGCAAAAACCATCTATATCGCTGGTCTCGGTTTGATTGGTGCCTCGATGGCGCTTGGTATCAAGCGCGATCATCCCGATTATGAAATTCTAGGTTACAATCGTAGTCAGGCTTCGAGAGACATTGCCTTGGAGCGGGGGATAATTGACCGTGCAACGGATGATTTTGCCAGTTTTGCTCCTCTAGCAGATGTCATCATTCTGACTTTGCCAATCAAGCAGACCATTGCATTTATCCAGGAGTTGGCAACTATAGACTTGAAAGAAGGCGTCATTATTTCAGATGCTGGTTCGACCAAGTCAGCTATCGTGTCTACAGCTGAGAAGTGTTTTGCAGATAAGCCTGTTCGCTTTGTTGGAGCTCATCCTATGGCAGGTAGTCATAAGACAGGAGCGGCCTCTGCAGATGTCAACCTCTTTGAAAATGCCTATTATATCTTCACGCCATCTAGTCTGACAACTCCGGATACGCTCGAAGAAATGAAAGACTTGCTGTCAGGTCTTCATGCTCGTTTCATTGAAATCGATGCTGAAGAGCATGACCGAGTGACTTCTCAGATTAGCCATTTTCCGCATATTCTGGCTTCCAGCCTCATGGAGCAGACAGCGCTCTATGCTCAAGAACATGAGATGGCAAGACGCTTTGCGGCGGGTGGTTTTCGAGATATGACTCGGATTGCGGAAAGCGAGCCAGGTATGTGGACTTCTATTCTCTTGTCCAATCGTGAGACTATTCTAGAGCGAATTGAGGATTTCAAGGAGCGTTTGGATGAGGTTGGACAAGCCATCAGCAAGGGAGATGAAGAGCAAATCTGGAACTTTTTCAATCAAGCACGTGAGCAACGGCAGGCAATGGAAATCCATAAGCGCGGCGGTGTGGATAGCTCTTACGATCTCTATGTCGACGTTCCCGATGAAGAAGATGTCATCTTGCGAATTTTGGAATTGCTACGTGGTACTTCCCTAGTCAATATCCACATCAATGAGGAAAACCGTGAGGATGTTCACGGGATTCTCCAAATTTCCTTTAAAAATGCTCAGGATCTGGAACGAGCTGAGCGCTTAATTTCAGAAAATACGGACTACACAGTCGTCATTAAATAAGGAGAAAATCATGTCAAATATTTACGATAGTGCAAATGAACTTAGCCGCGGGTTACGTGAATTACCAGAATACAAGGCGGTCAAGGCAGCCAAAGATGCTATCCAAGCTGATGAACAAGCTAGCAAGATTTTTGCAGACTACCTTGCTTTCCAGCAAGAAATCCAAGTCATGGCGCAAACTGGACAAATGCCAGATACTTCTTTCCAAGAAAAGATGCAGTCTTTCAGCAAGCAAATCCAAGAAAACGCTCTATTATCTGATTTCTTTGCTAAACAGCAACAGTTATCTATTTACTTATCTGATATCGAAAAGATTATCTTTGAACCTGTTTCAGATTTGTTAAAATAAAGATTTCCCTCTAGTTCTCTATCTAAATCAGGTATAAAAGTCAAGAAAATGCTAGAAATTTCAAGAATTTCTAGCATTTTTGTGATAAAATAAGAAAAAGTATTGCAAGTATGAGGTCTGGTATGAAACTAAAAACAAACATTCGTCACTTACATGGCAGTATCCGAGTTCCAGGTGATAAGTCCATCAGCCATCGTTCGATTATCTTTGGAAGTTTGGCTGAAGGTGAGACTAAGGTTTATGATATTTTGCGTGGCGAGGATGTACTTTCAACCATGCAGGTTTTTCGTGACCTTGGTGTTGAAATTGAGGACAAAGATGGAGTCATTACCATTCAAGGTGTGGGGATGGATGGCCTTAAAGCTCCTCAACATGCTTTGGATATGGGGAATTCTGGAACATCGATTCGTCTGATTTCAGGTGTACTTGCTGGGGCAGATTTTGAAGTAGAGATGTTTGGAGACGACAGTCTATCCAAACGTCCTATGGATCGTGTGACCCTTCCCTTGAAAAAAATGGGAGTCAGCATTTCTGGTAAAACAGAGCGAGACCTGCCCCCTCTGCACTTGAAAGGTACTAAAAACCTAAAACCGATTCACTATGAGTTGCCAATCGCCTCTGCCCAAGTCAAGTCTGCCTTGATATTTGCAGCCTTGCAGGCTCAGGGGGAGTCCGTTATTATCGAGAAAGAATGTACTCGCAACCACACCGAAGATATGCTACAGCAATTTGGTGGTCAATTAAGTGTGGACGGAAAGAAAATCACAGTCCAAGGGCCGCAAAAACTGACTGGACAAAAGGTAGTTGTCCCAGGAGATATCTCTAGTGCAGCCTTTTGGCTAGTCGCAGGTTTGATTGTGCCAGATTCTCGTGTAGTACTGCAGAATGTGGGCATCAACGAAACGCGTACTGGTATTATTGATGTCATTCGAGCCATGGGTGGAAAACTAGAAATAACTGAAATCGATCCAGTCGCTAAATCAGCAACCCTGACTGTCGAATCTTCAGACCTAAAAGGAACAGAGATTGGTGGAGCCTTGATTCCCCGCTTGATTGATGAATTGCCCATTATTGCTCTTCTCGCGACACAAGCACAAGGTGTAACGGTCATTAAGGATGCTGAGGAACTCAAGGTCAAGGAAACCGACCGCATTCAGGTGGTGGCAGATGCTTTAAATAGCATGGGAGCGGATATCACTCCTACAGCAGATGGGATGATTATCAAAGGGAAATCCTCCCTTCATGGTGCTAGAGTCAATACCTTTGGTGACCACCGTATCGGAATGATGACGGCTATCGCGGCCCTCTTGGTTGTTGATGGAGATGTGGAACTTGACCGTGCAGAAGCCATCAATACTAGTTATCCTAGCTTCTTTGATGATTTGGAGAGCTTGATTCATGGCTAAGGTATTACTCGGATTTATGGGGGCTGGCAAGTCGACAATCGCTAGAGGATTGGACCCAGACTATCTAGATATGGATGCCTTGATTGAGGAGCGCTTGGGTATGTCCATTGCGGAATTTTTCGATGAAAAGGGAGAGGTGGCCTTTCGTCAGGTGGAGTCAGAAGTTTTAGCGGACTTACTAAAAACGGACCGAGTTGTGTCAACTGGTGGAGGAGTTGTCATTTCTCAGAGAAATCGTGACTTGCTTAAGACTAATCCTGATAACATTTATCTGAAAGCAGATTTTGAAACCCTCTACCAACGTATTTCAGCTGATAAGGACAATCAGCGCCCGCTCTTTCTCAACAACAATAAGGAAGAGTTGCGAGAGATTTTTCAAGAAAGGCAGGCTTGGTATGAGGAAGTAGCCAGTCGTATTCTAGATGTGACCAAGCTAAGCCCAGAGGAAATTATAGAGGAACTGAGATGAAGATTGCCTATCTAGGTCCCAAGGGATCATTTTCACACCACGTTGTGCAGACTGCTTTTCCTAATGAGGAATTACAAGCCTTTGCCAATATCACAGATGTTATCAAGGCCTATGAACAAGGATTGGTGGACTATTCGGTGGTGCCAGTTGAAAACTCCATTGAGGGAAGTGTGCATGAAAGCTTGGACTATCTTTTTCATCAGGCGGACATTCAGGCTGTTGCAGAAATAGTACAACCCATTCATCAGCAACTGATGGCAGTTCCTGGTCATACTAAGATTGATAAGATTTTTTCACACCCTCAAGCTTTGGCTCAAGGAAAGAAATTCATAGAGGAGCATTATCCAAAAGCCCAGCTTGAAGTGACGGCAAGCACAGCCTATGCAGCCCGCTTTATCGCTGAACATCCAGACCAAGCTTTTGCGGCTATTGCGCCTAGAAACTCAGCTAGAGAGTATGGTTTGGAATTGATAGCAGAAGACATCCAAGAAATGGAAGCCAATTTCACTCGTTTTTGGGTTTTAGGGTCTGAGATTCCCGCTATCCCTTTGCAATCACAAACTGAAAAAATGAGTTTGGCCTTAACTTTACCGGATAACCTTCCCGGTGCCCTTTACAAGGCTCTTTCAACCTTTGCTTGGCGAGGTATTGATTTAACCAAGATAGAAAGTCGTCCCCTCAAAACGGCACTAGGTGAGTACTTTTTCATCATCGATGTGGATTATAGTGCGAAAGAGCTGGTTCATTTTGCCAGACAAGAACTAGAAACAATTGGGATCCAGTACAAGATACTGGGAACCTACCCTATTTTCACTATTAGGGATTTAGGAAAGGAGAGCCTATGAGCAAAGAAAGCCCCTTAAGTCATCATGAGCAGTTACGTTATGACTATCTCTTTAAGAATTTTCATTACCTCAATGACCGTGAACGGAGGGAATTTGATTATCTGCAACAGAAAATGGCAGGTCCTAAGTCTGAAGTTCACCATTTCTACCAAGAAGAAAAAGAAGAATCTTGGGGTAGAGATATTGATCTTCCGACTTATGGCAGTAGAAGCCGGTCTAAGAAACGTGAAAAGGTAGCTCCTCAACCTAAAGTCAAAAAGAAAAAGAGAAGAATTCGCTTCAAACGAATATTGACTTGGTTCCTGCTGTTGATTACTTGTGTGCTTGCAGGGATGATTTTCATGTTTCTTAGAGGGTTCCAGTCAGCAGCCAATCCAACAAATAAGCCAGCTGACGCCAAGGCAGCTCAAGTAGAGGTCTTTAACGGTCAAGATACCAAAGATGGTGTGAATATCCTAGTCATGGGGACAGATGGCCGTATCGGTCAAAATAGTGCAGAAACCCGTACCGACACAATCATGGTACTGAATGTCAGTGGATCGGATAAGAAGATTAAACTAGTCAGCTTTATGCGTGACAACTTAGTGTATATCGACGGGTATAGTAAGATTGTAAATGGCCAGAAACAAACAGATAACAAACTTAATGTTGCCTATGAACTTGGGGAACAAGAAGGGCAAAAAGGGGCAGAAATGGTCCGCAAGGTTCTAAAAGATAATTTTGACTTGGATATCAAGTACTACGCCTTAGTTGACTTTCAGGCTTTTGCAACAGCTATTGACACCCTTTTCCCTGAAGGAGTGACTATCGATGCTCAATTTTCAACTCTGAATGGTCAACCTCTGACAGAAGCCACAGTCGGAGACGACCTTCATGCAACAGAAACAGAGTCGCCAACTCAAACCATCAAAGTTGGAAAACAGCAAATGAATGGTTCTACCTTACTCAACTATGCCCGCTTCCGTGATGATGATGAAGGAGACTACGGACGTACCAAACGTCAGCAACAAGTCATGTCAGCCGTTCTTGAGCAAATCAAAGATCCAACCAAACTCTTTACAGGATCTGAGGCGCTTGGGAAAGTCTTTGCGATGACTTCGACCAATTTACCCTATAGCTTCTTGTTAACCAATGGCTTATCTGTCCTAGAAGGTGCTCAAAATGGCATTGAAAGACTCACCGTCCCAGAACTTGGTGACTGGGTGGACGCTTATGATATCTATGGTGGGCAAGGTCTTCTGGTCGATCAAAATAAATACCAGACCAAACTCGCCCAAATGGGAATGAGATAGAATACTATAAAAAAATCAAAGTTTGAATCACTAGTGAAAAAGTGGTTTAGGCTTTGATTTTTCTTAGTATCTGATGGATTTTTAGGGCGTTTTTATGGTATAATAAAACGATATAACTCGTTATTGGACAGAAGAGGAGAGACATGAGTGATTTGAAAGCGATTCAGGCTCGTAGTCTGGAAATGGCTGAATATTTCGTCGCATTTTGTAAAGAACATGATTTGTTGTGCTATCTCTGTGGTGGAGGAGCCATTGGTGCCCTACGTAATAAGGGTTTCATTCCTTGGGATGATGATTTGGACTTTTTCATGCCACGTAAGGACTATGAAAAATTAGCAGAGCTGTGGCCACGTTATGCAGACGAGCGTTATTTCTTGTCAAAGAGTAACAAAGATTTTGTAGACCGTAACCTTTTTATTACCATTCGTGACAAGGAAACCACTTGTATCAAGCCTTATCAGAAGGATTTGGATTTGCCACACGGTTTGGCCTTGGATGTTTTACCTTTGGATTATTATCCTAAAAATCCAGCTGAGCGTAAGAAACAGGTTCGTTGGGCCTTGATTTATTCACTCTTTTGCGCCCAAACTGTCCCAGAAAAGCATGGTGCCATCATGAAATGGGGAAGTCGCATCTTACTCGGCCTGACTCCAAAACCTCTACGTTATCGCATTTGGAAAAAAGCTGAAAAAGAAATGACCAAGTATGGTCTGGCTGAGAGCGATGGAATTACGGAATTATGCTCAGGTCCCGGCTACATGCGAAACAAATACCCAATCGCATCCTTTGAAGACAATCTTTTCTTGCCATTTGAAGGAACTGAGATGCCTATTCCAGTTGGCTACGATGCTTATCTCAGCACTGCTTTTGGGGTCTATATGACACCGCCACCAGCAGACAAGCAGGTACCGCATCATGATGCTATTATAGCAGACATGGACAAGAGCTACACAGAGTACAAGGGAGAATATGGAGCATGATGGGAGAAAAAATAAGCGTTGTCGTTCCAGTCTACAATGTAGAGGCTTATCTGGAGCGATGTGTGGAGTCAATTCTTCAACAGACTTATGCCCATTTTGAGTTAATCCTAATCAACGATGGTTCTACTGATTCTAGTGGACAGATCTGTGATCACTTAGCATCTCAGTATGAGAATATCAAGGTTTATCATAGCGAAAATGCTGGTGTTTCAAATGCTAGAAATATGGGAATTCAGCTAGCGACGGGTTCTTGGGTTACCTTTATTGATAGCGATGATTTCGTTACCCAAGATTACCTAGCTACTTTAGCAAGTGCAGTTGAAGGGTTGAATGTAGGCTTTGTTATTGCTCCTCTGCACCATATCAAAAACGGAATTGTAACAGACCTACCTTCACATTCTGGAAAAACAGAACTCTGGTCAACAGAAGAAACCATGAAGGAACTACTGATGACTACCAGAACATCATTTTTTCCAGTTGCAAAACTGTTTAAGAGAGACCTGCTTGCGGATGAAAAGTTTAATACCAATTATCACCTAGCTGAAGATGCTCTATTTTTAACTGAATTGCTACTAAAGACAAGATGCAGTTGCGTATTTATTGACAAACCTGTTTATTATTATGATCATCGTGAGGGAAGTGCAACGACATCTGTTAATCGACATGTATTTGACACGATAGAAGTTTATCAGCAAATAATTGCTCAAGTTTCACAAACCTTCCCTAATTTAAAATACGAATTAATAAATAGAGAATGTTGGTCGTACATCACAGTTTACGATAAAATTATCTTTACTTCACGTGAAGAGTATCAAAAGGAGAAAGCTGAGCTGAGGACTTGGATTGTTCAGCACCGACGCGAAATATGGAAGGATGCTTATTTCACTACTTTTCGCAAGGTAGCGATCCTATCACTTGTCATTTCTCCATGGCTATATAAGAAAATTGTTGGATTGAAAAACTAATATCATGAGAAGGAGTTGAAAATGAATTTTTCAAAAATGGATGAATACTTTGAAAAATCAAAACTATGGATTGCGTATCTATTTGTTTTTATTTCGATTTTAAGTATGAGTTCACTGGTTTATAAGATAGCAAATCCCCTCTACAAGGGATTATCAGCGATTGTAGTGCTTTATATTTGCTATACCTTATTGTTTAAGTGGAAAGAAATCACAGCAGATCGCAAATTTCTATCCTTATTTGGACTCTTAGCTGGAAGTCATCTGCTATCAGCTGTTTTCAATCGCTCTGGACATTTAATTGGAAATGTGATTGAAATTCTCTTCATGGTAACCTATGTTTTATTATTTACCATGTTACAATCAGGGCAACTTAAAAAATTATTTGACCGGATTGCCTATACGGTTCAAATTGTATCTTTTTCTTCAGCAATTTTTGCGTTTGGTTTATTGGTAAGTAGAGTCCTTATCCTATTTAAGATTGGCGAACAATCTTATTACTATGGTGTCATGAATGGACGTCTGTGGGGGATTGTCAATCCAAATGCTAGTGCGATATTTTCATACATTAGCATTATTTTGGCTATGTATTTGATCCATAAAGGAAGTAAATATTCTGTTTATCTTAAACTGAACAATGTGATTCAATTCGTTTACTTCGCAACGATGCAAAGTCGAGGAGCCTTACTTTCTTTACTTCTCATGATTGGACTCTATAGTTTCTTTGCTACTAGAGGAAGTATCGCTAAACGATTCCTCACTTTTATAGTTGCTGGTTTGCTGATCACTGCAACTAATATTGGATTAAGCTATGTAACTTCAATCTATATCTCATCTGAAACTGCGACTGTGTTAGATTTAAACAATGGACAATCCTATGCTGAGACAGATTCGTCTGTCACTAAGAAAAACGGTGAGCTCCATCTAATCGAAACAACACCAAGTGGTAGAACCTATATCTGGAAAAATGCCATCAAGATGGGAAGTGCCAAACCAATTTTTGGTTATGGTGTACGAAATGTTCCAGATTACTACGCAGAATATTTCAGTAAATTTGAGATTCAAAACTCCCTTATCGGTGGGAATTTCCATAACATTTTTGTGACCATATTTGTCAGTTCGGGAGTTCTAGGTTTGGTATCCTTCCTTCTTGTACTGGCTTATGTCATCAAGCGCTTTTTAACGTATTTGATTTTTTCCAAGAAACATACTGATAAATTGATCATGATCCTATTCTTTGGTATCTTGTTTGGTCAATTATTTGAAAGTCAGATTATGTATTCAACCAACTTTATTAATATCATCTTCTGGCTAGCGATTGGCTATGGACTCGTAGTCTGCAAACGAGATGAAGGAGTTCGGTACCAAGAAGTAACAGACATCAATGAAATTCAACAAATGGAACTTGGAATCATGGAGTATATTCATGAAGTTTGTCAGAAAATTGGAGTCAAGTATTTCTTAGCATATGGAAGTCTAATTGGTGCTGTACGCCATCAAGGATTTATCCCTTGGGATGATGACATGGATATCTGCATGTTACGAGAAGATTATGAAAAATTGCAAGACTACCTTATCGCTAACCCTGATGAACGTTACGAGGTCATGTCTTATAAAAACAATCTCAACTATGTCTATCCCTTCATGAAAGTGCAGGATAATCATACCTACTTGCTGGAAGAAGATGTTCGCATCGATTCGAATATGGGAATCTATGTAGATATTTTCCCTGTAGATGGCTACGAGGATGACATACAATTTAAAAACAAGATGACGAAACTGATAAAGAAACGTCAATTGAGTTGCTACACCTTTAAAGGCATTACCAATACGAAAAGTGTACTGAATTCGCTGCTACGCTATGTGTCAGTTATTATTTTCTATTTCACCAATACGAACAAATACGTTGCCCAGATTGAAGAGCTTGCAAAATTCCGTAAAGTCTCAGATTATGAGCAAGTGGATTATCTTATCTACAAGGATATGAACAAACCAGTGTGGAGACGTGAATGGCTGGAACAAGTTACTACTGGAACATTTGAAGGTAAGGAATTTACCATTCCGAAAAACTATCATGAAATTTTGACCTCAGACTACGGAGACTATATGCAATTGCCACCGGTTGAACAAAGAGTATCTCATCATGATTTTAAATTATGGAAGATTGTTAAAAGGTCTAAATGACGAGATTGGGATTAAGAAACGTTTAAAAATATAGTCAAATTTAGGAGAATAGAACCTATGTCTGAAAGAACTTTAACTCTTGAAGAAATAAAGCAAGTAGAATTGGATATTTTAAAGTATCTACATGATCTTTGTGAACAACATCAAATCAAATACTTTATTGATTTTGGAACCTTACTAGGAGCTGTACGCCATAAAGGATTTATCCCTTGGGATGATGATACAGATATTTCCTTAGCGCGTGATGAATTTGAAAAACTTTACAAGGTTTTACAAAATGAAAATCATCCCTACTACAAATTGATTTCATTCAGAGAAACAAAGGGATATCCATACAGTTATATGAGAGTCTATGATGTAAGGACTCGTCGAGATGCTAACCTTGTAGACCCAACGGTCGTATTGGGAACTTGCGTTGACATTTTTCCATATGATGGTGTCGTCACAGAGGAAAGTGACCGTAAAAAAATGAAACTCTACAAATATTTCATTCGCCTTTCTTCTTTGAATTTTAAAGGGATCAAGTCTGAGAATGGTGGACTAAAAAACCTCCCTCGTTATATGGGATCAGCTATTTTCCGCTTAACTTCCCCACAGCTATGGAATCAAAAATTAGAGAGTCTTGCTTTGAAGTATAGTGTAGATCAAGCAACAGATCTAACTTGTACTATCTATGACCCTTATTATCCAAATGGTATAAAAAAAGAATGGCTCTATGATTTGATTGATATGCCCTATGAAGACATTGTGGTCAAGGTTCCGAGAAAATACCATGAAATACTTGTCTACGAATTTGGAGAAAACTATATGACTCCACCACCTATTGAGCAACAAGTCCCAGGAGGGGATAAAAACTACTGGATTGATTAGATTTTTAAAAGTTGCTTAATGTTAAGATAAAGGAGTTTTCAAGGTGAAAAATAAATGGTTATTAAAATCAGTCAGCTATAGTGTTCTCGCATTCTTTCTATTACTGATTCAGTTATCGCAAGGAGTAGATGCAGATACCATCTCTGCAGGTTCGGGCAATCGTATCCATTTCATAAATACAAAAGCAAAATCTGGGAGTGATGCCATCCTTCTGGAAAGCAATGGTCACTATGCTTTGATTGATATGGGTGAAGACTATGATTTCCCTGATGGGAGTGATCCACGCTATCCAAGCCGCTGGGGAATTTCCATGAGAAATTATCAAGTATTGGAGGATCGATTGATTCGCCACTTGGATCAAATAGGTGTAAAAAAATTAGATTTTATTATAGGAACTCATGTTCATAGTGACCATATTGGTGGAGCGGACGAAATACTCAATCGATATCAAGTCGGTAAGTTTTATTTGAAAAAATATTCAGATGATCGGATCACAGCAAACTGGGGACTATGGGATAATCTTTTCAATTATGATAATGCTTTGAGAGCAGCTCAAAAACGAGGAGTTACTCTTATCCAGAATATTTCAGATGAGGATAGCCATCTAAAATTAGGTGATATGGATATCCAACTCTACAACTATAAGAATGAATATGATGCTGACGGGAATCTGAAAAAAGTTCGAGATGATAACTCCAACTCCATTGTTTCAGTAGTGACTGTGGCAGGAAAGAGAATCTATCTTGGTGGAGATTTGGATAATGCCGAAGGAGCAGAAGATAAGTTAGGTCCAGTTATCGGCAAGGTTGATATGATGAAATGGAACCACCATTATGATGCGACAATTTCAAATACGATTAATTTCCTTGAAAACTTATCACCAAAAATGATCATTCAGACAACTGGTGGAGATATTAATGTTGCTTCAACAAGAGAATACCTTCAGAAGAAAAATATTCAGGTTCTTCATGCTGCTAGCCAAACTCAAGACGCTACCGTTTTTGATATTAGCGATAAAGGATTTGCTAATGTTTCAAATACCTTCCCTGATATCCCTGTAGTTGACGAAAAATGGTATCAAGAAGATGGCTATTGGAAATATCGTTTGACTGACGGAGAAATGGCTATCGGCTGGAGAGAGATTGGCGGAGCCACTTACTTCTTTAATGGAAAAGGACAAATGCAAGCAGGTCGCTGGCTTCACCTTAACGACGACTGGGGAGAAAATGCCAAAGGGAATGATTACTATCTGAACCAAAATGGTAAAATGCAAACTGGTGGTTGGTTCAAACTAGATGACTCTTGGTATTATATCCAATCAAATGGTGCTAGACGATTTAGCGAGCTCTCTGAAATTGGAGGGAAAAAGTATCTCTTTGCGGCAGATGGCAAGATGCTAACAGGACATCAAGTCTATAATGGCAAGAAGATGTTCTTTAGCGAAAGTGGTGCACTCCAAACAGCAGGTAAGCCTTCAACTTGGCAAAAGATTGATTCAAATTGGTATTTCTATGACGAGGATGGGCTAAAGACCGTTGGTAAAAAGAATATCAATGGAAGCACATACTACTTTAATCAAGAAGGTATCATGCAAACTGGCTGGGCCTTTGTTGATGGTCACTGGAACTATTTTGCAAGTTCTGGAGCTATGAAAATCGGCTGGGTCAAGGATCAGGAAACATGGTATTATCTGGATAAAGATGGCATCATGTTAACTGGTAGACAAGATATAAATGGTGTTCGTTACTATTTGAATGCTAGTGGTGCCATGCAGACTGGCTGGAAGTGGCAAGACAATAGCTGGTACTTCTATACGAACTCAGGTGCTATGAAAACTGGTTGGTTGAAAGATAAAGAATCATGGTATTATTTGGATCCAGAAACTGGTATTATGGCTGTAGGATCTAAAGAGATTGACGGTAAGAACTATTTCTTCAGCTCAGCAGGTACTATGCAAGTTGGATGGCAGTGGTCAAATGATTCTTGGCATTATTACGCTACGTCGGGCGCACTTCAAACTGGTTGGTTAAAAGATGGTGATGCCTGGTATTATCTTGACGGTAAGGAAGGCGTTATGTTAGTCGGCCTCCATCAAGTAGATGGTAAGCAATATTACTTTAGCAAATCTGGAGCCATGCAAACTGACTGGAAATGGTTTGATAATCATTACCGTTACTTTGAATCAAATGGAGTCATGAAAACTGGTTGGATAAAAGACAAAGGCGTCTGGTATTATCTAAATCCTGAAGATGGCATCATGTTGGTTGGCCTTCATAAAGTAAATGGTGATCATTATTACTTTGATGAATCAGGAGCTATGCAGAAAGGTTGGAAACAGCTTGATGGTAATTGGTACTATTTCCAAGCTGATGGTTCTTTGTTGAAGAACGCAACAACACCTGATGGTTATAAAGTAAACGAAGAAGGAATCTGGAAACAGGCTGTTGCTGCTGTAAATAGCGATGCAGTCAAGCCAGAACAGAAACAAGAAGCTAATTCCTCTATTGTTGAACAACCTAAACAAGATTCAAATCTAGAAGCCAACGCTTCTGATAAGAAAGAAAAAGAATAAAGAAGAAATCCCCTACTGACAACTAATTTATCAGTAGGGGATTTTTTTAATTTCGTTTTAATTTAGCAAGTACAAGGTTCAGTGCATAGTGGAGTGTTTTGTCTTTGGTGATAAAGAGGGTCAAGAGGTAATAGATACCACAAGTTGCTACGGTAGAAAGAACCATGAGAATCATATTAAAGTTTACTGTGTAGGAATTGATTTGGAAAATCATCTTGAAAATATAGAAGATTGGGATAAAACCAAGGGATATGAGGCTATAACGTGTTAAGGTTATAAAAATTTCTTTTAAACTAATCAGTTGGTGTTTCTTGATAAAATGAATTTCAAGTAAAACGACGATAGTTTCTGCGATAATGGTCGTAGCGATGTAATACTCAGGTGCAAAAATATTATTGAAATACAAGATGCTATTTAATAGTATATTGGCACCACCACCAAGGAAGTAGAAGGCAGTTAAGCGATTTTCATGGTCGTTGATAAAGATAATCTGTTTACCAAGAATCAACTCAATAGCCCAAATGATGGTACGAAAAGCGAAGACGCTAGTTACGATACCCGCTTCAAGATATTTTTCAGAAGAATAAATAACAGTTGCGTACCGTCCCAATATCATAATCCCAATACTAGTTGGAACCATAAGGAAATAGAATAAGGATGCCGCTTGATTCACGAGATAATTATAGGACTTGTAATCCTTTTTACCGAGATAGTAGCCAAGGCGTGGAATACTGACGTTGATAGCTCCACTCAAGACACTGGCAATCAACATGACGATACTATAGGCAATTGTATAATAAGAAATATAGTTTTCATCTGGTCCCTTGGTGATAAACATTCTATCTAGCAAGGTGTAAAGCATATTAGCGTTTGCTAAGAGAAGCATAGTGAAGAGCGGTTTAGAAGCTTTGACTAATTCGACGAAACCGATCTTAACAAAAGAAACTTCTCTCTTAATCCAAAGAAAACTGAGCAGGTAGTTGAGGATAGTGGTCGCTGTCATAACGATAGCATAAGGAACGATATCATCTGCCGTTTTAACGAAGGCGAAGATAGCGACCAGCATGGTAATTCGAATAATTAATGTCTTATAGAGGATGAAGGCATAGTTTTCATAAGCCTCGTTCATCCATTCGATATTGAGAAATTGGAAGAGTGCTTGGGCCCCTAGAATGTAGTAGAGGACTTTCAGATTCTCAATGCTGGTGTCAAAGAAGATAATGAGGAAGTAGATACCTGTCGTCAGGAGAGAGGTGAAAACCGAGATATAAAACAACTTAGAAAAGACGTAGTTGATTTTATTCTTGTCATCCTTGACCTTACTAATAGCTCGAATCCCGTAGTTGTATATTCCAAAGGCAGCTAGTGGAATAACGAAACTTGCCCAGGTATTGGCTGTATTGAAATAACCGTAATTGGATTTGCTGAGAATCCGCGTCAGATAAGGGTTGGTTATCAGTGGAAAAACGATATTGAGAATATTGACCAGCAAGCTGGCCAAGGCATTTACTTTTATATTTTTCATTGAACTTTCTTTCTTAAATCTAAAATCATATCTAGTATTATATCACATTCTCGCTTCATTCTTTTGATAAAATCGTAAAAATCTAGTATAATAGATAGACTGAAAGTATGAGGTTACTAGATATGAAGATGAAACAAATTAGTGATACAACACTGAAAATCACGATGACTTTAGATGATTTGATGGATCGGGGAATGGAGATTGCAGACTTTCTCGTTCCTCAGGAAAAAACCGAAGAGTTTTTCTATGCTATTTTAGATGAGTTAGAGATGCCAGACAATTTCTTGGATAGTGGCATGCTGAGTTTCCGCGTGACGCCAAAACCTGATAAGGTCGACGTCTTTGTGACCAAGTCCAAGATTGACCAAAATTTGGATTTTGAAGATTTGGCGGATCTACCAGACATGGAAGAATTAGCCCAAATGTCGCCAGATGAATTTCTCAAAACCTTGGAAAAGAGCATTGCAGATAAGACCAAGGACGATATTGAGGCCATCCAATCTCTAGAGCAGGTCGAAGCAAAGGAAGAAGAGCAAGAGCAGGCAGACAAGGAGACGGAGAATAAGAAAGAACCTTATATCTACTATATCCTACGCTTTGCAAGCCTTGCTGACTTAGTTGCTTTTGCAAAGACGGTTAACTACCAGATGGAAACATCTGAACTCTATAAGATGAATGGACACTATTATTTGACAATCTTAGTCGATGTGGAAAATCATCCAAGTCCATATCCGGCTTGGCTCTTGGCTCGTATGCGTGAGTTTGCAGACGACAGTGACATCAGTCGTTCAGTCTTGCAAGAGTATGGGCAAATCTTGATCAATCACGATGCAGTTCTCGGTCTGCAAAAGATTCGTTCATAAATTTTAAAATCAATTTTCATTTATCAAGAAAGACGAATCATGGGATTCGTTTTTTCTTTACTAGACTGAAATAGTGATTTACTATAATAGGAATTTTCACAAAATTCTGTTATAATGGCTATATCAGAAAATTTCTAGGAGACAAACATGACAGTTAAAATTGCTTTACTTGGATTTGGTACCGTTGCAAGTGGTGTGCCATTCCTCCTAAAGGAAAATGGAGAAAAAATCGTTCAGTCAGCTCATTCTGAGATTGAAGTAGCCAAGGTATTGGTCAAGGATGAAGATGAAAAGAACCGCTTGCTTGCAGCAGGGAATGACTTTAACTTTGTGACCAATGTAGAGGATATTTTAGCAGACAAGGACATTACTATCGTAGTGGAATTGATGGGGCGTATCGAACCAGCTAAAACCTTTATCACGCGTGCCTTGGAAGCTGGGAAACACGTTGTTACTGCTAACAAGGACCTTTTGGCTGTCCATGGCGCAGAATTGTTAGAAATTGCTAAAGAGCATAATGTAGCACTATACTATGAAGCAGCAGTTGCTGGTGGGATTCCAATTCTTCGCACTCTAGCAAATTCATTGGCTTCTGATAAAATCACGCGCGTTCTTGGTGTCGTTAACGGAACTTCTAACTTCATGATGACCAAGATGGTGGAAGAAGGCTGGTCTTATGATGATGCTTTGGCTGAAGCACAAAGACTTGGATTTGCAGAAAGCGATCCTACAAATGACGTGGATGGGATTGATGCAGCCTACAAGATGGTGATTTTGAGCCAGTTTGCTTTTGGTATGAAGGTTGCCTTTGACGATGTAGCCCACAAGGGAATCCGCAACATCACACCAGAAGACGTAGCTGTTGCCCAAAACCTCGGCTATGTAGTGAAATTGGTTGGTTCTATCGAGGAAACTCCTTCAGGGATTGCTGCAGAAGTGACCCCAACCTTCCTTCCTAAAGCACATCCACTTGCCAGTGTGAATGGTGTAATGAACGCTGTTTTTGTAGAATCTATTGGTATCGGTGAGTCTATGTACTACGGACCAGGTGCGGGTCAAAAACCAACTGCAACAAGTGTGGTAGCAGATATTGTCCGTATCGTTCGTCGCTTGAATGATGGTACTATCGGTAAAGACTTCAACGAATATAGCCGTGACTTGGTCTTGGCAAAGCCTGAGGATGTCAAAGCCAATTATTACTTCTCAATATTGGCTCCAGACTCAAAAGGTCAGGTCTTGAAATTGGCTGAAATCTTCAATGCCCAAGATATTTCCTTTAAGCAAATCCTTCAAGACGGAAAAGAGGGGGACAAGGCGCGTGTGGTCATCATTACACATAAGATCAATAAAGCACAGCTTGAAAAGGTTTCAGCTGAGTTGACCAAGGTATCAGAATTTGACCTCTTAAATACCTTCAAGGTTTTAGGAGAATAGGATGAAGATTATTGTACCTGCAACCAGTGCCAATATCGGGCCAGGTTTTGATTCGGTCGGTGTAGCTGTATCCAAGTATCTTCAAATTGAAATCTGTGAAGAACGGGATGAGTGGTTGATTGAACACCAGATTGGTAAATGGATTCCCCATGACGAGCGTAATCTTTTGCTTAAGATTGCCTTGCAAATTGCGCCTGACTTGCAACCGAGACGCTTGAAAATGACCAGTGATGTTCCCTTGGCGCGTGGGTTGGGTTCTTCTAGCTCTGTTATCGTTGCTGGGATTGAACTAGCTAACCAGCTGGGCAAGCTCAACTTATCTAACCACGACAAATTACAACTGGCGACCAAGATTGAAGGACATCCTGACAATGTGGCTCCAGCTATCTATGGAAATCTTGTTGTTGCGAGTTCCGTTGAAGGGCACGTTTCAGCAATCGTGGCTGACTTCCCCGAGTGTGATTTTCTAGCTTATATTCCTAACTATGAATTGCGCACTCGCGACAGCCGTGGTGTCCTTCCTAAGAAATTGTCCTACAAGGAAGCTGTTGCGGCTAGTTCTATCGCCAATGTGGCCGTTGCAGCCTTGTTAGCAGGAGATATGGTGACAGCTGGACAAGCAATCGAGGGGGACCTCTTCCACGAGCGTTATCGTCAAAGTCTGGTCCGTGAATTTGCGACGATTAAGCAAGTAGCCAAAGAGAATGGAGCCTATGCGACCTACCTCTCTGGAGCAGGGCCGACAGTGATGGTCTTGGCTTCTCATGACAAGATGCCGAAGATTAAAGCAGAATTGCAAAAGCAACCTTTCAAAGGCAAACTGCATGACTTGAAAGTTGATACGCAAGGTGTCCGTGTCGAAGCAAAATAAAGAATAGAAGATAGGATGGGGAAATTCTCGACCAGAGGACTTCCTATCCTTTTTTTGAAAAGAAGTTTATACTCAATGAAAATCAAAGAGCAAACTAGGAAGCTAGCCGCAGGTTGCTCAAAACATGGTTTTGAGGTTGTGGATAGAACTGACGAAGTTAGCTCAAAATACTGTTTTGAGGTTGCAGATGTAAGCTGACGTGCTTTGAAGAGATTTTCGAAGAGTATTGGTTAAAAACTTGATAAAGGAGAAATAAAGATGTCAGAAATTTATCTAGCAGGTGGTTGTTTTTGGGGCCTAGAGGAGTATTTTTCACGAATTTCAGGCGTATTAGCAACCAGTGTAGGCTACGCTAATGGCCAAGTCGAAACAACTAATTACCAGTTGCTCAAGGAAACAGACCATGCAGAGACGGTTCAAGTGATTTATGATGAGAAAGCTGTGTCACTCAGAGAAATTTTGCTTTATTATTTCCGAGTCATCGATCCTTTATCGATTAATCAACAAGGGAATGACCGTGGTCGCCAATATCGTACTGGTATTTATTACCAAGATGAAGCAGACTTGCCAGCTATCTACACAGTAGTGCAGGAGCAGGAGCGTATGCTTGGTCGAAAGATTGCAGTAGAAGTGGAGAAACTTCGCCACTACATTTTAGCTGAAGACTACCATCAAGACTATCTCAAGAAAAATCCTTCCGGTTATTGTCATATCGATGTAACCGATGCTGAGAAGCCATTGATTGACGCATCTAACTATGAAAAGCCTAGTCAAGAAGTGCTGAAGGAAAGCCTAACTGAAGAATCCTACCGAGTAACTCAAGAAGCTGCTACAGAGGCGCCATTTACCAATGCCTATGACCAAACCTTTGAAGAAGGGATTTATGTAGACATCACAACGGGTGAACCGCTCTTTTTCGCCAAGGATAAGTTTGCTTCAGGTTGTGGTTGGCCAAGTTTTAGCCGTCCGATTTCTAAGGAACTAATTCACTATTACAAGGATTTGAGCCATGGAATGGAGCGAATCGAGGTTCGTTCTCGGTCAGGAAATGCTCACTTGGGTCATGTTTTCACAGATGGACCTCAGGAATTAGGTGGCCTGCGTTACTGTATTAATTCTGCTTCCTTACGCTTTGTAGCCAAGGATGAGATGGAAAAAGCAGGATATGGCTATCTATTACCTTACTTAAACAAATAAAACTGAGAGGGTGGGGCTTCCCACTTTCTTCATTTCCAGAATAAGAATAGAAGGGATTTATGAAACACTTACTATCTTACTTCAAACCCTATATCAAAGAATCCATTTTAGCACCCTTGTTCAAGCTACTTGAAGCTGTTTTTGAACTCTTGGTTCCCATGGTGATTGCTGGGATTGTTGACCAGTCCTTGCCCCAGAGAGATCAAGGGCATCTCTGGATGCAGATTGGCCTGCTCCTTATCTTTGCAGTGATTGGCGTTTTAGTAGCCTTGATTGCTCAATTTTATTCAGCCAAGGCAGCGGTAGGTTTTGCCAAGGAATTGACGAACGACCTCTATCGTCATATTCTTTCTTTACCTAAGGACAGCAGAGACCGTTTGACAACTTCTAGCTTGGTGACCCGCTTGACTTCGGATACTTACCAGATTCAGACTGGGATTAATCAATTCCTGCGCCTCTTTTTGAGAGCGCCTATTATCGTTTTTGGAGCCATTTTTATGGCCTATCGCATCTCGGCTGAGCTGACTTTCTGGTTCTTAGTTATGGTTGTCATTTTGACGATTGTCATTGTCGGTCTCTCTCGACTGGTCAATCCTCTCTACAGCAGTCTCAGAAAGAAAACGGACCAATTGGTTCAGGAAACGCGCCAGCAATTGCAAGGGATGCGAGTTATTCGTGCTTTTGGTCAGGAAAAACGAGAGTTACAGATTTTTCAAAACCTTAACCAAGTTTATGCTAGATTGCAAGAAAAGACGGGTTTCTGGTCAAGTTTGTTAACACCTCTGACCTATCTGATTGTTAATGGAACTCTCCTCGTCATTATCTGGCAGGGATATATTTCAATTCAAGGAGGTTTACTCAGTCAAGGAGCTCTCATTGCTCTTATCAACTACCTCTTACAGATTTTGGTGGAATTGGTTAAGCTCGCCATGCTGATCAATTCCCTCAACCAATCCTATATCTCAGCCAAGCGAATTGAGGAAGTCTTTGACGAGGCTCCAGAGGATATCCATTCAGAGTTAGAACAAAAGCAAGCTACCAGCGATAATGTTTTACAAGTCCAAGAATTAACCTTTACCTATCCTGATGCCGCCCAGCCTTCTCTGAGAAACATTTCCTTTGGTATGAATCAAGGGCAAATCCTTGGTATCATCGGGGGAACTGGTTCAGGTAAATCAAGCTTGGTGCAAGTCTTACTTGGACTTTATCCAGTAGACAAGGGGAGCATTGACCTTTATCGAAATGGTCGTAGTCCTCTTAATCTTGAGCAGTGGCGGTCTTGGATTGCCTATGTGCCTCAAAAAGTCGAGCTCTTTAAGGGAACTATTCGTTCTAACTTGACTTTAGGTTTCAATCAAGAAGTATCTGACCAGAAACTCTGGCAGGCCTTGGAGATTGCGCAAGCTAAGGATTTTGTCAGTGAAAAGGAAGGACTTTTGGATGCCCTAGTTGAGGCAGGAGGGAGAAATTTCTCAGGCGGACAAAAACAAAGGCTATCTATTGCCCGAGCAGTCTTGCGCCAAGCTCCATTTCTCATCCTAGATGATGCGACCTCGGCTCTCGACACCATTACCGAGTCCAAGCTCTTGAAAGCTATTAGAGAAAATCTGCCAAATACAAGTTTAATCTTGATCTCTCAACGAACCTCGACTTTACAGATGGCAGACCAGATTCTCCTTTTGGAAAAAGGTGAGCTCCTAGCTGTTGGCAAGCACGAGGACTTGATGAAAACTAGCCAAGTATATCGAGAAATCAATGCATCCCAACATGGAAAGGAGGACTAGCATGAGACGACAAACCGCAAACCAGACGCTCAAACGTTTGGCCATAGATTTAGCAAGCCATCCCTTCCTCCTTTTCCTTGCCTTTCTAGGAACTATTGCCCAAGTTGGCTTATCAATTTACCTACCTATTCTGATTGGGCAGGTCATTGACCAGGTTCTAGTGGCTGGTTCTTCGCTAGTTTTTTGGCAGATTTTCATCCAGATGATCTTGGTGGTCATAGGAAATACATTGGTACAATGGGCCAATCCTCTTCTTTATAATCGTCTAATCTTCTCTTATACTAAAGACTTGCGAGAGCGAATCATTCATAAGCTCCATCGGTTACCGATTGCTTTTGTGGATCGGCAGGGCAGTGGAGAGATGGTCAGTCGTGTGACCACAGACATAGAACAGTTGGCAGCTGGCTTGACCATGATTTTCAATCAATTTTTCATTGGAGTCTTGATGATTTTGGTTAGTATTCTAGCCATGCTCCAAATTCACCTTCTCATGACCCTCTTGGTTTTGCTGTTGACGCCGCTGTCCATGGTGATTTCACGCTTTATTGCCAAACGCTCCTATCATCTCTTCCAGAAGCAAACAGAGACCAGGGGGATTCAGACTCAGTTGATTGAAGAGTCTCTTAGCCAGCAGCCTATTATCCAGTCCTTTAATGCTCAGACAGAGTTTATCCAAAGACTGCACGAGGCGAATGCCAACTACGCAGGCTATTCTCAGTCAGCCATCTTTTATTCATCAACGGTTAATCCTTCGACTCGCTTTGTCAACGCGCTCATTTATGCCCTTCTGGCTGGGGTAGGAGCTTATCGTATTATGATGGGGTCCACCTTGACCATCGGACGTTTAGTGACTTTTTTGAATTACGTCCAACAGTACACTAAGCCCTTTAACGATATTTCTTCTGTTCTAGCCGAGTTGCAAAGTGCTCTTGCTTGCGCAGAGCGCGTCTATGCTGTCTTAGAAAGTCCAGAGGTGGCTGAAACAGGTAAGGAAGTCTTGACCAGTGACCAAGTTAAGGGAGCCATTTCCTTTAAGCATGTTTCTTTTGGCTACAATCCTGAGAAGGTTCTGATTAAGGATTTATCCATTGACATTCCTGCTGGTAGCAAGGTTGCCATCGTTGGTCCGACAGGTGCTGGTAAGTCAACTCTTATCAATCTCCTCATGCGTTTTTATCCTATTAATTCAGGAGATATCTTGTTAGACGGTCGTTCTATTTACGATTATACCCGAGCATCATTGAGACAGCAGTTTGGCATGGTGCTCCAAGAAACCTGGCTCAAGCAAGGGACCATTCATGACAATATTGCCTTTGGAAATCCTGAAGCCAGTCGGGAACAAGTGATTGCTGCTGCAAAAGCAGCCAACGTAGATTTTTTCATCCAACAGTTGCCACAGGGCTATGATACCAATTTGGAAAATGCAGGTGAATCTCTCTCTGTCGGTCAAGCCCAGCTCTTGACCATCGCCCGAGTATTTCTAGCTATTCCAAAGATTCTTATCTTAGACGAGGCGACCTCCTCCATCGATACACGGACAGAAGTGCTAGTACAGGATGCCTTTGCCAAACTCATGAAGGATCGCACAAGCTTTATCATTGCTCACCGTTTGTCAACCATTCAGGATGCGGATTTGATTCTAGTCTTGGTGGATGGTAACATCGTGGAATACGGCAATCATCAGGAACTCATGGCTAGAAAGGGCAAGTATTACCAAATGCAAAAAGCAGCAACTTTTAGCTCTGAATAATCCTTTCTATTTTGAAATCTTATGGACAAAAAAAGTTGCCTTCGGGTGACTTTTTTGTTACAATAGCTAGAAAAAATCAGGGTCTTAGAAGGAGAAAACAATGAAAGTCTATCAGCATGTAAATATCGTGACTTGTGACAAAGATTTCCATGTTTATTTGGATGGTATCTTAGCCGTTAAGGATTCCCAAATCGTCTATGTCGGCCAAGAGGAGCCAGAGATTTTAGAGCAAGCTGAGCAGATTATAGACTATCAGGGAGCCTGGATTATGCCTGGTTTGGTTAATTGCCATACCCATTCTGCTATGACAGGTTTGCGAGGGATCCGGGATGATAGTAATCTCCATGAATGGCTCAATGACTATATCTGGCCAGCAGAAGCAGGATTTACTCCCGATATGACTACCAAGGCAGTCAAAGAAGCTCTGACAGAGATGCTCCAGTCAGGAACAACAACCTTCAACGATATGTATAATCCTAATGGTGTGGATATTGAGCAAATTTATCAGGCAGTTAAGGAATCTAAGATGCGTTGTTATTTCTCACCGACCCTCTTTTCTTCAGAGGCAGAAACAACTGCTGAGACTATAAGCAGAACACGAGCCATCATAGAGGAAATCTTAGGATATGAAAATCCAAATTTCAAGGTTATGGTAGCTCCTCATTCTCCCTATAGCTGTAGTAGAGACTTGCTGGAAGCAAGCATAGAAATGGCAAAAGAACTGGCCATTCCTATCCATATCCATGTGGCGGAGACCAAGGAGGAATCAGGAATTATCTTGAAACGCTATAGCAAACGCCCTCTCGCCTTTCTAGAAGAACTAGGTTACTTAGATCATCCGTCTGTCTTTGCTCACGGGGTCGAATTAAACGAGAGAGAAATTGAACGCTTGGCAACTTCTCATGTAGCAATCGCCCATAATCCTATCAGTAACCTCAAACTGGCTTCTGGAATCGCTCCAATCATCCAACTCCAAAAAGCAGGAGTAGCAGTGGGGATTGCGACAGACTCGGTTGCTTCCAATAACAATCTAGATATGTTTGAGGAAGGACGCACAGCAGCCCTTCTTCAAAAGATGAAAAGTGGAGATGCCAGCCAATTTCCTATTGAAACAGCCCTCAAAGCTCTGACGATAGAGGGTGCTAAGATTCTAGGAATGGAAAAGCAGATAGGAAGCCTAGAAGTTGGCAAGCAAGCAGATTTTCTGGTCATTCAACCACAGGGAAAAATCCATCTTCAGCCTCAGAAAAATATGCTCTCTCACCTGGTTTATGCAGTCAAAGCCAGTGATGTTGACGATGTTTATATCGCTGGAGAACAGGTGGTTAAGCAAGGCAAAGTTTTGACAGTAGAGATTTAAAAAAATTCAAAAAAAGTTTGCAAAAATCTTGCATTCTTTTTTTGTCTATGCTATACTTATATACGGTTTGAAAAAACTGCCTAAGACAGTAGGGGAGCTTGACTCGTAAATATCCTACCGAGGACAAAACGTATCATGTAAAAAGAAGCGTATTGTACTTTCGTGTCTAGGTTTGGGCGCGTTTTTCTTTTGGAAAAATTCCCCAAGCAAAATAATTACGGAGGTGAACACACTAATGAGTGAAGCAATTATTGCTAAAAAAGCGGAACTAGTTGACGTAGTAGCTGAAAAAATGAAAGCTGCTGCATCTATCGTCGTTGTAGACGCTCGTGGTTTGACAGTTGAGCAAGATACAGTTCTTCGTCGTGAGCTTCGTGGAAGCGAAGTTGAGTATAAAGTCATTAAAAACTCAATCTTGCGTCGTGCAGCTGAAAAAGCTGGTCTTGAAGATCTTGCATCAGTATTTGTTGGACCATCTGCAGTAGCATTTTCTAACGAAGATGTTATCGCACCAGCGAAAATCTTGAACGACTTTGCTAAAAACGCTGAAGCACTTGAAATCAAAGGTGGTGCAATCGAAGGCGCTGTCGCATCTAAAGAAGAAATCGTTGCTCTTGCAACTCTTCCAAACCGCGAAGGACTTCTTTCTATGCTCCTTTCTGTACTTCAAGCGCCAGTGCGCAACGTTGCTCTTGCAGTCAAAGCGGTTGCAGACAACAAAGAAGACGCAGCTTAATCTTAAGCTACGCAGCGTAGCTTAGCTACGAAAAAACGATTATAAAATTAAAAACTTATTTGGAGGAAATAACAATGGCATTGAACATTGAAAACATTATTGCTGAAATTAAAGAAGCTTCAATCCTTGAATTGAACGACCTTGTAAAAGCTATCGAAGAAGAATTTGGTGTAACTGCAGCTGCTCCTGTAGCTGTTGCTGCAGCTGGTGCTGCTGACGCTGGTGCTGCTAAAGACTCATTTGACGTTGAGTTGACAGCTGCTGGTGACAAAAAAGTTGGCGTTATCAAAGTTGTACGTGAAATCACTGGTCTTGGACTTAAAGAAGCTAAAGAACTTGTTGATGGTGCACCAGGTGTCATCAAAGAAGGCGTTCCAACTGCAGAAGCTGAAGAAATCAAAGCTAAATTGGAAGAAGCTGGAGCTTCAGTTACTCTTAAATAAGAGGCATATACCAATTAGAATTCGGAATACTATAGTATCAGCCTTTTAGAATCGTGAACACATTTTAGAAACTGATAAATTAATTTAGTTTCCTACCAAAAACCCTACCAAAAATTAATTTGGCAGGGTTTTTCTTTTTAACAAATTTATCGTGGAGAACAATTGTATATTGTTCTCCTTTTTTTATTTTCAGGAGGGAAAATGACAAAAGAACTACAATCATCACGCTATATTGTCATTTCATTTTTAGTACGTGAAATGGGAATTGACATTGTTGAAGCCATCTCTCTTATGGCTGAATTAGAAAAAAGTGGCTTGGTTCGTTTGGAATCAAGTGGAGATTTAATACTCAAAGAACTTGGAGGCGCGCTATGAAACGAATTACCGCAAATCAATACCAAACTTCAGAACGGTATTACAAATTACCTAAAATTCTTTTTGAGGATGAGAAATATATGGATATGAAACTAGAAGTAAAGGTGGCTTATTCTATTTTAAAAGATCGTTTAGAATTATCTCTCAGTCGTGGTTGGATAGATGAAGAAGGAGCAGTCTATTTAGTATTTTCTAATTCTAAACTGATGAGGTTGTTAGGTTGTTCGAAGTCAAAATTACTGTCCATCAAAAAAACTCTTAAAGAATATGACTTAATTGATGAAGTTCAACAGTCTTCAAGTGAGAAAGGGAGACTTGCTAATAAGATTTATTTAGGGGAATTGTCTTCTACCCCAGTAGGTAATTCAAACAGGCCTAGTGTTAAAAAAAGACTAGGGCAGGTTGAAAATGAAAAGCCCCCCGTCTCATATTCAGCCCCTAGTGAGACTGAAGTTAGTGAGACTAAATATAGTGAGACTGATTCTTTATTTATTGAGGATGAGGAGGATAGGAATACTCAACCTATCTTGAAAAGAAAAGTAGAAAAGGTCACAAAATATGATCGAGATTATATTTGGGGATTGGTACAAGATCAATTTAGACGAGAAGGTTTTTCTGAAACAGCTAGTGAAATTGCTATGACTGATTTTGAGAGAATCTATCAGTATGCTCTTGACAATGTTCGCTTTGTCCGACGAGCAGAAGTACTTGCTGAATTTGTGTTTAACGGCCTATATTCTGTTTGGAATAACCGTGTTAGAAAAGGAGGTGGTTAAAATGTCGCCAATCGAGTGGGTATTAGTTATGCTCATTATCATTTCAAGTGGTGTGACACTTTGGACATTGATAGTCGATCAGAAAGGGATAATCAAGAAATGAGATTTATTGATTTATTTTCAGGTATCGGTGGTTTTCGACTTGGAATGGAAAGTGTTGGACACGAGTGTATTGGATTTTGTGAGATTGATAAATTTGCTAGAGAATCTTATAAGTCCATTTTTCAAACGGAAGGAGAAATTGAATTTCATGACATACGAGATATTTCAGATGACGAATTTAAAAAACTTAGAGGAAAAGTCGATGTCATCTGTGGGGGATTCCCTTGTCAAGCATTTTCAATCGCAGGAAGACGATTGGGATTTGAAGATACTAGAGGAACTTTGTTCTTTGAAATTGCTCGGGCGGCCAAACAAATCCAACCACGTTTTCTTTTTCTTGAAAATGTTAAAGGCCTACTCAATCACGATAAGGGACGGACGTTCACCACAATCCTTACCACACTTGATGAGTTGGGGTTTGATGTTGAGTGGCAGGTGCTTAACAGTAAGGATTTTGGCGTTCCCCAAAACAGAGAGAGGGTGTTTATTATCGGACATTCTAGAAAGAAAGGTACCCGACTCTTATTTCCTTTCAGACGAGAAGGTCAAGCAACTAACTCTGAGATTTTAAAAACATTAGGGAATTTGAATCCATCAAAAAGTGGAATGAGCGGTAAAGTTTATTATTCAGAAGGTCTTGCGCCAACCTTAGTTCGTGGGAAAGGAGAAGGATTTAAAATTGCGATTCCTTGTATGACACCAGATAGATTAGACAATAGACAAAATGGTAGACGCTTTAAGGAAAACCAAGAGCCAATGTTTACTTTAAATACTCAGGATCGTCATGGCATTGTCGTTGTTGGAGATTTACCGACTAGCTTTAAGGAGACCGGTCGTGTCTATGGAAGTGAGGGGTTATCTCCAACACTGACTACGATGCAAGGTGGAGATAAAATCCCCAAAATACTGATTCCAGAACCAATCCAATTTCTAAAAGTCCGGGAGGCAACTAAAAAAGGATATGCTCAAGCAGAAATGGGAGATTCAATCAATTTGGAGAGACCAAGTTCTCAGTATCGGCGTGGTAGAGTTGGAAAAGGTATAGCGAATACGTTAACAACTAGTGGTCAAATGGGAGTAGTAGTTGCTAGCTATGAAGGAGAAGATAAGCAAGTTTACCATGTTGCCGGTGTCTTAATAGATGGACAATTTTACCGTTTGAGAATACGACGAATCACTCCTAAAGAGTGTTTTCGCCTACAGGGATTTCCTGATTGGGCTTTTGAAGCTGCTAGAAAAGTCTCTAGTAATAGTCAGCTCTATAAACAAGCTGGTAATAGTGTAACTGTTCCTGTGATTGCCGCAATCGCACAGAAATTAAAAGAAATAGAGGAAAAAGATGAAAGCTTTAAATAAAGAGTCAATACTAGATTGTGATGAATTAGAAACAGAATTACATGACGCAGAAATCAAACAGCTGGATGAACAAATATTTTTGATGCCCAATTATCCATGTGAGTTTGAGGTGACATTTTTAGATGATTACCATAAAAAACACAACTACCCCCTATTTTACGAATCCTATCTTCAAAACATTATGGAATTCCTTGAAAGTCAGGATATAAAGAACGGAGCTGATGCCTTTGTAGATGATCATCAAAATCTTGTTTTTGTTTTATATGGACAAGGCTATCGAGCCGAGGGAAAAGAGGGAATACTTACAACCCAAGTAACTGTAAAAGCTTATGATGAAGACAAGAAACCGATTAACTTCGCAAATTTATTAGATTCCTTAATCGTCTCAGAATATCAAATGGAACCGAATCTTTGGGAGGTCTCCCATGATTGATCTCTATCTAAGTAAAAATAGCCAAAGAAATCAACTTCTTTTAGACTTCTTCCAAAACTATGGCATTAAGGTATCCTGTCATTCGATTTCTGAAATGACAAGGGATAAATTAATTGAGATGATGAGCTATTCTTCAGATTGTTTTGAGTTTTTATCTCCCAATTTATTACGATTTAAGAACCGTGACAATCTAAGATTAACGGATTTCGTTGAGATGATCTTAAAAAATCCTGAACTAAGCATCAGACTACCTCTTGCGGTTTCAAATAAGCGGGTTTATCCAAATCTGAATTTGGAAGAGGCTAGAGCTTTATTGCCAAGAGATACGAAACAATTGATTTACATGGCACAAACACATTATTTATCTAACTAAAGGAGAATGAATATGGCTGAACGATTTTGGGAGAACTTGTCCATTATTTTGGCTGAAAGAAATATCAGCTGGATTGAGTTAACCAGAAAAATGTTTGCGGGAGAATTTCACTATCCAAGTGAATTGAATCGTTTGTATCAAAAGATTCGCCACTATAAGATGGAACAACGAATGCCTCAAAGTCCATGGGTAGAAAGGATTGTACAGGTATTAGATTTAGATTATGAAGATTTATTTCGGAGGTAACTATGAAAAGAATAATTCCAGTTTATATATTTCAACAAGTAAATGTCCTATTGGTATCCCTATACTTACTGAAATTGCTTTGTATCGGTGAGTTAACTATACTACAGATTCTCTATGGTGCGTCGCTTATTTCTTTTTTATGGATGTATGGTCAACGAAAACAAGTGGTCAAGGTCAATATGAAAATTAGGATAAAGTGGCTTGGTATTGGATTCGTTAGCCTACTGATTATAAGTCTATGTTTTAGTCTGATTCATGCTCAAGGAAGTACGAATCAAGCAAACTTAATTGGCCTTCAACATCAAGTTCCTTGGTTTTCATTTTTATTGTTCTTAATCAATGCGAGTATGGTTGAAGAATTTCTGTATCGAGAAATTTTATGGAACTTGGTCAGAAAATTAGATATTCGAGTTGGTTTGACAAGTGTTTTATTTGCCTTAGCTCATCATCCAGGAACCATTTTAGCTTGGTGTTTATATGTTTCACTTGGGATGTTTTTAGGGCTTGTACGCTACATATCGGACTTATGGGGCAGTATGGGGCTACATTTGGTGTGGAACCTACTAGTTTATAGTTTGCTGCTTTTTTAAAATAGGTGACCTGATTTTTAGGTAACTTCTAAAACTAACTTCCAGTTTCCCACAACCTAGTTTTTAGTATGAGAAAAACGCGTGAAATCAGTGGAAATTCTTTTTACACTAACTTCCACTGGTTTTCTTTTTCTTGATATATAAGGGTTCAAAAGCGAAAAGACTCAGAAAAAAGTGAACGACAAATAGCCCTAAAACAGAGTCGTCTTAGAGTAAATTCCAGTTGCCTAGCGTTTAGTGTGAGACTTTTCGGATTAAAAAAACTATTGCATAACAAATAAAAAAATGATATAATTAAAGCGCTTTCGGAAGTAAATATATTAGCGAGGTGGAAGCCATGAAAAAATCAGCAAAAGTTGTTTTATTAGCTAGTTTGTTATCTGTTGGTCTTGTTCAGTCCAGTGTATCTGCTAAGACTGTTCTTAAAAGTTATCGGTATGATTGGAATACCTACTATAAGACTAGTATGAATTACCATGCATATAGTTATAAAGTCATTCCGGAATGGTCTCGTTATTATAGCTATTCCGAGTATATAGTTGGCGGAGGCTGGAACTACGATCGTTATGAGGTAGTAAACCGTTACAGAGGAGGCTATTAATCCTTAAAGAGTGATAAAAAGGAGGGCAAGATATGTTGCAGCTTACTCATGTGACCTTAAAAACGCGATAAGTCATCTTACAAGATGTTGATTTTACATTTGAAAAGGGCAGTATTTATGGCGTTCTTGCTATCAATGGCTCGGGAAAGACGACACTATTCCGAGCTATGAGCAAGTTGCTTCCCCTTAGTAGTGGACACATCGTAGTTCCTCCTTCTTTATTTTATTATGAGAGCGTTGAATGGCTGGATGGAAACTTAAGTGGGATGGACTACCTTCGTCTCATAAAAAACATCTGGAAGTCAGACCTAAACTTGAGGGATGAAATCGCCTACTGGGAAATGGCTGACTATATCAGTCTTCCTTAGGGATGAAGCAACGCTTGGTTATTGCCATGTATTTTCTTAGTCAGGCGAAATGTTGGCTCATGGATGAGATTACAAATGGCTTAGATGAGTATTATCGACAGAAATTTTTTGATAGACTGGCACAAATCGATAGACAAGAGCAGCTGGTTCTTTTAAGTTCCCACTATAAGGAAGAGTTGGTTGATGTCTGCGATAGAATAGTAACCATTCGTCAGGGACAGATAGAAGAGGTTTAGTTTATCGAAAGATGGGGAAGTTCACAGAAAAAAGAATTTTTTAATAGATTCTAGTTTTCCTATAGGGAAAATAAGTAAAAACTAACATAGAGAGGGAATCAACTTGATTCTCTCTTTTTGATTCGAAAACCAAGCCAAAATACAAACACAAACTTTTCAAAAAAAGGTAACTTCTAAAACTAACTTCCAGTTTTGGGAGAGAGATGGAAGTTACTTTGAGAAGTTACGGACCTGATTTTTAGATATTCATAATGAATTTAATTGTTGACAAATATGGACTAATTGCGTATAATGAAGGTAATTAAATGATATAATTACTTGTGGGCTAGTGGATATGGTCTGCACCCGCCTGTGGGCTCCGCTCTCAGTTTAGACTGTTTGTTGAGAAAAAGAATAGCAGGACTGCCTACCCTTGAGGAATAGATAGGGCATATCTAGCGTGAGGTGAAACTCAATACGTGGGAGAGAAGGAAGCAGGAGCTTCCTTCTCTTTTTTAGGAGAAAATTCAAATGACTTATACTTTGGAATGGCTAAAGACTTTTGATGGAGAGATTGATATTCTCAATATTAAGATGAATTGCTTGGCCAATACTATTGAGAAAAATGTTTCTCAGTACAAATATATTTATCAGACAAATATGGAGAACTGTCCTGAAATTATTCTATCAGTCCCAAACTCCTCCATTCCTCATCTATTAGGATTATCTAGAGAACATCATGTTAATTTACCAACTAATAATGCTGGGAGTATTTTTGAAGGATTAAAAGATGATTGGACATTGGAAAGCCTGAATAAAGCTGATAATGGTTGGTTCAACGAAAATAAATTCAAAATAGTTGGAACCTTGTTGCTTTATCAAATGTTACATGTAATAGAGTGTAAATTCTATACAACTGATGGCATTTTGAATAGAAGAGTTGGTAGCCGATTTAGAAGAGATCATATTTATTTTGTAGTCTTTAAATTAAGTAATGGTATTAGTTATACAGTAGAACTATCACGTGAACAAGGTAATCAATACTTTCCAAGAAGCCTTAAAATCAATGATACCTCCGTTACAGATTGTAGAGAAATAGAGCTTAGACTCATTAATAAGATTAGATTTAAGCCAGTTAAGGCAAGAAAGGTGAAATGGCCATCATGATTTAAAAATTGAAATCATGATTACATCACTATTCTTTTCTTAACAAATGTGAGTATTTTTGAAGAATTTCTGTATCGAGAAATTTTATGAAAGTTAATCAGAAAATTAGATATCAGAGTTTCTTTGACAAGTGTTTTGTTCGCATTAGCTCATCATCCAGGAACCATTCTCGCTTGGTGTTTGTATGTTTCACTTGGAATGTTTTTAGGGATGGTGCACTATAAATCTGATTTATGGGGTAGTATGGGGTAGTATGGGGTTACATTTGGTGTGGAACCTATCAGTCTATGTCTTATTTTTTCTTTAATAATAGCTGGTCTGTCTTACGTATGGATTAATTTTGAAATAAAAAACTAAATGAATTGATTTTAAAGAAATAAAATGCTAACATATATAGAAAATGTTAGCATTTTATTTCTAAGAAAGGAGAATGATATGGTTGATAAAAGAGAGAAACTGATGAACTCTTTCAATCAGTATGGTTTTTTAACTTTTAAACAAGTGATAGATGAAAATTTACACTACAAAACCTTATTAAAAATGGTTGCAGAAGGAAAAATCGATGCTGAAGAAAAAGGCTTATATCGCTTACCTGATATTTATTTAGATGAGTGGTTTGTTCTTCAGTATCGATTTCCAAAGGGAATCTTTTCTTTGGAGACAGCACTTTGGTTACATGGTTTATCTTTGACTATCCCTTTTAACATGACGATGAGTTTTCCTTATGGTACGAATACCAAAAACATTAAGGAAGCAGATATACGTCCTATTATTTTACGCTCTCACTATAGTGAAGGAATTATTGAAATAGAGCGTCTTCCTGGCCAATTTATTAAAGTTTATGAAGTTGAACGAGTTTTGGTTGAGTGTCTAAGACCAGTTCATCAGGTGGATCTTCAAATTATTGCACCAGCGTTTAAGAAATATTTTCAACAGAATCAAATTCATTTACACAAATTATTTTATTATGCCCAGCTATTTAAAGTAACTGATAAGTTACAATCTTATACGGAGGTACTATCTTAATGTTTTCAAATGCGAATAGCTTTAAAGCAAAAATCAAAAACATTTCAAAAGATAAGGGAATTCCAGCTCAACAAGTACAACAACATTATTTAATTGAGCAAGTGTTAAAGCTGATTTCTACTAGTTCTTATAGAGATTCCTTCATTGTAAAAGGAGGGTATCTAATAGGTCAAATGATCGGACTAGATAAGCGAACCACAATGGATTTAGATGTCACTCTGAAGGGAACCGAAATGAGCAGAGAACATTTGATTCATATCTTTGAAGAGATTCTTTGTTCTAAAACTGATGGATTTTCATTTTCAGTAGATAAGCTAGAACCTATTCGCCAAGATGATGAATATGGAGGATTTTCATTAAAATTAAATGCAACTTTCGATACATTAAAGGAGTTTGTTTTTATTGATATTACTACTGGTGATAAGATCACACCAAGAGAAATTACTTATTCAATGAGTTCTATCTTTACTAATGAAAGCATCAAGATATGGACATATAATCTAGAGACTGTACTTGCTGAAAAGTTAGAAACGATCATCAGTAGGGGATTGGCTTCGACACGCCCACGTGATCGATATGATCTTTTCACCTTGTATAAACTTAGAAAAGAAGAGATTAATCTAGAAGTATTAAAAAATGCACTTGAGAATACGGCAGAAAAACGTAAAAGTAAAGATACTATTTATAATTGGGAAGAACAAGTGAGAGGAATTGAAATTTCTGATTATCAGAAAGAGCTATGGATTCGTTATCAACGCCAATTTAAGTATGCTAAAGATATCTCATTTGATAACTCTGTTCAGGTTATTAGGGAAATTATGCAACAAATATTTTAGTACAAAAGTAACTCATTAGTAAAGCAGTGAGTTGCTTTTTTTATTCCAATAACTCCAAAAATGTGATAAAAATTTCAACTACTCTTATCTATAATAAAGCTACCTGTTCTTTGAAAATTGAATCCACTCCGTCTTGATTAGCGTGCCTGTGTAAGTAGGGACTGAGAGTATTTCCCTGTGAAGGGCAACTGGCACAAGACGTGTGTGAGAATTTTCTAACAGACACGGAGTTTATCGTTACCAGACTTAAACGATGCGACAAACTAGATAAAGGAGTTAATCATGAAGGTAGTAAACTTGTATGATTTGAAACAAATGGGAAATAAAGGTGGTTGTACCATCCAATTGATTCATCACTTTCCCTTTGGTATGGGCTTAGGACATCTCAAAAAAGACTACATTGAATTTAAACGTGTTGGTATCATTGATGGGAAAGCAGTAGAAGTTACTCTTCGAGAACCTTATTCGAGAGATCTACTGCAGGTTGTCAAGTCGATTAAGCAACGTCAGAAATTGATAGCTTATCGTTATAAAGAAGGAAAGCTGCTATTTGTGAAGAAGGAGGCATCAGATGTCCTCTGAACAACAGGAACGAATGGCAGTTCAATATGCTGAGCGTAGTCTTTTATTTACTGTCAAAAGTCTCTTAAAGATTCTAGAATGGTCTAGACGTCAGGCTCTAGCACAAGACTCTGCCTATAAGATAGGGGTACAGAAATTAGAAGAATTGCTACAATCTCCCTATGCGATTGATACGATTAATCTGAAGAAAGATTTTTTAGACAACCCAATTGATATAGAGAAATTTAAAGCTTTTTTAGAAAAAGAAGAGATTCCTTTGGCTATCGCTTGGCAAGGAGATTCTCTACATTTCTACACGAAAGATCGTTCGATTCTAGACAATCATTTAGACCATCTGTTAGAAAAAATGGTTAATGATCCGAAGAAATTAGCTGATTTTACCATGGATAAGTCATTAGACGATGCAATTGATGAAGCTAAATCCCAAATTACCTTTAGACAAGAAGGGGCCGTCAAACAGAAAGAGATGGTGAGATGATGTACAGTGGAAAGAAATTCCTACTATTCTCACTGTTAGGCGTCTTACTAGGCTATCTTTTTCATCGTTTGACGCTTTTGTATGATTCCTATACTGGAAATACATTAGATAAATGGACTCATCTTCTAATGGAAGGTCAAGATGAAGTTCTTCAGTCGCCATGGAATGTTTCTTTTACTGGAAAATCAAGTGCTTTTTTTCTACTAGGCTTTGTGATGATGTTGCTGGTTTATCTCTATCTAGAGACTGGTAAAAAACAATATCGAGAAGGGGTAGAATACGGGAGCGCCCGTTTTGGAACTCTAAAAGAAAAGAAGTTTTTTTACGGTAAGGAATTTTCTCATGATACAATCTTAGCCAAAGATGTTCGTCTAACTTTGTTAGATAAAAAGCCACCACAATATGATAGAAATAAGAATATTGCGGTGATTGGAGGTTCAGGAAGTGGGAAGACATTTCGCTTTGTGAAACCCAATCTGATTCAGATGAATAGTTCAAATATTGTCGTGGATCCTAAAGATCACTTGGCCGAAAAAACAGGCAAACTCTTTTTAGAAAATGGCTATCAAGTAAAGGTGTTAGATTTAGTCAATATGAAGAACTCAGATGGCTTCAATCCTTTTCGCTATATAGAGACAGAAAACGATTTGAATCGCTTACTGACGGTATATTTTAATAATACCAAAGGCTCTGGCTCTCGTAGTGATCCATTTTGGGATGAAGCTTCTATGACTTTGGTTCGAGCTTTAGCCTCTTACTTGGTCGATTTCTATAACCCACCTAAAACAAGAGAACAGCTCATAGAAGAAAGTCGTTTAAGTCAAGCAGAATACCAAAACTTGTTGAAACTTCAAAAAAAAGAAGTGGAAGAGCGGAAAAAACGAGGGCGTTATCCAAGTTTTGCTGAAATCTCAAAACTCATTAAACACTTATCCAAGGGTGAAAACCAAGAAAAAAGTGTCTTAGAAATTCTATTTGGAAATTATGCTAAAAAGTATGGGACTGAAAATTTTACCATGCGAAACTGGGCAGATTTCCAAAATTATAAGGATAAGACTCTGGATTCTGTTATAGCTGTAACCACTGCTAAATTTGCCCTCTTCAATATTCAAAGTGTCATGGATTTGACCAAAAGAGATACCCTTGATATGAAGACATGGGGTAAGGAAAAATCAATGGTTTACTTAGTTATCCCAGATAACGATAGTACCTTTCGCTTTCTTTCAGCCCTCTTTTTTTCAACCGTATTTCAAACCCTAACAAGACAAGCAGATATTGATTTTAAGGGTCAATTGCCTCTTCATGTGAGAGTTTACTTAGATGAGTTCGCAAATATCGGAGAAATCCCAGATTTTGCTGAACAAACCTCAACAGTTCGTTCTCGTAATATGAGTCTCGTTCCTATTCTACAAAATATTGCCCAACTTCAAGGGCTCTATAAAGAAAAAGAAGCTTGGAAAACCATTCTTGGGAACTGTGATAGCTTAGTCTACTTAGGTGGGAATGATGAAGATACCTTTAAATTTATGAGTGGCTTACTCGGTAAACAAACCATTGATGTTCGAAATACTAGTCGTTCCTTTGGTCAGACAGGTTCAGGATCCCTTTCTCATCAAAAGATTGCTCGTGATTTAATGACACCTGATGAAGTCGGAAATATGAAACGGCATGAATGCTTGGTTCGAATTGCTAATATGCCAGTCTTTAAAAGCAAAAAATACAATTCTATCAAGCATCCAAACTGGAAGTACCTAGCCAATCAAGAAACTGATGAACGGTGGTGGAACTATCAAATCAATCCTTTGAATCAAAGACAAGAAAACCATCTTGAAGGCCTTAGAATTCGTGATTTAACTTTTGAATCTAGTTTAAAATAAAAATAGAAAAGAGGAAATAGATGATTACGCATTTTAAAGGTTTTGTTTATGGAGTAGACGCAAGTGCCATGTTTGCACAAGCTATGTCTTTGTTACAGAAGGGATTGATTGCGGTTGGTGCCTTTCTCGTTGTTGTGGGGATTGTCAACCTTGCAACCAACATTAAAGATGGTGGACCAGGTGTTCGGAATGCCATTCTTGAAATTGTCGGTGGAGTTATGGTCGGGGCTGCTGGAGCCTTTGTAACTCAGATTTCAATTTAGGAGGATAAACAATGACATGAATCTTAGTTTAGTCTCACCCTTTGTTTACCTTGCATCTGAAAAAATATCAGCTGAAAATTTATTTGAAGGATTTAATGTGGATTTACAATCTACTGTAGATCTGATTAAATCTCTATCTAGCTACAATCCAACAGTTTGGACTTACATGTCTAGTATCACCAAAAGTGTCATGCAGCCTCTTGGAGTTGCGATTTTATCAGTTGTTCTCATCTTAGAATTTTCAAAGATGGCAAAGAAAATTGCTAACTCAGGAGGAGCGATGACCTTTGAAGCATTAGCGCCGATGTTGATTAGTTATATTATGGTCGCAGTTGTAATTACCAACACTACCGTCATTGTAGAAGCCATCATCGGGATTGCGAGTCATGCCATTGAACAAGTGGCCTCGATTGTGGCTCACGGTGGGGCAAAGTATGATACCATCTCTGGATTAAAAGGTTCAGGATTTATTGGCCGTATGATTGTGGGCTTTTTCGCCCTCCTAATTTGGCTTGTTCGGATAGTAAGTGCAGCCATGGTTAATCTTTTGATATCTATTCGATTTATTCAACTCTACCTTATGATTCCATTTGCCCCTCTTACGATTCCAACATTTTTAAGTGATGAGTGGAAGTCTATTGGTATTGGCTATTTAAAAAATATTATGGTCTATGCGGTACAAGGGGTTCTTATTTTTCTGATTGTTTCTCTTGTCCCTTTGTTTGAATCTGCTGGGAAAATAGCTGTTTCAAATGGTGCGGGAGTCTTGCAATCACTTGCGATTATGTTTGGTAGTTTGATACAAGCTATCTTACTGATTATTGCTCTCGTTGGTTCTCAACGTACGGCTCGCTCAATCTTAGGTATGTAATTAGATAAAGGCTAGGAAGTGATTGCTTCTTAGCCTTTTTAGAAAGGAAAGTCATGAATACACGAGTCTTTAAAGACATCTCAAAATACCAACACAGGGCTTGGTTAGGTTTCACCACAAGGCAAATCATCTTTGTTTTACCAGCCTTTATTGTCACAATTATTGTTTTGGGCTTGAATCTCTTTTTCTGGCAATTTGGAGATTGGTTTGTTTACGGTTTTGTGTTTGCCTTTACCATCCCCCTCATGCTTTTTGGAGTCTATAAACCCAATGATTTATATTTTGAACATTATTTGAAATACCGTCTTCATTTTGAATTAACGGTTCCCCTACGCACAATTACAGGAAAGAAAGGACCTGAACATGAAAAGAAAATCAAATACATTAAAGAAACCAAAAACTTCAATGACTAATAAAAAGGAAGAAATTAAAGGAAAAAAAGAGGAAGTGTTACCCTCTACAGCGAATAGCCTTGCCTATCAAGCCCTGTACCAAAATGGTCTAATGCAGGTAAAAGAAGATTATTTCTCACAAAGCTACTTACTTGGGGACGTCAATTACCAAACTGTTGGTTTAGAAGATAAGGGCGCAATCATTGAGAAGTATTCTGATTTGATTAACTCTTTAGATGACCAAACCAACTTCCAATTGACCATCTTTAATAAAAGATTGAATTTAGAAAAGTTTAGACAGAGTGTTCTGTATGAGGAAAAAGAAGATGGGTATGATAGCTATCGTAAAGAATTGAATCGGATGATGAATCAAAATTTAGACAGTGGGGAAAATAACTTTTCGGCTGTGAAACTGATTAGCTTTGGTAGAAAGGATTCTAATCCTAAACAAGCCTATCGTTCCTTGTCTCAAATTGGAGAATATTTCAAGAGTGGTTTCTCAGAAATTGATGCTCGATTTGAATCCTTGGCTGGAGAAGAACGGGTGAACTTGTTGGCGGATATGCTTAGAGGAGAACACCATCTTCCTTTTTCTTATCGTGATTTAACGAGATCTGGTCAGACAACTCGTCACTTCATAGCGCCTAATCTCTTGGATTTTAAAAACAAGAATTACCTACAAATCAATGACCGCTTATTACAGATTGTCTATGTCAGAGACTACGGCATGGAATTAGGCGATCAGTTTATTCGAGACCTCATGCAAGGAGATTTGGAATTGATTGTAAGCCTTTATGCTCAAAGTTCGACTAAGGCGGATGCGATGAAGAAACTACGAACAAAGAAGACCTTGATGGAATCCCAAAAGATTGGGGAACAACAAAAACTAGCTCGTACAGGTATCTATTTGGAAAAAGTAGGTCATGTATTAGAAAGTAATATCGATGAAGCTGAAGAACTTTTAAAAACCATGACCGAGACAGGTGATAAACTGTTTCAAACGGTCTTCTTGATTGGGGTCTTTGGTCAGGATGAAGTAGAACTCAAACAAGCCCTAGACACTATCCAACAAGTGGCCGGCTCAAATGACCTAATGATTGATAAACTTCCATATATGCAAGAAGCAGCCTTTAATAGTTTGCTGCCATTTGGTTGTGATTTTTTAGAGGGAGTATCACGGAGTTTATTAACGTCCAATATAGCAGTGAACTCACCTTGGACTTCAGTAGACTTACAAGACCGTAGTGGGAAATATTATGGTATCAATCAAATATCAAGTAATATTATTACCATTGATCGCAGCCTATTAAATACACCGTCTGGTCTGATTTTAGGAACATCTGGAGCTGGGAAAGGGATGGCAACCAAGCATGAAATTATCACGACCAAAATCAAGGAATCTGGTGAAAATACAGAAATTATCATCGTTGATCCAGAAGCGGAGTACAGTGTCATTGGACGGGCTTTTGGTGGAGAAATGATTGATATTGCGCCCGATTCCCAAACTTATCTCAATGTCCTTGACTTGTCTGAGGAAAATATGGATGAGGATCCTGTAAAGGTAAAATCAGAATTTCTTTTATCCTTTATCGGTAAGTTATTGGATAGAAAAATGGACGGAAGAGAAAAATCGATTATCGACAGAGTCACCAGACTCACCTATCAGTCATTTAAAGAGCCTTCTTTGGAAGAATGGGTCTTTGTCTTGAGCCAACAACCAGAAGAAGAAGCGCAGAATTTGGCACTTGATATGGAACTGTATGTCGAAGGTTCTCTTGATATTTTTTCTCATAAGACCAATATTCAGACAGGATCTAATTTCTTAATCTATAATGTTAAAAAGTTAGGAGATGAGCTGAAACAAATTGCTCTTATGGTTGTTTTTGATCAGATATGGAATCGTGTCGTTCGGAATCAAAAATTAGGGAAGAAGACCTGGATTTATTTTGATGAAATGCAGCTTCTCTTATTAGATAAATATGCTAGTGATTTCTTCTTTAAATTGTGGAGTCGTGTCAGAAAATATGGAGCCAGTCCGACTGGGATAACCCAAAATGTCGAAACCTTATTGTTAGATCCCAATGGTAGACGGATTATTGCAAATAGTGAATTTATGATTCTTCTCAAGCAAGCAAAAAATGACCGAGAAGAATTGGTTCAACTCTTAGGATTGTCAAAAGAACTTGAAAAATACCTAGTCAATCCAGAAAAAGGTGCAGGACTGATAAAAGCTGGTTCCGTTGTCGTTCCATTTAAAAATAAGATTCCTCAAGGTACTCAATTGTTTGATATCATGAGTACAGATCCTGATAAAATGGCTTCTAATTAAGGGGAAGGTAAATGAAGGATAAAAGAGAAATCATACGTGCCCGAAAGGCATTTAGAAGAAGTCTAAAAGATGAGAAGAAATTCTTGAAAAAAGGAAAGGAGGAGGTGAAGAAACAGAAAAAAGATTCCGCTGTACTGGATGAAAAAGCATGGAAAAAAGAGATAAAGGAAAAGCTAGAGGAGATGAGAGAAGCTTCAAAGGCTAGAGTAAAACAAGCAAATGAAGACTACAATCATATTCTTCAAAATAGTCCTCCATCTCTTTTAAATCGTAAAGAATTAAGAGACAGACGGTTGCCTCATGCTAGGAAACGATTGAAAATAGCCAAGAAGCAATTTAAGGAAGCAAAGATAGAAGCAAAAGAAGAAAGAAAAGAGAGTCGTAAAGAAAGAAAAACCAATCAAAAATTTTTCTACGGTCAGGAATCGAAACATAAATCTAATTTTTTCTTTCAAGGAAAGAGTTTAGAAGAATTAAAAGCTAAGAAAGAAGTCAAGGCCGCAAAAGAGAATCTAAAATCTACTAAACAAGCCTATAAGTCCAAAAAAGTCAGTAGGAAAGCCAAAACTTTTCTTTATGTCCTTGGACGTGAAGGTGGAGAGTTAGCTTCAGAAAATGAAGATTTAGAAGGCTATCGCACACTTCAAGAGACAATTAGAAAAGGAAAACGCTACAGTCGCCTTTCTTATAACCTTGGAAAAGCTAGTGTCAAAACAGGACAAGCAACAGGTCGTTTTACCAAGAAAAGACTGACCAACACAAAAGAGCGATACCATCATTTTAAGGATGGAAAAGGATGGAAACTAGCGAAAGATAACCCAAGTTCCTTTAAAAATCGGTTTCGAAAATTAAAGAAACAAGGTCTTACAAGTGTCCGAAATATCTATCAAAAACTAAAAGCAGCCTTTTCCTTCTTTACATTTGCGGCTGGAAATCCTGTAACCTGGATAGTTGGAGGAATAGTCTTTCTTCTTTTACTTATAATGAGCTTCTTTTTAGGATTTTCATCTGCTAGTTTGATTCAACAAGATGAATTTGAATTAACAAAAGCTTATACCCACCTAACTTGGGAAGATGCAGAACATACTCGCACAAATGACAAAGGAATTACTTATTACACAAAAGTTGATGATGTGATGGGGTATATGAACTTTAAATTCCATGACTATGAGTTACACAAACCAGTTCACTTATTTAGTTCAGAAACTTACAAGGATTATCTGTCTACTTTGTGGCATGATTTAAACGATGGGGATGATTTGAAATCCATGCAAGACCTCTATGAAACTCCTAAGTATAAACTATCGAAAGACGATCAAGAGGAAATAAAGGAACTAAAAGAAGAGGGTATCTATACTTCCATGCAGGAATTGGACAATCCATTTGAGGGGAAAAGCAACGAAGATAGTCTAACCATGACTTATCGTTATGGATACTATGATTTAGACGGAAAACCTACTCTTCAGGAGTATATTCTACTAGAAGCGAAGGCTCACCAAACAATTGTCGCACCAATGGATGGTGTTGTATCTCTAGACGGAGATGATGTTATTCTCACTAACGGAAAAGGAGAGAATGAGAGTCGATTGACCTTGTATTCTATTCATAATGGCCGTGCGATTGAGGGGACAAGAGTCCTAACGGGTGATGTTATTGGTGAGACACCAGACGATACAGGTTTGAAAGTTTCCTATCAAAAGTATAAAAACAAGAAAGAAAAATTGGTGTATGTCAATCCGCAATTTTATTTTCCCAAAGTCATTCAACTTCAGACCACTATCTTACCTGCCATTGGTCAGTTTGGTGGGGATGAGTTTGAACGAGCGAAACATATTTATGAGTTTTTGAAATCTCAAGGGGCAAGTCCCCAAGCCATTGCGGCTATTTTAGGAAATTGGTCGGTAGAGTCTTCTATCAATCCTAAACGAGCTGAGGGAGATTATTTATCTCCTCCTGTTGGCGCTACCGATTCCTCATGGGATGATGAAAACTGGTTAGCGATAGGAGGTCCAGCCATTTATAGTGGTGCTTATCCTAATATTCTTCATAGAGGTCTAGGTTTAGGGCAATGGACAGATACAGCAGATGGGTCAACACGTCATACAGCCTTGTTGAATTATGCAAATATCAAAAATAAGAAGTGGTATGATTTAGACCTCCAACTTGATTTTATGCTTCATGGAGATAGTCCTTACTATCAAAGTTGGTTAAAGGATTTCTTTAAAAATACGGGCAGTGCAGCCAATCTCGCCCAACTCTTCCTCACCTATTGGGAGGGAAATTCTGGTGACAAACTACTGGAAAGACAAACCAGAGCAACGGAATGGTATTACCAAATTGAAAAAGGTTTCAGCCAAACAAATGGAGGACAGGCAAAGAGTGATCCGCAATCCCTTGAAGGGGTTCGTGGAGACTTGTATGAGCATTCTGTTCCTGGTGGTGGAGATGGTATGGCCTATGCCTATGGACAATGTACATGGGGTGTTGCGGCTCGTATGAACCAATTAGGCTTGAAATTAAAAGGAAGCAATGGAGAGAAGATTCCAATCATTAATACCATGGAAAATGGTCAGGACTGGGTTGCGACAGCTTCAAGTCTTGGTGGGGAAACTGGCTCTACACCAAGAGCAGGTGCTATTGTTTCTTTTGTGGGAGGTACACATGGCACACCAGCAGACTATGGTCATGTAGCTTTTGTAGAGAAGGTCTATGATGATGGTTCTTTCCTTGTGTCTGAAACTAACTATGGTGGCAACCCTAACTATACCTTTAGAAAAATCTCTCAAGCAGATAGTGCCATTAGTTTTGCCTATACTACGAAATAGAAGAGTTTACACTTGAAATTTTAGCTATTTTCAGGTAAAATAAATAGTGTAGATGAGTGGTCGGCTCATGGTCAATCTGATAGTAATCTTGGACATAAGGGCCAAGCGGTGGCGGACACCAGAACGAAATCCGATAGCAATCTTGGACGTAAGGGCCAAGCGGTGGCAGACACCAGAATAAACCGACTGACTAGGTGGCTTACAGACTCTGTAAACCACCTTTTTTGTGAGGAAAATATGGAAAATATGGAGAATTTTGAAGTTTATCGTAATCCTAATTACACCGAAAAAATAAAACTTCAGCGTTTTTTTACACAGTTACAAATTGCGGCTTCTTTTTTTAAAGAACACTTTGTTGGCAAAATCATGTATTATGAAACGGAAATTGAAAGTGTTGAACTTCATTTTTCACCTACTAATTTCATGCACCTATGTGGTGTTGATTACCGAAAAGGTGCAGGCAGTTTCTTTGATGATTGTTTAAATAGACATGTCATAATTGATGAGTTGAAAATAAAAAAAGATGGAACCACGATGCAAAAGTTACAAGTTTTAGGATCCATTGAGGAGTTATTGGGAAAGCATGTTCATCTAACTGGTTCAGGACGTTATTTGTATTTGGAGTTTGATTATGCTCTACGTACAAGAAAACAGATACTAGCATTAACATTGAAAGAGACATCTAGGAAAATTGTTCCTCAATCTTTATTAGATTTGAAGAGAAAGACCGTATTTCCAAAAGGTCAAAAAGTAATTTCAATTTACTCAAAACATTTACAAACGTCGGAACTTTTTTATTATTTAAAAGATTAGTTTACATATCTTTTGTGGCATAAAATATATTTTTATCATTTTAAGGAGAACGCAGTTTTGGCTCGTTCTCTTTTTTGTTGTGATACTTCTTTCAAGGAATATTTGGTAGGATTGGAGTGAAAAAAGATTAACTAGGAAAGAAGGAAGTATATGGAAGCCATTTATCAACGTGATTCGGATCAAGATGGACTAACTGATGCTCAAGAATTGGCGCTAGGAACCAATCCTCTTAGCGCAGATTCTGATGGTGATGGTCGTTCAGACTTAGTGGAAGTAGAAGAAGGAACCAATCCCTTAGAAAAGGATTTACAAGACATAGACCAAACAAGTATAACTGAACCGTCTTCAGTATTTATGGAAATGAAACAAAAGATTTCAGATATGATGGAGAGTCACTACAAGGAATTTATACAGGCTCTGATTAGTATTGAAACAGGGATTGAAAACCAACAAGACCTTGAAGACTTATATACTTACTACATGAGAACAGATGCCGTTTCTCTTTTGTCTAGTGATTTAGAAACCAGTCCTCAAGAGGTTGAAATGGAGATAGAGTTGTAGGGGAATCATGTGATTCTCCTATTTTCGTATAGATGAAAGGAGCGAGTATGGAAGTAATGCAATTATTGGCAATGTTTCGTGGAACAATTCCAAAAGATAGGGAGAAAATGGACCTATTTCTTCGCTATCAGGCGCAACATTTTGATGAGAAATGGCAGGACCTGGTAGAGAGTTTTTTGGCTGAAGAGTGCAAGATAGAAGAGATACCTCATGTCTATTCGTTTCATCAAGATATTATTTCTTTCCTAGAGGCTAGTTCTGAAAATAATGACCAAGATTTAGAAAGTTACACAAGAAATTTTGGACAAGCAGGTCTAAGTAAATTATCTCAATTAAGTAATTTTGAGAAAAACTTGGTGCTAGAAGTCGCAACCTATAACCTTTCCACTCGATTTTATATCCAATCTGAAAAAGAGAAGCTAACACCATTAAGTGAGCTTGTATGTCATCAGAAACAGGATGTCAATTTAGTCAATGTCTATCGGGTTGCGAATAATCTATCTGACCGCATTAGTAGAGATATAGAGGAGTTTCTTCTAATGGTTGATTCCAAAGAACTAAAAAAAGAGATTCTTGAGATTCATTTTGAAGAAAAAGAAGGAGAGGTTCTAGCCTATTTGGGTTCAGAATTGATGGCTACTTTAGATACCGTTACGAATCTTGTCCATCATGAAGAAAACTACCAACAACTTCCACTGACACAAAAGCTGAAGATTATTACTCATTTTGATGAAGTAAAGGCTATAAGAGAAAAGTCTAAGCAAGTAGAGGAATCCTTATCTCCTTCAAGTGATATTGAACAGGAAACGGAAGAAACGAACTCCTTTTCTAATGTCGATAAAATTGTAGAAGAAGCTTTGAGGGAATATCCAATCGGTTCACAAGTAAGTTATAAAGGACAAGTATTTCAGTTGGTTTCGATTGAAAATGCACAGTTAAATGACTTAGTTCGCCTAGAGCTATTCAATGATTCCAACCAGTTATTTGAAGAGAACCCTATCTTATACTTGAACAGTTTGGAAGAGATTGAACAAGCCTTATCTCTCGTAGAACTTGAAAAAGAAGATTCAGAGATTGAGATTGATTCATCAAGTGAAAGTCAGGAAATAGATTTGTTTTCCTATCTGGAAGAAGAAAATGAAAAGGATAAGGAAACAGAAACGCTTATTGTAGGCATAGAAGAGACGGATGTCCCTGTTCTAGATTTTGTTTTTCCAGATGATTTAGAGGACTTTTACCCTAAGACAAATCGAGAAAAAATTGAAACGAATATCGCCGCAATTGACCTTGTTAAAAGATTAGAAAAAGAGGGACGACAAGCGAATCCAGAAGAACAAGAACTACTAGCTAAGTATGTTGGATGGGGTGGTCTTGCCAATGAATTTTTCGATGAACTCAATCCAAAGTATGAAACAGAACGTTTAACTCTTAAGAGTTTAGTAAGTAAATCAGAGTACTCCACTATGAAACAAAGTTCTCTCACAGCCTATTATACAGACCCAATGATTATTCGCCAGATTTGGCAAAAATTAGTGGACGACGGCTTTGAGGGAGGAAGGATTTTAGATCCTTCTATGGGTACTGGGAACTTCTTTGCGGCTATGCCTAGAAGTATACGAGATAAATCAGAACTCTATGGGGTTGAATTAGACAGTGTGACAGGCGCAATCGCAAAACAACTACATCCCAATACCCATATTGAAGTGCGAGGATTTGAAGAAGTTCCCTATCAAAATAATAGTTTTGATTTAGTCTTAACGAATGTTCCTTTTGGAAATTTTCGCATTGCCGATAAAAACTATGATAAACCTTATATGATTCATGATTACTTTGTCAAACACTCACTTGATTTAGTAAGAGACGGAGGACAAGTGTCGATTATCTCATCTATCGGGACAATGGATAAACGGACAGATAATGTTTTACAAGAGATTAAAACCAATACTCATTTTTTAGGGGGAGTTCGTTTGCCGGATACAGCTTTTAAAAAGATTGCAGGTACTCGAGTGACCACAGACCTCCTCTTCTTTCAAAAGGATCAAGCAAAGAATCTTAATGAAGAGGAACTTGTTTTTAGTGGTTCTATTCCGTTTGAGGAGGATAAGCGTGTCTGGATCAATCCTTATTTTGATGGGAAATACAACACACAAGTTTTGGGTGAATATGAAGTACGTAATTTTAATGGAGGAACCCTCAATGTTAAGGGGGTATCAGAAACATTAGCTACTGACATTATGGAATCATTAGAGAATGTGGAAGCACCTAAACCAATTGACAATTCTTTGAAAGCACCTGTTTTTATCCAAGAAGAAGTGGATAATTCTATCCCAAGTCGTATACGTGAGAACTTAGCGCTCTATTCTTTTGGATATGAGGGAAATCAAATTTATTACCGAGATACGCATGGCATTCGGAAAAGTTCAAAAGTAGACGAAATTAGTTATTATGTAGATGAGAAGGGAGATTTTAAAGCATGGGACAGTTCTTTGTCTGAACATAAAATAGACCGATTCGTTCAACTTCATTTGACAGATGAGGAAGCACTAGATGTTTACAAGTCAGAAGAAGCGAGTAAAAGAGGGAAATATAAGGGACTGTTCAAAAAAACTGTCTTTTATGAAAGCCCCTTATCGGATAAGGATATTAGTCGTATTAAGGGCATGGTTGATTTGAGAGAGACCTATCAATCCTTAATTAAAATTCAACGTCATCAAGATTATAGTCGGACAGATTTTCAGGTATTACTTAGTAAACTCAATCATGACTATGACCGCTTTGTAAGTCAATTTGGATACTTGAATGCCTCAATCAATCGGAACTTATTTGATAGTGACGATAAGTATTCCTTACTAGCTAGTTTGGAAGATGAGTATATTGATTCTAAAGACCAGAAAGTGAAATATAAAAAATCTTTAGCTTTTGAGAAAGCATTGGTTAGACCAGAGAGAGTGATTGCAAGAGTTTCAACGGCTCTAGATGCCTTAAACTCTAGTTTATCGGATGGTAGAGGGGTTGATTTAGACTATATGGTATCAATTTACCCTGAACATAGCCAAGCTGCTATTTTAGATGAGTTAGGTGACCAGATTTTAATGGATCCAGAAAGCTATTTAAGAGGAGAAAGAAAATATCTTTCTAAGAACCAGTTTTTATCAGGAGATATTCTCAACAAGATAGAAGTAGTTCAACTATTAGTAGAGGAAAACAACCAAGAATATGATTGGAACCATGCTTTAGATTTGTTAGAATCTGTTCGCCCTCCACGGATTCATCTGGCAGATATTGAGTTTAAAATAGGGTCACGTTGGATTCCTCAATCCGTTTATGGTAAATTTGCCTTTGAATGTTTTACCAATCGTGAATTTGAATTGTCTTCGCCAGATGTTGAACAAGTCATTGAAGTGAATCCTGTCGATGGCCAGGTTCATTTAAGGACATCATTTGCTTATCGCTATCCAAGTGCCAAAGATAGTAGTCTTGGAGTCAGTGGGTCACGTTATGATACAGGAAGAAAGGTTTTTGAGAATTTACTAAATTCAAACCAACCGACGATTACTATGACTGTTACGGAAGGAGAAAAGAAAAAGACCATCACAGATTTGGAAAAAACCTCTGTTCTAAGAGCAAAAGAGCAGCATTTACAAGAGCACTTTCAAGACTTTGTCTCACGGTATCCAGAAGTCCAACAAGTTATCGAAGAAAGTTATAATCGTCTTTATAATCGAACGGTTAGTCGAGAGTATGACGGTAGCCATCTAGTCATTGATGGCTTAGCACAAAACATCAGTCTTCGTCCTCACAAAGAGAATGCTATTCAAAGAATCGTAGAAGAAAAAAGAGCCTTATTAGCTCATGAGGTAGGTTCAGGAAAGACCTTGACAATGCTTGGTGCTGGGTTTAAATTAAAGGAGTTGGGGATGGTTCATAAGCCCTTGTATGTGGTGCCCTCTAGTTTGTCTGCTCAGTTTGGCCAAGAAATCATGAAATTTTTCCCGACTAAAAAAGTCTTTGTGACCACTAAGAAAGATTTTGTGAAGGCGAGAAGAAAACAATTTGTGTCCCGTATTATTACAGGAGATTACGATGCCATTGTCATTGGGGATTCTCAATTTGAAAAAATCCCTGTCAGTAAGGAAAGACAGATGAACTATATAGAGGATAAACTTAATGAACTACGAGAGATTAAAACACATTCTGAAAATAAGTATACCGTTAAAGAAGCAGAGCAATCAATAAGTGGTCTAGAGAAACAATTGGAAGAACTCCAACGCTTCAATCGTGATAGCTTTATTGATTTTGAAAATCTAGGAATTGATTTTCTCTTTGTGGATGAAGCACATCACTTTAAAAATATTCGTCCAATTACTGGACTTGGGAATGTAGCAGGGATTACCAATACAACGTCTAAGAAGAATGTGGATATGGAAATGAAGGTTCGACAGATTCAGGAAGAACATGATTTTAAAAATATTGTCTTTGCGACAGGAACACCTGTTTCCAATTCTATTAGTGAGTTATATACTATGATGAACTATATTCAACCAGATATCTTAAAACGTTATCAAGTTGATTATTTTGACTCTTGGGTAGGTGCTTTTGGAGAAATTCAAAACTCTATGGAATTAGCTCCTACAGGGGATAAGTACCAACCTAAGAAGCGATTTAAAAAATTTGTCAATCTTCCTGAGTTGATGAAAATCTATAAAGAAACAGCCGACATTCAAACACAAGATATGTTGGATTTACCTGTTCCAGAAGCTCATATTATCCCTATTGAGAGTGAGTTAACTGAAAACCAGAAACTCTATTTAGAAGAATTAGTTATGAGGTCAGATGCGGTTAAATGTGGAACAGTTGATCCAAGCCAGGATAACATGTTAAAAATTACGGGTGAGGCACGAAAACTAGCTATTGATATGCGTTTATTGGACTCTAGCTATAGTCTAGCAGACAATCATAAACTGCTTCAGGTAGTGGATAATGTTGAGAGAATTTATCGTGAGGGAATGGAAAATAAGGCTACTCAGATGATTTTTTCAGATATTGGCACACCTAAGAAAAAGGATAATGGCTTTGATGTCTATTCTGAAATAAAGGCTTTATTAGTTGATAGAGGAGTCCCTAGTAAAGAAATTGCCTTTGTACATGATGCCAATAGTGATGAAAAGAAGAATAGTTTGTCTCGAAAAGTCAATGCAGGAGAGGTGCGGATTCTCCTTGCTTCAACTGAAAAAGGAGGAACAGGTTTAAATGTTCAGAGCAAGATGAAAGCAGTTCATCACCTGGATGTACCGTGGAGACCAAGTGATATTCAGCAACGCAATGGACGGATTATCCGACAGGGAAATGAAAACAAGGAAGTGGATATTTACCACTATATTACCAAAGGTTCGTTTGATAATTATCTATGGGCAACTCAGGAGAACAAACTCCGTTATATTAAGCAGATTATGACTTCTAAGGAGCCGATTCGTGCTGCAGAAGATATTGATGAGCAGACCATGACAGCTTCTGATTTTAAGGCACTAGCAACAGGTAATCCTTATCTCAAATATAAGATGGAACTAGAGAATGATCTAACTCTATTAGAAAATCAAAGACGCGCCTTTCAGCGCAGCAAGGATCACTATCGTCATACAATCTCCTACTGTGAAGAAAATATGCCCATTCTTGAGAAACGATTAAGCAAGTATGAAGGCGACATTCAACAGTCTGAAATGTCGAAAGACCAGGCATTTTCTATGACGGTAGGTAAGCAAGCTTTTGATCAACGATCTGAAGCAGGGGAATCCCTACACCGTCTTATCCGTCATAATCAAGCTGACAGCAAAGAATTTCGAACCCTAGCAAGCTATCGAGGATTTGACATTAAAATGCTTAGTCTTCCAACAAATCAACCTCTTCCTGAAACCTTCTCTGTTAAGATTGTAGGAGAAAATCAGTATTCTGTCAGTTTAGATTTGTATTCTCCTTTGGGGACAATTCAAAGGCTTCAGCATACGATTGATCACATTAAAGAGGACCAAGTAAAAACACAGAACCTATTGGATGAATTAAAGGATAAATGGACTACTGCTAAAGTAGAAATTGAGAAAAATTTTCCAAAGGAAGAGGAGTATCAAACTAAAAAGGCCGAATACGATGTACTCGCGCCATTGATTGAAACAGAAACGGATTTAGATATTATTGATCAGGCCTTAAGACAATTCTACGAAAAAGGAAAAGAAAAGCAAGAACAACTTTCTTTTGAATTAGATTAAAAAATATATATAAATAGCGGACAAGAAAAGAAAAGCGCGGTAAAATAAAGATAGAAAGAAATGAGGTAACGATTATGATGGAAGATACCTATTATCAATTAGAAGAGGCCTTGGTACAGGGATTTCAAACACCTGAAGAATACAATGCCTACAAGGAATTAAAGGAACATTATGAGGAGGTGACAGGCGATTACAGCTTTTCTATACGAGAACTCACTAGCCAATTGGAAATCGCTCTTCAGAATCATCGAGATGTGGACTTTGAAGAACATGAGAAAGAGGAGTATTTGGACTTAGTTCAAAAATTAGAAGAGTTTGATTATTCTCTTGCCACCCATTATCGTCAGTTGATTGATTAGGAAGGAGAAAGTCATGAATGATTTACTCCTTATCCCAGTAATTTTTCTAGCAGTAGGAGGAATTCTCATTCTTTTATGGAGACTCTTTCTTATTGCAAGTGGACTTTTCCTTATTGGTTTTGTCAGTTTTCTTATTTTCGTAGAGGTCTATGGAATTTATTTGTTCTTTACTGAACCTAGTTTATATTTTGATGATATCAGACAACATGGTTTAACTAGTTATACGGCTGTGTACCTTTTCATCAATCTGATGTTGGTTCTAGGATTCAGTTGGCGCTTCATTAACTCCATAAATAAGAAAAAAATGTGAACTTTTTAGATTGTCAAAAGACTTTATTCAAAGGTAGGTTTGAATAGAGTTTTTTGTTGATGTGCTTATAATCCAGTCTCAATACTCTGTATTAGAAACAAAAAGAGATGAATTAAAATTAAAGTGTACAGAATGCTTTAGAGTTTCTATTTTTCTTATAATATATAGTAATTTCGGTACAAATTAACTTGTATATTCTATCTGGTTTAGTGTGATATATTCATTGTTAAATAAAAATATGAGTTCTCCTCTTATTTTAAAAAATAATTATTTTATAATTTTTTTATATTTAGTGTAAACTATTCATTGCGTCCCAAATACGGGAAGTTTGTTTCTGATTTTCATATTTGGATTATAATATTCTCATCAGAGTTACTTAAGGAGTAAGATATGAACCAGATTATGAAACAATATAAATTACTATACTTCTTGATTATTTTATTAAGTTTGACAAGTGCTCTTTTAATGACATTCTTCTCTCTGCAATTAGGAAGAATACTTGATAGTATATCTAATTCAAATAGTGGATTACTCTTTCATATCACTATTTCTGTAGGTTCGATTTTACTGTGGTTCTTGATTTCTTCTTCCTATTCCTATCTTAAAAACGAATATGTAAAAAAAGTTATTTTAGATCTAAAAAGGCGTCTCTTATTACATTATTTATCGCGTGAATTTAACCAAATTGACAACCGTAACCATTCAGATTTCTTAAATAATATCACCAAAAACAGTGACCTTATTCAAGAAAATTTATTAATCCCTAAAATCTCTCTAATTGCAAATTTAGGGAGCCTTATCATGAGTGTGGTTGCTATTATTTATATAGAATGGCGATTAGCATTAGTCTTCCTTTTATTGTCGAGTATAACGGTTTTCCTATCACAAATTCCTGGAAAGTTAATGACTAAATCAACAAATAATTATTCTCTACAAAATAATCACTATTTGTCAAAAATGACAAACTTTATTAATGGTTTTGAACAAATTAAGTTATTAAATATTCAAAGCTGGACCCAAGAAAAAATTCAGGGAATCAGTTTAGAATTTGAAGAGTCCAGAAAAACATATCAATTCTTAAAAGACTTAGCTTCAACTACTGGAATTTTACTAAGTTTTGGCTCTCAACTATCCTGTATGGTCGCTGGTATCTTTTTTGTAAGAAATAACTTACTGACTATTGGATTACTAGTAGCAAGTATTCAATTATTAAACGGTGTTTTTGCTCCATTACAATCTATTCTTTACAATAAAAATTTAATCAGCAGTAGCAAGTCCATTATTGATAATATCCAAGAAAATCTATATGAGACAAATCATGGAACTTCCCATAAAACAAGTACAATTGATTGTGATAACATTTCGACCATTTCTATTAGCCAATTACATTATGAAATTGAAAATAAAATATTATTTGATCATTTTTCCTATGAATTTAAAAAAGGCAAGCGCTATGCAATTATAGGTGCTTCAGGAGCTGGGAAAACAACTTTAGTAAAATTAATACTAAATTATTATCCCAAAAATCTTTATGATGGAGAAATAAAAATCAACGGAAAACAGAATATTGATATTCCCTCAGACGAGTTATATAAAGATATTGCGTTTGTGCAAAAAAATGACTTTCTTATTGAAGGCAATATTCTAGAGAATATCAAATTGGCTAGAAACCTTCATTTAACTGAAAAATTAAGAAAATCCTTAGGTTTTAATGAAGACTTTCTTCGTAAAAACCTAGCTCAATCAAACCAAATCATTTCAGAAGGAGAAAAGCAACGAATTGATTTAGCTAGGTTTTTAGTCAAAACATATTCAGTTTATATATTTGACGAACCTACAAGTAACCTTGATCCAATAAAAGCAAAAGAAATAATGGATTACATTCTATCCATTAAAGATGCAATTGTTATTGTCATTACTCATGATCAAAATCCAGAAATATTGGAAGAGTTTGATCAGATTATTGTTTTATAATAGAAAGGAGGTGATGATCATGATTATGGAAGATTTCAACATTTTGGAGTTAGAATTTGAAGAAATTCGTGAAGAAGATACAACTAATTGGTACTTTATCTAAGATAATTTTAGATTTAGTTAATTTAAACTCTTAAAAAGAGAGTTTAAATTAGTTTGTATTAATAAAAAAGAAGTCAATAATATTAATCGACTTCTCGTGTATAACAGAAGCATGCATGTTAATCTTGCATGCTTTTATCAAATAGTTGAGGATATAAAATGGATAATTATTTCCCAAAATGGAACCAGGATAGAATCGTTTACCAATGGAAGAACGACAGATTAAGAATTGGAGCTGACGATGTTGATGTATTAGAAATTACAGGATACTCAGATTTTTGGTCAGATTTAATTTCTTGTTGCAATGGAATTAATAGCTTTGAAGAAATTAAAGATTTATTAAGAAAAAAATATGATATATCCGAAAATATTATAGAAAAATATATATCTAAATTTTCTGATCGTAATTTATTAGAAATATTAGATAGACCTGTAAATCAAATTGATCACTATTTAATTAATGAATCACTAGAAACTTATTATTCTAGTGAAGGTATTGGCGGGATTAAATTACTTGAAAAATTGAGTAATTTAAAAGTTACCATACTAGGATGTGGAGCCGGTGGTTCTCATATCGCATTACAATTAGCCCAATTAGGGGTAGGGCGACTTCATTTAGTCGATGATGATATTGTTAAAGAAAATAATATAAATAGGCAATCTATGTTTACCTTTAACGATATTGGTAAATATAAAGTTGACTGTGTAAAAGATTGTATTCTAAAACGTAATTATCAGTGTGTAGTCACAAAAAGAAAATTAAAAATGAGCACTGTTGATGCTGTAAAAAAAGAAATTTCTGAAAGTGACTGGGTATTTTGTTGTATGGATGAACCTCCTTATATAGCACAAAGATTAGTAAATAGAGCATGCTATTTATTTAATATCCCTAGTATATACTGTTTTAGCCAACGTAGCGCAGGTAAACTCTTATTTTGTAATCCTAATATTCAAAATATAGGCTGTGTTGATTGTTTACTTTATGAACAAGATAGTGATAACTTTCAAAATTTAGTTAAAAAATTTTCAAACTATGATGGAAAATTAATAACTGCAAATATTTTAACTAATATTCTATTATTGTCATCATGGGTTGTGAAGAAATGGTTAGATTGTGTAACAGAGAAAAATAGTAATGTTTGGAATACTTTATTTAGATTTGATTTTTATAGTTTTAGGGAAGATGAATTCAAGCACTTCTCTAAGCAATCTCATTGTCCTACATGTGGTCATGATTTCAATAAAAGTAAACTCTGGGAGATTCTAAAAATTGATGAATAAGAGAATTATATTTAAAAAAAATCAAGCAAGTAAATTTGCATATTTTTCATTGATGTTTGTTGCAGGTACTAGTATTGAGCAAGTAAATGAATTAGGATTTTCACATCTTATTGAACATTTACTAATACGAGCAGGGAATGAACAATCACTAAATGAATTGTTTGATATGAATGGTGCAGCTATTAAAGGAGAGACATCTAGAGATTATATTAATTTAAGTGGTTACTGTCTAGCTGAAGATTTCAATAAAATTTTTAAAATACTGATAAGTAGGATTTTCAATCTTTCCATTACTGAAGATGAACTATTGAGGGAAAAGAAAATAGTCTTAATTGAATTAAATCAGTATGAAAATAGTAAGAAATCTATTAATGATAATCGAGTAATTTTTAAAAATAGTTCTTGGTCAATAGATATTATTGGTACTAGAGGTAATATTGAGTATGTTAGTTTAGAAACTATATATAAATTTTATATAAAAAATATTCAAGCAGGAGAATTCCAGATTGCTATTGCTGGTCCAAGTTTTCTACAAAGTGAAATCATAAGTATTGAAAATATGTTACCTTTAAGTGAATCATCTGTAGAAATTAACTTTCCGGCTTTTTCAACTGGTTTAACGGAATTAGATAAGCAACAAGAACTTTCTGAAATTTCTATGTATCTAGATATATCTGGTATGGTAGCATCATCTCATGAAATGGCAATGTTAAGTATCTTAAACTCGATGTTAACTGGTATTAAAGATTCATTATTAGGCCATAAGTTAAGGACACAAAAGCAATGGATATATAATATTGTATCATACCCAATATTTTATAGTAATATGACTTTACTAAAAATAGTAACTATAACACCTACAATCTATAAGAAAAAATTGATTAAAACACTGGAGAACAATCTTGTTAATGAATCCGATTTATCTGATGAAATATTATTTTATAAGGCTAAAAAAAGAGTAATCAATGAATTGTACATAAATTGTGAAGTTAATAAAAATGAATATTTAAAAACAATTTGTAGAGAAAAATTATTTGATATTCCAAGTTGGGATAGTATTGCTGAAGAGCTGGAATTGATTTCTTTAGATGAATTAAAAAGTTTTTCAAAAAAAGCAATTATTCAAAATAGGAATTACCACATTGTAATAAATTGATAATATTTTTTTTGTAGTATTCTTTATAATTTTTGTATAATGTTTTATTGAATAATTCAAAAATTTTTAAAGCATCTTCTATTTTTAAAATTGATTTTTGATTATGATGAAATTTAAGTTCAAAAAATCCTTCTAAATACAAAAGAATAGTTTGTTCAAAAAAATCTGTGGAATTAGATAATATATTCTTAGTAGCTTGTTCTAAAAATAAAGCTTCCTCATATAAGCTGTTTTCAATCATAATAAGAAGTGAATTAAGAAGTAATTGAACGAGAGCTTGTTTATTTCTAGGTATAGAACTATACAACTTTCCTTTTTTAAGCGCCTCTTTGGCATATCTAAATAATAAATTTGGTAATATTGCTCGACAACAATTTCCAAGAATAAGAATTTCGTAATATCCCCAGTTTTCAACAGAAAATAAATAATTAGTAAGATAAGAGGTGTCTTGATTACTCAATTGATGAGTATTATCAATTCCATAGATAATACTTTCAATGAAAATAGCGTTTAACTTATGATAATGAGATTTGGTTTCTCTAAACAGTTCCATCTCTTTGCTTACCATATTAAGTAATGATTTGATTTCTTGATTGTATGCAGCCTGTTGAACTAAGCGTATCAAGGTATTGAAGTCTGAAGGCTGGTAATCATTACATGAAAGCAAAAACTCTTCTAGTGTTACACCTATTTTTTCAAGTAGATATAATAATTTAAAAAATGAGATTTCTGTCTCTCCTAATTCAAATCTAGATATTTGAGACTTTGAAATTTCTGCACCTGCTAATGAAGAAATAGAAATACCTTTTCCTTCTCGTATTTTTCTATAAGTTTCACCTATAATCATATTTATCTCCATTTACCATAAAAAATCATTAGAAAGCGTGACAGATTATGAAAAAATACTATCAAATTTTTTTATTACTATTTGATATTATCATTATTATTGGATTATATCAATAACATTAATGAGTTTGGGTAAAAACTCAATTTCAGGAGAAAATGAAATGAATATTCCCACAATAAAACGCATTATATCAAGTTTTTGGACAGCCTTTGTTCGAAAATTATTTTAACTCATAGTTGATGATTCTATAAATTGAAAAGTTTTATACTTAGCATTAAAATGCTCAATTTTAATACGTATTACAAGTATCTCTATTAAACTTCTTATCCTCTTCAGTCAATAGATGCTTTTTAGAATTTTTAGCAGGAATGAAGGTTATATTATGAATATTCATAATGCATAAATAATCCAAATACAGAAAATCAAGTGATTGCTCTGGCAAACTTGACCTATCCTTTCTTAAAAAGAGTAAAATCATGTGTATGACCTTCTTAAAAAACTAATTAGCAGGCATGAAGTGGTGTTAAATCGAGTATGATTTGTGTCTTCATGGTGTGTCTCTTTTTTCCTGAATAATTTTACTTTGGTTTCTTTTAGGACGTTGAAATAGGACTTTCTATGACATCAATAGCTATAGTGACACTTGCTGCTTTTAAGTTGTCTAAGGCAAATAGACCTGAAGAACGAAGAGTATCTTCTACCAATATTATCGTTCGGTGACTGTCGCTAATCCAAGACCAAAATCAAAAGCTAGGAGACGTAGAGTTGGTCAATAGAATAAATAACGCAAGTTTAGCATCAACTGTTTTTATAGACTTAGCGTTTTTGGACGTCCTCCTTTATAGTGTTTGGCTTTATAAGCTTTATTTAGACAGGATATCTTTGTTGGGAAGGTGTCCTTTTTTACACTAATAAATAATTTAAAGTTCTCA